>CBIHRJ010000057.1:0-36234 GCA_966212445.1 uncultured Noviherbaspirillum sp. | reverse complement strand
TCCTTCGGCGTCACGTAGCACAGCATCGCGGTGCCGTACCAGCCGATCATCGCGGCGCCGATACCGGAGGTGATGTGGTCGTAGCCGGGCGCGATGTCGGTGGTCAACGGGCCAAGCGTGTAGAACGGCGCTTCATGACACTGTTCCAGTTGCAGGTCCATGTTCTCCTTGATCAGGTGCATCGGCACATGGCCCGGACCTTCGATCATCACCTGCACGTCATGCTTCCACGCGATCTGCGTCAGTTCGCCCAGCGTCTTCAGCTCGCCCAGTTGCGCTTCGTCGTTGGCGTCGTAGATCGAACCCGGACGAAGACCGTCACCGAGCGAGAACGATACGTCGTACGCCTTCATGATTTCGCAGATGTCTTCGAAGTGCTCGTACAGGAAGGATTCCTTGTGATGCGCGAGACACCACTTCGCCATGATCGAACCGCCGCGGCTGACGATACCGGTCATGCGCTTCGCAGTCAGCGGCACGTACTGCAGGCGTACACCGGCATGGATCGTGAAGTAGTCGACGCCCTGCTCGGCCTGCTCGATCAGCGTGTCGCGGAAGATTTCCCAGGTCAGGTCTTCGGCCTTGCCGTTGACCTTTTCCAGCGCCTGGTAGATCGGCACGGTACCGATCGGCACCGGCGAATTGCGGATGATCCATTCGCGCGTTTCATGGATGTGCTTGCCGGTCGACAGGTCCATCACGGTGTCGCCGCCCCAGCGGATCGCCCAGGTCATCTTTTCGACTTCCTCGCCGATCGACGAGGTCACGGCGGAGTTGCCGATATTGGCATTGATCTTCACCAGGAAATTGCGGCCGATGATCATCGGCTCGATTTCTGGATGGTTGATGTTCATCGGGATGATCGCGCGGCCGCAGGCGACTTCGGCGCGCACGAATTCCGGCGTGATCTCGGCGGGGATCGATGCGCCGAAACTCTGGCCCGGATGCTGGCGTCCCATCAGATCGGCCAGCTTCTGTCCCATCGGGCCGGAGCTTTTCAGGCCTTCGAGGTATTCCTTGCGGCGCAGGTTTTCGCGGATCGCGACGTATTCCATTTCCGGCGTGACGATGCCCTGGCGCGCGTAATGCATTTGCGACACGTTCTTGCCCGGCAATGCGCGGCGCGGCTTGCGATGCAGGTTGAAGCGCAACTCGGTCAGCTTCGGATCGTTCAGGCGCTCGATGCCATATTGCGAGGACGGACCCGCCAGTTCCTCGGTGTCGTTGCGTTCGGCAATCCAGGCAGCGCGCAACGCCGGCAGACCGGAACGGATGTCGATCTTCGCTTCCGGGTCGGAATACGGACCGGAAGTATCGTAGACGTAAATCGGCGGATTCTTTTCGGCGCCGAACGATGCCGGCGTGTCGGACTGGCTGATCTCGCGCATCGGCACACGGATGTCCGGGCGGGAGCCTTCAACGTAAATCTTGCGGGAATTCGGCAACGGCTGGATCGCCGCTTCGTCGACCTTGGCGGTCGCCGCGAGGAATTGGGGATTGGCGTTCATGATGCTCCTTTGCTAAGACGGTAAAGCGAAGGAGCGACGGAGTACGGGTATGGTTCCGGTTGCTTCCCTTCGCTGGCATTACCCAGATCAGGTTCGAGGGTGTTTCTCACCCGGCCGATACTGCCAGCCAGGACCCCTAGCGTTCGCGCCGAAAAACGGCGACTTGCGCGAATTATACGCCGTTCTGTTTCGATGTCAGCCAGTGCCTCCCTTATAATGGCTAGTTTCGCAGAAACATAAGTCAAATCATGGAATTAGCCAAATCTTTCGAGCCTGCCGAGATTGAAAAACACTGGCGGACCGAATGGGAAAAGCGCGGCTACTACACCGCGACCACCGACGCCGGCAAACCGTCGTTCAGCATCCAGTTGCCGCCGCCCAATGTGACCGGCACGCTGCACATGGGTCACGCATTCAACCAGACGGTGATGGATGGCCTCACGCGCTACTACCGCATGCGTGGCTACAACACCGCGTGGATTCCCGGCACCGACCATGCCGGCATCGCCACGCAGATCGTGGTCGAACGCCAGCTCGACGCACAAAAGATTTCGCGCCACGACCTCGGCCGCGAAAAATTCCTCGAAAAAGTCTGGGAGTGGAAAGAGCATTCCGGCTCGACCATCACCGGCCAGATGCGCCGCATGGGCGCGTCCACCGACTGGAGCCGCGAATACTTCACCATGGACGAGAAGATGTCCAAGGCAGTCACCGAAGTGTTCGTGCGCCTGTACGAGCAAGGCCTGATCTACCGCGGCAAGCGCCTGGTCAACTGGGACCCGAAGCTGCACACTGCGGTGTCCGACCTCGAAGTCGTGTCCGAGGAAGAAGACGGCTTCATGTGGCACATCCGTTACCCGCTAGTCGACGGCAGCGGCCACATCACGGTTGCGACCACGCGTCCGGAAACCCTGCTGGGAGACGTCGCCGTTGCCATCGACCCGACCGACGAACGCTACACGCCGCTGGTCGGCAAGCTGCTGAAGCTGCCGCTGACCGACCGCAAAATCCCGATCATCGCCGACGATTATGTCGACAAGGAATTCGGCACCGGCTGCGTGAAGATCACGCCGGCGCACGACTTCAACGACTATGCGGTGGGCCAGCGCCACAACCTCGCGCAGATCAGCATCCTGACGCTGGATGCAAAGATCAATGAAAATGCGCCCGCGAAATACCAGGGCATGGACCGTTTCGACGCCCGCAAGCAGATCGTCGCCGATCTCGAAGCGCAAGGCTTGCTGGACTCGGTCAAACCGCACAAGCTGATGGTGCCGCGCGGCGACCGTACCGGCGTCGTGATCGAGCCGATGCTGACCGACCAGTGGTTCGTCGCAATGAGCAAACCGGCGCCGGAGGGAACGCATTTCCCCGGCAAGTCGATCGCCGAAGTCGCGCTGGAAAAAGTCGCGCACGGCGACATCCAGTTCATCCCGGAGAACTGGACCACCACCTACAACCAGTGGCTCAACAACATCCAGGACTGGTGCATCTCGCGTCAGTTGTGGTGGGGCCACCAGATCCCCGCTTGGTACGACGAGGAAGGCAACATCTACGTCGGCCGCAACGAAGAAGAGGCGAAAGCCAAGGCCGGCGGCAAGATGCTCACGCGCGAAAGCGATGTGCTCGATACCTGGTTCTCGGCCGCGCTGGTGCCCTTCTCCACGCTCGGCTGGCCGGAAGAAACACCGGACTACAAGATGTTCCTGCCGTCGTCGGTACTGGTCACCGGCTTCGACATCATCTTCTTCTGGGTGGCGCGCATGGTGATGATGACCACGCACTTCACCGGCAAGGTGCCGTTCGAGAAGGTCTACGTGCACGGCCTCGTGCGCGACGCCAGCGGCCAGAAGATGTCGAAGTCGAAGGGCAACACGCTCGATCCGATCGACCTGATCGACGGTATCGACATCGAATCGCTGGTTGCCAAGCGCACTACCGGCCTGATGAATCCGAAGCAGGCGGAAAGCATCGCCAAAGCCACGCGCAAGGAATTCCCGAACGGTATCCCTGCCTTCGGCACCGACGCGCTGCGCTTCACGATGGCGAGTTACGCCTCACTCGGCCGCAATATCAACTTCGACCTCAACCGCTGCGAAGGCTATCGCAACTTCTGCAACAAGCTGTGGAACGCGACACGCTTCGTGCTGATGAATACCGAAGGCAAGGATTGCGGTTTCGACCCGACGACTTGCGGCGAAGGCGGACGCGACTTTTCGCAGGCCGACCGCTGGATCGTATCGCTGCTGCAGCGTACCGAGGCGGAAGTGGAAAAAGGTTTCGCCGACTACCGTTTCGACAACATCGCCACGGCGATCTACAAGTTCGTCTGGGACGAGTATTGCGACTGGTATCTCGAAGTCGCGAAAGTGCAGATCCAGAACGGCACAGAAGCGCAGCAACGCGCCACGCGCCGCACCCTGCTGCGCGTGCTGGAGGTCGTGCTGCGCCTCGCGCATCCGGTGATTCCCTTCATCACCGAACAACTGTGGCAAAAAATTGCGCCGATGACCGACCGGCAGCTCGATCCAGCGGGCGAATCGATCATGCTGCAGCGGTATCCGCAGCCGGATATGGAGAAAATCGACGAACAGGCCGAATCCTGGATGGCGCAGTTGAAGGCGATGACCGACGCCTGCCGCAACCTGCGCGGCGAAATGCAGTTATCGCCGGCGCAGCGCGTGCCGCTGATCATCGAAGCGACCGACAAAGCGCAAGCGCAGTCGTTCGCGCCCTACCTGCAGGTACTGGCCAAACTGTCCGAAGTCCAGGTGGTCGACGTCTTGCCGGAATCGCCTGCCCCGGTATCGGTGGTCGGCACCGCCAAGCTGATGCTCAAGGTCGAGATCGACGTCGCCGCCGAACGCGAGCGCCTGTCGAAAGAGATCGCGCGTCTCGAAGGAGAGATCGCCAAGGCCAACGCCAAGCTCGGCAACGAAAGCTTCGTCGCGCGAGCCCCGGCACAAGTCGTGGCACAGGAGAAAGAGCGTCTTTTGACCTTCGGAGCCACACTTGAAAAGCTGCGCGAGCAGTTTGACAAATTGCAAAAATAATAACCAATATAAGCGCAAGACTGATGGCCTGTTCCGCGGCAGTGGAACAGGCCATCAACACTTACGGATAGGAGACAAGGACGACATGAACCGAAAATTTTTCAGCATTGCATTGGCCGGCGCATTACTGAGCGCATCCGCCGCCTGGGCGCAGGAAGCATCTCCAGTGGGTGTATGGAAGACGATCGACGACCAGAGCGGCAAACCGAAATCGCTGATCCGCATTTCGGTGGACAACGGCGAGCTGCGCGGAAAGATCGAAAAACTGTTTCGCGAACCCGGCGAAGAGCAAAACCCGACATGCGACAAGTGCGAAGACGCGCGCAAGGATCAGCCCATCATCGGCATGACCATCCTGACCGGCATGAAAAAGGACGGTGATGAATACAACGGCGGCCAGATCCTCGATCCTGAAAACGGCAAGGTCTACAAGAGCAAGATGGCGCTGACCGATGGCGGCAAGAAACTCGACGTGCGCGGCTACATCGGCGTACCGCTGCTCGGCCGCACCCAGACCTGGGTACGCATGGAGTAAGCCGCGCATGCCCCAAAAGAAAAAAGGCGCTAACTGCGCCTTTTTTCTTTTATACGAAGGAAACCGTCAATCCCGGCAAACTCACCCCGGAGAAGGCGGACGTCCAGGTTTCGCCCGGCTTGATCGGGCAGACATCGGTCCAGGTCCCGGTGGTGATGATTTCACCGGCCTGCAACGGGGCAAACTGCGACTGTTCCCGCAACAACTGATGCAAGTGCCAAAGTGCGTGCAGCGGGCTGCCCAGCACATCACTGCCGAAACCGGCCGAGCGCAGCTCGTCGCCGCAGGACAGCGACAGACTCGCGTTCGCCAGCACCTGGCCGAGATTGCGCCGGCTTGCCGCCGACAGCATCTTCGGTTCGCCGAGGATCAGCGATCCATGCAAGCCGAACGCGGCAATCGAATCGGCCATCTCGAACTTCCAGCCGGGGAACGGACAAATGACGATCTCGAAAGCATGCGCCATCCACTCGATGCACTCCGCCAATTCCTCGATGGTCGCATCCGGACTCGGCGTCGTGCCCAGCTTGACCACGAGTTCCGGCCCGATGCGCGGCTGCAAGGCGCCGTGCAGGCTCTGAATGCCGCGATTGTCTTCGGTAAAACGCACCGTCTGATCGAACATCGGCGTCCAGATCGGATGGCGGATCGGCTCGCTCACCCCATACTTCGACCAGATCTTGCGGTTGGTAAAGCCCACCTTGCGACCGACCATCGCCTCGCCTTGCGCGGTCCTGATATCGATGAGGCTCTTGACGATGTCATAGCTGTCGGCAATCGATAGCGGCGCGTTCGAAGACAAAGGCGGCATGAGTCGCACCTGCGCCCGCGCATCGAGCAATTGATGGGCGTAGCGGCTGGCTTGCGAGGACATAAGCATGGCGGAACTCGATCGAAAAGGAATGGGTTTGACGGCACATCTGCGACCAGCTCTGTACTCTACGCAAGAGCCATGACACAAATTTGCGTTTTCTCAAACAAAAAAGTGCGATCGTGCTTTAAGAAATGCATTATAGAGTGATCTTTAATGTTTTCTTAAGGATAAGCGCAGATATCGTATTTCTACGAATGACGAAACGACAATTTTCAGGTATACCACCTGCCCGGCGATGCGCCTGTACTTTGAAGGTTGCAGAAAAGATAAGTTCCGACTTGCCGCAAATTCTTCGGGAGGCCGCAAGCCTCACGCAGAGGCTGTCGGGACAGTTGACGTCGCAGTGGCACTCAACCCGGCTGATCGCTCCACAGGTCGCCGTTCGGGCCGGTACGCGGCGCAGTAACGCCGAAATGGGCATATGCGGTTGGTGTTGCAATGCGGCCGCGCGGCGTCCGCTGCAAAAAACCCTGCTGGATCAGGTAAGGCTCCAGCACATCCTCGATGGTATCGCGCTCCTCGCCGATCGCCGCGGCGAGATTGTCGAGACCGACCGGACCGCCATTGAACTTGAACAGCACCGCTTCCAGCAGTTTGCGGTCCATCACATCGAAACCGACCGGATCGACATCCAGCATCTTCAGCGCGGCATCGGCCATCGCCCGCGTGATTTCACCGGTGCCCTTCACTTCCGCGTAATCGCGAACACGGCGCAGCAGGCGGTTCGCGATACGCGGCGTACCGCGGCTGCGCCTGGCGATTTCCAGCGCGCCTTCGTCGACGATCGCCGCATTCAGCAGCGCAGCGCTGCGGGTGACGATCCTCGCCAGTTCCTGCGGCGTATAGAACTCCAGCCGTGCCACGATACCGAAACGGTCGCGCAAGGGATTGGTCAGCATGCCGGCACGGGTAGTGGCGCCGACCAGCGTAAACGGTTGCAGGTCGAGCCGCACCGAACGCGCAGCCGGCCCCTCGCCAATCATGATGTCGATCTGGTAATCTTCGAGCGCCGGATACAGGATTTCTTCCACGACCGGCGACAGCCTGTGAATCTCGTCGATGAACAGCACGTCGTTCGGTTCGAGATTGGTCAGCAGCGCCGCGAGGTCGCCCGCGCGTTCCAGCACCGGGCCCGACGTCTGGCGCAGGTTGACGCCCATTTCACGCGCGATGATGTGCGCCAGCGTGGTCTTGCCCAGCCCCGGCGGTCCAAACAGCAAGGTGTGGTCGAGCGCCTCTTTCCGCTGCCGCGCCGCGGTAATGAAGATATCGAGCTGCGCGTGAATCTTTTCCTGGCCAACATACTCATCCAGTTGCTTCGGTCGCAATGCGCGCTCTATCGCTTCCTCGTTGGACGATGCCGGCGTTGCCGCAATGATCCGCTGTTCGGTGAAATTGTCGGTCTGGATGCTCATGACTTTGTTCCTACGCCTTCGACAGCGCCTTTAGCGCCAGCTTGATGCCTTCCGATACGCCGGTGCCGGCCGGCACCTGCTTCAGCGCCAGCGTTGCCTCCTTGTCGGAATAACCGAGCGCAACCAGCGCATTCAGGATGTCGGAAGTTGCGTCGTTGTGCTGTACGCCGGCAATCGTGCCGAGGTCGGCGCCGAGCTTGCCTTTCAGCTCCAGCAGCAGCCTCTCGGCGGTTTTCTTGCCGATACCCGGCACCCTGGTCAAGCGCCCCGCCTCCTGCAGCGTGACGGCCTGCGACAGGTCCGCTACCGACATGCCCGACAGAATGGATAAGGCCGTGCGCGCGCCGACACCGGAAATCCGGATCAATTGCTTGAAGACATTGCGTTCCTCCGCCGTACCGAACCCGTACAGCAAATGCGCGTCTTCCCGCACTGCCAGATGAGTAAGCAGGACCACTTTCTCGCCCATGCCCGGCAGGTTGTAAAAGGTGCTCATCGGCACGTCGACTTCATACGCGACACCGTTGCAGTCGATCAGCAACTGCGGCGGATTTTTCTCAAGCAGGATTCCGGAAAGACGACCTATCATGGCGACAATACGTTAAGAAGTTAGTTGCATCATACAGGACATTGATATGCAGCCCGGGTCGTCGAAGACGATCCATCCGGTTTACCCGACAGGGATTTTTTCCGATGAAAAACGTTCGAACCTACGGTACGAAAACCATGCGCTTCAACGCATTACCTGAAGTCCCGCCAGCGCGCGGGACGCGCTTGAAGCGATTGGTTCGACAAATGCATCAACGACTTCGCCAAATCCTGCAAAGCAGCCACATGCAAAAACCGTTGGCTTGGACCGCCACCGCGCTCGGCATGATATGGGCTTCCCCATTGACCGCAGTGGGTCTGGCCCTTGCCCTGCCCATCGTCTTGTTGCGCGGTCACATGCATCTCGTGCGCGGCCACACGGTCGCATTGCTGGCGCGTGGGCCGACGGCGGACTGGCTGCTGCACCACCATCCGTTCGGCCGCATGAATGCAGTGGCGCTCGGCCATGTGGTGATCGCCGAGCATGACGGCCTGTCGTCAAGGGTACTGGTGCACGAACTCGCCCATGTGCGTCAGGCCGCCCGCTGGGGCATTGCCTTCCCGTTTGCATACCTCGCCTCCAGCTTGTGGGCGGCGCTGCGCGGCAAGGACGCGTATTGGCACAACCGTTTCGAAGTTGCCGCCCGCAAGGCGGAAAAACGTTTCTAACCGATCAGCCGCCCGCGCCGCACACGCAAGCCCTTCTTCGCCAATGCCGGCGCCAACCCACTCAGAGCGGTCAGCGCCTCGCCACTGTGCGCATGGCAGATAGCAACACCCAAGGCATCCGCAGCATCGGTGCTCGGCGTGCCCGATAACAGCAGCAGGCGTTGCACCATGTCCTGCACCTGCTGCTTCTGCGCCTTGCCGTGACCGGCAACCGCCTGCTTGATCTGCAATGCCGTGTATTCGGCAACGGCGAGATCCGCGCTCACCAGCGCGCAAATCGCCGCACCGCGCGCTTGGCCGAGCAGCAGCGTCGACTGCGGATTGACGTTGACGAAGACTTTCTCGATCGCCGCGCAGTCCGGCGCATAGGTACGGATAATTTCGGAAACGCCCGACAGAATGGTCTTCAGGCGCTGAGGCAGGTCGGCATCGGGCGTCTTGATAGTTCCGGAGGCAATGTAAACAAGCCTGTTGCCGTGCTTGCTAATCACGCCAAAGCCGGTAGTGCGGAGGCCGGGGTCGATGCCGAGGATTTTCATGTCACCGGCTTCGCGCGTCCTGCATCGCATAGCTGGTCACGGCAGCGGCCGATTGTTCCGCCAGTTCCATGCCGCCGAGTCCGGCCCAGTAAAACAACGACAGCGCAACCTCAGGATAATTCACATCTTTCACCTTGCCGAAAAGTTTCTCCTGACCGAGCCCGGTTCGCGTATTGCCGTTCACCATGATGCGTCCCGAGTCCTCGATGTGGGTCTCCTCCCAAGCCAGCCCTTTTTGTATTGCCTCGGAGACTTGCTGCTTGAGCGGCACGTCCTCCAGATAAAACCAGGCCGCTTCCAGCACCAACGCATTTACCGCCTGATAGCTGCTATCGGCGCCGCCATGTTCGATGAAAACGCCATCGCTTCGCTGATTGCGCAGATTCGCGCGAATGAATTCCGCACCGATTTTTTTCAATTCCGGATCTCGGAGAATCTTGCCGTTCGCCAGGAACGCCAATCCATCAAAGGCGAGACGGTTCGGCGCGCGCGCATCCTGGCGCAGCAATACGTCACGATGATTCCGCAACCAGTCGATGGCCTTGCGCTGCCTGGCTCTCAACCGCTGCAGGCGCGGCAGATAAGCCGCCGCAAGCGGTTCCTGCTCAAGCAGCAGATAGACATGCCCGAACGCCTGCAGGAAAAAAGCATCCGCCGTCATGGCCCGCAACGGATCGTATCCCAGGCTGTTCTCGAAATGACCATCAGCAGCCTGAAAACGGAATGCATACTCCATCGCGCGCACCACCTTGTCGAGCGCCGATGCATCCCGCTCCGCCACGGCTTTCAGCAGCAGCCAGATCACATCCCGCTGCGCGGCGACATCGGAAAATCGCTTTCGGTTTCGCCCTACCGCCCCATCGTCGTCCGGTTCCGCCGCGCGACTGCGCGCATCAAGCAACCGGAGAAATGCCGGCTGTCGCGAAAGATGTTTCAGAACCTCGAACTCCGATTGCTGTTCGAACACCGCCGACTCCACCGCAAGTGATCCGCTCAACCGGTCATGAACGGCTGCCGGTCCGGCAGCCGATGCGATCAGCGCCGGCATCGAGCAGAATGCAAACGCCATTGCCCTGACAGCAAGGCGGCACCGCACGACACGCTCAGAACCGGTCCGCTCGCCAATGTTCATGCCGTCCCAAATCCGATTGCGCGAAAACCAGCGATTAATGCCGGAAGTGCCGCGTACCGGTAAACAGCATGACAACGCCGCGTTCATCCGCCGCGTCGATCACTTCCTGGTCGCGCATCGAACCGCCCGGATGGATCACGCAAGTCGCGCCTGCGTCAACCACGACATCAAGACCGTCACGGAACGGGAAGAAAGCGTCGGATGCCACGGCCGACCCGGCCAGCGACAAGCCCGCGTTCTGCGCCTTGATCGAGGCGATGCGTGCGGAATCGACACGGCTCATCTGTCCGGCGCCGACACCCAGCGTCATGCCGTTGGCGCAGAAAACGATCGCATTCGACTTGACGAACTTGGCAACGCGCCATGCAAACATCAGGTCCTGCATCTGTTGCGGGGTCGGCTGTTTTTTGGTCACGACTTTCAGTTCAGCCACGGCGACGTTCTTCGCATCCGGCGATTGCAGCAGCAGGCCGCCGCCAACGCGCTTGAAGTCATAAGCATTGACCGCATTCGCCAGCGGGATCTCGAGCAGGCGCACGTTCTGTTTCGCAGCAAATACCTGCTTTGCTTCGGCAGTGAAAGACGGTGCAATCAGCACTTCGACGAACTGCTTTGCCACTGCTTCGGCAGCCTTGCCGTCAAGTTCGCGATTGAAGGCGATAATGCCGCCGAACGCCGAGGTCGGATCGGTCTGGAAGGCCTTGCTGTATGCTTCCAACGGATCGGCGCCGATCGCTACGCCGCAAGGATTCGCATGCTTGATGATCACGCAGGCGGCGCTGTTGCCGGATACGTCGAAGGTCTTCACGCACTCCCACGCCGCATCGGCATCGGCGATGTTGTTGTACGACAGCTCCTTGCCTTGCAACTGCGAGTAATTCGCGAGCGAACCGGCCACCGGCGCCAAGTCGCGGTAGAACGCTGCCGACTGATGCGGGTTCTCGCCGTAGCGCATCTCCTGCACCTTCTCGAAATGCAGGTTGAGCGTCTGTGGATACGCACTGCGCGTCGCATGCTGCTTGTCTTCGCCAAGCGCAGTCAGATAGTTGGTGATGGCGCCATCGTACTGCGCGGTATGCGCAAACACCTTCTTCGCCAGCGCAAATTTGGTGTCGTAGCCGACTTCGCCCTGATTCGCCTTCATCTCGTCGAGTACGCGTCCGTAGTCGGCCGGATCGCACACGACAACCACATCCTTGTGATTCTTCGCGGAAGAACGCAGCATGGTCGGGCCGCCAATATCGATGTTCTCGATCGCATCTTCCAGCGAGCATTCGTCCTTGGCCACGGTCTGTTGAAACGGATACAGGTTCACGACCACCATGTCGATGGTCGGGATGCCGTGCTGTTCCAGCGCAGCGACATGCTCCGGCAGATCGCGGCGCGCGAGAATGCCGCCATGCACCTTCGGATGCAGCGTCTTCACCCGCCCATCGAGCATCTCGGGAAAGCCGGTGTAATCGGCCACCTCGGTGACTTTGACGCCATTGTCGGCCAGCAGCTTGGCGGTGCCGCCGGTAGACAGAATATTTACGCCGAGCGCGGACAACGACTTGGCAAAGTCGAGTACGCCGGTCTTGTCGGATACCGAAATCAGAGCTTGTTTGATCATGATGGACGTGCAGGAGTGATGGATAACGTAAACGGTAGCGCCGGCCCGCGAGCCGTCAGCCACCGCTTACGTTATAGATCACAGCAATCCGTGCTGTTGCAGCTTCTTGCGCAGCGTGTTGCGATTGATGCCCAGCATTTCCGCAGCCTGCGACTGATTGCCTTCTGCACGCTCCATCACCGCTTCCAGGATCGGCTTTTCCACGGTAAAGACCACCATTTCATAGACGTTTGACGGCTGTTGCTCGCCGAGGTCCTTGAAGTATTTCTCAAGGCTCTTCTTGACGACGTCCTGGATATTGTCTTTGCTCATGCTATCTGAATTGCTGTTCTTATCGGAGGGTCAGGCGGCGAGTTTTTGCGCGGCAAGGCCGTATTGTAACCGCTCACCGAAATCAGACTGGGATTCGAAAAACGCATCGACCGCCACCAACTGTTCGTCGCAGCTCTCCAGCCGGTTCATCCGCTGGCGGAATTCCTCGCCGCCGGCAAGATCGCGCACATACCAGCCGATGTGCTTGCGCGCGGTACGCAGTCCCATGAATTCGCCGTAGAACGCGTAATGCGCCTGCAGATGCTCGTGCATCAGGCTTCGGACTTCCGTCACCAGCGGTGCGGGCAAGTGCTCTCCCGTCTGCAGGAAATGCACGACCTCGCGGAATATCCAAGGCCGGCCCTGTGCCGCACGCCCGATCATCACGGCATCTGCGCCAGTTGCGTCGAGCACGTATTTCGCCTTTTCCGGCGTGGCGATATCACCGTTGGCAACCACCGGGATCGACACCGCCGCCTTGACCGCGGCAATCGTCTCGTATTCCGCATCGCCGCCATAACCGTCGTCGCGCGTGCGTCCATGCAGCGTCAACATGGCAATGCCGCTTTCCTGCGCCATGCGCGCAATCGTGAGCGCATTCCTGTTCAGCCGGTTCCAGCCGGTGCGAAACTTTAGTGTCACAGGAACATCGACCGCCGCCACCACGGCATCGAGAATGGCGCCGACCTGCTTTTCATCCTGCAGCAGGGCCGAACCGCACCAGCTGTTGCAAACCTTCTTCACCGGGCAGCCCATGTTGATATCGATGATTTGTGCGCCTCGCTCGACATTGAACCGGGCGCAAGCGGCCAGAATGGCCGGATCGGCGCCGGCGATCTGCACTGCCTTCGGCTCCATTTCGCCATCGTGATTGGTGCGGCGCGACGTCTTTTCGCTGGCCCAGAGGCGCGGATCCGATGCCGCCATTTCCGACACCGCATAACCGGCGCCAAGCTGTTTGCAAAGCTGCCGGAAAGGCCGGTCCGTCACCCCGGCCATCGGGGCGACGAAAACGTTATTGCGAAGGAAATAAGGACCGATATTCACGTAGCGGATATACGACGGAGGAAGCCGCTATTTTATCCCGTTCCCCCACGTCATCAAATCGCTAAAATTACTGAACGCAACACCCGTGTCAACGCGCGATTTCGTCCAACGCATCCGTATCGAGGTCGTTCAGGTGCGTAATATCGCCCCAGTCAAGAATGCGCAAGGCGTTTCCGTCCCAGGCCAGGCGATTGACACTTGCATTGAAAATATCGAAGTCGCGCGCCCGTGAGAAGTCCATGCCGAGCGCCGCGCGATATGCGCATTCCAGCACACCGCCATGCGACACCAGTGCAAGCTTGCGGTACCTTCCTTCGCTGACAATACGCTTGATAGTATCGACCGCGCGCCGCGAAAACTCGCGCATGGTTTCGGCAACATGCACGCCCTCCGGAAAGCGCGCATCGATCTCGCGCGCCTGCCATGCTGCATAGGCTTCCGGATAGCGCTGCCCGATCTCCGCGTACAACATGCCTTCGAACGCGCCATAGCAGCGCTCGCGCAGGCCTCGGTCAAGCCGGACCGTCATGCCGCGCGGCGCAGCGATCGCTTCTGCGGTCTGGCGTGCACGCTGCAAATCGCTGGCAATGACTGCGTCCAGATGTTCGTCCGCCAGTGCGCGACCAAGCGCGGCCGCCTGGCGCTCACCTTCGGCATTGAGCGGAATATCGAGATGGCCTTGCAGCCGCTTGATGGCGTTCCACGCGGTTTCGCCGTGCCGGATCAACAGAATTTCAGTCACAGGATCTCCATACTTATCCGGCATCCGCGACTTGCGGATTCAGCGTGTAGGTGCCAACGATCTTCGCCTCGCCGAGCACATGCCCGCGCATGGCGTCGCGCACCTGCTGTCCGGTGAACTTGCCATCGACCGGCAAGCGCTCGACATCCAGCGCAAAAAGCGTAAACACGTAGTGGTGCAGGATGGAATCGTTCCACGGCGGACATGGACCGTCGTAACCGAAATAATCGCCCGCCATGTCTGCGTCGCCTGCAAACCAGCCGGTGTAATCGTTGATGCCATGCCGGCCAGGCAATCCGCCACCGATCTCGGGACCGGATTTGCCGCGCGGCGTTACGGCATTGGAGTATTGTCCTGACGAGATCGATGCCATGGTCGCCGGCAAGTCGACCAGCACCCAGTGGAAGAAATCGACTCGCGGCAAATCCGCCGGAACGGTCTTTCCTTCCTGGTTCACGTCGTCGCCGCGCGACGGAACATCGACGTCGTGGCAAATCAGCGCCAGCGATTTCGTGCCCGCCGGCAGGTCGCTCCATGCGAGATGCGGATTCGTGTTGTTTGACATGGCAACATGCGTGGCCGGATCGATGACGCAGAATGCAAATTCGCCCGGGATGCCGACACCGTCCTTGAAAGAATCGCTCCAGAGTTTCATCGTGATCTCCTTGTGATTGTTGGTCGAGGCAAGGGAATGCAACGCGTATTGTCGTTCATCCTGTCGATTGCGACTTGACCTGCAACCAGAACGTGACCGGGCCGTCATTCGTCAACGACACCTGCATGTGCGCACCGAATTGCCCGGTAGCCACATCAGCATGCCGCGCCCGCGCCTTGAGCACGAAATAGTCGAACAGCCGTCGCCCCTCTTCCGGCGGCGCGGCGGGAGTAAACGACGGCCGTGTGCCCGATTGTGTATCGGCCGCGAGCGTGAATTGCGGCACCAGCAGCAGACCGCCACCGGTATCGGCCACGCTACGGTTCATTTTTCCGGCATTGTCGGCAAATACGCGGTAAGACAACAGCTTCGACAGCAGGGCGTCCGCCTCCCGCTCGGAATCGTTGCGCTCAGCGCACAGCAGCACCATCAAACCGGCGCCGATCGCGCCAATTGTCTCGCCGTCGACCACGACCCTGGCCTCCAGCACGCGCTGTAACAGTGCAATCATGCGCCGTTACGCGAGGGTCACACGGGCAAACTTGCGCTTGCCAACCTGCAACACAAAGTTGCCGGCATCCACCTTCAGGGCCTTGTCGCCGATCGTTTCGCCATCGATACGCACTCCACCCTGCTCCACCATGCGCAAGGCTTCCGAGGTCGATGCGCAGAGGCCGGCCTGCTTCAGCAACTGGCCGATGCCGAGCGGTGCGCCAGACAAGGCGACTTCCGGAATATCGTCCGGAATCCCACCCTTCGCGCGGTTATTGAAATCGACCAGCGCATCTTCCGCCGCCTTCTGTGAATGGAAGCGTGCGACGATTTCCTGCGCCAGCAAGACCTTGACGTCGCGCGGGTTGCGTCCACCCTCCACCTCTTGCCTGAACTGCGCGATCTCGGCAATCGAGCGGAATGACAACAGCTCGTAGTACCGCCACATCATGGTGTCCGAAATACTCATCAGCTTGCCGAACATCGTGTTGGCGGGTTCTGTAATGCCGACGTAATTACCTTTCGACTTGGACATCTTTTCGACACCATCGAGGCCTTCCAGCAGCGGCATCGTCAGGATGCACTGCGGCTCCTGGCCATAATCCTTCTGCAACTCGCGACCAACCAGCAGATTGAATTTCTGATCCGTGCCCCCGAGCTCCAGATCCGATTTCAACGCAACCGAGTCATATCCCTGCATCAGGGGATAGAGCAGTTCGTGCACCGAAATGGGCGTGCCAGCTTTGAAACGTTTTGTAAAATCTTCCCTTTCAAGAATGCGAGCGACAGTATATTTTGCCGCCAGCTGAATCATCCCCCGTGCACCCAGCGGGTCGGACCATTCAGAGTTGTAACGAATCTCGGTGCGCGCGGGGTCCAGCACAAGGCTCGCCTGGGCGAAGTAAGTCCTCGCATTCCCCTCGATCTGCTCGCGTGTCAGTGGCGGTCGCGTCACATTCCGGCCGGATGGATCGCCGATCATCGACGTGAAGTCGCCGATCAGAAAGATCACGGTATGGCCCAGATTTTGCAGTTGGCGCATCTTGTTCAAAACGACGGTGTGGCCGAGGTGCAAATCCGGTGCAGTCGGGTCGAGACCAAGCTTGATCCGCAATGGCTGGCCGGTCGCTTCCGAACGCGCCAGCTTTTGCGCAAATTCGGCCTCGATGAGCAGCTCGTCGACACCGCGCTTGGCCACGGCAAGCGCTTCGAGGACGGAGTCCGACAAAGGCAGTGATTGAGGCGACGAAATGTTGTTTGGCGATTTCTGGGAGACGTCCATGTGCTGAGAAAAATTAAGGTTTATCTGTGTTTATCTGTGAATAATCAATACCGTCGCTTGGTATAATCGCTGCTATTTTTCAACCTTGCATTATAGAAAGTGCAGCAGGAAGAAAAGGCGGAGCTTGCAGTTCGATCCGCAACCGTCCGGCCTGGATCCGGTGTGCCGCCATGCTTTTCCGGTTGGTCCGCGTCCCGAGACCCACGGCGCCCCGCATATTGCGGCGCACAAGCTCCTTGGCTAAACAATAAATTCTAACTTATTGCATGCTCCCTACAGACAAAAACCTGCCCCAGAGTCCGAGCAGCAAGATACATTTCGGTTCGTCTCGCAAGACGCGCATCGTCACCGCCGCTGCGATTTTCCTGGCAGTCTGCGCATTCGGTGCGGCAGGTGTGGCGCCAATGGCTCCCGATCCCGCCGATCTGCCCGTGCGGTCGATCAGCGAGGAACTTGCGGTTCCCAGCCTGTCGGAACAGGTTGCAAACCTGCAATCTGGCGACCAGCCGTATCTGCGCGAAGAAAGAGTTCGCCCCGGCGATACCCTCGCGGCACTCCTGGGACGCCTCGGTGTGCACGACGATGCCGCAGCCGCTTTTATCAAATCCGACAAGACTGCCTACAAGATCCTCCAGCTTCGTTCCGGTCGCTTGGTTCAGGCGGAAACCGGACCCGACGGCCAGTTGCGCAGACTGACGAGCACACTGCCGGAAAGTGGCGGAGAACCGGTCCGGAATCTGGTCATCTCTCGCAACGAGAATGGCTTCACCGCCAGTGAAGTATCGGCAAAGATGGAGCGCCGTATCGAAATGCGCTCCGGCGAAATCAGGTCATCCCTGTTTGCCGCGACCGATGCCGCGCAGATCCCCGACACCATCGCGATGCAGATCGTCGACATGTTCGCGACCAATATCGACTTTGCATCCGATCTGCGCCGCGGCGACCGATTCAATGTCGTCTATGAAACCTTCTGGCAGAACGGCGACTATGTGCGTTCGGGACGCGTGCTTGCTGGCGAGTTCCTGAATGGCAACAACAAGTACCAATCGGTCTGGTTTGACGAACCGGGCAGCAAGCAGGGCGGCGGCTACTACACCTTTGACGGTAAATCGCTGAAAAAAGCCTTCCTGAAATCGCCGCTCGAATTCTCGCGCATCTCCTCCGGCTTCTCGATGCGCCTCCACCCGATTTCCGGCAAGTGGAAACGGCACGAAGGCGTCGATTTCGCCGCTCCGACCGGCACGCCGATTCGCGCTTCCGGCGACGCCACCGTGGACTTCGTCGGCGTCCAGAATGGCTACGGCAACGTCGTCATGCTCAAGCACTGGAACAATTATTCGACCGTCTATGCACACATGAGCCGTTTCGCGAAAGGCCTGAAGCGCGGCATGAAGGTCAGCCAAGGTGAAGTCATTGGCTATGTCGGCTCGACCGGCTGGGCGACCGGACCGCATCTGCACTATGAATTCCGCATCAATAACCAGCCGCGCGACCCGATGACTGTCAATGTCCCGAACGCGCAACCGCTTGCCGGGGCCGACTTGAACCGCTTCCGCGTGGTCGCCAGCGAAATGAACCATCGCTTTGCACTTCTGAATCCGCAAGAAGACAGCATCAAGCTGGCGTCGAAGTAATTCGCAGCCACTCACAGAAACCGTTCAGGCACCTGTAAAATTCACAGGTGTCCTGAACGGTTTTTTTATGCCCATCGCACCGCGCAACCTCTTCATCGGCCTCATGTCCGGCACCAGCCTGGATGGGGTCGACGGCGTACTGGCCGCCTTCCCCACCGATGTGGCAGACCGCGTGATTCAGACCGGCTCAGCCGCCCATGTGCCTTTTCCCGACGACCTGCGTGATGAGTTGATGGCCCTGCAGACTCCTGGCGAAAACGAAATCCATCGCGAGGCGCTGGCCGCCAACCACTTGGCAAAGTGCTACGCGAAATGCGTCACGCTCCTGCTGGAAAAGGCGGAAATTGAATCCAGCCTCGTCGTGGCCATCGGCGCGCATGGACAGACAATTCGCCACCGCCCGGAACTGGGTTATACCCGGCAGACCAATAATCCCGCCTTGCTTGCCGAACTGACCGGCATTGACGTCATTGCAGATTTCCGCAGCCGTGATATCGCCGCCGGCGGCCAGGGTGCTCCGCTGGTTCCCGCATTTCATGAAGCGGTGTTCGGAGACACCGACAAAACTCGCGTGGTTGCCAACATTGGCGGAATCGCCAACATCAGCGTCCTGAGCCTGGGACAAGACATCGTCGGTTTCGACACCGGCCCCGGCAATGTGCTTATGGACGCGTGGGCTGCCATCCACATTGGAAAGGCATATGACGATGCCGGCGCCTGGGCGGCAAGCGGCCGGGTCTTGCCGGCACTTCTGAACGCCCTGTTGGAAGAACCGTTCCTGGCACTGCCCCCACCTAAAAGCACCGGTCGCGACCTGTTCCACAAATCCTGGCTGGACCGCAGGTTGGCTAGTTTTGCTGGCGCTCTCCCGGCGGACGTTCAGGCAACA
Source organism: uncultured Noviherbaspirillum sp. (assembly GCA_966212445.1). Lineage (GTDB taxonomy): Bacteria > Pseudomonadota > Gammaproteobacteria > Burkholderiales > Burkholderiaceae_D > Noviherbaspirillum. Next base: position 17,256 of record CBIHRJ010000057.1, on the reverse strand, counting down.
CTTGCGGAATTTACCGCGATAACACTAGCGGATGCGGTTGCCGTTCATGCCTGCGGCACCACTTCGGTGTATGTCTGCGGAGGCGGCGCCTATAACATCCATTTAATGCATCGTTTGCAACAAGCGCTAGCAGAGCGCAGAATTCCTGCGGCTGTACGTTCCACTGATGCACTCGGCGTGCCACCCAATCACGTTGAAGCGCTCGCGTTCGCGTGGCTCGCGCGCCGCCATATGGAAGGCAATGCTGGAAATTTGACGGCTGTTACCGGCGCCGCGGGACCGCGCATTCTCGGAGCGCACTATCCCGCTTGAGAGCAGCGCAAAAAGCTCACGTCTTGTCCAACACCGTTTGGATTTACGTATGGAGAATAAAAAAGCGCAGGCTGTTCCTGCGCTTTTTTATTTGGAAAGCCCCACCAATCAGGCGGAGAACGAAGAACCGCACCCGCAAGTCGTCGTCGCATTCGGATTTTTGATCACGAATTGCGCGCCTTCGAGGTCGTCCTTGTAATCGATTTCGGCGCCGACAAGGTACTGATAGCTCATCGAATCGATCAGCAACTGAACGCCGTTCTTGGTCATCGTCGTGTCGTCTTCATTGACGATTTCATCGAAAGTGAAACCATACTGGAAACCGGAGCAACCGCCTCCTTGCACGAACACGCGAAGCTTGAGGTCAGGATTACCTTCTTCCGCGATCAGTTGAGCGACTTTGTCGGCCGCACTATCGGTAAACACAATCGGTGCGGGCATTTCGGTAACAGCATTCATTTCAGGCTCCAGCTAAGATCAATGGCTTCATTATAGACGCTTGGCGATCTTCACGTATTCGACAGGGCCAGCTTCAAGACCGGCTCACCGGCCTGGTCATGCGTTAGCGTTCCTGCAACCAATGCTCCACCGTGCATCTCGAGCGCCTTGTAATACACATCTCCAGTTATGCGGGCTCTCGGCTGCAATTCAAGCAGTTCCGACGAATGCACCGGCCCAACGACTTCGCCGTTGACAACCAGATGCGCCACGCGCACTTCGCCTTCGACCTTCGCATGTTCGGAAATCACCAGCATGCTCGGCTCTTCACCATCGGCAATCACGTTGCCCTTGACGTGTCCGTCAATACGCAATCCGCCCTGAAAATGCACATTGCCTTCGATGTTGGTCGATATGCCAATCAGACTGTCAATCGTACTCTTGGTTTTACGGCCTAACATGACGGGTCTCCTTTACAAATTCGCGGATAGTTGTGCCCGGACTTGGCCTTTGTCGAGCACGCGTGCCTGGACTTGCTTGACCACAACACCTTCCGGCAGGGTGAGTACCCCTTCAACACGCTGGTAATACTTGAATCTGAGCACAAACTTCTGCTGCTCGCCCGGCGTTGCGTCGGGAAAAACCATCATAGCATTTTTGCCGGCCTGCAGAGCCGAAACAGAGAGCTGCAAATTGCCGGAAAAAAACTGGTCGCCCTTGCCGCCTTGCATGATCAACAAGCGATAGCGCAACTGATTAGGAGCAACCTGGTCGATTTTCAAGCGCCGGATGCTGACGCCCTGAGGGCCGATTGCGTTCGGCAACAGGCTCTCGAAAAACGCCAGATCTTCCTTCAACCGTATGTTCTCGTCCTCCAGATTCTTGACCTGCACGGCGAGTTGTTTCTGTGCCGCCCGCTCAATATTGAGCTGACTCTCGGCAGCGTTTACCGTGGCTGAAAACTGATCGCGCTCGGCAGCAACCTGTTCGAACTGCTCCTTGTACTTCTCAAGCTGCTCGCGGCTGTCGTCAACCTTCGCAATAGCGGATATGCGCCCGCTGTCATAGCCCCACATCGCTGCCGCGCCGGCAAGGCCGATCAACATCGCAACCAATATCCGCGCAGGCCATGATGCCTGCCGCTTGATCGTCAACCTTGGCGACGACACCGACATGCGTCGCCGCCAGAGCCGGATTTTCATGGAATTGAACGACGAATTAGAGTGAGACATGGAACAGATTCGATGCTTACGGTAATACCGGAATGTGCATCAATCCCGCTGTTTCATCAATACCGAACATGATGTTCATGCATTGCACGCCCTGCCCCGCCGCGCCTTTCACGAGGTTGTCCTCGACCACCAGAATCACCAGCAAGTCGCCGCCACCCGGCCTGTGCACGGCGATACGCAGCTTGTTGGAGGCGCGTACCGAACGTGTTTCGGGATGGCTTCCGGCCGGCATGACGTCCACGAACTTCTCACCTTCAAAGTGGCGCTCATACAACGCCTGGAAATCCGTGTCGCGCGCCTCGGGCAGTATCGTTGCATATAAGGTGGAATGAATGCCGCGGATCATAGGCACCAGGTGCGGCACGAAGGTCAGGCCGATCTTGCGCCCGGCGATTGCCTGCAAACCCTGCACTGTTTCCGGCAAGTGACGATGCCCCTTCACCCCGTATGCCTTGAAGTTGTCAGCCGCCTCGGCCAACAATGTGTGCACTTCTGCCTTGCGGCCGGCGCCGGACACGCCGGATTTGCAGTCGGCAATCAACATCGCCTCATTCACCAGCTGCTTGCCTTGTGCAAGCAGCGGCGCATAGCCCAACTGCATCGAGGTAGGATAACAGCCCGGCAGGCCAATGAGGCGCGCCTTTGCGATCGCTTCGCGATTCACCTCGGGAAGACCGTAAACCGCCTCTTCCAGAATATCGGGGCAGGAATGCGGCATTCCGTACCATTTTTCGAACTCCGTCGTGTCCTTCAGACGGAAGTCGGCGGCGAGGTCAATAATTTTCACCCCTGCCGCGAGCAGTTCGCGCGCCTGAGCCATTGCTACACCATGCGGTGTTGCGAAGAAAACCACATCGCACTCGTTCAACTTTGCCTTTTCCGGTGCGGAAAACGCGAGCGGCACATAGCCGCGTAGCGACGGAAACATGTCGGCTACCGGCATGCCGTCTTCCTTGCGGGAGGTAATCGCAGTGAGTTGCACCTGCGGATGGACGGCGAGCAGACGCAACAACTCCACGCCCGTGTATCCGGTCCCGCCAACAATACCGACCTTGATCATGATTGCCCCTTGCAAAATAGTGATTCACATTCCGAAATTTTAACAGTGCCTGCCGTAACCACACGCTGGCCAAGGCCTGGAGGAATGCAATTGGTGTTCGCGAAAAAACAAAAAGCCGCCAGGCGCAAACCTGGCGGCTTTTCGATGCTCTGAAAACGCAGATCAGCGCTTGGAGAACTGTTTTGCGCGGCGTGCTTTGCGCAGACCGACTTTCTTACGCTCGACCTCACGCGCATCACGCGTGACGAAACCGGCCTTCGCCAGTTCCGGTTTCAGGCCTGCATCGTAATCGATCAGTGCGCGGGTGATGCCGTGACGGACAGCACCGGCCTGGCCGGATTCGCCACCGCCGTGCACGTTGACCATGATGTCAAAGCGCTCGACATTGCCGGTCAGTTCCAGCGGCTGACGGATCACCATCAGACCGGTTTCACGGGAAAAGTATTCTGCAGCCGGTTTGCCGTTGACAACGATCTGGCCGGTGCCGGATTTGATGAAGACGCGAGCCACTGCACTCTTGCGACGGCCGGTTCCGTAGTTGTAGTTACCGATCATGTCCGTTCCTTAGATTTCGAGTGCTTTGGGTTGCTGCGCAGCGTGCGGATGGGTGCCATCTGCATACACTTTCAGCTTCTTGATCATTGCGTAGCCGAGCGGGCCCTTGGGCAACATGCCCTTGACCGCCTTCTCCAGCGCGCGCCCCGGAAAACGTTGCTGCATTTTCTGGAAATTGGTTTCGTAGATGCCGCCCGGATAGGTCGAGTGGCGATAATAGGTCTTGTCCAGCGCCTTGTTGCCGGTCACGCGCAGCTTGCCTGCGTTGATGACGACGATAAAGTCGCCCGTGTCGACGTGCGGGGTGAACTCAGGTTTGTGCTTGCCGCGCAGTCGGAGTGCCACTTCGCTGGCAACACGTCCGAGGACTTTGTCCGTTGCGTCAATCACGAACCACTCGCGCTGTACCTCATGGGCTTTAGCGGAAAAGGTTTTCATGATGTTGTCCTAGATAAATAAACTCGCTCAAATTGGCGGTTCCGCCCTTGGTCGATACAGTGACCGGCAGCGGACTCTTCCTTGTTGTCTTTTCCTGAGCGAACGGAAAGCCTGAAATTATAGCGTTTTCAAAGACTTGGCGTCAAACCCAATCAAATTGGATGTATCGCCCGACCAAAAGGGAATCGGTTTTCACTCTTGCGATGACTTGCCGGCAGGACGCACGGATAAAAAAAAACCCGAAGTGTTTAGGCTTCGGGTTTAAATCCACACCAAAGGAGGAGGGTGGAGGAGACAACAGGTTGGCCGCGAAGATCCGTTTGATCGATTGCAGCCAGTAATTAAAGTATAGCCAAATTCATTGTGCAATGCAAGAAAAAACGCCGAATTTCCTCATGTATTTTCTCGAAAAACCTCATTTTATTCTTTAAATTCATAAGCTTATTATTGATTTCACGATGCGATTTCACCGCTCACGTTGTGAATTTTTCAAAAAGACAATGCTTCTTCTCAGCGATTTCCCGATTTTTTACTGTTGAATTGCAACCGATTCGCAGATTTCAAAGCAGTTACAATAAGCCATCCCAATCAAGAAGCGAGAAGAGCAATGGAATGCACGGTGCGTTGGACAGGCTTGTCCGGAATGACCTTTTTGGCCGAGAGTGGTTCCGGCCATGTGATTGCGATGGACGGCGCGCCGGAGGGCGGAGGACGAAACCTGGCGCCGCGACCGATGGAGCTCGTACTCGCAGGGACAGGCGGATGTACTGCCTATGACGTCGTTCTAATCCTGCGCAAGAGCCAGCAGGACGTGCGGGGGTGCGAGGTTACGCTCAAATCCGAGAGGGCCGAAAAAGATCCCAAAGTGTTCACCAAAGTACATTTTCACTTTACCGTTCGCGGACGGAATCTGAAGCCGAACGTGGTGGAACGCGCCATCAAACTCTCCCACGAAAAGTACTGCTCGGCATCGATCATGCTGGAAAAAACCGCCGAGCTGACGCACTCCTTCGAGATCGTCGATGATCTCGAAGAAAGTACCGGACAGTAAGCTCGTCCGGTGCGAGGCGAACGCACTCCTCCAGCTGGAGCGTCCGTCGCCATGGCAAAACACAAACGCGAACCGCCACCTGTGCGTGGCACTTTAGGCTATACGTAATATGCGGTCGTCGTCATCACTTTTGCCACCCCCCTCATCAACACACGCGCCGGCCCCGGCAATTCTGCGGCTCCGAGCCGCTGCGCAGCGTCGCCGTGCTCAACCTCGTCGATGCGCATCTGCTCGACAATGGCCCGCGATTTTTCATCCTGAACCGGCAGCATGCTGAGATGGCTGGCAAGGTGCGCCTCGACCTGACGCTCGGTTTCAACGACGAAACCCAGACTGTACCGATCACCGAAATACGCAGCCCCTGCGCCGATGGCATAGGCGCCTGCGTACCATAGCGGGTTCAAGAGGCTGGGACGGGAGCCTAGCTCTCCCAGGCGCTCCGCCGTCCACGCCAGATGATCCTCTTCTTCGCGTGCAGCCTCGGCGAACTGCCGCTTCAACGATTCGGTTCTGGCAAACCTGCCCTGAGAATCGTAGAGCGCCTGCGCACATACTTCTCCTACATGGTTGACACGCATCAAGCCGGAACAATGACGCCTTTCCTCGTCATTGAGCTCGCCACTCTGCAGCTTGGCCCCTGGATTTGGCCGCGATGCTGATGCCACTCCTGCCACAACACGCAGCACCCTATCCAATCCGACCACAATCTCATCTAGGCGTCGCATGCAAACTCTCGACAAAAAAGTTCATGGGAATACCGCCGAGATGCCAAACCAAAGGCACAAGGAATATTGTTTTTCATTTATTCATTTCGCAAGTGAGCCATTTCCCCAAACAAAATTCCAGCGAACGATCAAAAACTTTGAAAGGTCGCCGACGCAAGATGACAACGCCTTACATAGCAAGAATTATGTTGTTATCTAGGTATTTTTACGCACATTTCTGTTGTTTCAGCGCCACATAAATGCTGGTCGGTTGCCGAAAATGCCAAATTCTCTTTGCCCAAAAGAGCCACATTTGATGAAATCAGCCTTAGCTTCTTGACCAGAACAGTCGGAAGCGTCGGCAAGGGCGTTACCACTAGTGACCTTGCTGACAGCAGTTCAAGGCAATTCAAAAAAATTTTAGCACGCCAACCCTTGGAGACTTATTAATGAAAAAATCGCTTCTCGCCCTGGCAGTTCTCGGCGCATTCGCAGGTGCAGCACAAGCACAATCCAGCGTGACCGTGTATGGTTCATTCGATGGCGGTATTCGTCATCAAACGAATGTCACCGACACCACCACAAAGCTTCCAAGCAGTGACTCCGCCACAACGATGAACTCGAAAGGCACCTACAATTCCAATCGCCTCGGCTTCAAAGGCGTTGAAGATCTGGGCGGCGGCCTGAATGCCCATTTCGTATTGGAAACGGGCTGGTTCACCGGTACCGGTCAAGCAGAAAATGCCAACCTTTTCAATCGATCCGCTTATGTCGGTCTGGGCGGTTCTTGGGGCTCTGTCGATCTTGGCCATCAGTACTCGGTCAACTTCAAAACCGTTGGCACTTACGATCCGTTCAACTACAAGTACACGGGAATCATTCCTCTCGCTGGGTTAGGCCTCCTTACCCGTCTGAATAACGACATCCAGTACACCGGCACTTTTGGCCCGGTTACCGCACGTGCAGAATACGCGCTGGGCGAAGCTCCCGGCAGCACCAGCACAAGCTCGACCCAGGCGATTGGCGTAAGCTATTCTGGCGGCCCGTTCAGTGCTGGCGCCGCTTATACGACAGGTAAAACTGCTACCGACCTAGATAAGAAAAACTGGACAATCGGTGGCGCATTCAAGACCGGCCCGGTCCGCGTTGCTGCCGGATATAACGACAACGAAGTTGATGCTTCGGCGACAACCAGTGCGAAGATCAAGGACTGGTGGCTGGGCGGCAGCTATAACATGTCGCCGGCCGCTGCTCTGACTGCTGCCTTCTACCAAACCAAGAGCACTTCGGCTGCCGGTGCAGATGGCAAGCGCAAGCTGTTCATCGTTGGTGCGACCTATGCACTGTCGAAGCGCACCAACTTCTATGCTGACATCGACCATGCCAAACTGACCGGCACCAAGGTTGGCACGGAAGACACTCAGACCGGCGTCTCAGTCGGTATCAACCACCTGTTCTAAGCAATTTGCCGATGGTCCGAACGGGCCATCGGTTGAATTCGGGATTGCAGGCTTAAGAGGGCTTACCTACGGGTACGCCCTCTTTTTATTTTTATCGGACGATCAATGCGTGGTTGCCGGGGCGAGAAAACCCAGGATGCCTATTGGCATAGCGGCTACTTTACCCATCGCATTACCCGAATTGCGTTGCAATAACACCACAAAATCCGGAATCCTCCCCCGCAAAAACCAAAATCCCTTTGTCCTGTCATCGGATATTTGATGAAATAGCCAACAGCTTCATGATTAACAAATCAAGAAGCCTCGCCTTCGACAGGGACGTTTACACTAGTGGCCTTGCCGGAAGCGCTAACAAAAATCTTAGCTCGATAAACCTTTGGGGATTTATTCAATGAAAAAATCGCTTCTCGCGCTTGCAGTTCTGGGCGCCTTCGCAGGTGCAGCTTCCGCACAAACTAACGTGACGATCTACGGCGTTGCCGACGTCGGCATTCAGCGTACTGACACGAACGTTGCGGGTGTCGATCCGAAATGGGCTCTCGACAGCGGTCTTCAATCCGGCAGCCGCTTGGGCTTCAAAGGCACCGAAGACCTCGGCGGCGGTCTGTCCGCAATCTTCGCCCTGGAAAATGGCTTCGACATCAGCACTGGCGCAATGGGTCAAGGCGCGCTGTTCGGTCGCCAAGCGTTCGTCGGTCTGAGTGGCGGCTTCGGCACCGTTAAGTTCGGTCGCCAGTACACCCCGATCTTCGGTGCGGTCGACTCCGTTGATCCGTTCGGCACCGGCTTGGCAGGCGCCCTGACGAATACCGTCAATACGTTTGGTGTTCGCATGAACAACACCATCAACTACTCCATGGCTGCCGGTGCATTCTCCGGTCAGGTTGCATATGGTTTGGGTGAAGTTCCCGGCGACAATTCCGCTAGTCGTCAAATCGGCTTGTCCTTTGGATATGCAAACGGCCCGATCAGTGCTGTGATCGCTTACCACAACAAAAAGGATGCTGCAGGCGCTGCTAGCGGTCGTACCACGTTCATCGGTGGCACTTATAACTTCGGCGTAGTGAAAGCGCACGCTTCGTTTGCCGATAACCGTGGCGACGGTGTAGTTGGCGACATCGCTCTCGGCTTTGTTCCGGCCCCCACTCAAGCACAAAAAGATGCAGCTGCAGCTTTGGCAACGGATGAAACTGTCAAGACCCGTGACTACATGCTGGGCGTAAGTGCTCCGGTTGGTGCTGGCAGCGTCTTGGCCTCCTTCCAGCGCAAGGACGACAGGGATAGCTCCGATCATTATGACCTGTTTGCTGTCGGTTACACGCATGGCCTGTCCAAGCGCACCAACCTGTACACCTCTCTCGGTTACGGCAAGTCGCATGTGGCCGGTATTTCCGATTTGAAGAACAACGTGTTCAACGTCGGTATCCGCCACAAGTTCTAATCATGGGCAGACGCAAGTCTGCTGTGATTTGACTGCAGTATCGAAAAGGCGCCTTCGGGCGCCTTTTCTTTTTTACCGGATGGGGCAAACCGCATAGAAAATTCAGCGTTGGCGCTTCGGCCGAAAAACCGTTATGTCCGTATAAAACAACTCGTCCTGATTGTCGGACCAGATGGGCACGCCCAAGACGGGCAAAGGCGTAAATGCCTGCATGCTTAACCCGTCTTGCAATTGACTAGAAACCTCTTCATCAAGCCAATTGCGCTTTTCCTGCATCGGTAACTCGAAAAAATCCCCGCCTGCTACCAATGTCCATGTATGCGCGGTAATGGCTTTGTACGGTCTGACCAGTTTCTCCATCAATGCGTGTCCGAATAGCCAGACTTCGGCCCCATGATTAAACGCATCGCGGCGATCCATGAACAGCCCGCGCCAATCGTGCGCGCGCAAGCAATCAAGCAATTCCGGTTCTCGCACTACGAACAATGCTGCATTTTCGTCAAAGATGGTAGCGGCATCACGCACCATGCCGCGTCGCGTCAACTGCCCATTTGGCAAGGAGCCTGCTCTTTCCAGCTCGGCCGCTTGCAACGAATTGAGTCCAGTTTTTATTCGCGGAAAGGTCAGCCAGACCAATGCGTTAAAAAAATCGTGCAGATTGTCACGCGTCGGGACACCGCCTGACGCCGAGATATGGCTTTCGTAAGCAGTATCAGCCGGCAGTTCGGCTTGCGGTATGAAGCGAATGGGAAGATTGCGATGATTGCGCAGATGCCTTTCCGCGGCAAGCTGGTTCAGCCTTGCACGCCAGCCCGGTGCATTCCCGACCATTGCGGCAACCGGAAGCAGCGGTGCGAGCCAGGGACGTTGCCAATCAATTTCGTCGAGATAATGTGCTTGCACAGTCAATGCTGTCGAACGCCGGCTTTCTTCTTTGCCCCTCCCGATTTCGGGTAAAAGGCCTTACACCAACTTCCAGTTGATCGGCTCGCCGCCATTCAGCGGCACCACGCTGCCCTCACCCATCGGCAGCTCAGCCGGCAAAGTCCATGTCTCACGCTTGAGGGTGACCGTTCCACGGTTCGGCGGCAGACCGTAGAAGGCGGGTCCGTGAAAACTAGCAAAAGCTTCCAGCTTGTCCAATGCTCCTGCCTGATCGAATGCCTGCGCGTACAGCTCCATTGCATGCAAGGCCGTGTAGCAACCGGCACAACCGCAAGCATGTTCCTTTAGACCCTTTGGATGCGGTGCGGAGTCGGTGCCGAGGAAAAATTTCGTGCTGCCCGATGTCGCGGCATGCAGCAACGCCTGCCGGTGCTCTTCCCTTTTCAGGATGGGCAGGCAGTAATAATGCGGACGTATGCCGCCCTTGAAGATTTCGTTCCGGTTATACAGCAAGTGGTGTGCGGTGATGGTGGCGCCGACAGTATCGTCCGCCTCGCGCACGTACTGCGCCGCGTCCTTGGTCGTGATGTGCTCGAAGACCACTTTCAACGCCGGCATATCGCGCTTGAGCGGCTGCATTACACGTTCGATGAATGCGGCTTCACGGTCGAATATGTCGATGGCGGGATCGGTCACCTCGCCATGCACGAGAAAAGGAATTCCAACTTCCTGCATTACTTCCAGTGTCTTGTAGCATTTCGACAAGGCGGTGACACCGGCGTCGGAGTTGGTGGTGGCGCCGGCAGGATACAGTTTGACGGCGTGCACGAAACCACTGTCCCTGGCACGCCGGATTTCGTCAGGATCCGTGTTGTCGGTCAGATACAGCGTCATCAGCGGCTGAAAATCCATGCCGGCCGGCAGTGCCGCCAGGATGCGCTCCCGGTAGGCTGCGGCCTGCGCAGTCGTAGTGACCGGTGGGCGCAGGTTGGGCATGACGATCGCACGCCCGAACTGACGTGCCGTGTGAGGCAATACACTGGCAAGGGTTGCACCATCGCGCAAATGCAAATGCCAGTCGTCGGGACGCGTAAGCGTGAGGAAATTCTGCGGGTCTGGTGTTGCTTGAGTGGACATGGCAATTCTTTCTTTGAACAGCCGCTATTTTACCCGCCTCGCTTCTCACAGCCCACATGCAACAAGGCCGTTTCCGCCGATGACGGAAACGGCCCTGAAAGATTGTCGTCAGCCTATCAGTGAATGATCTTGGCCAGGAAGTCGCGCGCCCGGTCGGAGCGCGGGGCGCCGAAGAACTCTTCCTTGGTGCAGTCCTCGACGATCAAGCCCTTGTCCATGAAAACCACGCGATTCGCGACCTTTTTGGCAAAGCCCATTTCGTGCGTCACGACCATCATGGTCATGCCTTCCTGGGCCAGGCCGACCATCACGTCCAGCACTTCATTGATCATCTCCGGGTCGAGCGCCGAGGTCGGTTCATCGAACAGCATCGCGATCGGGTCCATCGACAGCGCGCGGGCAATCGCGACACGCTGCTGCTGGCCGCCGGACAACTGTCCCGGGAACTTGTCCTTCTGCGACAGCAGGCCGACGCGGTCCAGGTACTTCAGGCCTTTTTCGGTGGCTTCCTCCTCGCTGCGTCCGAGCACTTTGACCTGGCCGAGCGTAAGGTTCTGGCGGATCGACAGGTGCGGGAACAGTTCGAAGTTCTGGAACACCATGCCGATGCGTGCGCGCAGTTTCGGCAGGTCGGTTTTCGAGTCGCCTACGGAGATGCCATTGACCAGGATCTCCCCCTTCTGAAACGGTTCGAGGCCGTTCACCGTTTTGATCAGGGTCGATTTGCCGGAACCCGAGGGGCCGCAGACCACGACGACTTCACCCTTCTTGACGTCGGTGGTGCAGTCGGTCAATACCTGGAAGCTTCCATACCACTTGCTGACGTTTTTAATTTCAATCATGTCTTTATCCTTAGCGAATGATGGCAATACGCTTCTGCAGGCGCTTGACCAGCGTCGACAACATGAAGCAAAGCACGAAATAGACGATCGCGACAAACAGGTACATCTCCACGATGCGGCTGTCGCGCTGCGCGATCTTGACGGACGCGCCGACAAAGTCGGTCACGTTCAGCAACGATACCAGCGACACGTCCTGAAACAGCACGATGGTCTGGGTCAGCAGGATCGGCAGCATGTTGCGGAAGGCCTGCGGCAGGATGATCAACTGCATCGATTGCCGGTAGGTCAGTCCGAGCGCATATCCTGCATTCACCTGCCCCTTCGAAATGCTCTGGATGCCAGCGCGCATGATTTCGCAGAAGTAGGCGGCCTCGAACATGATGAAGGTGATATAGGCCGAGCGATCCGCGCCAAGCTGGATCGGGCGTTCGGAACCGGTAATGGCCTGCAATATGACCGGCATCAAAAAGTAGAACCAGAAGATCACCAGCAGCAGCGGAACCGAACGCATCAGGTTCACATAGCCGGCCGCAACGGTCGACAACGGCTTGAACGGCGACAGCCGCGCCATTGCCAGCAGTGTGCCGAAGATCGTGCCGCCGATGGCCGCAACCACGGTCAGTTGCAAGGTGTACTGCAGCCCGGTCAACAGATAGGGCCAGGTGCGTCCGATGACGTCGAAATCGAGATCGCCCATTATTTGCCTCCTGCGATGTAGCCGGGAACGGCAACGCGTCGCTCGATAAACGCCATGATACGGTTGGCGCTCATTGCGATCACCACGTAAATGACGGTCGCTGCGGCAAAGGTTTCAAAATATCTGAACGTCATTTCGCCCATTTCGCGGGTGCGAAAGAAGAGTTCGACCAGGCCGATGGAATAGGCGACCGCAGTGTTCTTGATCAGGTTCATGACCTCGGAGGTCAGCGGCGGAATGATGATGCGGTAAGCCATCGGCAGCAACACGAATCGATAGGTCTGGATCTGCGTCAGTCCAAGTGCATAGCCGGCATTGCGCTGCCCGCGCGGCAGCGACTGGATGCCGGAGCGTACTTGCTCGGCAATCCGCGCCGACGTGAAGAAGCCGAGGCAGACAATCGCGGTGACGAATTGGTGATCGGTCGGATCGAGCGTCACAACCCATCGTTTGACGGCCGGAATGAGTCCCGGAATGACGAAGTACCAGACGAAAAACTGAACAATCAGCGGAATATTGCGAAACAGCTCAACATACGCATTACCGAGCCGTTGCATCCATGCCTTGTCCGTGGTTCGCGCCACACCAACGATCGAGCCAAGCACGAAGGCGATGATCCACGCGAAGAATGCGGTTCCCAGTGTCCAACCCAGGCCCGAAAGGAGCATTTCACCCCAGGTGCCCTCTCCGTCCGGCACTTGCTCCAGGAATATCCCCAAGTTCATTTAATCTTTCTCCCAACTTGCATCGGCTGAGTCGCCGATGTCGAATCGACCGGCCAGCATTCATTATCGACGCTGGCCGCCCGAAAAAAAGCCGGAGTGGCGACGACGCCATCCGGCCCTTCTCTCATGCAAAACGCTTATACGCCTTTATCGTTCGGGTTCTTGAACGCTTCGCGGATTGCCGGCGTCATCGGGAAGTTGATGTTCAGGCCCTTCGGCGGAATCGGGCTCTGGAACCACTTGAAGTAGATCCTCTCGATTTCGCCGGATTTCATCACGCCGCCGATGGTCTTGTCGACCAGCGCCTTGAACTGCGGATCATCCTTGCGCAACATCATGCTGTACGGTTCCTGGCGCAACGATTCCTGGATGATCTTGTAGTCGGTCGGCTTCTTGGAGTTGGCGATCTGACCAGCCAGCAGGATGTCGTCCATCACGAAAGCAGCAGAGCGGTCGTCGGCCATCAGCAGGAAGGACTCGGCGTGATCCTTGCCGTAGATTTCCTTGACCTCGGTACCCTTCGCCTTCTCGTAACTCTTGATCAGCGGAACCGAGGTGGTGCCCGACGTGGTGGAGATGGTCTTGCCGTTCAGGTCGGCGATGGAATTGATGCCGGAGCTCTTCTTCACTGCGGCGGTCACGTTGATGACGAAATAGGTCGGGCCGAACGACACCTGTTGCTGGCGCACAGTGGAGTTGGTGGTCGAACCGCATTCGAGATCGATGGTGCCGTTCTGCAGCAATGGAATACGGTTGCTGGAGGTAACCGGTTGCAGACTCACCTTCAGATTGGGCATCTTCAGTTCAGCCTTGGTCGCATCGACGATCTTCATGCAGAGGTCCATCGCATAGCCGATCGGCTGCTGCTTGTCGTCGAGATAGGAGAAAGGAATCGAAGACTCGCGGTAGCCTACAGTAATCGTTCCGGTTTCCTTGATTTTCTTCAGTGTGCCCGTCAGGTCTTGAGCTTGGGCCACGCCGGCCAGCAGGCCGGCACCAATCAGAACGGTGATCATCTTGGATAGTTTCATTTTGTCTCCTGATAAAAAGTTGCCAAAGTAGTGTACCAAAAAGCTATTGATTTCAAAGTGGATTTTCTCTCGTATCTCAAGGTCTCCGGAATGTACTCCCTCCCTCAATGTAGAACGGTTTCAGGCACTTTTTTGCAACCACGGCAGCCCGTTCTTGCCGGCATCAATCCCCAACCTTGTCAGTTGGAAAACGGAACGTATCGCGCAACAAATACCCCATCGGCATGTTCATGTTGACGCCCTTCGGCGGAATGGGGCTTTTGAACCATTTGTCGTACAACTTGTAGATCTCGCCGTCGTTGATGATCCGCGCCATTTCACTATCTGCCAACGCCTTGAATTGCGGGTCGTCCTTGCGCAGCATGATGGCGTAGGGTTCGGCCGAGAGGGCATCGCCAACGACAACAAAGCTGACCGGGTTTGGGGCACTTGCACGCAACCCGAACAATAGTACGTCATCCATCGGAAATGCTTCGGCCAGCCCTTTTTCAACCATGTCGAAGGACTCCGCATGGTCACGTCCCTCGATCAGTTTCAGACCTAGCGCACGCACCTTGTCGCGCTCGTTGAGCAGTTTTACCGTTGTCGTGCCCTTGGTGGTTACCACACGCTTGCCGCGCAGGTCGGACCAGTTGCGTATCCCCGAATCCGTGCGCACTACCATCCGGGCCGCTGCGACAAAATGGGGAATCGTAAAAGCGACTTGCTTGCGTCGCTCGGCATTGTTGGTTGTCGAACCACATTCAAGATCGGCCTTGCCTTCGGATATGGCACCGATGCGCGTCGACGGCGTGACTGCCAGGTAGACAATGTCAAGCTGACTGAGCTTGAGTTCACGACGCACCGCATCGGCGATTTTCAGGCACAGGTCGACCGCATAGCCGATCGGCTTGCCGCTGGCATCCAGATAGGAAAATGGAAGCGACGCCTCGCGGTGCGCAATCGTGATCGTGTGCGTATTGCGGATCTTTGCGAGCGTATCCTCGGCATGCGCGCAGGCGGCAAAACCTGCGACGAGGCAGATGGACACGACAAGGCGGTTGATTGTGGTTCGGCGCATAAGGTCTCCGTCTCATGCAGGTCATCGGCAATGCTCAGTGCTGGTGCGGCGGGTCTGCTACACAGCCGGCCTTTCTTCTCAACAGCGACTTTCATTCCTGCGAAGCAAATGCAAAACTGGTGCAGCCGGTACATTGCCGGCCGCATGTTGTTGGTTGTTGGTCGTTGCCAATTGCATCAGGGGTACAGGCCGCGCATCTCTCGTGCCTGCAGTACGCGGGTACAGGCAACGATGAACGCAGCAGTGCGCAACGACACCTTCTTCTCGCCGGCCAGTTGCCATACGGCGGCGAAAGCTTCGCGCATGATGCGCGTGAGGCGCTGGTTGATTTCGTCTTCGGTCCAGAAAAAGCTGGAGAAGTCCTGCACCCATTCAAAGTAGCTGACCGTCACACCGCCAGCATTGGCGATCACGTCCGGCACGATCAGCACGCCCTTGTCGTGCAGGATGTCGTCAGCCGCAGGTGTGGTCGGGCCGTTGGCGCCCTCAAGAATGATCTTTGCCTTGACCTTGCCGGCGTTGGCCTCGGTGATCTGCTGTTCCAGCGCCGCCGGCACCAGGATGTCGCAGTCGACTTCCCAGAAGCGACTGCGGTCATCAACCCGTTCGGCATTGCCGAATCCGGCGACACTGCCATGCTGCGCGACATGTGCCTGCAACGCCACCACGTCGATGCCGCTGTCGCGCACCACGGTGGTCACGTGGTCCTGCACCGCGACCACCTTGGCGCCGGCTTCGGCGAACAGGCGCGCGGCGATGCCGCCAACGTTGCCAAAGCCCTGCACTGCGACACGTGCACCCTGGATATCCAGACCGCGCTTGGCCGCCGCCTCGCAGCCGACCACGAACACGCCGCGTCCGGTGGCCTCGTGCCGGCCCAGGCTGCCGCCCAGCGAAATCGGTTTGCCGGTGACCACGCCGGAGGCAGTGCTGCCCTGGTTCATCGAATAGGTGTCCATCATCCACGCCATGATCTTTTCATTGGTGTTGACGTCGGGCGCCGGGATGTCCTTGTTGGGTCCGATGATGATGTTGATTTCGCTGGTGTAGCGGCGCGTCATGCGCTGCAGCTCGCCGGTGGACAGCGTTTTCGGGTCGACCCGGATGCCGCCCTTGGCGCCGCCATACGGGACGTTGACCGCGGCGTTCTTGATCGTCATCCAGGCCGACAGCGCCATGACTTCGGACAGCGTGACGTCCTGGTGGAAGCGCACGCCGCCCTTGCCGGGACCGCGCGAGGTGTTGTGCTGGACCCGATAGCCTTCAAAGTGGGCAATGCTGCCGTCGTCGCGCTCGATCGGCACGTCGACGACCAGGATGCGCTTGGGACGCTTCATGGTCTCGACCCAGCGCGACAGCGCACCAAGGTGCGGAGTGACGCGATCGATCTGCTCAAGATAAACGCCCCAGGGGCCGATTCCGTGCTGTGTCAGGTAGGACGGGACTTCATGCTGGCTGGACATGCTGCATCTTCTCCTTGGTGAGTCAGGTCATCGCATTTCGCGTGACTTTCAGTACAGGATGGCATGCTAGAGCAACGCGATGCAGCAAATCCAATGCTTTGTGCGCATGCAACAATGCAGGAAACGCATAGATCGTCATGCAGCATTGATGGATGCGGCTCAGTCCGCTTTTGCGGCTGCTGACTTCCGCTTGCGGGTCTGCGCTTTCGCCTCTTCCTCACGGCGCTGTATCAGGAAATCCCACAGGCGCGCAACAATCGGCTTGCCGGGTCGCTGTGACGAAGGGCGCTCGCGGTAGAGCCGGATTTCCATGTTGACCTCCCATTCGGCGAGGCCGCCGTCGGCACGCACCAGCTGCTTCTGCTTGACTTCGCGGGTCACTGCCGACTCCGGCAGGAAAGCGATACCGTGGCCTTCGAGCGCCATCATTTTCAGACCTTCGGCCATATCTGTTTCGTAGCACTTTTCGAGGTGCGGCGGCCGCTTGGCGTCGGCCAGAATCAGCTCGACCATGCGCCCGAGGTAGGCGTTGCTGGTATAGGAAAGGAAAGGCAGCGGCGACTTCGCTGTGCCCGGCAACAATAACTGCGGAACACCGGCCCGGTCGCAGCGCGCATACGCACGCAGGGTTTCGCTGCCAAGCGTCAGCAAGTCGTAACGGCTGGCATCAAGCTGCACCGGCTGGCGCGGATGGTGGTAGCACAGCAGCAGGTCGCAGCCGCCTT
>CBIHRJ010000056.1:0-38019 GCA_966212445.1 uncultured Noviherbaspirillum sp. | reverse complement strand
ACCGGCAACAAGAGCGAAATCTCGGTGGGCTACTGCACGCTGTACGGCGACACCAACGGCGGCCTCGGCCTGATCGGCGACCTGTACAAGACCGAAGTCTATGCCTTGTCGCGCCATGTGAACGAGCGCGCCGGACGCGAGATCATTCCGGAAGCCGTGCTCGTCAAGCCGCCATCGGCCGAACTGGCGCCGGACCAGAAGGACACCGACAGCCTGCCGCCTTACGAAGTGCTCGACGAAATCCTGAAATGGCATATCGAAGGCGCGCGCTTGCCGGCGGCGGAACACGCCTTGGCAACGCGCTTCGCCGACCAACTCATGGAACAGGATGAGGGCAGGAAACTGGTCGAACGCATACTCGGCATGGTGGCCAGGAACGAGTACAAGCGGCGCCAGGCGCCTCCTATCATCCGCGTCCGTTCACGTGCCTTCGGCAGTGGCCGGCAAATGCCGATCGCCGCAAAGTATTGATCGAGGAATGAAAGAATGAATACATCGCCCGACGTCGCTGTCGTCATCGGCCGCTTCCAGCCGTTTCATCACGGCCATGCGTCCCTGCTCAAGCTCGCACTCGATACGGCGCCGCGCGTGGTCGTCGTGCTCGGCTCGTCATTTCATGCGAGAAGCCCGAAGAATCCGTTCACCTGGCAAGAGCGCGCGGCGATGATCGCCAATACGCTCGCCGAGGCGGACCGGGACCGCGTTGCCTATGCCGCCGTGCGCGATTACTACGAAGACAAGCGCTGGGCCAATGCCGTGCGCAAGGCGGTCGGCGAAGCTGCGCCCTATGCCCGACACATTGCCCTGGCCGGATACTTCAAGGATGCATCGAGCTATTACCTCAATCATTTTCCGCGATGGGAATTGGTGACTTGCGACGGCATTCCGGATATCGATGCCACCCGCCTCCGGCGCGTCCTGTTCGAAGCCGAAGACATCGACGTATCGCTTGGCGTGATTGCCGAACTGGTGCCGCTGGCTGTCCGCCAGTATCTGAAAGCATGGACCCTGCTCCCGCACTACGCGCCTCTGGTGGACGAATACCGCAAGCTCGAATCGTACAAGGCGGTGTGGAAGGCAGCTCCCTACCCGCCGATCTTTACGACGGTCGATGCGGTTGTGAAGACAGCCGGCCATGTGCTGCTGATCCAGCGCGGTGACTTCCCCGGCAAGGGGTTGTGGGCACTCCCCGGCGGCTTTCTTGATCAAAACGAACGGATCCTGGATGGCGCAATACGCGAGCTGCTTGAAGAAACCCGGCTCGCGGTGCTGACACCGACGCTTTCCGATGCCCTGGTCGATATCAAGGTGTTCGATCATCCGGGCCGCAGTCTGCGCGGACGGACCATTACGCACGCCCACTTTTTCGATCTGAAAACCGATCGCCTGCCGGCCATCGAAGCAGCCGACGACGCGGCGCAGGCGGAATGGGTACCGATTGAAAAGCTTGCGTCGATGGAAGACAGGTTCCATGACGATCATTTCCACATCCTGGACCACTTCCTGCGGCTGACGGAAGAATGAGCATGGCACCGATATTGCGCAGCCACCTTCCATGAGCACACAATCGATCATTCCGATCCGGTCGATGACCGATGGCCTAGTGCTGCGGCTCGCGTCAGCATCGGTTCTTGCGCGGCTTCCGGTGCACGTGCCGGTGGTCGCCTGCCGCGCTCCCGATCTCGCGGACGATCGCCGCTGGCGCCACCATGCGATTGACGGCCGGACCTTCCAGGTCGCACAACCCGTGACCTTCACGCCCTATGCATCGGCCGCGCCTTGCTCGGCGCGCTGTCGCTTCTGCTCGGAGACCTTGATTGAAAAAGCACCTGGCAAACCGTCCAGTTCGCTCAGGCCGGGGAAGGAGTATTTCGACAGATTGCGGACGGCACTTCGGCAACTGTCCGGATTGCCGCTATCGTATTCGCTCTCAGGACTTGAAACGACGGACGACCCCGAGTGGATGCGCGGGACGCTGGACGTGTTGCAAGAGCATGCCCGGCGCTCGCCGGTACAAGACCGCGTGCTGTACACGAACGGCACCGGCCTCGCTCACCCATTGCATGGAGAGCATCTGATCGACTGCCTCGTTTCCTTCGGCATCGACTGGATCGAATTCTCCAGGCACCATTTCGACGAAAGCGCCAACCAGTCCATCATGCGTTTTCGCGTCGGCGTTGCGGTGCAATCCCAACAGCAATTTATCAACACGCTGCGACGTCTCGTCGCGCGTGTTCCGGTAAAGCTGGTCTGCATTGTTCAACGTGGCGGAATCGACTCTGTCAATGATGTGATGCGATATCTCGACTGGGCACATGAGCTGGGCGTCGACACCGTGATTTTCCGGGAATTTTCGAAGCTTGACGAGAGCTACGCGAGCAATGTCACTTCGCGCTACATCAATTCGACACGCATTCCGGTAGACGCGCTGCTGGAGCAGTGTCTGCACCAGAAAGCGTTCACCGATCTGATCAGTTTCGAGCGTGCCACCGAAGGCTATTATTTCTGGAACCTGGTCGGACGCTATCGCGGACTGGAAGTCGTGTTCGAAGCATCCGACTATGCGCTGATGCACCGGCAGCATGACTCGGGGCGGGTTTACAAACTGGTGTTCCATGCGAATGGCAATTTGTGCGCGGACTGGAATCCGGAACGGCATGTGCTGTTCCGCACCGACGGGGAAGGATCATCGAATGGACGACAATAGCTGGCTGGTGTTGCAGAACCAGGCCCCGGAGTTTTGTCTGCCAAGCGCGCTGGCGGCGCGAGATGCATTCCATGCGCGCGATTGCGGCTGGGTCGAGCAGATGCGGCCATTCATCCGGCAGTTTTCGTCGATAGGAGGATTGGTGCTCGACCCCTTCTGCGGATTCGGCACCACCTTGCTTGCAGCGCATCTGGAAGGACGCCGCGGGATGGGCGTGGAATTGGAAGCGGCGCGTGCGGAGATTGCCAGGGAGCGCATGACCCATGCCGGTGCCAATGATCAACGCGTGCTGACAGGCGATATCCTCGAGATCGCGCCATCGTTTCCCGAAGCGGAACTGATACTGACGAATCTGCCGTACTTTGGATGCAGATGGCCCGGAGAAACCGCGACGGAGCAACAACTGTACAGCGCCAACACATATGGTGAATTCCTGGAAAAAATCCATCTCACGTTCAAGGCGCTGAAACCGGTGTTACGCCAGGATGGCTTCATCATCGTGATGGTGCAGAATTTACGCATCGAAGACAAATTGATCCCATTCGCATGGGACACGGCACGCCTGTTATCCGAGCGGTATGAGTTGCTTGACGAAAGAATCCTGATCTATGACCGGCAGAGGAATCTCATGGAACCGATGTCGGCGCGCAGCAATCGCGCTCACGAATACGCCCTGATCGCCCGCAATCGCCCAAAGCCGATCGATCTCGGCGACACCTTGCGCTGTCTGAAGGAATTGGCTGGCGACTATCCCGAGTTTGTCGTGTATGGCAGCTTTGCGCAGTGGTTGTGCGACCCTGCCGTATCGCGCCTGCCATCGGATGCGGACTTGCTCGTGCCCTGCGACCCACAGCATCTGACGAAGTTGGTTCGTTGGTTCGAACAACGTGGGTTCAGGGTGACGCGCTGGGGTGCGCCGTTAGGCAGCGCGTCGGCTTCGATCGCCATGGAGCAGGCACACTATTTCCGGGCCGAGAGAATTCGGGCCGATGGCAGCTTGTGCCTGATCGACCTGTGTTTCGAAGACGCACGATACAGCTTTGCGAGCGCGTGGGAAGAGGCGCGACTGATCGATGGACTGCGAGTCAATACTGTTGAGTAGTATGGGTTCGGGTTCAATTAACCTGCATCAATGCGCTTGCGCCGCCCCTTGAGAAGAGGCCATTAACCCATTAGCGCCTGCCCCCAATCCGTGATTTGCGATTGCATGCTGATCCTCCGTCAAATAAATGGGTACGTCGGTAAACTACGCACGCTGCAAAAATGCAATATGCAAAGCCATAAAGTTAATTGCAAGTTAGCGGCCCGTCTTGGGAGCGCGATGGATAAGAACATTGCGTTTAAGGGGAATCAAACTGAGGTGATTTATTGCGCAGTGTTTGTAACCATTCACCCCGCGGTGCCCTGTATCAAGGATGGCGGCGTCAGGTCTTCGGTCTGACGCGCTTGCGCTTGCACCAGCGGTCACACTCATCGATGGACGCTTGCGTCTCTTCCAGGGTGTGCGCACGTGGCGCCGGTTGTGACACATCGATGCTCTAACGTGAACATCGTCACGCCGCATGCTGGTTGCGCGTAATCCTCACCAATTCACTGTCCACTGCTGCTGCTCAGCACTGCGGCGCGGTGGACTTGACTTCCACAATTTCCTTGCAGGGAAACATGTTAAAAATGCAACAAATGTGTTAAATTGACACTTTCCTGTTTGTAACGGTAGCCGCACCAAAAGTATCATGACCACAAATTCTTACGCCTCTCCGCAGGGCACCACTGCTAACGTTGTCAAACGTCCCACGTCAGTCAATAGCTCTCCTGTCTTCTTTCCCGTTTCCGAGACGAAACTTCTGGTTTTGTCGCTCTGTACGTTTGGCTTGTATCAGTATTACTGGTTCTACAAGAACTGGAAAATCATCCGTAATCGGACGCACACGGACATTTACCCGTTCTGGCGCGCGTTCTTTGCAGTTCTCTTCTGCTACTCGTTATTTGACCGAATAAGAAAGTACGACTTGGAGTCACCGACAACCAATCTGAATGTCGGCGCATTGGCGACAGCATGGATCGTTGCCACACTTCTGTGGAAACTTCCGGACGCGCAAGGATTGGTTTCCTTCGCGGCCGTATTCGCCTTGCTTCCCATTCAGATGGTGGCGAATGCAGCCAATCGCATCGCAGCGCCGAACCATGACCCCAACGCTCGCTTCTCTATCTGGAACTGGATCACAGTGGCCCTGGGAGGGCCTCTCGTTCTGTTGGGTGTGAGTCGTGCATTCCTACTGTCCTATATTTAAGCGTTATTGATCATTCCATGATTCGCGACAGCAAATACAGCTGTTCTCACCCTCTTCCGCTTGCGGGAGAGGGATTGAGCATTTGACTGTCATTTATTATGGAACGCTCAATAGTCCTGCGTATGGACGAGACTGAACACGAAGAAGAGATTTGACTCGTGATGTGCCAGATCTATCGCATCGAACAGACACCTGGGAGCGCAGCACTTGGGGGTAAGGCACCGCGCAGGAATAAGTTGTGCATTTTGGCGGCCGTAGCGGGATGCGATGCAAGGCGCCCGTTGCGCCGCAGTGCGAGCACTGCAAGCGGCGGGCAACGCAGCAGCGCGCCCGCTACGGCCAGCAAAAATGTGCAAATTATTTCTGGGCGGTGCCTAAGCTCAGTCCACCACGAACAGCTTCGCCCCGACCGGCGTATACGACCGATGCGCTTCCGCATTGTCCGCCACCTGGTAACTCATCCCCGGCTTCAGCACAAACTTGCGGCCATCCTCCAATTCGGTGTGCAGTTCGCCTTCCAGGCAAAGCAGGATATGCCCCTTGACGCACCAATGGTCTGCAAGGTAACCGGGCGTGTACTCGACCATGCGCACGCGAATGTCGCCGAATTTGCGCGTGCGCCAATAAGCGGTTCCGGTTTCGCCCTTGTGTTCGGTTTGCTCGACCGTTGACCAGTCCGTTGTCCCGAAGGGGATGTCGGTCATCTTCATGTTTTTCTCCTTGATATGTTTCAAACTTCTGCGGCTGTCGCCACCAGCCGGATGCCGAGCAGCGCCATCACACCGCCCGCAGTGCGGTCGACCCATGTCTTGCAGCGGAGGTAGGCGTCGCGTGGCGACGCCGCCGACAGCATGAGCGCGACGATACTGTACCAGCCCGTTTCGATGACGAAGACAACGAGTGGCAGCGCAACGACGAGTTCGACAGGCACGTCACGCGGCAGCAGCGATGCAAAGATGCTGCCGTAAACGACAGCAGTCTTCGGGTTGCTCACCTGGGTGCCCAGACCCAGGGTGAACGAACGCATCAGTGTCGGGCGCGCATCCTGTCCACGATCTGTCGTCAACGCCAACGGAGATCGTGCGCCTTTCCATATCCGGTAACCGAGATAGGCGAGATACGTTCCGCCGACGACCTTCAGTGCAAGGTAAAGCCAGGGCACCGAGGCCAACACGGCCTGCAGTCCCAGCAGCGCGGCCGTGGCGAACAGGGCGCCGCCGACGCCCATGCCGAGCGCAGCGGCCAGACCGTTCGCCCGCACTGTCGCCACGGCGGTCCGGGCGACCATCACAAAACTTGGTCCGGGACTCATTGCGCCGATGGCGATGGCGCTGCCGATACTGAAAATCGTGATTGCCGTGTTCATGATGGTCTGGTCCTTGGTCGTCGGGTAAACGTGTTACAGAGAAGTCGGTCATGTGGGCGACAGAGGGTTTGCATTCGAACAGTAGCATCCGCCTCTGAACCGCTCAGTCAAAGTTGGCCGGAGTGAACTACACACACCTTGCCCAAGCCGAACAATATCAGATTCACATCTCCAGTAAAGCAGGCCATAAGCAGAGCGAGATAGTCTGCATGTCCTCCATCGGCCGCGAGATCAACGTCCTTGAGCAACGGAACGGCCGAGTAACGCAAAAGATTCACTCCCGGCGATCGCTTCCTCCGAAATTCCCCGTCTCTGCCCGACTTTGTCGCAGCGCGGAAAAGCACCCGATGCCTAAAAAGCATCGCGTTATGCCATGAATTGCCTCGAGTTGGACCGGAAGAAGGCAAAAAGCCGCGTTTTCAAGTAGTGGTGGGCGCGTTCATGAGGCAGATCGGTGCCAAAACAGCATGCGACATGACAGGCCGGATTTTGTATAGTTTCCCTACCTTATACGCACCTATAAGCGTTAGAAGAAAGGGGAGTCGGCAATGGAATCGAAATGGATCGAAGATTTTCTTTCGGTGGCGGAAACGTTGAATTTCAGCCGCTCGGCGAAGCTTCGGAACATGACGCAGCCCGCGTTCTCCAGGAGGATCAAAGCCCTGGAAAACTGGTTGGGTGCAGAACTGTTCGATCGCGCGGTTTACCCCACCCGGCTGACTCCCGCCGGCGAGACCTTCCTCGGGCACGCAAAGGAGATGCTCGCGCAGGCGATTCACACAAGATCGGTGCTCCGAGGGCAGACGGCGGATGTGCAGTCGAAGGTCACGTTTGCCATGCCGCACACGCTGTCGCTTACCTACTTTCCGCAATGGCTGAGCGAGGTGGAGCAAACGATGGGAATGACGACAGTGCGTCTGATGGCAGGCAATGTTCATGATTCCGTCATGGAACTGGTTGATGGAAACTGCGATCTGCTGATTTGCTACCACCATGCCTTTCAGTCCGTTGAACTCGACAGCCAGCGCTATGAAATGCTGAAGATCGGGACGGAGTTCATCAGACCCTACACAAAGACGGATGCTTCGGGAAAACCACTCTATTCGCTGCCGGGAACGGCGAACAAGCCTGTGCCGTTTTTATCCTATTCGCCCAGTACTTCGCTTGGGCGGATCATCGAGAAGCTTCTGAGCGAGGGGCCGTCTCGCGTTCATCTCTTTCGTCGTTTCGAGGGCGATCTCGCCGAGGGCTTAAAAATGATGACCATTCACGGGCATGGCGTCGCATGGCTTCCGGAAAGCGCGGTACGCACGGAAGTCCAGGAAGGCAAGCTGACGGTAGCCGCAAACGTGCCACGTGACGGAGAAGAGCTCGGCCCGGAAACCTGGTGCGGCGAGATGGATATCCGGATCTATCGCGACCGTGAAAGCACAAAGCCGGTAGTCACGCGTCTCTGGAATCACCTGTCACGTAATCACTCCTAGGGTTATCAATGCATATCTGTGTGTTAGGCGCCGGCGTTGCCGGCGTGACGGCCTCTTATTGTCTTTTGAAAAAGGGGTACGAAGTCACGCTGGTCGATGCAATGGAAGGTCCCGGGAAAGGGGCAAGCTTTGGAAACGGCGCCCAGCTTAGCTATTCCTACGTCGCCCCTCTGGCCGATCCGTCCATCTGGACAAAGTGGCCGCATTACCTGTTCAGCCGCCGGTCACCCCTGACCTTGAAGCCGAGCATCGACACGGCGCAGTGGAGGTGGCTGTTTGCCTTCCTGGCTGCTTGCAGGGCGGACCGCGCAAGGCAAACGACGATAGATCTGTTGCAACTGGCTTTTTTCAGCAAGCAAACGCTTTCGCAACTCATCGAGGCAGTGCCGATCGATTTTCATCACCGGACTGCGGGCAAGTTGGTGATGCTGTCGGATAAGGCTTCCCTTGAGGCCGCACGCGGGCAGGTCGCATTCCAGGCCGAGTATGGGTGTCACCAGCGCATCCTCGACACGCAGGAATGTTTCGAGGTCGAGCCGTCGCTCGCCGGCGCCCGCAGAAACTGGGTAGGAGGGGTCTATACGGAAGACGAGGAAGTCGGAGACTGCGCCCTCTTTTGCCAAGGTCTGGTTTCGAAGATGGAGGAACGCCCGGGCTTCCGCTTTTTGCCTTTCACGAGAGTCATGAACCCCGTTGTAAAAAACGGGCGCATGCATGCGATCGACACCGAAGGCGGGCGAATCGACGCCGATGCCTTTGTGCTTGCGATGGGTGTGGGAAGTGCCGACTTCGCGCGACGGCTGAAGTTCTCCTTACCTGTCTATCCACTCAAGGGCTACAGCATCACTGTGCCGGTCAGGCATGCCTTCAACGTTCTGGCGCCGAGCATCTCGATCACCGATCTTTCCAGAAAAGTCGTTTTCGCCCGCATCGGCAATCACCTTCGGGTAGCTGGCCGGGTTGAGTTGGTGGGACTTGAGGGCCGCATCTCCGCTCAGGCGATTCGCGAACTCAAGACAAATGCAGAAGACATGTTCCCTCAGGGTCTCGATCTCTCCGACACAGCCGGACTTTCGCCATGGGCAGGATTCCGGCCGGCCACCCCTACCGGACTGCCGCTCATCGGTCCATCGCCCGTAAGTGGCTTGTTCCTCAACGTCGGGCACGGAAGCCTGGGCTGGACACTCGCATGCGGCAGCGCCGCTTTGCTGGCCGAGCAGATCGGAGGCGGCACTCCGCCGATCAACCCTGCTCCTTATCTTTTCAGAGAGTAAGTGATGGAAGGCTTTACGCATATGAGGTTGACGGCAAACGAACGGGTTACCGGGTCGATGCCAATGGGGAGAATGATTTGAAGACCACTGCAGGAATCCAAGTCGGCTACACGCTTGTTTGGCTGCTCACGATGCTCTCGCCCGCGTTTGCCGGCGAAACCTTGGACCGGATCGCGAAAACGGGGAAGGTCGTTCTCACCAACCGGGATGCTTCCATTCCGTTCTCATACGTCGTCGATGGACAACCGGTCGGCTACTCGATCGACATTTGCCTGCGTCTTGTCGAGGCAATCAGGACAGCAATCAGGCAGCCGGATCTCAAGGTCGAATTTTTCCAGGTGACCTCCACAACCCGCATTCCCGCCATCACCGAAGGAAAGGCCGACCTCGAATGCGGTTCGACCACCAATAACGCGGAGCGGAGAAAGCAGGTCGGTTTCACTATCGCGCACTTCATCGCAGGCGCCCGCATGCTCGTCCGCGCCGATTCCGGGATAAGGAACTGGGTGGACCTGCGCGGGAAGACGATCGTGACGACCAGGGGAACGACGAATGCGAAATCCATCGCGGAACGCAATGACGTGCGCAGTCTGAACATCAGGCTTGTCGAAGCAGAGGACCATTCCCGATCTTTTGCACTGGTCGAGAGCAGAAGCGCCGATGCCTTTGCCATGGACGACGTCCTGCTGTTCGGGCTGCGGGCCGCGGCCTCAAGGCCCGCGGACTACGCGGTGGTCGGCGATCTTCTGTCCGTAGAGCCCTACGCCATCATGTTCTCGAAAAAAGATGCGGGATTGAAGGCGGTAGTGGACAAGGAAATGGCTCGCCTCATCGACAGCGGAGAGCTGCACAAACTCTATGACAAATGGTTCCTGCAGCCTATACCGCCGAAAAACACGAACCTGGCGATGCCCATGAGCGGCCTGCTGCGCGAATCGTTTCGCTATCCCTCCGACAAGGTTGCAGATTAGTTCCACAAAAAGGCATCACATGCGTCGGAATGGGAATGCAGGACGAAGTAGTGCTTCGAAGACTTGTTGCAAAGGTAAAACGTGAAGGAGAGGGAGGAAAGACAGATCAAGAGCGTAGTTGAGGGGAACAGGGATTCATCAAATTCGAGTGCAATTTAAGGAGAGATCATGAAACTATCAAAACCGGTTGTAGCATTGTTCATCGCTGGATTCGTCGTCACCGGGGCATACGCCCAAGAGAGCGGAACGCTCAAGAAAATCAAGGACAGCGGCACGATCACGCTTGGCGTTCGAGATTCCTCGATCCCGTTTTCTTACCTCGACGACAAGCAATCGTATCAAGGGTATTCGGTCGACTTATGCATGAGAGTGGTGGCGGCGGTGCAGAAGCACCTCGGGCTGAGTTCACTCAACGTCAAGATGACCCCGGTCACATCCGCGACACGGATTCCGCTCATGGCAAACGGTACGATCGATCTTGAATGCGGCTCTACCACCAACAATCTTGAACGCCAAAAGCAGGTTGCATTTGCGCCGACAACGTTTGTGACGGCCAATCGCCTCCTGGCCAAGAAGTCGTCCGGCATCAAGACACTGGACGACATGAAAGGAAAGACGATCGTGTCGACATCGGGCACGTCGAACATCAAGCAGGTCACCGCGTTGAACACCGAACGAAACCTGGGGATGAACATACAGGCGGCGAAAGACCACGCCGAGGGCTTCCTTATGGTGGAAACAGGACGTGCGGTGGCATTTGCAATGGACGACATTCTTCTGGCCTCGCTCGCGAGCAGTTCCAAGTCCCCTGCCGACTATGGCATTACGAATGAGGCGCTGTCGGTTGAGCCTTATGCGCTGATGTTACGACGCGAAGACCCGGAATTCAAAAAGGTCGTCGACAACGCCATTGTTGCACTCTTCAAATCCGGCGAAATCAACCGGATCTACCACAAGTGGTTTCAGTCGCCGATTCCGCCGAAAGGAATCAACCTGAACGTTCCCATGAGCGACGCTCTCAAGAGTGCTATCGCCAGGCCGACGGATTCAGGAGACCCGGTCTCTTACGCGAAGAAGTAAGAAATCGCGTGACGAACGGAGCGATCCCGTTTTCGTCGCATCCGAGACGTTGAGCAATGAAATTCCTCCTGCCAGATCCGGCAGGAGGGCGTCCAGTGCGCGCATCGGCTGCACTGATTTCTTTTAGTTTTTTTACCCTAGATGGGGTGTTCTATGAATTACAACTGGAACTGGCGCATTTTTTGGGAGAGTTCTCCCGATGCCGTCGGAACATATATGGATACATTGTTTTCCGGGCTCGGCTGGACTTTGCTGACGGCGCTCAGTGCGTGGCTGATGGCTCTCGTTCTCGGCGCATTGATAGGCACCGTTCGCACTCTGCCGAGCCGGAACACCGTTCGTTGTGCCAACGTCTATATTGAGCTGTTCCGCAACATTCCGCTCCTTGTACAAATGTTCCTTTGGTACTTCGTTCTTCCAGAGATCGTTCCAGAGGCAGTGGGTAACTGGCTAAAGTCGCTTTCAAACGCATCATTCATTACAGCGGTCATTTGCCTTGGTTTTTTTACTTCCGCACGCGTGGCTGTCCAGGTGTCCGCGGGGATCGCTTCCCTTTCACGTGGCCAGAAAATGGCGGGCCAGGCTTTGGGATTGACGCTCCTTCAAACATATCGTTTCGTACTGCTGCCGATGGCTTTCCGGATGGTCATTCCACCACTTACCAGCGAGTTCCTGAACGTGATCAAGAACAGTGCCGTCGCACTCACTATCGGCCTGATGGAGTTGACCGCTCGGGCAAGATCGATGCAGGAGTTCTCCTTCCACGTGTTTGAAGCCTTCACTGCGGCAACTCTGATGTACCTGGTCATCAACATCGTCGTGGTGAACCTCATGCGCCTTATTGAGCAGAAGGTCGCCGTGCCTGGATTTATTGCGGCTGGGGCAGGAGGGAAATGAGCATGTTGAACTTCGATATCGATGTGATTCAGCGGTCATGGGTGTACCTGTTCCAAACCGGCATGGCCTTTACCCTTCAGCTTACCGCGTACGCAATGTTAGGCGGCATCATACTTGGCACCCTGCTCGCCATGATGCGATTGTCCAGTAACGCAATCGTTTCAAAATTCGCCGGAGGATACGTCAACGGAATCCGGTCCGTTCCCCTGGTTCTGGTCATATTCTGGTTTTACTTCCTGATGCCTTACGTGGGCGCATGGGTGATCGGAGCAAAGCAGCCGATCGAGGTTGGCGCATTCACGTCGTCACTGGTTACATTCATCCTTTTCGAGGCGGCTTACTATTGCGAGATCATGCGCGCCGGTATCCAGTCCGTACCGCGAGGGCAAGTCTCGGCAGGATATGCGCTCGGCATGAATTATTGGCAGACCATGCAGCACATCGTCTTGCCTCAGGCTTTCAGGAACATGCTTCCTGTGCTGCTCACGCAGACCATTGTTCTGTTCCAGGATGTGTCGCTGGTCTATGTTCTTTCGATCACCGACTTCGTCGGCGCGGCGTCCAAGATTGCACAACGGGACGGACGTCTGATTGAAATGTATCTATTCGTCGCCGCGGTTTATTTTTCGATGTGCTTCGGCTTCTCTTTGCTGGCGAAGCGGTTGCAACAAAACATGGCCATCGTCCGGTGACCTAAGCGAGTCGGAAAAAGTCTTTTGACACGATAGGTAGTACAGGCCTCCGTGTCTGCACTACTGTCAAAAAGACTTTTGTTCACCGGCGCAGCCGACACGGCATATGAAAACAACTAAACGGGATTTTCAGGAGAAAAGGATGATTCAAATTGAGAACGTGAGCAAATGGTACGGGACATTCCAGGTACTGAGGAACTGCTCCACCAGGATTGCGAAGGGAGACGTGATGGTCGTGTGCGGGCCTTCCGGATCCGGCAAGTCGACACTCATCAAGACGGTCAACGGTTTGGAGCCGTTCCAGCAGGGACGGATATCGGTTAACAAGGTGTCGGTGGGTGACCCCAGGACAAACCTGCCCGAGCTTCGGGCGCACATCGGAATGGTTTTTCAGAACTTCGAACTTTTTCCACACCTGTCAATTCAACAGAACCTGACGCTGGCGCAAGTGAAAGTACTTGGGCGCAGCGAGGATGAGGCGGTGGACCGAGGCCTGAAGTACCTCGACCGCGTCGGCCTCCTCGCGCATCAGGATAAGTTTCCAGGACAACTCTCCGGAGGGCAGCAGCAGCGGGTTGCGATTGCGCGGGCGCTGTCCATGGACCCCATCGCCATGCTGTTCGATGAGCCGACCTCTGCGCTGGACCCCGAGATGATCAACGAGGTGCTGGATGTCATGGTAGGCCTCGCTCAGGACGGGATGACCATGATGGTGGTCACGCACGAAATGGGATTTGCCAAGCGGGTGGCCAACCGGATTGTCTTTATGGACAGGGGCGCTATCGTCGATGACTGCGGAAAGGATGAGTTTTTCGGTTCTCCCCCTTCCGAACGCGCGCGGGACTTCCTTGCCAAGATTATTCACTGAAAAAAAGATGGAGCGGATATGAACGAGATTCGGCGAAGCCACGTCGGAAAACGATTGTCGGAAGTTGCGGAGCACCAAGGGGTGTTATACCTGGCCGGACAAGTCGCCGACGATGTGAATCAGGATATCAGGGGACAAACCGCGCAAGTGCTGGCTTCCGTTGATCGGTTGTTGGAAGAACACGGAAGCGACAAGACGAAGATCCTGCAATGCTTGATTTATATCTCCGACATGGCGATGTTCGCGCAAATGAATGAAGTGTGGGATGCCTGGGTTCCCGCAGGCGATGCGCCGCCCCGTGCCACCGTGGAGGCGCGGCTCGCCTCCCCAAAGAAACTCATTGAGGTCGTAGTAGTGGCAGCCGGAAAGCAAGAGCGGAATAGCGAAGCTTTTGCAATCCCGTTGAATAGACGGCCGGCCGATTGATCATCCACAGTAGAACGAGCTACCGATTGGAACATTTTTTGTGATGAACGGGTCCGCGCGCAGGACCATGTCAGATGTGCGGCGCGTGCTTCTCGTTCGGCACTGCACGATGTCTCCTCCAGCGCAGTTTGGGCTGGCCTTCGCTCGCGGTTGAAAGACCGCGAGCTTTTTTATGTCAGTCAGCCGCCCTGCTTTCCCGCTTCAACCGCAGCGATGGTACGAGTTTGCATACCGGCGTAGGGAGCGTGACCCGGTTGCGGCGGCACTGCAGGCGATGCTGCATCGGCCGCGGGATGATGGTGGACATGCTGCTGCGCAAAGGCGGGAATGGCGGCCCAGAGCGCGATCAGACAGAACTTGGCTTTCATAGGGTATCTCCTTTCAATGAGCCTGCATTATTGCCGTGCGCCCAGCCATCGCATATGATTACAATCATATGCCTGCAAAACCCCGATCCCTGACCGGCCTGCCCTTGCAAGAGCCGCCGTTTCCGCTTGTACCCATCGCCGGCGTAACGCCCGTTGCGCGCCGGCTCGCGCCCGGTGCGGCCTTGTTCCGGCAAGGTGACGCGACCTTCGGTATCTTCCGCCTGATCGCGGGGCGCATCGGCCTGGTTCGCGTCACGCCCGGCGGCACACAGGTACGGATGCACACGGTGCGAACGGGCTCTGGAAGGTGGATGGGACACTCAAGACGTTTGCGGAAGAGATCGGCCTGACGCATGAGGCGCTGTACCGGGCGCTGGCGGCGCTGGAGCGCGACGGCCGCCTTGTACGGCGGAATAACGCGGCTGGTCTGACGTTGCGGCCGGTTGCAACGAAATAGGCATGGCGGCAACTGCATTGCCGACACAGCCTTTACAATATCCGTAATCTACATAAGCGGCTGCATGCGCAGTCTGCTTCTTCCAACCGCAGGAGTTTCGCCTTGCTCACCCCGCCCTTCATCGCACCCGCCCGCTTCGTCGATCCTGCCGCTGCGCTGGAGCAGTTGCGCACCATCTACGACAACAGCATCCACCATCTGCGCGACTCGCTTGCGCGCTTCGTTGCCGGCGACGACCTGGGCGAGCGCGTGCGCGCCTGCTATCCGTTCGTGCGCTTGCATACCGACACCGTGGCGCGTGCCGACTCCCGCCTTTCCTATGGCTTCGTTGCCGGCCCCGGGACCTATGAAACCACCGTTACCCGGCCCGACCTGTTCGGGAACTATTACCTGGAACAGTTTCGCCTGCTGCTGAAGAACCACGGCCGCAACGGCCAGGTGCAGTTGGAAGTAGGGACCAGTGCGCAGCCGATCCCGGTGCATTTTTCGTTTGCAGAGCACGACCATATCGAGGGCAACATGAGCGCCGAACGGCGGCTGCTGATGCGCGACATGTTCGACCTGCCGGACCTGGGCGCGATGGACGATGGCATCGCCAACGGCACCTTTGAAGCCTTGCCAGGAGAAGCGCAGCCGTTGGCGTTGTTTACCGCGCCGCGCGTGGACTATTCCTTGCAAAGGCTGCGCCATTACAGCGGCACCGCGCCGGAGCATTTCCAGAACTTCGTGCT
Source organism: uncultured Noviherbaspirillum sp. (assembly GCA_966212445.1). Classification (GTDB taxonomy): domain Bacteria; phylum Pseudomonadota; class Gammaproteobacteria; order Burkholderiales; family Burkholderiaceae_D; genus Noviherbaspirillum. The sequence goes on along the minus strand of CBIHRJ010000056.1, from coordinate 22,407 downwards.
GTTCACCAACTACCAGTTCTACATCGACGAATTCATTCGCCTCGGGCACAGCATCATGCAGCAAGCGCCGGGCGCCGACGCGACAGTGGACGACGGTTACATCGCTTTCGTCGAACCCGGTAACGTGGTGACGCGACGCATCGGCCAAAGCGTGCAACCGGGCGACGATCTCGGCGCGCCGCCGCCGCGCATGCCGCAGATGCCGGCCTATCACCTGATGCGCGCGGACGGCAGCGGCATCACGATGATCAACATCGGCGTCGGCCCGGCCAACGCGAAGACCATTACCGACCACGTCGCCGTGCTGCGTCCGCATGCATGGCTGATGCTCGGCCATTGCGCGGGATTGCGCAACACGCAACAGCTTGGCGACTACGTGCTGGCGCATGGCTATGTGCGCGAAGACCATGTGCTCGACGAAGACCTGCCGCTATGGGTACCGATCCCGGCGCTGGCCGAGGTGCAACTGGCGCTGGAAGCAGCGGTCGCGGAAATCACGCAGCTCACCGGCTACGAACTCAAGCGGGTGATGCGCACCGGCACTGTGGCGAGCACCGACAACCGCAACTGGGAACTGCTGCCGCAGCGCACGCCGGAGCGCCGCTTCAGCCAGAGCCGCGCAGTCGCGCTGGACATGGAGAGCGCAACCATCGCCGCCAACGGTTTCCGTTTCAGGGTGCCTTACGGTACCTTGCTGTGCGTCAGCGACAAGCCGTTGCATGGCGAGATCAAGCTGCCCGGCATGGCCAACCATTTCTACCGCGAACGGGTGGACCAGCACTTGCGCATCGGCATTCGCGCCGTCGAACTGTTGCGCCGGCAAGGCGTGGACAAGCTGCATAGCCGGAAACTGCGCAGCTTTGCGGAAGTGGCATTCCAGTAGTCAGGAGAACCGTGCAGGCACGGAGGCCTGCGCTACCGGCGATCCGGCGGCGCGCCGGCATCGCACTTCTTGCACTTGAGCACGCGGCCGACCGCCTTCGCCCGTCCTGCCGGAGTAACGACCCAGGGGCGATTGGTCCATGGCGGGTTGTGCCGCACATGCTGGTTGTGCCCGCATTCCAGCTCAGCTACCCAATGCCGTTCATCATCCTGGTGAAAACCGACGATTCTTTTTTCCATGCGTAACAATTCTTGAGTTACCGACGCCGGACGGTCGGATGCAATACCAAATTTTAAGCCGGAAGGCGGTGCCGGCGTATTGAGAATTCCTTTCCATGCACGAGCAAATGCGGCGCGCCAAATGCCGTGCGCAATTCACTGAACGTTTTTGCGAATCAAGCACCAAAGCGATTTTGGAGGCATCATGAATCCGCACGATGTCCACGAAATCAATCGGCTGATCGGCCAGTTCACGGATCTGCAAGAGAGCTGGGAAAACGATCCCGACAGTTTCGACTGGTCTGCGCTGGAAGCGCTCGCTCGCGATGGCGCGCACGCGTACAACGAGGGAAGCGGTCCATCATTCCACGCGTTGGCGCTGGACGCAGTGTGCCACGGCGAGTTTCACGAGCGTTTTCTTGCCTGGTCGATGCGGGCCGGCTTCGATCCGTTCAAGCTGTCCCGGCCCGGCTCTGTGGGGGCCGAGGTGCCCGTCATCGACCATGCGGATCTGGCGGACGCGGCGGAATTCAATCCGTCTTCGGCGCGCATGCGTGCGATGCTGATGGAGTTTGCGCGTGCCAGGTTCGCGCTGCTGGCGGAGGACTTCAGGTGCGGCAGGCGCACATCGGCATCCTGGCAATTCCGGGTGGTGGAAGCCTGCGCGGAATCGATTCCGCGCGACCTGCTGGAAAACATTGCGCCCGAGCTGGTACGGCCGCATCACGGCGAAGTCAGGGAGCAAAAAGTCGACCCGGTCGAGGGCTATCTCAGCATCGCCGAAGTGATCATCGACAGCAACACCCTTCCCTACGGCTGATGCCGGCCCCGGCTTATTCTGGCCGGTATGCGGCCTGTTGCGCGACGAAGCCCTTGAACGCTTCGAGCAGCGGCAAGTACCGTTCGGTGTTCCGCTCCATGCGCATCAGCGCGTAGCAGGCGGCTTCCAGCGTGGAAAGTTGCTCCGGGTTGCGCGCCTTGCGGATCAGGTACTGCGATGGCGGCATATCGCGCAACGGCAGGCGCGGCAGTGTCCTTAGCTGCGGATTGAGGTGCAGTATCTTGCGGCTCTTGCGCCAGGTGCCGTCGAGGATGACCAGGCGCAGCCGGCCCGGATCGGCCAGCAGGCTTTCTTCGAACTGCGGTCGCTCTTCCAGTCGCTCGTCCTTGTCATCCGGCGTCTTCGGATAGAGCAGGATTGCATGCATGTCCTCTTCCCGATCCAGGGCGGACGGTGCGTGCAACAGTGCATGCAGCTCCGTCTCTGCGAAGCTTTCCCCGACGACCAGGCGGCTGTGCGGCAGGCTCAGGTGCAGCAGGCGGGCGCTGCCTTTCGCGTTGCGCACCTCCGTTGGATGCTGGAGGATGAGGACGTCCGCAACGTGCGACGTCGATGTGACCCAGCGGCAGATGCAGGCGGATTGCGGGCGCAGGCATTGCGGGCAGGCGGGGCGTCTGGAGGTTGGTTGCGGCGTCATTTGTTCCTTGTTCCGGCATGGGAAACCGCGCCAGTTTAGCCAATTTACACACGGTTGCCGAAACCGGCCGATTGCAACGTGGTCGCCGCTTCTCATGATAAATTGGCATCTTTCGCCAATATCATCGACGGTGCGTGATCCCATGCATGAATATCTGACCATTCGCGCCGCGTGCGAATCCGATGCCGGCGCCATCTCCGAACTGGCTCTTGGCCATTCCCACTATTTCTTCGCCGATCCGTCGGGAACGGGCGCCGAATATTTCTTGTCGAGCATTTCCGAAGCAGCCATCGCGGCTTATATCGCCGATCCTCGTTTCAACTATGTTGTCGGCCTGCTCGATGACCGTGTAATGGCGGCCGCAGCACTGCGCGATAACGGACACGTCTATCACCTCTTTGTCCATCCGGCCAGTCATCGCCGGGGCATCGCCGCCCGGCTCTGGCAACGACTCAAAAGCGAAGCCGTTGCGTCGGGCAATCCCGGCGTATTCACGGTCAACTCCTCGCTCTACGCTGTTGCTGTGTATGCGCGGTTCGGTTTCAAGCCGACCGACGAAGAAGCCCAGACAAAAAGCGGCATCCGGTTTCAGCCGATGCAACTGCTCTGCGCGGACTACGGCAAACGCTGACATCCTGCAAACCTGCATGCAAACTTTCCATTTCAGACCCGTCCATGCATTGCGCCCGTACATCGACCGCCTGTGGGGATGGGAGAGCGGGAAGGATGAGACGGTGGCGCTGCCGACCGTCCTTCCCGGCACCGGGGCCGAAGTCTTCTTCCACTATCGCACGCCGTTTTACCGAACGACGGAGGGCGGGTCGGGCGAGCCGCTGGCGCACGCGCATCTGTTGTGCGTGCGGCGCAAACCAGTGGCGTTGTGTGCGTCCTCCTGCATCGGATTTATCGCAGTCCGGTTCCGTACGGGCATGCTGCATCGCTTTACCGGAATTCCTGCGCCCGAACTCATGGATCATGCGTGGCCGGTTGCGGAACTGTGGCGGACACCGGGAAAGGACCTTGCGGAGCGAGTGGCCTGTGCGGCGTCGACAACGACAAGACTGCAGCTGATACAGCACTTCCTTTTGCAACAGTTGCAATCCGGTCGGGCCGACCCGCTCGCCGAACAGGCGGTTTCCCGGATTTATCGCGAATGTTCGGGCATCTCCATCGATCTCCTGGCCGACGATCTCGGCATCGGGCGGCGTCAGCTGGAACGCCGGGTGAAGGCGTTGACCGGCCTGGCGCCGAGCGCATTGCGGCGCACCGGGCGGTTTCAAAAAACGGTGAAAGCCTTGATGCTCGACCGGGTTGAACGTCCGCTCGAACAGGCGCTGGCGCACGGCTATTATGACCAGGCACATTTCATTCGCGACTTCAAGGACTTCGCGATGACGTCGCCGCAACCTTACCTTGCAGCCGCGTACGCGAAGACGCATTTTTACAATATCTCGTGGATGCCTTCGTCCATCATGACCGCTCCTGTCAATCACCCATAGGAGAAAATGTCATGTTCCTGTTGCTCGCCGAACTGGCAGCGAAACCGGCTGCCGCAAACGATGTGGAAAGCATACTGAAAAACCTGGCCGACGTGGCCCGGTCCGAGAGCGGCAACCTGGTGTACGCCGTTCATCGCCAGTGCGAAGATCCTCAACGCTTCGTTCTTTACGAGCTGTACAAGGATCGCGCCGCATGCGATGCGCATCTTGCTTCAGCGCCGGTGCAGCAGGCGTTGCAGCGCTTCGAGCACCTGCTGGATGCGCCCCCGCGCATCGTGTATTGCGACACGGTTGCGGCCGCCGGCATTGCGTGATGCGCGAGCGCAGCCGATGATTGCGTCGGCTGCTTCCGATCGGGTGAGGTGCTTGCGACCGGCAGTTTGTTTTGGGCGGCCGGAGATTCCTCACTGCGTTCGGAATGACAGAATGCGCGGATTTGCATCCCGATAGCACAATTTGCAACGTCAATCTTGCTGCAGGGCGATGCCTGGCTCCCGAAGTCACGCGACTGGCTCGCAAGGTCAAGCCGCGAAACCGAGAGCTGCCTCTAGATATGGTGAAATCAAGCTGAATCCAGTCGCCTATACTCAGACGTCTGTTCAGGTTTACAAAAAAGAACCTTCAAGGTTCAACCATACAGGAGACAACATCATGAAGCTTACCCAGGCTCGCACTTTCCATTCCGTTTGCCACGCACCCGGCGCACCCTGATTTTCGATGGCAGTGCAGGCCTCAGTGCCTGCATCCGGCGCAGGCACTGAGGCCTGCGCTACCTGTCATATACACAATTCAAGGAGACAACAATGGCGTTTATTTTCAAGCGCGGGGCACGGCTTTGCGTGCGGTTCCTGGCGCGGATTTTCATCTTCCTGTCGATACTGCTGACGGGGCAGGCGGCGCTCGCAGCCAACAATGATCCGATCGTGCTGGTGCACGGCTTTCTCGGCTTCGGCCCGAATGAATTGCAGGGGAGCGGCTTCAAGTACTGGGGCGGCTTCAATGATGTCGAAGCGCACATGAAAACCACCAACGGCTCGCATCAGGTATTTTCCGCGGCGGTCGGGCCGGTGAGTTCGAACTGGGACCGGGCGGTCGAACTGTATTACCAGATCAAGGGTGGATGCGCCGATTACGGCGCGCTGCAGACGGCCAAATCGGCGGCGTACGGCAAGATCCGGAAGCCGGCGGGCAAGTGCTGGGCCAGGGACCCGCTGAACAATCCGAACCGCTATCCACTGGCGCTGTATCCGGCGTGGGATGCGGCGCATCCGATCCATCTCGTGTCGCACAGCCAGGGCGGACAGACGGTACGCACGCTGATCCAGTTGCTGGAACAGGGTTCGCCCAACGGCGACGAGGGCGGCGGCGAGCTCTACACCGGCGGCAAGATCGGCTGGGTCAAGAGCGCGACCACGATCTCGACGCCGCACAACGGCACCACACTGCGCGATGTCATCATCGACTATGTGCCGAAGGTGTCGGAACTCGCCGGACAGATCGTCGAGGTCGCGGGTCTGGGCGGCAGTTCGAATCCGGTCTACAACTTCAAGCTGGAGCAGTTCGAGCTGGCGCAGGGACCGGCGGAGAGCTTTCGGGATTTCCTTGACCGCATCAAGGGTGCGCCGTTCTGGTCGCTGTCCAACCACGATGCCGCGCAATGGGACCTCGGTCCGGAGGGCGCACGGGAGCTGAACTCGTGGGTGAAGACTTCGCCCAATGTGTACTACTACTCGGTCGGCAGCAAGGCCACCGAGCAGGGCAGCTTCTGCTGCAACAACACCGACCGCATCATTGCGCCGTTCCAGAGCAGCAGCTACCAGTATGCGCGCAACGACATGATCTTCTTCCTGAAGTCCACCGCCGGCGAATGGGTGGTGCCGTCTTTCTTCCAGCGCGGCATGGGTTCGTACACGCAGTCCGATTCGGGTCGTGTTGTCATCGACAGCAGTTGGTTCGCCAACGACGGCGTGGTCAACACGGTGAGCATGAAATCGCCCGCCGGTCAGCCGGTGCGCAACTACAACGGCAGTTCGGTGCGCGGCACATGGAACTATCTCGGCTACTACAACCAGTATGATCATTTCGACGTGATCGGCTGGCTGCTGCCGGCGTCGGCGGTGTACCCGGTGTTCGATTACGTGACAAGCATCATCTACAGCCTTCCCTGATTTTGAAGAGCGGCGAGTTCGTGATGACAACTGGAAGATGGGTAGCCTGGGTCGGTGCGGCGGCGCTTGCCGTCGCGCTTTTTTTCGTTGCGATCCGGACGGACGGCGATACGCCGCCGGTCCCGGCTGCGGAGCGGGATCTGTTTCCGTTTCTGAAGTACGGCGGTGCGGCGGCTGCGGAGTCGACCGTGCGTGAGGAAGTTACTCCGGCATCGGCGACATCGTCGGTGCCGGATACACCGATGAAGTTTCTAGCGGTGGAACAGACCGTAAAACGGATGCGCACCGAAGGCGCAAGCGACGACGAGATCTACCGCATGCGCGCCGCCGCGCTGACGCCTGAAAACGCTGCACGCATGGCGCACAGGGAGGGCCAGGAAAGGATGTGGAATGCGCGGGTGGATGGGTATCTGGCGGAACGTGAACGGCTGCGGAACAGCGGTGGAAATACGTCGGCTGCCGCCTTTCAGCAGTTGCGCAATGCGCGTTTCACCGCTGAAGAACAGGATCGGCTGGCGGCCTATGAATCCTCCGATGTTCCGCAGTTGATTCAACCTGGGCAATAAACTCACGCTATCCTGGCGCGAAGCAGGTCGAAACCGCACCGGTTCCCCGTGTGCCGCATGCGCTCGAATTCTTGCGCCGAACAGGAAGGCGGGACGGCTTCCGATATCTTGATCCACAGCAGGCATGATGGAAAGTTTGACCTCCCTTCCGGGGTGTCCGGCATGGGAGAATAAAAGCATACACTGGGGCTTGACTTCGAGTGCACTCCAACTTCTACCATCTACCCATGACCACTGCCCTGACGATCCAGGAAACGGCCAGCCTGACCGGGTTGAGCGTGCACACTCTGCGGTATTACGAACGCATCGGCCTGATTCATCCGATTCCGCGCAAGAACAACCGGCACCGGCTGTACCGAGTGGAAGACATCGGCTGGATCGAGTTCATCCTGCGCCTGCGGGCGACAGGCATGCCGATCAGCAAGATGCAGCGCTACGCGCAATTGCGGCATGCCGGCGATCAACGGGACAGTGTGTCGGAACGCAAGGCGATGCTGGAACAGCATGCGCTGACGGTCGAGGCGGAGATCGCATCATTGACAGAGACGCTGGCTTACCTGCGCACCAAAGTGCAGGTGTACGCCGACATCGAAAAGAAGCTCGCCGCCACGGAGAAATCATCAACACGGGAAGGAAAGCGACATGCAGGAAACACGATATGAACGAGGACTGGCGCGGCTGAAGGAAGTGGACGACATCGCCGGAGAAAAGGTGATCGACAGCCTTGCCGGCATCTGCCCCGATCTTGGGCGCTACATCATCGAGTTCGGGTTTGGCGATGTGTATTCGCGGCCGGGGTTGAGCTTGCAGCAGCGCGAGCTGGCGACGGTAGCGGCGTTGACGGCGCTGGGGACCGCACAGCCGCAGTTGAAGGTACACATTGCGGCGGCGCTGAATGTAGGATTGTCGCGCGAGGAGATCATTGAGACGATGCTGCAGATGAGTCTGTATGCGGGATTTCCGGCGGCGTTGAATGGGGTGTTCGCGGCGAAGGAAGTATTTGCGGAATGCGGGGCTTGATGTGAGGGACTGTGCGCTTCTCTTACTAGCATGCAAAATTTTTTGACGGTAGTGCAGGCCTCCGGAGCGCCGGCCGCCGTGCCTGCACTACCCTTCATGTATTTCGAACGCAGTGAGAAATCTCCTCTGTCCCCCGACATTGTTGCGTCAAGCCGCCAGCATCGGATAGTCGATATACCCCTCCGCCGTCGGACGGTAAAACGTCTCGGCCTGCGGCTCGTTGAGCGGGGCATCGAGCCGGAAACGGCGCGGCAGGTCCGGATTGGCGATGAATAGTTTTCCGAACGCAACCGCGTCGGCTTCGCCGGCGGCCAGCAACTGCGCTGCACTGTCCCTGGTCATCTTTTCGTTAGCGATATAGATGCCGCCGAATGCCTGCTTGAGTTGCGGTCCGATACGGTCGTCGCCCACTGCCTCGCGCGCGCAGATGAAGGCGATGCCGCGCTTGCCGAGCTCGCGTGCGACATAACTGAAGGTCGCGAGCCGGTCGGAGTCCCCCATGCTGTGCGAGTCAGCGCGCGGCGCGAGATGCATGCCGACGCGCGACGCACCCCATACCGAGATGCAGGCATCGGTCACTTCCAGCATCAGCCTTGCGCGGTTTTCGATCGAACCGCCATAGGCGTCGGTGCGATGATTGGTGCTGTCCTGCAGGAACTGGTCGAGCAGGTAGCCGTTGGCGCCGTGGATCTCCACGCCGTCGAAGCCGGCAGCTTTTGCATTTTCCGCCCCCTTGCGATACGCCGCGACAATGCCGGGGATTTCACTGATGTCCAGCGCACGCGGCGTGACGTACGGACGCTGCGGCCGTACCAAACTGACGTGCCCCTGCGGTGCGATCGCGCTGGGCGCGACCGGCAATTCGCCATCCAGGAAGACGGGATCGGATATGCGGCCGACGTGCCACAGCTGCAGGAAGATGTGGCCACCCGCCGCGTGCACTGCGTCGGTGATCTGCTTCCAGCCGGCGACCTGTGCGTCCGACCAGATGCCGGGCGTGTCGGCATAGCCGACGCCCTGCGGCGTGACCGCGGTCGCTTCGCTCAGGATCAGGCCGGCGGATGCGCGCTGCACGTAGTACTCGGCCATCAGCGCATTCGGCACACGGCCGCCGCCGACGGCGCGCGAGCGCGTCAACGGCGCCATGAAGATGCGGTTGGGAAGTTCAAGATCGCCGATCTTGATGGGGTCAAACAGTGTGGCCATGAATTGTTTTCCTTTATTGAGAGGCGTGGCACAAAGGCGTCACAGACCGCAATGCAACTGGTCCAGGAAGCCACGTATCGTTTCTTCGTTGCGCTTGTAGAAAATCCATTGCCCGATACGCCTGGTCGTCACGAGGCCGGCGCGCTGCAGCGTTGCCAGGTGGCCGGACACGGTCGACTGCGACAGGCCGGTGCGCTGGTCGATGAGCCCGGCGCATACGCCGAAATCCAGCGGATGCTCCTGCTCGGAGAAATACTTCTCCGGCGTCTTGAGCCAGCACAGGATCTGACGCCGCACCGGATTGGCCAGCGCCTTGTGGATAGCGTCGACGTCGATGCCGGGGTTGGCGCGCGCGCCCTGTCGTTTCGCTTGAAGACCTTGCATATATCGGGAATGTCAAAACCTTGTATCGGAATTTTACGATGAATATGAAAGACGTGCAGGCGCCCCCTCGACCGGCATTGTCCTCCCATGTACATGGCTTGGAAAAAGTTGTCATTTGGTTCACAATGGCGCCCCGCGCCGTTCTTGTCGACACTGCGCAACTCTCTTTGAAAAGGATAAAAAATGACAATCCATCGATGGTTCCGCCATGTGTCGCTGTCCCTGCTTTTCGTCGCGTCGACGACCTGGGCACAGGCTCCCGTACGCGACCAGGAAGCCGAAATGAGGGCGGCTTCCGAAGCCGCGCACGCAGTAGCGAAAACCGGCCCTGCCGATATTGCGCTGGGCACGCAGGCGACGCTCAAGCTGCCCGAGGGTTATGTCTTCATCCCGCAGCCGCAGGCGGACCAGTTGCTCAAGGCGATGGGCAATGGCATCGATCCGCAACGCCTCGGTATCGTCTTCCCGCCGGAGGGCGACGCGTTCGTGGTCGCGCGCTACTTCGATTCCGGCTATGTGAAGGACGAGGAAGCAAAGGACTGGAAAGCCGATGAGCTGCTCGACAGCCTGAAGGAAGGCACGGAAGCCAGCAACAAGGAGCGCGTCGAACTCGGCATCCCGCCGATGGAAATCGTCGGCTGGGTGCAGGCGCCGAACTACGACTCGGCAACGCATCGCCTGCTCTGGTCGATCGAGTCCAAGGGCAAGAACGAGCCGGCGGGCAGCACCCACGGCATCAACTACAACACCTATGTGCTGGGCCGCGAGGGTTACCTGTCGCTGAACCTGGTGACGTCGATGGACCGCATCGCCGACGACAAGGGCATCGCGGCCACCCTGCTCGACGCGACCAGCTTCAACAGCGGGCAAACCTATGCCGACTTCAACGCGTCGACCGACCGGGTTGCCGAATACGGCATTGCCGCGCTGGTGGCCGGTGTGGCGGCGAAGAAGTTGGGCCTTTTCGCCGTGCTGGCCGCCTTTGTCGCGAAATTCGCCAAGGTCATTGCAGTGGCCGTCTTCGGCGGTGCTGCCGCGTTGCGCGGCATCTTCAAGAAGAAGTCTTCAACGGACGCATAGAAAGCCCGGCGATGAAAGCGCTGCTTTTGCTGTTCAAGTTTGCCAAGCTCGGCAAGCTGCATGATTGCTCGCGACGCCGCATAGAAAAATGATCACTCGGAGGCACCGTCTTACAGGAACCTAATCCCGAAAGATCTTTTCTATTCCATTATGCGGAAGTAGAAAATATGCAATTGCAGCAAGCCATCAATTCAACGGAGATATCATGCCCAAGGCAATCTGGAATGGCCGCGTGATCGCGGATGCGTCGGACGACGCAGTGCAGACGGTGGAGGGAAACGTGTATTTCCCGATGCGGACGGTGCACGAGGAATTTCTGCAACCGAGCGAGACTGTGACCACGTGTCCGTGGAAAGGATCTGCCGGCTACTTCCATGTCGTGGTTGACGGCAAGATCAACCATGACGCGGCATGGATCTACCGGACGTCGTTCGATGCGGCAAAACAGATCGCCGGGCATGTTGCGTTCTGGCATGGCGTCAATGTCGAATCCTGAAGGCGGCGAAAACCTGTTCGCCACAATGCATTTTTCCAACGCCTCCGGCAAGACTGGATAGCGTTGCCGGATTGAAAATTGACGGAGCATGCACATGAAAACTTTCGACGTTGTCATCATTGGCGCCGGCCAGGCCGCGCCGCCTCTCGCGCACGCGCTCGCCGCCGCCGGCAGGCGCGTCGCCCTTGTCGAGCGCAAGCATCTGGGCGGCTCGTGCGTGAACTTCGGATGCACGCCGACCAAGGCGGCATTCGCGTCGGCGCGTGTCGCGCACCTGGCGCGGCGCGGGCGTGAATTCGGTATCGAGGCGGCGGAAGTGCGCCCGGATTTCGCGGCCGTGCTGGCGCGCGCGGCGGCGATCGCGCAGCATTCGCGCGAATCGCTGCAGGACAGCCTGGGCGGCAAGGACAATCCCGCCCTGCTGCGCGGCCATGCGCGCTTCATTGGGCATGACGGAAAGCGCTTCCGGCTCGACGTCGATGGCGAAGAGATCACCGCGACGGACGTGGTCCTCGATACCGGCACCCGCAGCCAGGTGCCGGACATCGATGGCTTGCAGGACATCGATCCCATCGACGCCGAAAACTGGCTCGACCGGCGCGGCTTGCCGCAGCATCTGGCGATGATCGGCGGCGGCTACATCGGCCTGGAAATGGCGCAGTTCTATCGGCGCATGGGCGCCGAGGTCAGCGTGATCGAGCATGGCGCGCAGGTGGCCAGCCATGAAGATCCGGAAGTCGCGGCGGCGCTGCAACGCGTACTTGAAGCGGAGGGCGTGCGCTTTCGACTGAACACATCAGCCAAACGCTTCAGGAAGACGGCGAACGGCGTGAGCGTGCTGCTCGACAGCGGTGGCAACACCGAAGAACTCTTCGCCAGCGATGTATTCGTGGCGCTCGGCCGCAAGCCGAATACCGACGATCTTGGACTGGAGAACATCGGCCTTCAGCCGGCCGACAAGGGCATCCTTTCCACCGACCAGCGGCTGTGCACCGATGTGCCCGGCGTATGGGCGGTGGGCGACATCCGCGGTGGTCCCATGTTCACCCATACGGCATGGGACGACTACCGCATCGTCGCATCGCAACTCGTCGGCGATGGTTCTCGCACCACCGACCGCGTCGTTCCCTATGCGGTGTTCACCGATCCGTCGCTGGGCCGCGTGGGCATGACGGAAGCGCAGGCGCGCAAGGCCGGCAAGCAGGTCAAGGTGGCGCGCTTCGACATGAAGGGCAATGGCAAGGCGCGGGAAGTCGGAGAAAGCGAAGGCTTCATCAAAGTGATCGTCGATGCGCAAAGCGAGCAGATTCTCGGCGCCGCGGTACTCGCATCCGAGGGCGCGGAAGTCGTCCACATCTACATCGCGCTGATGAATGCGCATGCGCCTTATACGGTGTTGCGCGATGCAGTCCAGATTCATCCGACCTTGTCGGAGGCGGCGCAAAGCGTTCTTTCCGCGCTGTGACGGAGCAAAGCGGCGCCGTGCCGCCAGTGCCTATCCCGACGGATCGGGTATGAAGCTTGCGTGTCTGTCCACAGACGAACGTCAAAGGAGCAGCCATGAGCATCAAGTTGTCCCGCGTCCGCATCTTTGCCGTCCTGCTTTTGATGTGCACTGGCGCAATGGCGCAGGGGTTGACGCGCAGCGGCGGTTGCGAGATCCGTATCGGCGCCCTCTGTTCCGCCACGAATCTCAATCGTGCACGCCTCGAAGGAGCTAGCGCTCCCTACGGAGAATTCGAGCGTGCGTTGCTGGTTGCCGCCGATCTCGACCGTGCCAACCTGGAAGGCTCCGATTTCAGCCGCGCCGCCCTGGACAAGGCACATCTCAGGAAGACGATCCTGATTTCAGCGGATCTGAGCGACGCTTCCTTGCGTGACGCCGACCTGCAAGGGGCCGATCTCCGCTATGCGCGTCTCGGCGGCGCCGACCTGGCCGATGCCGACTTGTCGAATGCGACGCTGACCGGTGTCTACATGAGCGAGGCACAGCTATACCGCGCCAACCTGACGAATGCCGAATTGAACCTGGCAAACCTGGCGGGCTCGAACCTGCAGCACGCCAATTTTTCTTCCGCGGAACTGCGCAACGCGGTACTCAATCATGCCGATCTGGCCGGCGCACTGTTCCTGCGGTCCGATCTTCGCGGCGCCAACCTGACCGGCGCCAATCTCGATCAGGCGCTTTTCATCGACGCAAACATGGAGGGATGCATCGGATGCCCGGATTGAACAATGTACGGAAAAACATGTTTGCCGCTGCCGCCTGCCTGTTCCTGGCAAGCTCGATCGCCCATGCACAGTCGCTGCGCCAGGTGGTCGACTGCACCATACGCCCGGGAACGCTGTGCGCCGACATGAACCTGAACGGCGCCGACTTCTTCATCGCCGATCTCGCGCAAGCGCGCATGCCCGATGCGAAGCTCTGCAGCGCGCGGACTTCCGCGGCGCCGACCTGAGCGGGGTGTCACTTGCCGGCGCGGACCTGCGCGGCGCGAACTTCACGCATGCCAACCTCACCGATGCCGATCTGCACGGCGCGCACATCGAAACCGCGATCTTCCTCGGCGCAGTGACGGCCTGACGGCCGGCTGCCGCGGCTGTCCTTGACCAATCCCGGCTGGCTTCGGCGTGGGCAGGCACGCGCCACGCGATGCCGGCAGCGAGCACGGCGACTGTCAGCAACGCATGGCGCATGTCACCCTCTCTCCCCGGCGTCAGCGCTTCGCCGCGTCCAGCTTCAGCGGAACGTAAACGTTGTCCGGTCCGCGCCGGACCAGCAAGGCCACCGTCTTGCCCTGGTTTTTCTGGAACAGCGATTCGAGCTCGGCCGGACTGTTTACCTGGTTGTTGTTGATGGTGAGGATGATGTCGCCGGGGCGGATGCCGGCGCGCGCGGCCTGCGCCTTTGCGTCCTTGACCAGCACGCCGCCTTCGAGCTTGAGGTTGGCGCGCTGTTCGTCGGGGATCGGCCCCACGCTCAGTCCGGCATCCGCGGTCGCCTTGGAGGTGGCTGCCGATTCCGCAGCGCCTTGCGCGGTCTGTTGCGGCGCCGGCATTTCTTCGGTCGTCACCTTGATCGGTACGATCTTCCCCTTGCGCCAGACATCGATTGTGATAGTGGTGCCCGGCTTGGTGGTGGCGACGCTGCGCGCGAGATCGGCCGAGGTCTGGACCGGCTGGCCATTGATGGACAGGATCACGTCACCCGGCTTGATGCCGGCCTTTTCCGCCGGTGCCCCCGGTTGCGTCATCGACACCAGTGCGCCGCGCGGTTCCTTCAGTCCGAACGATGCCGCCAGGTCGCGCGTCAGTTCCTGCACCTGCACGCCGATGCGGCTGCGCGTCACCTTGCCCTTCTCCCGCAATTGCGTGGCGACGTCGAGGGCGATGTCGGCAGGAATCGCGAACGACAGACCCATGAAGCCGCCGGTGCGGCTGTAGATCATGGAGTTGATGCCGACCACTTCGCCGCGCATGTTGAACAGCGGGCCGCCGGAATTGCCGGGATTGACCGCGACGTCGGTCTGGATGAACGGCACATAGCTTTCGTTCGGCAGCAGCCGGCCCTTGGCGCTGACGATGCCGGCGGTTATGCTGTTTTCAAAGCCGAACGGTGCGCCAATCGCCGCAACCCATTCGCCGGGTTCGAGCGCCTTCGCATCGCCCATCTTGACGGTCGGCAGGCCGTTCGCCTCGATCTTGACCAGCGCGACATCGGTGTAAGGATCGGCGCCCAGCACCTTGGCCTTGAATTCGCGCTTGTCGACCAGCTTCACCGTCACCTCGTCGCTGTCGGCGACCACGTGCGCGTTGGTCAGGATGTAACCGTCCTGGTTGATGATGAAGCCGGAACCCAGTCCCTGCGTCAGGTGCTCGCCGCCCTGCTCCGGCGGCGGCAGGAAGCGGCGGAAGAATTCATAGAATGGATCGTCTTCCGGGATCGGCAGCGCCGCTCCCGCCTGGTCCTGCACCATGCGCGTGGAACTGATGTTGACCACCGCCGGGCCCTGCTGCCTGACCAGGTTCACGAAGCTGGGCAACTGGATGGTCTGTACCGGCGCCGGCTGGGGCGGCTGCGCTTGTGGTTGAGTCTGCTGAGACTGCTGGGCATCGGCTGGCAGCGCAAAGACGAAAGACAGCAGCAGGATCAGGACGAGCCTTGTTTTTTTTATGGCGCAAGACGAAAGGGACATGGGTATCTCCGGATAATCGGCGTTGGAAAGGGATGCCGGAAAGCAGGTGTTACCAGGCCGGCGGCCACGCAAAGTGGCGGTACAGGTCGTGCCGCCCGGCGCCTTGCGGCGGACGCAGGGAGTCATATTCGGGACTGTGCTCGACCTGATCGCGCGTGACGTCGACCACCACGATCTTGCCTTCCCAGCTCACGCGTTCGATGCGTTCCGGCGCCACCAGCACATGCTTGCCGGGCCACCAGTTGCGGGTGTCGACCACCATCAGTTCGATCTTCCAGGACTCGTCGTCGAACAGGAAATCCTCGACGTGGCCGATCGCGTCGTCGGTGGCCTGGATGTCGTAGCCGATCACTTCGTCGCTGCTGCGCAGGTGCGGGTTTTCGTTCGCGCGCTCCTGTTCGATGCGCCGCTGCGTTTCGGCGTCGTTGCCGGCCTGCCCCGGCATCGGCGTCAATGCGCCGGGCACCGCCGTGTAACCCCAGATGAAGGGGCCGGTCCAGTAATACGGATAGCCGTAGTAATTGTTGAACTCCTCTTCGTGCTGGCGCGCCACCGGCTTCTCGGTGTCGATGCCGGGGCTGTTTTCGACCTGTTCCCTGGTCAGCCGCACCCGCAGCGCCTGGTTCGGCCAGTCAACCATGTCGACGGAACGCGGCGAGATCAGGACCTTGCGTCCGCTCAGCCAGCCGCCGGTGTCGACCGCGAGGTAACGCAGCGTCCACTCGCGGTCATCGAAATAGGCATCCTTGACATGCCCCAACGCACCATCCGTCGCTGCGATGGAAAAACGCTGAAGCGCTTTAACGCTGTGCAACATGATTCACCTCACTTGAACAGAGCCAACGAACACTGCGAAAGCAGTGGCGAACCCACAAGGAACGCAAAATGCAGGCCAATAGCGAACGGGGCTTCCGACGAAAAACCGGAGCCAACGTTGCCCGCCGTCGTGCGCGCCGGCATGAACACTGTGCATTTTTTACCGCCTGCCTGTAAATCATGCGAGCACGCTCCTTGCCGTACCCGGCGACATCCCGCGACCCCACATTACCGCCAAGTCGTTTGGCACAACGCTTGCACCGCACCGGTATTCCGCCCGGACCCAACCGGCCAACCCATTCAGGAGATCAATCCGGCATGCAACGCAATCTGGTCGATACCGGCTCATCCGCGCCGCCGCTGGCGTCCGCGTTCGGCGACATGAAGCGGCTGGAGTTGGACCTCAAGGCCGCCATCGAAGGCGAGGTGCGTTTCGACGACGGCAGCCGCGCGCTGTACGCAACCGATGCATCGAACTACCGGCAGGTGCCGATCGGCGTCGTGATTCCGCGCACGGTGGACGACGTGCTGCGCACCGTGCGCCTGTGCTACCAGTACGGCGCGCCGGTGCTGTCGCGCGGCGGCGGCACCAGTCTGTGCGGGCAATGCTGCAACGTCGCGGTGGTGATGGATTTTTCCAAGTACCTGAACCGCATCATCGAGATCGATGTCGAGCACAAGACCGCGCGGGTGCAGCCGGGCGTGGTGCTGGACGATCTGCGGCATGCGGCGGAACGGCATGGCCTGACTTTCGCGCCCGATCCGGCGACGCACAACCACAACACGCTGGGCGGCATGATCGGCAACAACTCCTGCGGGCCGCACTCGGTGATGGGCGGCGAGACCGTGCACAACATCATCGAACTCGACGTCCTCACCTATGACGGCACTCGCATGACGGTCGGCGCCACCAGCGACGAAGAGCTGCGCGCGATCACCGCGCGCAACGACCGCCGCGGCGAGATCTATCACGCGTTGCGCGAGCTGCGCGACGCCTGCGGCGACGAGGTGCGGCGCCGCTATCCGCAGATTCCGCGCCGCGTGTCGGGCTTCAACCTGGGCGCGCTGCTGCCGGAGCGCGGTTTCCACGTCGCGCAGGCGCTGGTCGGCTCGGAAGGCACCTGCGTGGTGGTACTGGAGGCGAAGGTGCGCCTGGTCGACAACCCGGCGGCGCGCTCGCTGCTGGTGCTTGGCTATCCCGACGTCTACCATGCCGGCGACCATGTGCCGGAAGTGATGAAGCACCAGCCGATCGCGCTGGAAGGCATCGACGACCGACTGATCAGCGACATGAAGAAGGTGCATCTGCACCCGCACAACATCGAGCTGCTGCCGCCCGGCAAGGGCTGGCTATTGGTCGAATTCGGCGGCGACAGCAAGGCCGACAGCGAAGCCAAGGCACACAGGCTGATGGACGCGCTGAAGCAAAGCGAGCATCCACCGTCGATGAAGCTGTTCAACGATCCGCCGGTCGAAAAGAAGCTGTGGAAGGTGCGCGAATCGGGCCTCGGCGCGACCGCCCACGTGCCGGACCAGCCGTTGACCTGGGAAGGCTGGGAAGATTCGTCGGTGCCGCCGGAGCGGCTTGGCGAGTACCTGCGCAAGCTGCGCGCGCTGTTCGACAAGTACGGCTACGGCTGCGACCTGTACGGCCACTTCGGGCAGGGCTGCGTGCACACGCGCATCGACTTCGACCTGGAAACGGCGGAAGGCATCCGCAAGTACCGCGAATTCCTGCACGAAGCCGCGCACCTGGTGGTCGGCCTGGGCGGCTCGATCTCGGGCGAGCACGGCGACGGCCAGTCGAAGGCGGAACTGCTGCCGATCATGTTCGGCGACAGGCTGATGCAGGCATTCCGCGAATTCAAGGGCATCTGGGACCCGCACTGGAAAATGAATCCGGGCAAAGTTATCGGTGCATACCGCGCTGACGAAAACTTGCGGCTCGGGGTCGACTACAACCCGCCGCCGGAACTGCCGTTGAAGTTCCATTACACCGCCGACAACGGCAGCTTCCCGCGCACGCTGCTGCGCTGCGTCGGCGTCGGCGAGTGCCGCAAGAAGGACGGCACCATGTGCCCGAGCTACCAGGCGACCGGCGAGGAAATGCATTCGACGCGCGGCCGCGCGCACCTGCTGTTCGAGATGGTGCGCGGCGAAACGGTGCGCGGCGGCTGGCGCGACGAAGCGGTGCATGAGGCACTCGACCTGTGCCTGTCGTGCAAGGGCTGCAAGGGCGAATGCCCGGTGAACGTCGACATGGCGACCTACAAGGCGGAGTTCATGTCGCACTACTATGCGGGCCGCCTGCGTCCGCTGAATGCATATGCATTCGGCATGATCGACCGCTGGGCGCGGCTGGGTTCGCACATACCGCGCGTGGCGAATTTCCTGTCTCAGAACGCGCCGTTCGCGGGGATTGCGAAGAAGCTCTTGCACATCGCGCCGCAGCGGCGCATCACGCGGCTCGCGAACCAGTCGTTTTCCGACTGGTTCGCGCAGCGGCCGCGGCAACATCGCACCGGCATGAAGGTGCTGCTGTGGCCGGACACGTTCAACAACTACTTCCATCCGGAAGTAGCACAGGCGGCGGTCGAGGTGCTCGAAGGCGCCGGCTGCCAGGTCGCGCTGCCGGAAACCCATGTGTGCTGCGGACGGCCGCTATACGAGTTCGGCATGGTCGATCGCGCCCGCCTTTATCTACGCCACGTGCTGAACGCGCTGGCCGAGGACATCCGCGCGGGCATGCCCGTCGTCGGCCTGGAGCCGGCCTGCGTGTCGGTGTTCCGCGACGAGCTGGTCGAGCTGATGCCGCATGATGAGCAGGCGATGCGGTTGCACCGGCAGGTGTTCCTTCTGAGCGAATTCCTTGAGCGCGATGGCATCGATTTTCCGTATCGCGACCTGGGGCGGCGTGCGGTGGTGCACGGCCACTGCCACCACAAGGCGATCCTGCAGATGGATGCGGAGCAATCGGTGCTGCGCAAGCTGGGACTGGAGGTGAACCTGCTCGACTCCGGCTGCTGCGGCATGGCCGGTTCCTTCGGCTTCGAGCGCGAGAAGTATGAGGTGTCGATGCGCTGCGGCGAACGGGTGCTGCTGCCGGCGGTGCGCGCTGCAAATGCGGACGACCTGATCATCGCCGACGGCTTCAGTTGCCGTGAACAGATCGTGCAAACCACGCAGCGTGAGCCGCTGCATCTGGCGCAGGTGCTGCGCATGGCGCTGCCATGATGCGACCGGGTGTCTGCCAACCGACAGTCAACGAATAATCAACGAATCAGGAGGTAACGATGAAGATGAAACGCGTAATGATGCCGGCGGTGCTGGGCGCCCTGCTGGCGGCGACGCTCGCAACGCAGGCGCAACCGGCCCGTGACGGCAGTGACGGTAGTACGGGCAGTGGCGGCAAGATGCGTTCCGACTCCGCCGGTACGACTGTGGTCACGGTGCCGCTGGTGATCCTGGTGCCTGCGCAAACGCAGCCCGATTCCCAGCTGTACAACGGCTGCTGGGTGCAATTGAAAGACAAGGATGCGATGCAGGGCAAGGGCAGCGACCTGCTGACCATCGTCGGCACCATGCATCTGCCGGAGCTGAAGACGCCATCCGGCATCAACTGGGCGCGCAAGGCCGACAGCCTGCAAATCGGTCCGAAGGCGAACGTCACGATCTACGCCGACGAAAACTACAAGGGCACGTCCGCCAGGCTGCGCAGTGGCCAGGAAGTGAAGGACCTGAACAAGGAGCTCGGCTTCGCGAAGTCGATCGATTCCCTCAAGATCGCTTGCGGCAAGTAGCGTGCAGATCCAGCACGGCAATCCGGGTGCTGTTACGCGTGGAAAACTGTTTTTTGCAAATACAAATTACACGGCGTTTGTAAATTCTTTCAACAGCGGCACTTCCAGGATGCAAGCATCCGGCCACGATGCTTGCATCTGTACCACTTCCATCGTCCTTGCACCGGTGGTGGTACGGAACGTGCAATGACACATGGAGGCGGCAATGCTCCGCGGTGTTGTCGTGTCTCTCTTTGCGCGGCCCGTGCCCAACCGCAATACACCAAGAAAGGAGTCTTCATGAAAACCCTGAAATACTTGCTCCCCCTCGTCTTTGCCGCCCTGCTGGGCGCCTGCGCGCCGACTGCCACATCACGCTCGACCGGCCAGGCGCTCGATGACGCAGCCATCACCACAAGGGTCAAGACTCAGATCGCCCAGACCGAGAGCCTCGGCCAGGCAATGCAGATCAACGTCGATACCTATCGTGGCGTGGTATCGCTCGCCGGTTTCGTCGACAACGAAAAGCAGGCGCGCGATGCGGTGCAGGCCGCCACCAGAGTGGCAGGCGTCGACAAGGTGATCAACAATCTGCGCGTGAAGCCGACCTCGTCCGGCCAGTGAGGATGTACCGACGCACAGGCGTTTTCCTGACACGTCAGGTAGTGCAGGCTTGAAACGCCTGCACTTTTTTAGGTGATTTCCGTGGATGAATATCTCATTGGCGTGGTGCAGACGGGATGCGCTGCAAGGGGGCCGCCGAGGTGCGCGACGAGTGCCGTGTGGCGGGCCACACAAACGAGGAGCAACGCGGCAGCGCGCCCGACTGCGCCGCGAAAATGGGGTATTCATTCCCGGAAATCGCCTTACCCCGCCTTGCAGTTCATCATCCCTGCGAGCAATCGAGCCTGATGGATGCGAATTCGTCGAAGAAGCCCAGACGCTTGCTCAGGTCGGACACTTTCTGCCCCGGCTTGAACCGCGCAACCTGGTCGCGGAAGTTTTCATTGTCATACACCGTCACCGTGGTTTTCGGGCCGACCTGGATGCTGTTTACCCTGTCGTCCCAGTTCAGGCCGAAGGGACCGGTCATGTCGGCGATCGACGTCGGCCCGACCACCGTCAGGCTGTCGCCGTTGTAATTCTCGCGATCGTAGATGCGAGCCCAGCAGCCCTTGTTCATTGCGCTGTCGACAGTGATGACGTCGAGCGGGAACAGGACCACGACCGGTGCCTTGGCGTTGGCGCCGGTACTGCCGGCGGCTGAGGTCGACGACCGGGATTGACCAGCGCCGGAGCTGTCGGCTGCACGGCTTTGCTCCGTGTCCTGTTGTACGGAAGCTCCGGATATGCCGGACGACCCCGTGCCGGTGGCCGGCGCACCGGATTCCGGCGTGCCCTGCGAGGACGATTGCACATTGCTCGTGACGTCCGCGGACAGCGCCGGGCCGGCGGCCAGCGCAAGCAGTGCGACCAGCATGGCATTCTTCCCTGCAATGTCGATGGTTTTTTGCATGGCGTTCCTCCTTTCGTTGATTAACAGACCGATGGCAGTCCGCGGTAAAGGACGGGCGATATTGTCCTTTCGTGTCCTTCCGCACCAGCCATCACCGGATCAAGACCAACGCAGAATGGGTGCCAGCACATCCGGCATGGAGTGTGCATGCGGAAAAATCCGCGACAGGCGAACTGCTCGCGACGCGGGAGTGGACACCTCCGCTATCCGCAACCGTCGACAACCGACAGACTTGTGAGGATTTCGCGATGTCAGGAACAGATGCAGATTCTGCCCGCCACCCGGACTCGATCCGGACTTCCGCCGCCGATGCCGACCCGGGCCGCCGCAAGCTGCTGGCGGCAACCACCACAGTCGGTGGCATCGGCGTGATCGTTTCCGCCGTACCGTTCGTATCGAGCATGCAGCCGAGCGAGGCGGCGAAGGCGGCAGGCGCGCCGGCCGAAGTGGACATCGGCGGCCTGGCTCCCGGCAAGCTGACCACCGTCGAATGGCGCGGCAAGCCGATATGGGTGCTGCACCGCACGGACGCGATGCTGAAGTCGCTGGACAACCATACCCAACTGCTGGCCGACCCCGATGCATCGCAGCCGCAACAGCCGAAATACATCGACAACCGGGCGCGGGCGATCCGGCCGCCCATCTTCGTCGCGATCGGCATCTGCACCCATCTCGGCTGCGTGCCCGTGTACCGGCCGGAGCCCGGCGCCGCCGACCTCGGACCCGAGTGGCCGGGCGGGTTCTACTGTCCCTGCCACGGTTCCAAGTTCGACTTGGCCGGGCGCGTGTTCAAGAACGTTCCCGCACCGCTCAACCTGGAAGTGCCGGACTACACTTTCCTGAGCGACACCCGGCTGCTGATCGGCGAGCACAAGTCGAGCGGCTGACATGACCGCGGATCCCGCCCGGCGCCGCCCTGCGTGAGTGACCGATGCTGCGACTGTTATGGTTTGACACCGAAGTCTTCAACCGGGAGGTTTTGCAAGAGGCTTAGGGTAACGGCGGAGCTGCATCTCATCGAAAGAGTTGCAATTAAAACAATAATATATTATTGTTGGCAACTTGATAACCGATATGCCCTGCCGCGAAAGGCCCGCCCATG
>CBIHRJ010000055.1:0-38975 GCA_966212445.1 uncultured Noviherbaspirillum sp. | reverse complement strand
ATCCGGAAGGCATCCGCATCGGCGGCGAAGGCGGCAACCGCTCGGCGGTGAAGGTATGGGAAGCGCGCGCCTATCGCGACTACGACGACGAACGCGAACTCGGCACGCGCAACATCAAGGTGGCGCTGCGCCGCTTGCGCAAGTTCGCGCGCGAAGGCGCGGAAGAGGAACTGGCGCTGGACGATACGATCCGCGCCACCGCCAACAACGCCGGCTACCTCGACATCAAGATGCAGCCGGAGCGCCGCAACAACATCAAGGTGCTGATGCTGCTCGACGTCGGCGGCACCATGGACGACCACATTGCGCGCACCGAGGAACTGTTTTCCGCGGCGAAGACGGAATTCAAGAACATGGAGTTCTTCTACTTCCATAACTGCGTGTACGACTACCTGTGGAAGAACAACCGCCGCCGCCACGCGGAACGCTTCCCCACCTGGGACATCCTGCGCAAGTACCCGCCCGACACCAAGCTGATCTTCGTCGGCGACGCGACCATGAGCCCCTACGAAATCCTGCAACCTGGGGGCTCGGTCGAGTACAACAACGAGGAAGCCGGCGCGGAGTGGCTGCAGCGCTTCACCAGCACCTTTCCGAAATTCATCTGGCTCAATCCGGAGCCGGAAGGACTATGGCAGTACCGCCAGTCGATTTCAGTGATCCGGCAACTGATGAGCAACCGCATGTTTCCGGTGACGATAGAGGGACTGGAACGGGGGATGCGGTTGTTGAGCAAGTAGTTCCAGGCGGCAGATAACGCTACGCTCTTCCGCCCTACCGCATCCGCGGCAGGAATTTCTTCAGTGTGTTGACGAGGTGATGACTGGCCAGCGGCTTGCTCAGGAAGCCGTCCGCGCCGACATAGCTCGCCTGCTGCATGTCGTATACGAAGGGTTTGCTGACCAGGAAAACGACGGCGATCCTCACCGGCGAATCCTTTTCCTTGATGGCCCAGCACAGGCGATACGGATCGACGCCGGGCGTCGAAGTATTGATCAGAACGACGGCGACCGGCCGTCGCTTGCACAACTCGACTGCCTGCACCTCGCCGCTTACCCAGGCCACTTCCACCTGCTGCCGCCCCAGCAGATCGGAAAGGTAGTCGCGCAATGCCGAACTGCGGTCGATGACCAGCACGATGCCGTCCTCGGGAACCTTGGCGCGCATTTTCAGGTATTCGGCCGGGTCAGTCAGGTCAATGTCCAGGCGGTCCCGGCGGCGGCGTTCCGGCACAGCGACGATGTCCGATGCTTCCAGGCGCGACAGCGCGTCGGCCCGTTTTTCGATCAGCAGGTCGAGCGCCTCGAACAGCTCCGGCCAGTCAATCGGCCGCCTCACCCTCGGATATGGCAGGTCGACGCTCGGCGTACCTGCCAGCAAGGCGGGGCGCACGTCGCTTGGACGCAGATCGGTCAGGGTCACCAAAGCCCGCAACGCATCGGCATTGGCAATGTACAGGTCCGGATCCTGCAGATTATGTTCAACCAGCCTGGAATAGGTATAGCCTTTCCCCTGCGGCGTCGCGAATGCTGTGTCAAAGGCAAGACTTTCCTCTTCGGTAAACCCGATCAGGCGTACTGCGAAGGGAAAGGTTTGCTGTGACATGGCTTTCATTTTATAAACTTTTGCTTGTGTTGCACCATATTAATTTCTACAAAGAACGACTTGATTAAAAAACACCTGCCCGTCAACCTGCCATGACCCGATTCTTCCCGGTCCGGTATTGAGAAATGGAATGGCGCCACCAGATCAAAGGCCGCAGCTTCGCGCAGTGCCAGCCGATTTTTCATTAGAATGCAGGGACTTATGTTTAAATACATTCCCACGAGAAACAACCGCACTTTGGGCAACAACCACTGAATGGCAACCAGAAAATCCTCCGCCTCCGATTACAGCGAATCTTCCATCCGCGTCCTCAAAGGCCTTGAACCCGTCAAGCAGCGCCCGGGCATGTATACCCGCACCGAGAACCCGCTGCACATCATCCAGGAAGTCATCGACAACGCGTCCGACGAAGCGCTCGGCGGCTATTGCAAGAACATCATCGTCACCCTGAACACCGACGGCAGCGTCAGCGTCGAGGACGACGGCCGCGGCATTCCGGTCGGCCTGCATCCGGAAGAAAAAGTGCCGACGGTCGAAATCGTCTTTACCCGCCTGCATGCAGGCGGCAAGTTCGACAAGGGCTCGGGCGGCGCCTACTCCTTCTCCGGCGGCCTGCATGGGGTCGGCGTGTCGGTCACCAATGCCCTCTCGTCGCGCCTGGAAATCACGGTGTGGCGTGAAGGCGGCGTACACCAGCTCGCGTTCGCCGACGGCGACGTCGTGCAGAAGCTGAAATCGCGTCCGATCACCAAGGATGAAAAGAAGTCCGGCACCCGCGTCACCGCCTGGCCGAATGCGAAATACTTCGATTCGTCGGCGATCCCCGGCGCCGAACTGCAGCGGCTGCTGCGTTCCAAGGCGGTGCTGCTTCCGGGCGTCAAGGTCACGCTGATCAATGCGAAAACCGGCGATACGCAGACCTGGCAGTACGACCAGGGTTTGCGCGGCTATCTGGTCGAAGCACTGGCGCAGGCTTCGCACGCGGAGCCGCTGATCCCGCTGTTCGAGGGCCAGCAGTATGCCGGCGCCGATGCCGAGGGCTTTGCCGAAGGCGAAGGCGCGGCGTGGGTGGTGGCGTGGACCGAAGACGGCAATGTGGTACGCGAATCCTACGTCAACCTGATCCCGACGCCCGCCGGAGGCACGCATGAAGCCGGCTTGCGCGAGGGCCTGTTCGGCGCGGTGAAGAGCTTTGTCGAGATGCATTCGATGCTGCCCAAGGGCGTGAAGCTGTTGCCGGAAGACGTGTTCGCGCGCGTCTCCTTCGTGCTGTCGGCCAAGGTGCTCGACCCGCAATTCCAGGGCCAGATCAAGGAAAAACTGAATTCGCGCGACGCGGTGCGTCTCGTCGCCACCTACACCAAGCCGGCGCTGGAACTGTGGCTGAACCACCACGTCGACTACGGCAAGAAGCTGGCGGACCTGGTGATCAAGCAGGCGCAGTCGCGCCTGCGCTCTGCCCAGAAAGTCGAGAAAAAGAAATCGTCGGGCGTCGCCGTCTTGCCGGGCAAGCTGACCGATTGCGAATCGGATGACATATCGCGCAACGAACTGTTCCTGGTCGAGGGTGATTCCGCAGGCGGCTCGGCCAAGATGGGCCGCGACAAGGAATTCCAGGCAATCCTGCCCTTGCGCGGCAAGGTGCTGAACTCGTGGGAAACCGAACGCGACCGCCTGTTCGCGAACAACGAAATCCATGACATCGCAGTGGCGATCGGCGTCGACCCGCACGGTCCGAACGATACGCCCGACCTGTCCGGCCTGCGCTACGGCAAGATCTGCATCCTGTCGGACGCGGACGTCGACGGCTCGCACATCCAGGTGCTGCTGCTGACGCTGTTCTTCAAGCACTTCCCGCAACTGATCGCACACGGAAACATCTGCGTCGCCCGTCCGCCGCTGTACCGCGTCGACGCCCCGGCGCGCGGCAAGAAGCAGGCGCAAAAGCTGTATGCGCTCGACGATGGCGAACTGGAAGCGATCGAAGACAAGCTGCGCAAGGATGGCGTGAAGGAAGGCGGCTGGAGCATTTCCCGCTTCAAGGGCCTGGGCGAAATGAACGCGGAACAGTTGTGGGAAACCACGATGAACCCGGACACGCGCCGCCTGCTGCCGGTGTCGCTCGGCGACTTCGACCTTGCAGCGTCCGAATCGCGCTTCAACATGCTGATGGGCAAGGGCGAGGCGGCTGCACGGCGCGCTTGGCTGGAAGAGCACGGCAACGAAGCGGAAGCGGACATTTGATCCTACGACTAATTAGCTATTGAACGGCTCCTTCCCCCTTGCAGGGGGAAGGTTGGGATGGGGGTGTGAAGGTCGATCGTCCGTCTACGATGATTCAGCCTCACTACCCCCTCCCTAACCCTCCCCCTACGCCGGGCGCCCCTGCAAAGGGGAGGGAACATGTAGCCCCTTGGTTAGAACATACATCCCCCGAACCCCATGACCGAACAAGCCAACCTGTTTGAAGACACTCCCTCCGGCGACGGCGAAGCGCTGACGCTGGCGACCTTTGCCGAGCGCGCCTATCTCGACTACGCGATTTCCGTGGTGAAGGGCCGCGCCCTCCCCGACGTCAGCGACGGCCAGAAGCCGGTGCAGCGTCGCATCCTGTACGCGATGAGCGAACTGGGACTGAACTCGACCGCAAAGCCGCGCAAATCCGCGGCGGTGGTCGGCGACGTGCTCGGCAAACTGCATCCGCACGGAGACCAGTCGGTGTACGACGCGCTGGTGCGCATGGCGCAGGACTTTTCGCTGCGCTATCCACTGATCGACGGCCAGGGTAATTTCGGCTCGCGCGACGGCGACGGCGCAGCGGCGATGCGCTACACGGAAGCACGGCTGACGCCGATCTCCAAGCTGCTGCTCGATGAAATCGACATGGGCACGGTCGACTTCCAGCCGAACTATGACGGCACCGCGGAAGAACCGAAGCTGCTGCCGGCGCGCCTGCCCTTCGTGTTGCTAAACGGAGCGTCTGGCATCGCGGTCGGCCTGGCGACCGAGATCCCGTCGCACAACCTGACCGAAGTCGCGAAGGCGGCGGTTGCGCTGATCCGCAACCCGAAGCTGACGCATGCCGAACTGATGGAATTCATTCCCGGCCCGGATTTCCCGGGCGGCGGACAGATCATCACACCGACCTCGACCATTGCGGAAATGTACGAACACGGCCGCGGCACCCTGAAGGTGCGCGCGCGCTGGAAGATCGAAGACCTGGCGCGCGGCCAGTGGCAGGCGGTCGTCACCGAACTGCCTCCGGGCACCTCGTCGCAAAAGGTACTCGAAGAAATCGAGGAACTGACCAATCCCAAGGTCAAGACCGGCAAGAAGTCGCTGTTGCCCGACCAGCTTGCGCTGAAGCAGATGATCCTGTCGGTGCTCGACACCGTACGCGACGAGTCCGGCAAGGACGCGCCGGTGCGCCTGGTGTTCGAACCGAAGTCGAAGAACCAGGACCAGACCGAGTTCATGAACATTCTGCTGGCGCACACCTCGCTGGAAACCGGCAGCTCGATCAATCTGGTGATGATCGGCGGCGACGGCCGTCCGCGCCAGAAAGGCCTCGGAGACATCCTGCGCGAGTGGATCGAGTTCCGCTTCGCGACCATCACCCGCCGCACCCAGTTCCGCCTGCAGAAAGTCGACGACCGCATCCATATTCTCGAAGGCCGGGAAGCGGTGCTGCTGAATATCGACAAGGTGATCAGGATCATCCGCGAATCGGACGAGCCGAAACCGGCGCTGATGCAGGCATTCAAGCTGTCCGACCGGCAGGCGGAAGACATCCTTGAAATCCGCCTGCGCCAATTGGCGCGGCTGGAAGCGATCAAGATCCAGCAGGAACTGGCCGAACTGCGCAACGAGAAGCAGACTCTGCACGACCTGCTCGACAACCCTGCATCGATGAAGAGGCTGGTGATCAAGGAAATCGAAGGCGACGCCAAGCAGTTCGGCGACGCGCGACGCACCCTGATCAAGGAAGCGGAACGCGCTTCGGTGGAGCAAAAGGTGATCGACGAACCGGTCACCGTCGTCGTCTCGCAGAAAGGCTGGGTGCGCGCGCGCACCGGTCACGGACACGACCCGGCGCAGTTTACGTTCAAGGCCGGCGACTCCCTGTACAGCACCTTCGAATGCCGCACGGTCGACACGCTGCTGGCCTTCGGCTCCAACGGACGCATCTATTCGGTGGCGGTATCGGCGCTGCCCGGCGCGCGCGGCGACGGAGTGCCGGTGACAACGTTGATTGAACTGGCCAGCGGCACGCGCTTGCTGCATTACTTTGCCGGCCCCGCGGATACGCAGTTGCTGATCGCATCGACCGCCGGCTACGGCTTTACCGCGAAGGCGGGCGACATGGTCAGCCGCGTGAAGGCCGGCAAGGCGTTCATCACGCTCGATGACGGCGATGAGCCGCTAACGCCGAGCACGGTATCCGCTGACTCCAGCGCAATCGCCTGTCTGTCGGAAAAGGGCCGGCTGCTGGTGTTCGGCTTCGACGAAATCAAGGCACTCTCCGGCGGCGGCCGCGGCGTGATCCTGATGGAACTGGAGAAGAACGAGAAGCTGCTGGCCGCGCAGCCGATCAGTCAGCGCGGCGTCGTGGTGCTCGGCACCGGCCGCGGCGGCAAGGCGCAGGAAGTGGCACTGTCTGCCTCGGGCCTGGCACCCCATATCGGCAAGCGGGCACGCAAGGGAAAACCGCTCGAGTCGCGCATCAAGGCTGCCGCACTGAAGGCGGCCGGCAAGTAATCCTTGCCGGTGAAAGATGGGTGAATGCCGCGATGCATTCACCCGTTAAACATTCCTAGTTCTACCGCGTCATAAAGGAAAGACTCCTTCCCCCTTGCAGGGGGATGAGTCGGGGGTTGCGCAAAGCACTGCTTTGCGCCCGACGAATCGTAAGGCCCTGCAAGGCCGAGGGTGGAATGGTTGGGATAGGGATAGTGAGGTCGAACCAGCTTCGTCATTAGTTCGACCTTGCTACCCCCACCCTAACCCTCCCCCTGCAAGGGGGAGGGAACCATACCGTTCGTCCTCTGACGCAGTAGTACTAATCGTCCGCAATCACAATGTGCAGGTAGCGCGGCCCATGTGCGCCGAGCACGAGCGTGCCTTCGATGTCCGTGGTGCCGCTCGCACCGGTGATGATGTTGACGTTGCGCGGCGTTGTCTCGCCGTCCGCTTGTGCGGCGGCAACGTAATCCTCCAGATAAGGGACGATGGTCCGCGCCTCGATCAGCACCAGATGATGGAGGGGCAGGAAATTGGCGAGGATAGGCGTCTCCGCGTTGGAATGAAAGACGATCGAGCCGGTTTCCGCGATCCCCCAACGCGCGAAACCCACACCGACCCGCTGTGATGCATCGGGCGCAGGCCGCGTGACGACTCCCGCCCAGTCGAGCGCAGCCAGCGCCGCCGCCGGCTGCATCGCAAGCTCGTGCGGCAGCTTGTTCGCATCGAGATAGCGACGCACCGCATCCGGGAAGTCTTCGACGCGCCGGATGCGCTCCTGCGATGCGGTTACCTTGGGCGAATCGATGCGCGCAACAAATGCGTCCACCGTCGACGCCGCCATCAGTGCCGGGCGTACAGCCGCCAGATCGCCAAGCAGCGCAGCCGCCTCTTTCCGCACGCGGTCTTCATCGACCTTGCGGTTGCCGAGTCCTTCGCGGACAGCGGCAAGTATGCTTTCACGTGCGCTCATTTCCGCTCCTTCGGCTGATTTTCGCTATTCCTGACCATTTCCATGAACGTCTGCCTGGCGGGCGCGGGGAAATCCCGATACCGGGTCCAAGCGCCGATCAGCGGCATGCCCTGCAGGCGCCCGCCGCGCTTGAACAGGCGCATGACGCGCACTGCGGCCGACGTGGCGAAATGGAACAGCCACGGACGGGAAGCGACGATGCCGAACAGTCCGAGTCCGGCGCGTGTCGTCGCCGGTTCCAGTCCCTCGCGCCACGACCGCTCGCGCCATCCGCGCAGTAAGGTGGGCAGCGGAATGTCGACCGGACAGACCTCGCGGCAGCGGCCGTTCATGGTGCAGGCATGCGGCAAGTCGCGCGTTTTTTCGAGGCCGTCGAACACCGGCGTGAGCACAGCGCCCATGGGCCCCGGATAGACCCCGCCGTACGCATGTCCGCCGACCTGGCGGAACACCACGCAGTGGTTCATGCAGGCGCCGCAGCGGATGCAACGCAGCATGTCCTTGAGGCCTTCCTTCAGCATGCGCGAGCGGCCGTTGTCGACCAGGACGATGTGGAATTCCCGCGGACCGTCGAGATCACCCTCGCGGCGCGGGCCGCAGTGGAAGGTGGTGTATTGCGTAATGTCGCCACCGGTCGCGGACCGTACCAGCAGGCGCAACAGGGAGATCGCATGGTTGGTGCTGGGCACCAGTTTCTCGATGCCGGCGGTGACGATATGCACCGGCGGCGGCGTGGTCGTCAGTTCAGCATTGCCTTCGTTGGTGACGGTGCAGGTGGCGCCGGTATCCGCGACGAGAAAGTTTGCGCCGGAAATGGCGACGTCGGCTGACAGGAATTTGTCGCGCAATTCGCGCCGCGCGCTGCCGACCATGGCTTCGATGGTTTCTTCCTCGTGCGGAACACGGTGCGTCTTGCGGAACATCTCGGAAACCTGTTCGCGTGTCTTGTGCATCGACGGCCACACGATATGGGAAGGCGTCTCGCCTGCGAGCTGGACGATGTGCTCGGCCAGGTCGGTTTCGACGCGGTCAATGCCAGCCTCGTCCAACGCATGCGGCAGGCCGATTTCTTCGCCGAGCATCGACTTGACGCGGGTGACGCGCTTGGCGCCGGCCTGACGGCACAGGTCGACGACGATGGCTGCAGCCTCGCTCGCGGTCGCGGCCCAGTGCACCTTGGCGCCGGAGGCAATGGCATTGCGCTCGAATTCGAGCAGGTAATGATCGAGATTGGCGATCACATGGTTCTTGATGGCCTTGCCCAGCGCACGCGTCTTTTCGAACTCGGGAAAATCCGCCAGCGCCGCCGCGCGCTTTCTTTCCGCAGTGCCGGTGGTGCGTTCGATCGCGACCTTCAGCGTCGGATTGGCAATGGCCGCGCCGACGCGCGCCTTGAAGTGGATGGGCGTGGCACGCATCACTCCTCCTCGCCGATGGCCGGCCCGTCGCCCATGCCGGCCAGTACTTCGATCGTATGCAGGACGCGTACTTTCGCCTCGCGGCGGCTCAGCTTGCCCGCCATGTTCATCAGGCAGCCGAGGTCGCCGCCGAGCAGCAGGTCCGCTCCCGTGCACTCGACCGCCGCCGCCTTGTCCTCGACGATCGCATTGGAGATCGCCGGATATTTGACGCAGAAGGTGCCGCCGAAACCGCAGCAGACATCGTTGCCTTCCAGCTTGCGCATGTCGAGCCCCTCCACCTCGCCGAGCAGTTTGCGGGGTTGCGCGAATACGCCCAATTCGCGCAGGCCGGAACAGCTATCGTGGTAGGTGGCGGTTGCGTTCAGCGATCGCCCCTCGGGCACATAGCCCATCACGTCGACCAGAAAACTGGTGATCTCGAAGGTCCGGGCGCCGAGCCGGCGGGCGCGTTCGGCCCAGTGCGCATCATCAGCCAACGCCTCTTCGTAATGCGTCCGAATCGTAGCGGCGCAGGAGCCGGACGGCGCGACGACGAAGTCGAACGATTCATAGGTCTCGATGAAGCGGCGGGTGAGCATGGCGGCCTGCTGCGTATCGCCGCTGTTGAAAGCGGGCTGGCCGCAGCAGGTTTGCTGTTCCGGGATTTCAACATGGCAGCCGGCTTCCTTCAGCAGTTGCAATGCCGCAAAGCCGATGCGCGGGCGCATGACGTTCACCAGGCAAGTGACAAACAGCCCGACGCGAGGATTGTTGGGAGGTGCTGCCATGTTCTTCTCCGGATGATTTGTCGATTGGCGTCTGCACGCCGTAAGGAATCGCACTATGTTCGAGAGATTGTAAGAGCCGCCGCCCTGAAGCAAGGTGAAAAAGTGCGCAATGCCGCATTAAAAAAATTCATGCCGTCCCCATTTGACGCCAATTTTTCCGGCCGGACAATGCTGCAATATCCTGCGGTTGTGGCGCAGAAAAACAAAAGGCCGGTCTCGCGACCGGCCTTTCTCATTCCTCATTACAACGGCAGCTTATAGCTTTTGTGCAATCAGTTTCCCCAGCCGCGCAACACCTTCGCGGATCTTTTCCGGTGACACGGTGACGAAGGAAAGGCGCAAGGTATTTTGCTGCGGTGCACTCGCATAGAACGGTGCGCCTGGCACGAACGCGACATGCTGTGCAATCGCTTCATCAAGCAGCTTCATGCTGTCGATATGCGCAGGCAAGGTGGCCCAGATGAACATGCCGCCTTCCGGACGGGTCCAGGTGACGGACGACGGGAAGAATTCCTGCAGCGCGGCGAGCATGGCGTCGCACTGGTCGGAATACAGCTTGCGAATGGTCGGGATGTGCTCGTTCAGGAAACCGTCCTTGATCACTTCATGCACCACCATCTGCGTCAGCTGCGCGGTATGCAGGTCGGCTGCCTGTTTCGCCTGTTCCAGCTTGCGGATCAGCGGTACCGGCGCCACCACGTAACCGAGGCGGATGCCTGGCGTGA
The DNA here is from genome assembly GCA_966212445.1 of uncultured Noviherbaspirillum sp. Classification (GTDB taxonomy): domain Bacteria; phylum Pseudomonadota; class Gammaproteobacteria; order Burkholderiales; family Burkholderiaceae_D; genus Noviherbaspirillum. The sequence goes on along the minus strand of CBIHRJ010000055.1, from coordinate 28,744 downwards.
GCACCTTGGAGAACGACCCCATGTAAATCACACCGTTGGGATTCATCCCCAGCATTTTCGGCAGCGGCTCGCCGCGATAGCTGAGCGCGCCGTAGGGATCGTCCTCGATCAGCGGCAGGCCGAGACGAGCACAGGTTTCCACCAGCGCGATGCGGCGTTCGACCGACAGCGTGCGGCCGGTCGGGTTCTGGAAATTCGGCAGCGCATACAGCAGCCGCGCGCCCTGCCCCACGCTCGCAACCTGGTCCGGCAACAGGCCGTTGTCATCGGTCGGCACGGACACGAATTCGGGGCGGTAGACCGAAAATGCCTGCAACGCGCCGAGGTAGCTCGGTGTCTCGACCAGCACCTTGCTGCCTTCGTCGACCAGCACCTTGGCCAGCAGGTCCAGGCCTTGCTGAGAGCCTGACACCATCAGCACCTGTTCCGGTACGATCTTCACGCCGTCGGTCGACAGCGAATCGGCGATCCACTCCCGCAGCGGGCCATAGCCGTCGGTGGGGCCGTACTGCAATGCGACATTGCCCTGGTTCGACAGCACGGTGTCGAAGGCGGCGCGCATGCGCTCGACCGGGAAGGTGGCCGGGGACGGCAATCCGCCCGCGAAAGAGATGACTTCCGGACGTGCCGTCACCTTCAGGATTTCGCGGATGGCCGAGCTTTGCAGTTGTTCTGCGCGCTGGGAGAATTGCCATTGGATCGGTGCAGGGTTTTCCATTTTCATCGCTGTCTCGCTTGGTGAGTGGCGCAATCGTTTTGCTACGCCTTGTTATCGGCCGCGCTTGTGGCGCAGCCTCGAAAACCGGTATCGGGTACATACCGGCAGGTTCGGAAATTGTAGTGCAAATACTTCACGTCAGGATGCTGCCTTCGATGCAATTCACCGCCTGGCCGCTCAGCCAGATCGTGCCGGCGTCATCGTAAGCGATGGCAATATGCCCGTCGCGGCCGACGCAGCGGCCCTGTCGCGCGACGTAGTCCCGCGCACCGCGGCGTTCCCGTAGATAGTAGGCGACCGCTCCGTTGCCGCTGCCGCACACCGGGTCTTCCGGCGTGCCTTCATGCGGCGCGAAGGAGCGCACTTCGACGGTCTCGCCGTCCATGCCGAAAATATTAATGCCGTTGGCGCCGGACAGCCGTGCCGCCGCTGCCAGCCGCATCATGTCCGGTTGCAGGCTGCGCAGGTATTCGCCGCTGTGCACCTGCCCGGTCAGCCAAGCGACACCGAGGTCGACGGTCACCGGGGCATCGAGCAAGCTTGCGCCCATCGCTTCTTCCACCGCCGCGCGCACGTCGGCGCCGTCCGGCCTGAATTCCGCGGGCGGCAAGGCGATGCTGATACCCTTGTCCCCGGTCTTCAACTGCACCAGGCCGACGCCGCATTCCTGCACCAGTGTGCCAGGCTTCTTCGGCACGAATCCGGACGACAGCAACGCATGCGCGCTGCCTATCGTCGGATGTCCCGCGAACCGCATTTCATTGGCCGGGCAGAAGATGCGCAGGCGGTAATCGGCATCGGCATCCGTCGGCGCGCAGACGAAAGTCGTCTCCGACAGGTTGGTCCAGCGCGCAATCGCCTGCATCTGTTCCGTATCCAGGCCGTCGCCGTCCAGCACGACAGCCACCGGGTTACCCTTGTAAGGCACGGTGGTGAACACGTCGATCTGGCGGAAACGGCGCTGCATGCTGTGCTCCGCTTACGCGAGTTCGGCGATCAGTTCGATCTCGACGCAGGCGCCGAGCGGGATCTGCGCAACGCCAAAGGCGGAACGCGCATGCTTGCCCTGCTCGCCGAACACCTCGCCGAACAGTTCGGACGCGCCGTTGGTGACCAGGTGCTGCTCGGTGTAGTCGGAGGTCGAATTGACCAGGCTCATCACCTTGACGATGCGCTTGACGCGGTTGAGGTCGCCGCCGCAGGCTGCCTGCAGGGTGGCGATCAGGTCGATCGCGACGTTGCGCGCGGCCTGCTTGCCTTCCTCGGTGCTCATGTCCTTGCCGAGCTGGCCGACCCAGACCTTGCCGTCCTTCTTGGCGATGTGGCCTGACAGGAAGACGGTATTACCGGTCTGCGCGTACATCACGTAAGCGGCGGCGGGGGCGGCGACTTGCGGCAGTTCGATGTTCAGGGCTTTGAGCTTGTCGTAGAAAGACATGAATGATCTCCAGTGAATACTGCTTGGTTTCGGAAAAGACGGCGATTTTACCTCTTGATCGTCATGCGGCGGCCAACAGCGACGACGGCAATAACCGCGAACGCAAACAGTAGATTGTTCGCATCGAGGGTTTCGCCAAGAATCAGGGCGGCGCCGACCAGTGTCAGGAAAGGCTGCAGCAACTGCACCTGCCCGACGCGCGCAATACCGCCCAATGCCAATCCCTTATACCAAAAGAAGAACCCAATAAACATCGAAAATAAGGACACGTAGCCGAATCCTATCCAGGCCCTGGGCGATGCCGTAACGCCGTATTCCCAGCCAAGCCAGATCGTGACCGGCAGCAACAGCGGCATCGACAGCACCAGCGCCCAGGAAATCACCTGCTGCCCGCCCATGCTCTGCGACAAGCGCGCGCCTTCCGCATAACCCATGGCGGCGGCGATTACGGCTGCGAACAGCGCCAGGTCGGCCGCATGAAAGGCGCCGCCGCCCTGCCACAGTGCAAAGCCGACCACGATGCCGCTGCCCGCCAGCGCGGCAGTCCAGAACCCCGCGGATGGTCGTTCGCCGAAGCGCACCGCGCCGAACACGGCAGTCGCCAGCGGCAGGATGCCGATCACCACCGCGCCGTGCGACGCAGGAACGTAGCGCATCGCCACCGAGGTGAATACCGGAAAGCCGACTACCACGCCCAGCGCCGTGACCAGCAGCGCGCGCGTCTGCGCAGGCGTCGGGCGCGGCGCCCCCATCCACCACAGAAGAATCGCCGACCCGATCGCCGCGACCACCGCGCGCCCGAGCGCCACCAGCACCGGATTCAGTTCCGCGACCGCCATTTTCGTGAACGGCAGGGTCAGGCTGAAAATGGCGACGCCGGCCAGTCCCAGCCACATGCCCCTGCTTTCCTGCGTCAGCGCTGCGCGCATTGCCGTTCTCCTTTCACAGCCAGATGGCGATGGCCGAATAAACGGTCAGCAGCACCATCACCGCGCAAAATAGGCGTTGCCAGATCGCTTGCGTCAGGGCGTGGCGCAAGGTCGCCCCGGTTCCCGCCCACAAACTGACGCATGGCAGATTGATTGCGCAATACACAATGCAGAACAGGGCAATCGCGAACCACGCCGGCTGCACCAGCGGCAGGAAGGCGGAAGCGCCGGTGATCGCCATCACCCAAGCCTTCGGGTTGACGAACTGAAACAGTGCTGCGCCGAAAAACGACATCGGCTTTGCCCGCGCCTCGTCGTCGGCCTTGAAGGCCATGCGGCGCAACTGCCACGCGAGGTACAGCAGATAGCCGGAACCCAGCACCTTCAATGCGACGTGAATCCCCGGTATTGCAAGCAGCAGGCTGCCGATGCCGGCCGCGCAAGCCGCCAGCATCACGCCAAAGCCGACGGTGACGCCGAGCACGTGCGGGATCGAGCGCCGGAAGCCGAACAGGATGCCCGAGGACGTCAGCATGATGTTGTTCGGCCCCGGCGTGATCGAGGACACGAAGGCAAACAATGCGAGGGGGAGCAGGGATTCCATATCAGCGCTCTTGAGGGTCGTCGCCGAGCGCGTGTTCCGCGGCCTTGCGCGCATGCAGCGCCGTCGTGTCGAATACCGGGACGGGCGCATCCTCCGCTGACACCAGCATCGCGATTTCCGTGCAGCCGAGAATAATGCCCTGAGCACCCCGCTCCACCAGCCGGCGGATGATCTGTCGGTAAGCCTGACGCGATGCGTCGTTCACGACGCCGCGGCACAACTCTTCAAAAATGACCCTGTGCACGACATCCCGGTCATCCTCCTCCGGGACCAGCAAGTCGAGGTCATGGCGGTTGCGCATCCTGTCCTTGTAAAAAGACTGTTCCATCGTAAAACGCGTGCCGAGCAGTCCCACTTTCTTCAGGCCGCGCCGCCGGATCTCCTCCGCCGTCGGGTCGGCGATATGGAGCAGGGGAATGCCGGCAGCTTCTTCGATGGTATCGGCGACAGCATGCATGGTGTTGGTACAGATAACCAGGAAATCCGCACCGGCCATACGAAGCGATTGCGCCGTGCGCGCCAGCCGCTGGCCGGCTTCATCCCAGGCGCCGGCGCGCTGCAGACAGGCAATTTCCTCGAAATCGTGGCTGTACAACACCAGTTTTGCCGAGTGCAGGCCGCCCAGCCGGGCCTTCACGGTCTCATTGATGACGCGGTAATAGGGGATCGTGGATTCCCAGCTCATTCCTCCCAGCAGCCCGATCGTTTTCATCGTCACTCCATGCCATTGATGTTTGTTAAGCGTTGGACTATCCTAAACGACAAAACCAATACAGTACCAGTACAGTTAATCATTTAATTTCACTCACTGTCACGGCAACATGACCAATACAGCCAACTCCCGTAAAGCCGCCGAACTCAGCCTCGCCGCCCCGCAAGTCCTGTCGCGCCAGTCCGGCGAATCGCTGGTGGAACAGATCGTGCGCTCGATCGAGGCGCGCATCGACGACAAGCTGCTGCGCAGCGGCGCACGCATGCCATCGATCAGGCAGTTCGCGGAACAGCACCGGGTATCGCGTTTCACGGTGGTGGAGGCCTACGACCGGCTGGTGGCGAAGGGTTACCTGGAATCGCGGCGCGGTTCGGGGTTTTACGTGCGTGAGCGCTCGCCGATGGTCGCCGTCGGCGCCACCCGCCCGGCGGAGGCGATGCCGCAACAGCTCGACGTGGTCTGGCTGGTGCGCAACATGTTCCGCCAGTACCCGGCGCAGCAGATGCCGGGTTCCGGTCTGCTGCCGAACGATTGGCTGGACGGCGAACTGGTTGCCAACGGCCTGCGTTCGATCAGCCGGCAGAACCAGACGCTGCTGCTGCAATACGGCAACCCGCAGGGCTCGCTGCCGCTGCGCCAGCAATTGCAACTCAAACTGGCGGAACTGGAGATTGCCGCCACGCCCGACCAGTTCGTCACCACTTCCGGCATCACCCAGGGCCTGGACCTGATCGCCCGCCATTTCACGATGCCGGGCGACACGATTTTCGTCGACGATCCGGCATGGTTCCTGATGTTCGGCTCCTTCGCGACGCTCGGCGCCAAGGTGGTCGGCATCCCGCGCCTGCCGGACGGTCCGGATATCGTCAAACTGGCCGAACTGGCCGCCGTGCACAAGCCGAAGCTGTACGTGATCAATTCCGTGATGCACAACCCGACGTCGACCTCGCTGTCGGCGGCCAAGGCTTTCCAGATCCTGAAGATCGCCGAACAGCACGACTTCACCATCGTCGAGGACGATGTCTATTGCGACCTGCATCCGGGCAGCGCGGTGCAGCCCGCGACCCGCATCGCGGCGCTCGACCAGTTGCAGCGGGTGATCTATCTCGGGGGCTTTTCCAAGACGCTGGCGGCCAACCTGCGAGTCGGCTTCATCGCCACCTCGCTGGACATGGCCAAGCGCCTGTCGGACCGCAAGATGCTGACGACACTCACCACATCCGACATCGGCGAGCGCATCGTCTACAAGATCCTGTCGGAAGGCCATTACCGCAAGCACGTCGACCGGCTGCGCAGCAAGCTCGACGGCGTGCGCGACAAGACCGTCAAGCAGCTCGAACGCGTCGGGCTAAAGATCGATATCGCCCCGCCGGCCGGCATGTTCGTTTGGGCGGACACCGGCTGCGACACCAACGTGCTGACCGAAAAGGCGCTGGAAGCCGGCTACCTGCTGGCGCCAGGTAGCCTGTTCTCGCCCAGCCAGTTGCCGTCGACCCGCATGCGGGTCAACGTCGCCAGCATGGGCGATGCCGGCATGCTGCGTTTCCTGGAGCGGCAGATCAGCGCGCTGGCGTGAACATTCACTCGCCAGCCGTCCAGCCGCCGCCGAGCGCCTGGATCAGCGCGATCGCGGCGGTCTGCCGGTCCGCCTGCGTCTGCACCAGCGCGCGCCGCGCATTCAATGCGGTGACCTGCGCAGTCACCACTTCCGAATATCCGACCTGGCCGGCGCGATAACGGTTCAGCAGTTGCGCCTCCGCCTGATCCGCGGCCTGCGACGCCTGCCGCCGCAACGCCTGCTGGCGCGCCAGCACCTGGGCCGCCGACAACTGGTCTTCCACATTCTGGAAGGCAGCGAGCACCGTCTGCCGGTAGCGCGCCGCCGCTGCTTCATGCGCGGCTTGCGCGCCGGCCACGCGTGCGCGGGTGGCGCCGGCATCGAACACCGACTGCGCCGCCGACAGCCCGAGCGACCACAGCATGGTCGAGGCGCTGAACAGGTCGGCGACGCTGCCGGTGCTGCCGCCATAGGAGGCATTCAAGCCGAGCTTCGGATAGAACGCCGCGCGCGCGACGCCGATCTGCGCATTGGCCGCCGCCACGCGCCGTTCGGCGGCGGCGATGTCGGGCCGCCGCTGCAGCAGGGTCGACGGCACGCCGACGGGAATCTGCGGAATCGTCACGTTCCAGGCCGCCGGTTCCAGCGAAAATTCGCCGGGCGCCTTGCCGATCAGCACCGCGATCGCATGCTCCAGTTGCGCCCGCTGCCGTTCCAGGCCGATGGCATCGGCCTGCGCATTCGCGAGCTGCGTCTCGGCCTGCAGCACATCGGTCTTTGCGGCGATGCCGGCCTCATAGCGGTTGCGCGTGATCTGCAGCACACGCTGATAGCCGGCGATGGTGTCGCGCAGCAGCGCCGCCTGGGCATCGGTCTGCCGCAGCGAAAAATAATTCGTCGCCAGCTCGCCCTGCGCCGACAGGGTGGCGGAAGCCAGGTCGGCGGCGCTGGCCTGCGCGCCGGCGCGCGCGTTGTCGACGCTTTCGCGCAAGCGGCCCCAGACATCCGGTTCCCAGCTGCCGCCGATGCCGAGCTGCACATTGCTGCCCGACCTGCCCTCGCCGGTGGTGCTGGTGGCGCCGGTGCGGCTGGCACTGGCGCTGGACCGGCTGGCGCTGCCGTCCAGCGATACCACCGGAAACAACGCGGCGCGCTGCTCCCGCACCAGCGCGCGTGCCTGCGCGTAGGCGGCCGCGGCAGCGGCGACGTTCTGGTTCGATACTTCCACCGCGGATGCCAGCCGGTCGAGCACCGGATCCTTGAACACCGCCCACCAGGCGCCGCGGTCGAGCGCATCGGCCGGCGCCGCTGCGGTCCATCCGGGCGGCGCCTCCTTGTAGGCGGCCGGAACGGCCATCTGCGGCCGCTCATAGACCGGGCCGACGGCGCAGCCGCCGACCAGGAGGGACAGGATTACCAGGACCGGCAAGGCCGGACGCCTGGAAAAACGGGACAGGGTCATATCGATACTCATTTCGGATTGGGCTGCATGCCGGCGGGCGCTTCGCCGTCGCCGCGGCCGAGTTGGCGTTCGCCCGGGCTGCGCCGGCGCAGCTTGTCGAGCAACAGGTAGACCACCGGCGTGGTCAGCAGGGTCAGCAACTGGCTGGCGATCAGGCCGCCGATGATCGCGATGCCGAGCGGCTGGCGCAGTTCCGAACCCTCGCCGAAACCGATCGCCAGCGGCAAGGCGCCGAGCGCGGCGGCGAGCGTGGTCATCAGGATCGGACGGAAGCGCAGCAGGCAGGCTTCGCGCACCGCCTCGAGCGGACTCAGCCCGCGCGAACGCTCGGCTTCGAGCGCGAAGTCGATGATCAGGATCGCATTCTTCTTGACGATGCCGATCAGCAGGAACACGCCGATCAGCGCGATCACGGAAAACTCCATCTTGAACAGCAGCAGCGCCAGCACCGCGCCCACACCAGCCGAGGGCAGCGTCGACAGGACCGTGACCGGATGCACCAGGCTTTCATACAGCACGCCCAGCACGATGTAGATCACGACCAGCGCAGCCGCGATCAGCAATGGCTGCTGGTTCTGCGACTGCTGGAAACTGCGCGCCGTGCCCTGGAAGCTGCCGCGCACGTTGGTCGGCATGCCGATGTCGGCCTCGGCCTGGGCGATCGCCGCCTGGGCGTCGCCCAGGTTGCTGCCATCGGCGAGGTTGAAGGAGATCGTGGTGGCGAGTTCCGCATCCTGGTGGCTGATGGAACTCGGCGTCGATTTCTCGGCGAAGCGGGCGATGGCGGCCAGCGGCACCATCGTCGCCGGCGCGGCGCTGAGCGCCTGTCCGCTCGACTGGTCGCGCAACGCCGGATTGACGACCGGAGCGGCGTCGCCGGCCGTGGCTGTCGTTGCTGTCGCGGCTGCGGCGCCCTTCGCCGGCACATAGATGTCGCGCAGCGCTTCCGGACTGCGCGCATATTTCGGCGCCACTTCCATGATCACATGGTACTGGTTCAGTTCGTCGTAGATGGTCGCGACCTGCCGCTGTCCGAACGCGTTGTAGAGCGCATTGTCGACGTCGCGCGCATTGATGCCGAGGCGCGCGGCGGTGTCGCGATCGACTTCGACGAAGGTCTCGACGCCGTTTTCCTCCTGGTCGGTGTCGATGTCGGTCAGCGCCGGCTGCTGCTTCATCGCATCGGCCAGGCGCAATGCCCAACGCTTCAGGTCCGCGATGTTGTCGCTCTTGAACGTGTACTGGTAGGTGGAATTGCTCTGCCGCCCGCCCATGCGCAAATCCTGCGCCGGACTCAGGTACAGGGTGACGCCGGTCACGCGCGCCAATTGCGGCCGCAGGCGGGCGATCACCGCCTGCCCGCTTTCCTTGCGTTCGGATATCGGCTTGAGACTGACCGACATGAAGCCGCCGCCGGCGCGCGATCCGCCGGTGAACCCGACCACGGTATCGACGGCCGGATCGCGCCGGATGATATCGACCAGTTGCCGCAGCTTGTCCTGCATCGCCTGGAAGGAAATGCTCTGGTCGGCGCGCACCCCGGCACGGAGCTGGCCGGTGTCCTGCTGCGGAAAGAAGCCCTTCGGCACGGCAATGAACAGATAGACGTTCAGGCCGATCACCGCACCCAGGATGAGCATCACGATCCAGCGATGATACAAGGCCCAGTCCAGGCTGCGTTCGTAGGTGCGCAGCACCAGCGCGAAACCGCGTTCGAAGAAACGCGCGATCCTGCCGGCGGGGCGGCCACCATCCTCGCGCTTGAGCAGCCATGCGCACATCATCGGCGTCGTTGTCAGCGACAGCACCATCGAAATCATGACGGCGGCCGAGAGCGTGACCGCGAATTCGCGGAACAGGCGCCCGACCTGCCCGCCCATGAACAGCAGCGGAATGAACACCGCCACCAGCGACAGGCTGATCGACAAGACGGTGAAGCCGACTTCGCGCGCGCCCAGCAACGCGGCGCGGAAGCGGTCCATGCCCTGTTCGATATGGCGGCTGGTGTTTTCCAGCACGACGATCGCATCGTCCACCACGAAACCGGTGGCCACCGTCAGCGCCATCAGGCTGAGGTTGTTCAGGCTGAAGCCGAGCAGGTGCATGATGCCGAAGGTGCCCAGCAGCGACACCACGGTCGCCACCGCCGGCACGAAGGTCGCGCGCAGGCTGCGCAGGAAGACGCTGACCACGAGCACCACCAGCACCACCGACACCATCAGCGTGAATTCGATTTCGTGCAGCGATGATCGGATCGAATGCGTGCGGTCGGAGGCGACCTGTATCCGGACATCCTGCGGCAGTTGCGCCTGCAATGAAGGCAAAATCGCGCGCACGCTGTCCACCGTGTCGATCACATTGGCGCCCGGCTGGCTGGTGATCAGCACGATCACCGCCGGCTGGCCGTTGAACAGGCCCAGGGTATGCGTGTCCTCGACGCTGTCGATCACCTCGGCCACATCGCCCAGGCGCACCGCCGCGCCGTCGCGCCAGGCGACGACGAGTCCACGGTAATCGGCGGCCATCGGCCTGCCGGCGGCAGTGCCGGACTGCGAATAGATCTGCAGCCGGCGGCCACTGCCCTGCACCGCGCCCTTGGGACGGTTGGCGGTGGTCGACTGGATCGCCGCCCGCACATCTTCCATGCTGACGCCGTAGCGGTTGAGGGCGAAAGGCAGCAGCTCGACCCGCACCGCCGGCAGCGAGCCGCCGCCGATCTCGACGTCGCCGACGCCCTTCACCTGGGCCAGCTTCTGCGAGACCAGGTTGGACACTTCCTCGTAAATCCTGCCCGGCGAGCGCGTCGGCGAGGTGAGCGCGAGAATCAGGACCGGCGCATCGGACGGATTCGCCTTGCGATAGGTCGGATTGCTGCGCAGCGTGGCGGGCAGGTCGGCGCGCGCGGCGTTGATCGCGGCCTGCACTTCGCGCGCCGCCGCGTCGATCTTGCGGCTCAGATCGAACTGCAGGGTCACGCGGGTCGAGCCGTTGCCGCTGTTCGAGGTCATTTCGTTGACGCCGGCAATGACGCCGAGGCGCCGCTCCAGCGGCGTCGCCACGCTGGTCGCCATCGTGTCCGGGCTGGCGCCGGGCAGCGAAGCGCGCACGGAGATCGTCGGGTAATCCACCTGCGGCAGCGGCGCCACCGGCAACACGAAAAAGGCGGCAATGCCCGCCAGCGCGATGCCGATGGTCAACAGCACCGTCGCCACCGGCCGCCGGATGAAAGGTCCGGACAGGTTCACGCCCGCACCTCTTGCGCCGCGCCCCGTCCGCCGCGCCGCCGCCCCAGCCGATCGAAAGCCAGGTAGATCACCGGCGTGGTGAACAGCGTCAGCAGTTGGCTCACGATCAGGCCGCCGAAGATCGCCAGGCCGAGCGGCCGGCGCAGCTCCGCGCCCTCGCCCCAGCCCAACATCAGCGGCACGGCGGCGAACAGCGCGGCAAGCGTGGTCATCAGGATCGGCCGGAAGCGCAGCAGCGCCGCCTGGTGGATCGCCTCGCGCGGCGTGCGGCCTTCGTTGCGTTCGGCATCGATGGCGAAGTCGATCATCATGATCGCGTTCTTTTTCACGATGCCGATCAGCAGGATGATGCCGATGATGCCGATCACGCCAAGGTCATGCCCGCTGATCATCAGCATCAGCAGCGCGCCCACGCCGGCCGACGGCAGCGTCGACAGGATGGTCAGCGGATGGATGTAGCTCTCGTACAGCACGCCGAGCACGATGTAGACGCACACCACCGCCGCCAGGATCAGCCAGAGCTGGTTGGTCAGCGACGCCTCGTAGGCGCCGGCCGCGCCGAGGAAGGTCAGGCTGACGCCGGCCGGCATGTCGATGTCGCGTGCCGCCTGCCGGATCGCATCGACCGCCTCGCCGAGCGAGACCCCGGGCGCGGTATCGAAGCCCAGCGTGGTGGCCGGATATTGGGCGACGCGCGTGATTTGCAACGGCGCCGGCCGCTCGCTGATGGTGGCGATCGCCGACAGCGGCGTGGTCTTGCCGGAGGCGGTGCGCAGCGGCAGCAAGCCGAGCGTTTCCGGCGTGGCCATGTCGGGCCGCGCTTCCAGGATCACGCGATACTGGTTGGTCTCGGTGAAGATGGTCGAGACGATGCGCTGGCCGTACGCGCTGTAGAGCGCATCGTCGATCGCCGCCGCCGTGACCGACAGCCGCGACGCGGTATCGCGATCGATGTCGATGAAGACCGCGGTGCCGCTGGCGCCGGCGTCCGATACCGTGTTGCGCAGCGCCGGAAGCGTCTGCATGCGCTGCGCCAGGCGTTGCGCCCATTGCACTACGGCCGCATCGTCCGCGCCCTGCAGCGACACGCGGTATTGGGTCGGGCCGGACTCGGCATCGATGGTCAGGTCCTGCGTCGGCTGCAGATACAGCGTGAGGCCGGGGATCCGGCCGACCCGCTCGCGCAGCCTGTCCATGGTTTCCTGCTGGCTGTCGCTGCGCCCCGGTTTCAGGTTGATCAGCATGCTGCCGGTATGCAGCATCGTATTGCTGGCGGCATCGACGCCGACCAGCGAACTGAGCGTCGCCACGTCCGGGTCTTCCAGGATCGCCCCGGCTGCTTCCTGCTGCAACTCCGCCATGCGCGAGTACGACACCGTGCGCCCCGCCTCGATGCGCGCCTGCAACTGGCCTGTATCCTGCACCGGGAACAATCCCTTGGGAATCAGCACATACAGCAGCACCGTGAGCGCGAGCGTCAGCAAGGCCACCAGCAGCGTCAACCGCTGATGCTCCAGCACCCATTGCAAGGCGCCGTCGTAACGCCGGATCACGCCGTCGAACAGGCGCTGCAGCCGGCCTTCGTTACCATGCGCGCCGTGCGCGTTGCCGGAATGCCAGCGCGCCGACATCATCGGCACCAGCGTCAGCGACACCACGGCGGAAATCAGGATGGTGATGGCCAGCGTCACCGCGAACTCGCGGAACAGCCGCCCCACCACGTCGCCCATGAACAGCAGCGGGATCAGCACCGCGATCAGCGACACGGTCAGCGAAATGATGGTGAAACCGATCTGCGACGCGCCCTTGAACGCCGCTTCCATCGGCGACTCGCCCTGCTCCCGATAGCGGGAAATGTTTTCAATCATCACGATGGCGTCGTCGACCACGAAGCCGGTGGCGATGGTCAACGCCATCAGGCTCAGGTTGTTGAGGCTGTAGCCGAGCAGGTACATGGCGCCGCAGGTGCCGATCAGCGAGATCGGCACCGCCAGGCTGGCGATCACCGTCGCCCGCAGATCATGCAGGAAGGCAAAGATCACCAGCACCACCAGCACCACCGCGAGCAACAGCTCGATTTCCACATGTTCGACCGATGCGCGGATGCCGTTGGTGCGGTCGCTCAGCACGTCGACGCGCAAGGCGGCCGGCAGCCCCGCCTGCAGTTCCGGCAGGCGCGCCTTGATCGCATCCACCGTGGCGATCACGTTCGCCCCCGGCTGCCGCTGCACGTTCAGGATGATCGCCGGCTTCAGCCCTGACCAGGCGCCCAGCCGCACATTCTCGGCGCTGTCGACGATTTGCGCGACATGGGACAGCCGCACCGGGGCGCCGTTGCGGTAGGCGACGATCAGGTTCTTGTAATCGTCGGCCGTCAGCAGTTGATCGTTGGCATTGATGGAAAACGAGCGCGTCGGGCCGTCGATGCTGCCCTTGGCGCTGTTGGCGTTGGCGGCGGCAATCGCCGTGCGCAAGGTATCGAGGCCGAGTCCGTAGGAAGCCAGCGCCTGCGTATCGGCCTGGATGCGCACTGCCGGCCGCTGGCCGCCGGAGAGCGTGACCAGGCCGACGCCTGGAACCTGGCTGATCTTCAGCGCGAGCCGGGTATTAACGAGGTTCTGCACCTCGGTCAGCGGCAGCGTATCCGAGGTGATCGCCAGCGTCAGCACCGGTGCGTCGGCGGGATTGACCTTGGCATAGACCGGCGGCGCCGGCAGGTCGGCCGGCAACAGCGAGCCGCTGGCGTTGATCGCCGCCTGCACCTCCTGCTCGGCGACGTCGAGCGTCTGCCCCAGCGCGAACTGCAGCGTCACGATCGACACGCCGGCCGCGCTGGTGGAACTCATGCGCTGCAAGCCCTCCATCTGGCCGAGCTGCCGCTCCAGCGGTGCGGTGACGCTGCGGCTCATCACTTCGGGACTGGCGCCGGGATACAGCGTCTGCACCTGGATGGTAGGAAAGTCGACCTGCGGCAACGCCGACAGCGGCAGGAACCTGAAGCCGATGATGCCGGCCAGCACGATCGCCAGCATCAGCAGCGAGGTCGCCACCGGCCGCAGGATGAAGGGGCGGGACGGACTCATGACGGCCGCTCCATGCGGGAAGGCGCAAACCGGCTGCAAACCGTGTCAACATGCATCTCCCGTCCAGGTTGAAGGCCGGACTGGCGAAGTATCGGGGCCAGGATCATTGCGATGCCGCTCCCGCCTCGCGCGGACGGCGGCGCTCACCGGAAGGCGCGGTCCGATTTTCCGCACGACTGCGCGGGCCGGCAGCCGGCCGATCGCCCGGCAGCATGACCTTGGCGCCATCCTTCAGGCGGTCGGCGCCTTCGGTGATCACCTTTTCGCCGACGGCAAGACCGGACGCGATCTGCACCTTGTCGACCATGCCCAGGCCGCGCGTGACCGGCCGCAGCGCCACCGTGCGTTCCACCGGATCGAGCACATACACGAAATCGCCGTTGCCGCCATGGCGCAAGGCATTGATCGGCACGACGACCGCTCCCGAAACGGTACGCAACAACAATCGGACATTGACGAACTGGCTGGGGAAAAGCTTGTTCTCGGTATTCTGGAAGCGTGCCTTGGCGCGGACCGTGCCGGTCTGCACATCCACCTGGTTATCCATCGCCAGGAAACTTCCGCTCGCCAGCACGACCTGGCGAGTACGGTCGAGCGCCGTCACCGCCAGCTCGGCGCCTTCATTGATGCGGGCGCGCAGTTCTCCGATGCGGTCTTGCGGCACGGCGAACTGGACGTCGATCGGCATCGTCTGCGTAATCACGGCAATGCCGTTGGTGTCGTTCGGCCCCACCACGTTGCCGACGTCGACGGTACGCAGGCCGGCATGGCCGCTGATTGGCGCCGTCACACGGCTGTAGCCGAGATTCAGGCGCGCGGTGGCTTCCGCCGCGCGGTCGGCGGTGACCGTGCCTTCGAGCTGTTTGACCAGCGCCGCCTGCGTATCCACTTCCTGTCTGGCAATGGAATCCTGGGCCAGCAAGGTGCGATAGCGCTCCAGCGTGAGCCGGGCGTTTTCGAGCTGCGCTTCGTCGCGCTGCCGCTGGCCGGTGGCCTGCATCAGGGCGATTTCGAACGGACGCGGGTCGATCGTTGCCAGCACCTGGCCGGCCTTGACCTTCTCGCCTTCGCGGTACAGCACTTTCGTCAGCACGCCGGATACCTGCGGCCTTACTGTCGCCGCGCTCGCCGCATTGACCGTGCCCAGCGCCTCGATAATGACCGGGATGTCCGCCGCCGCCGCCGTAGCCACGCCCACCGTGCTCGCCGGCGCTCCCCCTCTGCGGCCGCCCGGCCCTGCGCTGCCGGACTCCGGCCGATGCGTCAGGTACCACGCAAGCGCTCCCAGGGCCGCCAGGCCGAGCAAGGCGAGGATGACGCCGGCAATGGACTTACCCGCGCCGGGCCTGCGCACGGCGCGGGCCTGCGATTCTTCTCTTTGTGAATCCATCGATTTCCCTATGATTTCCGTTCTCCCGAAGCATCGCAGTTCCCCGGGCGACCGGCATGAACGACTTTCCGTGAGCAACTTGCGACACATCATGCCCTCGGATCGTTCCGTTTTCCGTCCGTAGGTGCGATGTTGCCGCGACTTTGTATCGCTGACATGTCGGCTGCCCGCGGATTTGTATCGAAATGTCGGACAGAAAGGAGAACTACTTGAAATACCGTGCATCATCCCCAATTAGGCGAAAACTTGCCATTCATTTCATTATTCACACGGCGGCAGCCGGTTTTTGTCAACTTATGAGGTAAAAATGGTCGTATCCGAAAAGCAAACCCTGGGTTTTCAGGCAGAAGTCAAGCAACTGCTGCAACTGATGATTCATTCCTTGTACTCCAACAAGGAAATCTTCCTGCGCGAACTGATCTCCAACGCCTCCGACGCCGCCGACAAGCTGCGCTTCGAAGCGATCCACAACAATGCGCTGCTCGAAGAGGACCCGGACCTGAAGATCAAGGTCACTTTCGACAAGGCCGCACGCACGATCACGATTTCGGATAACGGCATCGGCATGAGCCGCGAGGACACGATCGAGCACCTCGGCACCATCGCCAAGTCCGGCACTAAGGAATTCTTCTCCAAGCTCTCCGGCGACCAGCAGAAGGACGCGGCGCTGATCGGCCAGTTCGGCGTCGGCTTCTACTCCGCCTTCATCGTCGCCGACAAGATCACGGTCGAGACTCGTCGTGCCGGCCTGCCGGCCGACCAGGGCGTGCGCTGGGAGTCCGGTGGTGAAGGCGACTTCAGCGTCGAAAACATCGACAAGCCGTCGCGCGGCACCGACATCACCCTGCACCTGCGCGAAGGCGAGGATGAGTTCCTGTCGGTCTGGAAACTCAAGTCCATCATCCGCAAGTACTCCGATCACATCTCCCTGCCCATCCTGATGCAGAAAGAGGAATGGGACGAAGAGAAAAAGGAAACCGTGGTCAAGGACGAATTCGAGACCGTCAACCAGGCCAGCGCGCTCTGGTCGCGCAGCAAGTCCGAGATCACGCCGGAGCAGTACGAAGAATTCTACAAGCACGTCTCGCACGATTTCGAAGGCCCGTTGGCCACCACTCACAACCGTGTCGAAGGCCGCAGCGAGTACACGCAACTGCTGTACATCCCCAAGCGCGCTCCGTTCGACCTGTGGGACCGCAACAAACGCGGCGGCATCAAGCTGTACGTCAAGCGCGTCTTCATCATGGACGACGCCGAGCAGCTGATGCCGGTCTATCTGCGCTTCGTCAAAGGCGTGATCGATTCCGCCGACCTGCCGCTCAACGTCTCGCGCGAAATCCTGCAGGAATCGCGCGACGTGCGCGTGATCCGCGAAGGCTCGACCAAGCGCGTGCTCGGCCTGCTGGAAGAACTGGCCAACAGCGACGAGCAGGAACAGAAGGACAAGTACACGACCTTCTGGAAGGAATTCGGCCAGGTGCTCAAGGAAGGCATCGGCGAAGACCAACCCAACAAGGAACGCATCGCCAAGCTGCTGCGCTTCGCGTCGACGCATAACAGCGACGATGCGCAGAACGTGTCCTTCGCCGACTACATCGGCCGCATGAAGGAAGGCCAGGACAAGATCTACTACGTCACCGCCGAAAACTACGCCGCCGCGAAGAACAGCCCGCACCTCGAAATCTTCCGCAAGAAAGGCGTCGAAGTGCTGCTGCTGACCGACCGCGTCGACGAGTGGATGCTGTCCTTCCTGCACGACGTCGACGGCAAGGAACTGGTGTCGGTGGCCAAGGGCGACCTCGACCTCGGCAAGCTGGAAGACGAAGCCGAGAAGAAGCAGCACGAGGAAACCGAGACGCAATACAAGGACCTGGTCGAGAAGATGAAGACCGCGCTGACCGACAAGGCCAAGGACGTGCGCGTCACCTTCCGCCTGACCGATTCCCCGGCTTGCCTGGTGGCCGACGAGCATGAACTGTCCGGAAACCTGCTGCGCATGCTGAAGGCGGCCGGACAGAACGCCCCGGAAGCCAAGCCTATCCTCGAAATCAACCCGGACCATCCGCTGGTGCAGCGTCTGAAGTACGAGGAAGCCAAGTTCGACGACTGGTCGCAGATCCTGTTCGACCAGGCGACCCTCGCCGAAGGCGGCACGCTGAGCGATCCGGCAGGATTCGTGAAGCGCTTGAACGAGATGCTGCTCGGGATGGCGAGCAAGTAAAAAACTGCACTCGCGCGACGAAAAGGGCTGCCGGCACCGGCAGCCTTTTTTTTGAACCCCGCCCAGCAGCTATACTGCGACTTTTCTTTTCAACAACTTGACCAGTCCCGATGGCCGGTGCATGAACCTGTACCGGCACCGGACGGATTGTCTTTTCCCTGTCCATGATGTTGCTGAGTCGCGTATTCCTGCTCTCCCAGACGTTTGCCCTGGCGCTCGTTTCCTCTTCTGCGTTTGCACAAAGCCAGGGCGCGTCGCCGGCCAAGGAAACAAAGCAGCCCCGTGTCGCCCTGGTTCTTTCCGGCGGCGGCGCACGCGGACTCGCCCACATCGGCGTGCTGCGCGTGCTGAAGGAATTGCATGTGCCGGTCGACATGGTCGTCGGCACCAGCATGGGCGCAGTCGTCGGCGGCGCCTATGCCGCCGGGCGCTCCACCGAGGAACTCGACCGCATCACGCACGACACCGCCTGGGAAAGCGTGCTGTCCGACCGCCCTGTGCGCGATACCCTCGATTTCCGTCGCCGTGAGGAAGACCTGCTGCTGCCGTCGCGCCTGGACCTGGCCGTCACGAAAGCCGATGGCATTTCGCTGCCTCCTGCCGCCGCCGGCAATGCCGCACTCGAAGAAGCCCTGATTCGCCTGCTGCCGCCCGGCATGCGCGACCAGCCTGCCAATGAACTTGCGGTGCCGTTCCGTTCCGTTGCCTCCGATCTCGTGTCGGGCGAACTCGTGGAGCTGTCTGATACCTCGCTCTTCCTCGCCATGCGCGCCTCGCTCGCGGTGCCGGGAGTGTTTGCGCCGGTGCGCGTCAAGGACCGTCTCGTGGCCGATGGCGGCCTGGTGCGCAACCTGCCGGTGGACATGGCGCGCGCGATGGGCGCCGACATCGTCATCGCGGTCAACGTCGGCACGCCGCTCGCGCCGGAAAAGGAACTGGGGAGCGCCATCGGCGTCGCGCGCCAGATGCTGCAGATCCTGACCGAGCAGAATGTACAGCGCTCGCTCAAGGAACTGGGCCCGAACGACATCCTCATCGCTCCCGACCTGGCCGGCATCAGCTTCCTCGACTTCGACAAGCATGACGCGGCGATCCGTGCCGGCGAAGCCGCCGCGCGCAAACTGGCCGGGCGCCTGCAGCAGCTTGCCGTCCCCGCCGCCGAATACACGGAATTCGACGTCAGGCGCGCCGCCGCCCCGGTCGCCAGCGAACATGCCGGCGTCGCCATGCCCCTGGGCCGCATCGCGGTGCAAGGCAGCATGCACATCAACCCCGAGATCCTGATTGCACAATCCGGCCTGCGCGAAGGCCAGATGCTGACGCCTGAACAGATCCACAGGTCAACCGCGCGCCTGTATGGCCGCAACGATCTTGACTATGTCGAGACCGACATCAGCGATGAAGGCGGCAAGCGCAATGTCACCATCAAACCGACCGAAGCCACCTGGGGCCGCAACCGCCTGCGGCTGGGACTGGAAGTGGCCAGCGATTTTTCGGACAACAACAGTTTCTCGCTCGGCATGATGCATGTCGCCTCATCGCTCAACCAGGATGGCGGAGAACTGCGGACCGTTGCCCGCATCGGCTCGCGGCGCGAACTCGGCATGCAGCTGTGGCAACCCGTGGCGCCCGGTTCGCAATGGTATGTCGCGCCGTCAGTGGAATATGGCGCGAGTTCGCTCAATGTGTTCAACGAGGGCCGCAAGATTTTCCGTGCCGGGCTGCGCTCCGCCAGCGCCACGCTGGCAGCCGGGCGCGGACTGTCGAACTGGGGCGACGTCCAGCTCGGCATCAGCAGGCGCTTCGGCCGTGCCAATGTGCTGGTGCCGGAAGACCCTGTCGCGCCAAGCTTCCGCTTTTACGACACGGTGCAGTTCGTCAACCTGCGCACCGATACGCTCGATACGCTGGCCTTCCCGTCGCGCGGCCAGCTCCTCATCGCCCACTGGGAGCGCTCTCCGTCGAAGGACGGCGGCAAACCGTCGCTGACGCGTTCGGCCGCCATCGGCCTGACCGCCTTCAAGGCAGGCAACTGGGCGGGCCATCTCTACGGTGAATGGTCCCGTTCCAGCCTGGGCACCGCGCCGCAATCGCTCGGCGGCTTCCTGCGCCTGTCCGGCACCGAACCGGATTCGCTCGACGGGCACACCGTCGTCTTCGGCCGCGTCGTCATGGCGCGCAAGATCGGCGTGATGCCGACCACGATAGGCAGCGCCATCCGGCTCGGATTCTCCGCCGAACTCGGCGGCGGCTTCAGCGCCAGCCAGTCGGTGCGCTTCCCCGACCTGAAGCAGGCCGGCAGCGTCTTTCTCTCCGCCGATACCCGCTTCGGCCCCGTCTACTTCGGCGCCGGAGCGACTCGCGGCACCGGCGGCACGCTCTACCTCTTCCTCGGTCCGGTCTGGTGAGGAGCAACTGCGGCCGGCTTGCGCCGCAGCGCGGTGAAGGCCGAGAATTCCCAGGAGCGCAGGCCGACCAGCAGCGTGAAGCCGTCGCGCTCTTCCGGCTGCAGTTTCCGGTCTTCATGGTGCAGCCGCGCAAGGTCTGCCGCCAGCCGCCGTATCTTCTGCACCGTTTCCTCGGCGCTCGGCAATGACAGTCGTGCCGGCACGCACAACAGGCATTCGCCCGGCCCGTCAAAACGGCCGTCGAAATAATCGCTGACGACGAACTGGCGGAAGTACTGCTGCACCGGTCCGTCAGGCCGCCAATGGAAGGTGTTCGACACCACGAGCCGGTAACGGTTGAGCGGCCGCAGCTCGATCAACCCGAGCCGGTCGAGCGCCGCCAGCTTGCGCACGCATTCCGCTTCGGTGAGGATGTAGGTATCGAGGATCTGGTCGACGCTCCAGTTGCCGAGACAGCAGATCGCCACCAGCAGCAGCTTCGGATCGGCCACCAGCGAACGCTCCTGTGCCAGCGTCAACATGTCGGCATGCGGCGCCGCGTCCGCCGCCTTGCGCAGCACGTCTTCCATCGCGATGCCGGCCGCCTTGCATATCTCGGCCAGGCGGGTGAGCGTCATGTCCTTCTGCGCGAAGATGCGCTTGACGCTGGATTCGCTCATGCCGATGCGCTGCGCCAGCAGCCTGTAAGTCACGCCCGCAGCGCGCATCTCCGCGCGCAATACCTGGAACACCTGTTCCGGAGAACTCATCGATCACTCCCGTTGCCGATTCGGACCAGCGGCAAATGTACCGTATTTCAGTACCAAAAGTGCTGAAATCGGATTCTTCGCACAATGTTGTGGTACTTCGGCATGAAATTGACGACACTGCGCGGCGTTCGCTGCCTGTCGGTCCGATGCGCAGCGGAACCCGCGGGGAGTCCGCTCCCCTGTCAATGCCATCTTCCAAAAAAGGGAATTGTGATCATGATCCGTCGTTCGTTTGCCTTGCCTTCGGCCCTGCTGCTTTGCGTGCTGTCCTCCTCTGCATTCGCGGACGATGCAGCCAAGCTCTCTTTCGGTCGCGCCAGCATGCGCCCCGCCTCCTCCACCGAGAAGGAAATCGGCGTCGGCATCGGCATCGGCCCCAACTACCTCGGCAGCGGCAAAACCTCGTGGTTCATCGGCCCTTACGCCGAAACGAATTTCGGCAACGGCATCTTCTTCAGCACGACCGACGGCCTCGGCTACCGCTTCCTGGAACATCCGTCCGGCTTCTCGATGGCCGCCAGCATCGGCCCGTCCATGATGCGACGCGAGAAGAATGGCGAGGACGGCGATACCAACCGTCTCAAGGGCATGGGCAACGTCAACGTCAAACCGCAGGCCAATCTCTTCCTGAACTACGATAGCGGCCCCTTCCACGGCACGGTCGCGCTGCACCAGACGCTCGCCTCACGCCATGGAACGCGTATCGACGTGGAAGGCAGTTACGACCTGCTCGCCGATCGCGACAACCTCGTTCGCGCATCCGCGGGATTCTCCTACGCGAACCGCGACCTGATGCAGACCTTCTTCGGTGTCGACAGCACGCAGTCGGCCAACTCCGGCCATCCAGTCTACACGCCGAGCGCAGGTATCGCCGGCACTGGCGCATCGCTTACCTGGAGACATGCATTCAGCAAGGAATGGGTAGGCAGCCTGGGCGCCGGGGTCATCAACCTGCGCGGCTCCGCCGCCGACAGCCCGCTGACCGAGAAGCGCACCAGGGGAGTGGCGGGCATGAGCATCGGTTACCGCTTCTGACGCAATGACTGCCATGTACCTTTCCCGCACGCTGGCCCTGCTCGCCGCCTCCGCTGCACTGACTGCCTGCTCGACGGAGGCTTACTACACCATGTTGCAGGAGCAGCAGAAGGAGACCTGCCGCAAGCTGCTGGACATGCACGACAGGAACGATTGCATCAGGCAGACAAGCAAACCCTACGATGCCTACAAAGCCGATGAAGAGGCCGCCCGCGGCGGAGGCAAGCGGGCTCCTGCCGAATGACAGGCGCGGCGGTCATCCGTGCGCCTGCGGCGGGAAGTTCCTCAGGTAGAGATTCACGCCCGCCGGCGCAAAACGGTGCGCCGCCAGATCGAATCCATCGAGCGTGCTGAGGATGATCGGCTTCATGACGGCCTCCATGCTCATTTCAGGTTCATCGTGATGCGCGCGGTGAAGACCGGCTTGCCCTCGGTATCGAAGGCATCGACCGGCACCTCGACGTTGCCGACGCTGCCCCACGCCACGCCCTCGCCGTTGGCGACGACGCGCATGTCGGTCTTCGCCTTGGCCAGGTATTGCACCTGCATGCCGACCGGGATCCACTGGCGGCCGTCGGGAATGGACACCGTGGTCATCGTGCCTGCGGCGAGTTCGGCCGCATTGCACAGCGCGATCGCATGCACGGTACCGAGATGGTTGTGGACGGCGCGGCGATTCGCGAACTTCACTTCCGCATAGCCGGGGCGCAGTTCGGTAAAGACCGGCTCGATGGTCGAGAAATACGGCGCGAAATCGCAGACCGCCTTGCTGAAGGCTTCATTGCCCAGTTTCTGGAACATGCCAAGTGCCTGGTTCATCGTATTCTCCTGTCGTGAGTGACCGACCCGGCACGGCTTGGCGCCAGGCAAGCGTGTTATGTTTGTGTTCATTGCGCGGCCGGCATGGTCCATCCCGCAAGCCGCACTAGAATATTATTCTAGAATATAATTCTAGTCAAACGACTGGAAACCCATGACGCAAGCAAAGAAAACACGGAAACAGGAAATTCTCGAGGCGGCGCTGGCATGCTTCACCGAGAACGGCATCGAGGCGACCACGATAGACATGATCCGCGAGCGCTCGGGCGCGAGCGTGGGCAGCATGTACCACCACTTCGGCAGCAAGGAAGCGATCGCCGCGGCGCTCTTCACGGACGCGCTCGCCGAGCACAACGAATACCAGCAGCAACTGCTGTCGGCGGCGCGCAATGCGGAAGAAGGCGTGAAAGCCATCGTCCACGCTTACGTGGACTGGGTGTCGGCCAACCCGGTGAAGGCGCGTTTCGTGCTGCACAGTCGCAGCGCGCTGGCAAAGAGCGAAACGGGCGGGGAACTGGCGGTGCGGTCGAAGGCGCGTCTGCTGGAGGTGCTCGGCTGGTTCGAGCCGCATATCGGCAACGGCACGCTGAAGCGACTGCCGAAGGAATGCCTCAGCTCGCTCATCACCGGCCCGTCGCACGACTATGCGCGGCTGTGGCTGTCCGGCCGCGTGAAGAGCGACATCAAGGCTTACCGCGACATATTCGCGGAAGCGGCGTGGAATTCCGTGAAGGGCTGAAACGCACGCGGCATCAGCCCGGCACCCGCACTGCCGCGTTCGCCGGTGCTGGCGAAGTCAGCAGGCGGTACAGGTCGTCGCCGTCGCAGCCGGTCTTGCGTCCGCGATGCGCGGCATGCACCAGTTCCACGATGCGCTGGTTGGCCGGCGCGGCGCGGCCGAGCGATGCCGCCAGCGAAACGATCTCGCCGTTGAGGTAATCGATTTCGGTGCGGCGGCCCGATTGCAGGTCTTCCCACATCGAGGAACGCGCCTGCGGATCGATGCGCAGCATGGCGCCGGCCAGGCGCTTGAACAGCCAGTCGGGCAGGCGCAGCATTGCCGGCAGCCAGCGCGCCGATATCTTCGCCACCTTGGCAGGGCGGATCCCGGCCGCCTTCAGCGCCGCCAGTCCCTCCTCGATCAGCAGCGCCAGGCAGCGGCGGTAGGCGCGGCGCGACAACTGCATCTTCAGCGGAATTCCCGACAGCGCGTTCACCGGATTGTTCAGGTTGAGCAGCAGCTTGCCCCATTGCACTTCGGTGAAATCCGCGCGCTCGGCCAGCGGCAGGTTCGCATCCTGGAACACCTGCTTCCATCCCGCGAGCGCCGGCGAACGCTCCACCATCAGCTCTCCCTCGGTGCCGCGATGGAAACGGTTGCCGTCCATCTGCACCACATTGAAAGGCACCATCCCGCCCAGCACCGTCCAGCCGGTCAAGCGCGAGCGCAACACGTCTGCATTGCCGATGCCGTTCTGGAAGCTGATGACGAGCGCGGATGGATTGGCAAACCCATAGATCGCATTGGCCGCCGTCTCGGTATCGGCGCTCTTGACGGTCACAAGGATGAGATCGGCCTTGCCCAGTTCGTCGGGGTCTTCGGTATACGGCACCTGATGGCTGGCCAGCCGCAGGTTTCGTCCGTGCAGGCCGGTCAGCAGCAGGCCGTCGCGCGCGATGCGCTCGCCCATGCGGACGCGGCCTATCAACAGCACGTCGGCGCCGGCGGCCAGCAGCGCACCGCCGAGATAGACGCCGATCGAGCCGGCGCCGAAGACAACGATCTTCATCGCTCGTCCTCAATAATCGATATGCAGGCGGCGATATAAAAAGCTCAGCACGAACAGCGGCCCGATCAGCAGAAAGCGCAGGTCATCGAAAAACGACGGCTTCTTGCCCTCGATCTTGTGTCCGATGAACTGGCCGATCCAGGCGATGACGAACACCGCCACCGAGATGGCAAACACCTGTCCCTGCGGCAACATGGCGAGCACCCACAGCATGAGGCCCGACATCAGCAGCATGCCCAGGGCGAACGGCGCCGACAGCCGGAAGTAGTAGGCGAGCGACACCAGCGTCACCGTCAGCGCGGCGACCGGATGGCCGGCCCAGATCATGCCGAGGAAAGAAAAAACAATGGCGGGAATACAGATGAAGTGGATCACTTCATTGGTCGGGTTCAGATGGCTTTCCGCATACTTCGCGAGCAAGCTTTCCACCTGCCGGTGTGCAACACTTTCCATGACGGTCTCCTTGATTGATGTGACAGCGGATCGTGTGTCCGCCTTTCATCATCTTAGGGCGTCAGTTGCCCGTCCGCTTGAACGCAATCGTCATCTTGTTCAGTTCCGACGGCACCACGCCGAAGGTGCCGCGGAAGGTCCGGCTCATGTGCGCCAGGTCGGCAAAGCCGGCTTGATGCGCGGCACTGGTCATGTTGTCGCCGCGTGCCACCGCCGCCACCGCATCCAGCAGGCGAGCCCAGAGCAGGTAACGCGACAGCGACAGGCCGGTCTGCTGCCGGAACAGGTGGGTAAAGCGGCTGGGCGACAGATGCGCAAGCGAAGCCAGCGCGGCGCCGTCCGGTTCGGCGCCGGGATGCGCCTGAATCCATTCCAGGGTCTTGCCGATACGTGCGTCGAAACCAAGCGGCGACAAGGCTTGCGGCAATGCACACGCCAGCCACTGCTGCGCCGCCCGGTCCGCCCCGTCATGATCGAGTCCGCCCTGCATCGCCTGCACCAGCGCCGCCTTCACGCCGGCAAATTGCGGCAAGGCGTGATACGCCGCAACAACAATCGAATCGATGGTTTGCTGCCGCTGCGGCAACTCGACGAACAGATGCGCCAGCATGGCGCCGCCGCAGTCGAGCTGGTGCTGCTGGTTGGGCGCGAAGACCGCCGCCTCGGTTTCGATCCAGGGATGCTCCTTGCCGAGCCGTGCGCGAAACGGCCGCTCCAGCGCCACCGTCAATTGCACCGCAAAATGCGCATGCGGCGTCGAGTCGATACCCGGCCCCACCACGAGCGCGCGCCCATGCCACAGGAACAGGCCGGCGTGGCGGCAGTTCAACTCCGGCACCGCCTACCTGCCGCCCGCAACATCGATCACCGCGCCGGTGGTATAGGATGCCTGGCCGGACAACAGCCACAGGATTGCATTCGCCACTTCCACCGCATCGCCGCCGCGCTTCATCGGCACCGCGTCCTTGACGCGGTCGACACGCCCCGGTTCGCCGCCGCTGGCATGGATTTCCGTATAGATCACGCCCGGACGCACCGCGTTGACGCGGATACCCTCCTCCGCCACCTCCCTGGCGAGGCCGATGGTCATGGTATCGATCGCGCCTTTCGATGCCGCATAGTCGATGTACTCGTTGGGCGAACCAAGACGCGACGCCACCGACGACACGTTGACGATCGCGCCGCCGCTGCCGCCGTGCCGGGTCGACATGCGCCGCACCGCTTCGCGTGCGCAAATGAAGCTGCCGGTGACGTTGGCCGCGAAAATCCGGTTCAGGCGCGCGGCATCCATCTCGTCGAGCCGCATGTGGCGCTCCAGGATGCCGGCGTTGTTCACCAGCGCCGTCACCCGCCCCAATTCGCGATCCACGGTGTCGAACAGGTGCACAACATCCTCTTCCCGTGCCACGTCGGCCGCCACCGCCACCGCTTCGCCGCCGCTGTTGCGGATGGCGCCGACGACGTCCTCGGCCGCGGCCTGGTTGTTCAGGTAACTGATGCAGACGGCATAACCTTCCACTGCCGCAAGCTGGGCGGTTGCCGCCCCAATGCCCCGGCTGCCGCCGGTAATGAGCATGACTTTCTTATTCATTCGTCAACCTCCTATGCTAACGATCAGAAGCAAGGATATTAGCAATTCACCGGCCTTGGTGCCGCGCCGATAAAATAACGCCATGCCCATCCCGCCCGCCTTGCTCAACGGTTTCCCGCCGGTTCTCGATTCCGCTACCCGCGTCCTGATTCTTGGCAGCTTCCCCGGCGAAGCCTCGCTCGCCGCGCAGCAGTACTATGCGCACCCGCGCAACCAGTTCTGGCGGCTGCTGTCCGCCGTCCTCAACGACGACCTGGTGTCCCGGCCCTATCCGCAGCGCCTGTCGCGCCTGCTGGCGCACGGCATCGGCCTGTGGGATGTGATCGCCGCCTGCGAGCGCGAAGGCAGCCTCGACACCGCGATCCGCCGCGCGCAAGCCAACGACCTCGCCGTGCTGAAACGGCAATGCCCGCAACTGCGGCGTATTTGCTTCAATGGCAAGACCTCCGGCAAGTTCGAACCGCAATTCGCCGCCGCCGGCTTCGAGACGCTGGTGCTGCCCTCATCCTCGCCCGCCAATGCCCAGTTGTCGTTCGACCAGAAACTCGCGCAATGGACGAACATCCTTCTGTAGAATTGCAGCAACACCCCCGACCGAACACCCCATGCTCATCAAACGCAAGTCCATCGAAGCGCAAGCCAACTCCAAGGCCGGACCCGGCAAGAGCAAGGCGCCGCGCAAGCCGAAGTTCGCACCGATCACGCTGTCGGAAGAAGCCGGCGTCGTCTTCCTGCACTTCGGCAACGAATGGGTGCAGGGTGCGATGCGCATCCGCAAGCCGGACTGGATCGAACTGGAATACGCGCAGCAGATGATGGCCTGGATGCTGTTCATCGAACAACCGCAACACATCGCTCAGCTCGGCCTCGGCACCGGCGCGCTGACCAAGTTCTGCTACCGTCAGTTCCCGCAGACGCAGGTGACCGCGATCGAACTCAATCCCTCGGTCATCACCGTCTGCAATTCCATGTTCAAGCTGCCGCCCGACGACGAGCGCCTGACGACGCTGGAAATGGACGCGATGGATTACGTCACCGACGCCGCCAACCACGGCCTGCTCGATGCACTGCAGGCCGACCTGTACGACGCCACCGTGAAGGGCCCGGTGCTCGACACGCCGGAATTCTATGAAGCCTGCGCCGCCTGTCTGAAACCCGAAGGCATCATGACCGTCAACCTGTTCGGCGACCACCCGAGCTATGCAAAGAACCTGAAGGCGATGCGCTACGCGTTCGACCAGGTCATCTCCCTGCCGCCGGTCCACGAAGGCAACGTCGTCGCGATCGGCTTCAACACCGCGCCCGCACTCGACTTCACCGCGCTGTATGAGCGCGCCGCACGCATCACCGCCGCGACCCGGCTGCCGGCCAAGTCATGGGTGAACGGCATCAAGGCCTGGCAGGCGCTATGAAAGCAATCCATTGGGGAGCACCATGAACGCGAGACTCAACCCGGCAAGTCCCTCCGCCCACCGGCCCGCTCCGAAAATGCTCGACCTGCACCAGATCTTCAACTGGCTGCTGGCCGACGGCATCATCGAAAAAGCCGACGCCAAGGCCCAGTTCAACCAGGCGCAGGCACTGCTGCGCAACGCCACGATGACGATGCACCCGCTGACCGCCGTCGCGCAATGCAAGCTGCAATCGGCCAAGCCCCCGCACAAGCTGCTCACGCTCGACTGGCTCACCGAATGGACCGCCGCCAAGGTCAAGCTGCCCTTCTTCCGCATCGACCCGCTCAAGATCGACTTCACCAAGGTCGCCGACGTCATGTCCGCGACCTACGCCACGCGCTTCAACATCCTGCCGGTCGAACTCAATGCCACCGACGTCGTGATCGCCACCGCCGAACCCTTCATCGTCGAATGGGAAGCCGAGATCGCCAAGATCACGCGCCGCAACGTCAGGCTGGTGATCGCCAACCCGCTCGACATCGCGCAATACACCGCGCAGTTCTTCACGCTCGCCAAGTCGATCAAGGGCGCCAACAAGTTCGGCAACCAGGACATCGCGCTGCGCAGCAACTTCGAGCAACTGGTCGAACTCGGCAAGTCCAACAAGACCCTCGACGCCAACGACCAGCACATCGTCAACATCGTCGACTGGCTGTGGCAGTACGCGTTCGAGCAACGCGCCTCCGACATCCACCTGGAACCGAAGCGCGACCTCGGCGCGATCCGCTTCCGCATCGACGGCATCCTGCACCAGGTCTACCAGGTGCCGGCGGCAGTGATGATCGCGATGACCGCCCGCATCAAGCTGCTCGGCCGCATGGACGTGATCGAAAAACGACGCCCTCAGGACGGCCGCATCAAGACCCGCACCGCCGGCGGCCAGGAAATCGAACTGCGCCTGTCGACGCTGCCTACCGCCTTCGGCGAAAAGCTCGTGATGCGCATCTTCGATCCCGAGGTCGTGGTCAAGACCCTGCCCGAACTCGGCTTCCCTCCCGACGACGCCAAACGCTGGGACGCGCTCACCATGCGCCCGCACGGCATCATCCTCGTCACCGGCCCCACCGGCTCCGGCAAGACCACCA
>CBIHRJ010000054.1:0-40691 GCA_966212445.1 uncultured Noviherbaspirillum sp. | reverse complement strand
CAAATGCAAATGCAATCGCGCCAGCCAACGGAATCATTTTTGTAGTGAACTGCATGTTTGTCTCCTAAAGATTAAAAAAACGAAGGTACTGCAAAACCTCGCCTGGAGCGGCTTGCCTGTACGTCCAAGGAAGATGCGCCGGAAGCGGCGAGCCCTTACACGCGCAGGAAATCCGCCTTATGCAACGACAGGCGAAACATAACTGGCCTTGCGGCCGGAAAGGGTAACATCGAAATCGTCATCAAGGCTGGCGCTGCGCAGTGGCCGCCGCGGTTCGGGGAACATGCCGGCGCCGCTGATCTTCAACCGGTCGAGCGAGAACTGGCGCAGGTGCTTGAACACGCTCTGGTTGATCGCGATCATCGCCTGCATCACCAGCAGGTCGACGTCGTTCGGTGTGCGCCCGGCAGCCGTCTTGCTGCTCCTGGAACGGCTGTGCTGCTCCGCCAGCACGCAGCGGAACACGTCTTCCAGCGTCACCAGACAGGGATCGCAGGTGAGCAGCCATTTGTGGGGAACCAACGGGTCCTGGCGCAACAGGCTTGCGCGCGCAAGGCCATTGCACAGCTTCGTCAATTCCTTGGCGGGACGGCCGGTTTCTTCTTCGAGGGTGGCGATGCTCACCGAACGCGGTGCGCTGGATACGAGCTTGGCGAGAATTTCGGTGGTGGCGAAGAAGCGGTCATGCAACGCTCCATTGCCGAGAATGCAGTCTTCGACGGTAACCATCAGTGTCTCCTTTGCAAGGTCAAACTGCGCCTGCTGTCCTTCCGGCTTGTGGCCGGAGCACGGCGCGCAGTTGCTGCCTGGTACTGCGATCGTTTTTATATTTTTACCATCCCGTTGCCGGGAACCGCTTCAAGAGTGACAAAGCGGTTACAACATGGATCGCAACTTTAGGGACAAACATCAACAAATGCCATTTCGCTATCTGACGCGACTAGATACTGCTTGATGCTAAAATAGCGTCATCTAGCATCACCCCTCCCCCTCAGGAAAAGGACCGGCATGCCACTGATTTCGGACAGCCCAGCCGCCATGCAAGCAGCCCAGCGCGAATTTTGCGAGAACCTGCGCATGCTGTGCAGCTACTACCGCTCGGTCGCCGACGTCTGCCGCAAGCTCAACATCAACCGCGCGCAATTCAACCGCTATCTCAACGGCAGCAGCAAGCCGTCCAGCCACACACTGGAGCGCATCTGCGATTTTTTCGGCGTCGAGCCGTCGGAAATCTACCTGCCGCGCGAACACTTCCACCAGATCGTCCAGGTAAGGCCGAAGCAGCGCACCGAGCGTGCGGTATTCGCCGACCATATCACCCGCCTGCAGCATCAGACGACCGGCAAGTTCGACAAGTACCTCGGCTACTACTACGAGTACTACCATTCGATGAGCGCGCCCGGCAAGGTGCTGCGCGGGCTGGTGCACGTGTTCAGTCACGACGGCGCGGTATATCACGAACGGCTGGAACGTTTCCCGCAGCATGCCAACCTGGATGAAACCTACAAGTGCAAATACGTCGGCGGCACCTTCTACCTGAACGACCGCATCTTCCTGATCGACTACGAATCCCTCACCGGCAATGAAATCGCGCAGACCGTGCTGTTCCCCACCTACAAGAACAAGGTGGCACGCCTGTCGGGCCTGATGCTTGGGGTATCCTCCAGCAACCAGCGTGCGATCGCCTGCGCGCGCGTGGTGTTCGAATTCCTCGGCAAGAGCATCGACGTGCGCAAGGCGATGCGCCTGTGCGGCCTGTTCGATCCGGCGCAGGACGAAATCGACCCGACCATCCTGAAGGTGATCGACAATTCGCCGCACCAGGACCAGCACCATTTCTACACCATGCCCCTGTAATGCGACAACCTGCCATCGTCGACCGCGGCTTCGAGCCGTACGAAAACAGCTTCGCCGCCATGCGCGCCTTCACCGATGCGCGCACCGCCGATACACAGGACGAGTTGTGGATCGTCGAGCATCCGCCGGTGTTCACCCTCGGTCTCGGCGCCGATCCTTCGCATGTGCTGGATGCGCACGGCATCCCGGTGGTTCAGACCGACCGCGGCGGCGAAGTGACCTATCACGGACCGGGCCAGGTTGTTGTCTATTTGCTCATGGACCTGCGCCGACGGCCGGGTGCGCGCCTGTTCGCACGCGAATTCGTGAATAAAATCGAACAGTCGGTCATCGATATCTTGCAAGCGTATAATCTTGCGGGTGAGCGCAAACCCGGCGCGCCCGGCATCTACATGTGCGACGGCGCCTGGAAAGGCGCAAAAATTGCAGCGCTCGGCCTCAAGGTGCGCGGCAACGGCTGCACCTACCACGGCGTATCGCTGAATGTCGCGATGGACCTGACACCCTTCTCATGGATCAATCCCTGCGGTTACGAAGGACTGGCAACCGTCGACATGAAATCCGTGGGTGTGGAAGCGCCTTTGCGCGACACGCAACTGGCGCTTGCGCACAAGCTGGCGGAACTGCTGGCAGCATGACCTCCCCCTGTCGTCCGGCGACGCACTGCGTCCGTACGGCAACTGAAAAAGCGACGTAACGATGACTACCGAAAAAACTCCGCCCGCCTCCACCGCCTACAACCCCACGGACAAGCAGAAAGGCGCCGGCAAGACAGCGCGCATCCCGATCAAGATCGTGCCGGCGGAAAAACTTGCCAAGCCCGACTGGATCCGCGTGAAGGCCGCGTCGCCATCGACGCGCTTCTACGAGATCAAGGACATCCTGCGCGAGAACAAGCTGGTGACGGTGTGCGAAGAAGCGAGCTGTCCCAACATCGGCGAATGTTTCGGCAAAGGCACCGCGACCTTCATGATCATGGGCGACAAGTGCACCCGCCGCTGCCCGTTCTGCGATGTCGGTCATGGCCGTCCGGACCCGCTTGACGTCAACGAGCCTGAAAATCTCGCGAAAACCATCGCCGCGCTCAAGCTCAGCTATGTGGTGATCACCTCGGTTGACCGCGACGACCTGCGCGATGGCGGTGCCGGCCATTTCACCGAGTGCATCCGGCGCGTGCGAGAACTGTCGCCGACGACGCGCATCGAGATCCTCACCCCCGATTTCCGCGGGCGCATGGACCGCGCGCTGGAAATTCTCAAGGCAGCACCGCCCGATGTGATGAACCACAATCTCGAAACCGTGCCGCGCCTGTACAAGGAAGCGCGTCCCGGCTCCGATTACGAATACTCGCTGGGCCTGCTCAAGCGCTTCAAGGAACTACATCCGGAAACACCGACCAAGTCGGGCTTGATGGTAGGACTCGGCGAAACCGACGAGGAAATCCTGCAGGTGATGCGCGACCTGCGCGCACACAACGTCGACATGCTGACCATCGGCCAGTACCTGATGCCTTCGGGCGACCATTTGCCGGTGCGCCGTTATGTGCATCCCGATACCTTCCGGATGTTCGAGGATGAAGCGTACAAGATGGGCTTTGCGCATGCCGCGGTAGGCGCCATGGTCCGCAGTTCCTATCACGCGGACCAGCAGGCGCATGACGCCGGCGTGGTTTGATCTGGCGCGTGGCTATGGCAAGCTCGTCTTTATCAGCAGCAGGTCCGATCCATTCTCCCTTTCTTCAGCGGCCGCCCATTCGGGCGGCCGCTTTTTTATTTGATAAAAGTAAACAGGCAAATTCGCCCATCGCCGAAAATGCAGTGGGCGTTACGCACACCGCCGTTGGCGCGGCAAGTCGGCACGCTCATGACCGGTTACAAAGCCGCATGAACTTATCCCCGCTGCACTTGCCTTACCTGAACATATGATTTCATGGTCGGAAATAACAAGATTCGGTGACGTCACCATCACGTCATTCGCCGCTGTCGCCATCGCCGCCTGGCTGCTTGCCGAGAACGAGCGGCGCTTTGCCTTCTGGTGGAGCCTGCTGTTTACGGTGGGCATGAGCATCGTGGTCGCGACCAAGATGGCGTTCATCGGATGGGGCATCGGAATACGTGCGATCGACTTCACCGGTTTCAGCGGCCATGCCATGCGCTCAACCGCGGTGATGCCGGTACTGTTCTATCTGGTGCTGGAAAAGGCGCCGAAGCCCTTGCGCGCATTCGGCGCCCTGTGCGGACTCCTGTTCGGCGTCGTGGTGGCCGTCTCGCGGCTCGCGGTGCATGCGCACTCGCTATCCGAAGTCGTCGCTGGATGGATGCTGGGCGCATCGGTCAGCATTGGCTTCATCTGGGTCGCAAGCGCGACCTTGCGCAAGCATGTGTTCACCCCGCTGCGCGTTGCGCTGAGCCTGCTCGCCTTGCTGCCCGCGCCTTACGTACATCCGGCGCCGACACAGCAATGGCTGACTGCGATCACGCTGTACGTCTCGGGCCATGACGAACCGCATCCGCGCGCCGGATGGCGGGAACGGCGAAGACCCTGCTGATCGTCAATGAAAAAAAAGCGCCATGCGGCGCTTTTTTCTTGGTCATCGATACATCAATGTATCGACATGGCTTCGATCATGCAGCCAATGCTTTTTCCAGCAACTGGTGCAAGGCGGCGAAATCCGGTTCGCCGACATAACGCTTGATGATGTTGCCGTTCTTGTCGATGACGAAGGTAGTCGGCGTCAGTTGTACATCCTCGAATGACTTTGCCACCTCGCCCTGGGTGTCGAGCGCCACCCGGAACGGCAGCTTGCGGGTCTCCGCATAATTCAGCACATAGTTCGGCGGATCGTAGCTCATCGCGACGGCGACGAAGTCCAGCCCCTTGCCCTTGTACTTGTTGTAGGTCTGGACCATCGACGGCATCTCCTTGATGCAGGTCGTGCAACTGGTAGCCCAGAAATTGACCATCACGACCTTGCCGCGCAGGCTTTGCAAGCTGACCTGTTCACCGTTGATACCGGCGAACGTCACGTTGGGGGCAGGTTTGGTGACGGCCAGAGAGAAATAACCGACAGCGGCAAGCGCAATGACGGCAACGGCACCGAGCGCCTTGAGCCAGGTGCGCCTGGCCGCGCTGGAAACGATTTCGGGTTGCATGATTTCGTCGGGAAGTGAGTTGCTTTAACCTGGCTATTATAGTCCGCTGGGATGGGGCCTGCCGACTCAGGCGCCGCGCAGGAATAAGGTGTGCAATTTGGCGGTCGTAGCGGGAGGCGATGTGGGGGGCCCGCCGAGGGGGCGACCGACACGACGCAGTACGAGTACTGCTAGTGACGGGCAACCCCGCAGCGCGCCCCCAAGTTACATTAAGGCCAGCAAAATTGTGCAACTTGTTCCTGCGCGGTGCCTTAGGGCCGCAGGTAGACGAAGCCTTCCCTCGCCTGCAGGCGGGCAACCTCGACTACGCCGGACGGCACCAGTTTCGCTTCCGGCAACAATTGCGATTCCGGCACGCCGTGCGCGCTCAGCGTGTTCCTGCACACCCGGAATTCGACCCCCTGCCCGGCAAGCGCACTGACCGCCGCATCGAACGGCTTACCGTTGCGCTCCCGCGCCCCCGCCAGCAGGAAACGAATGCCATCACCGTTGGCGACGACGACGATTTTCGTGTCCGGCTCCGCCCGCAGGTGGTTGCGGATATTCGCCATTGCGCGCGAGGCCTGGTCAATGCCGTCGACGAGGTGGTATACCACTTTCACCGGCTCGGCGGCGCTTGCCGTGCCGGCAATCAACATCGCCGGTATGGCGACGAGTAGCTTCAACAATATGCGTCTCATATCTGTCCTATTACCAATGATGATTCGTGTAAGTTGCTGCAACCGCCGGCGGAACCGGTGCCTCGATCGCCGCGCAGATGGCACGCAGCAAATCCGCCGTAGCCAGCGGCATCGGCTCCGTCGGGCCGGCCGCTGCCAGCAGTGCCTTGATGAGTGCAGGCTTGGCCAGCGGCGCCAACTGATGAGCGCGATCGAGTGCCTCTTTCACACGCCTGAAATCAATCGCCGCGACCGGCAGCAGATCGGCCGATGATAAGGTCGAATGCATGCTGCTCGCGCAGCGTTCGGCGCCGGTCGCGAACAAAGCTTTCGCGGGCGGTCCGCCGGATTGCTCCGCAATATGGGCGACCAGCGACAACAGCAGGATGCAATCCTGCTTCAAGGCCGCCAGATCGGCATAACGGATCGGCGTGGCGCGCCCCGCGCGCGGATCCAGCCGTCGCGTCAGCACGGTCTGCAATACGAATTCGGCCAGGGTCAGTTTGTTGTCGGCGGCGATCAGGCGGTCGCCTATTTCCAGCAGCACTTCACGCTCCGTTTCATCCAGTTGCTTCAATGCCGGCATGGCCAGGTCGAGCAACGGCAAACGCGCGCTCTTCGGCAGGCGCGCAATGGCGTCGGCGAGAAACGGCGCAAGCGCTGCCTGCCGCGCGGCGTGCTTGCGCAGCACCGCGAGTTGCGCATCACGCTCGCCGCCCTCGCCCAGCAGCAATGCATACACCAGCGCGCATGCCGCTTGCGGCTCGCGCGCCGCGCTATCGAGTTCGGGAGCGAGCGCCGACGGTGACGTCGCGCTGTCCTCGAATGCAAGCCAGTGTCCTGCCGCCTGGTGACCGGTGAACCCGGATGCGACATAGGGGATGTCGGGCAGCCTCTCCTGCGCGGGCGTTTCGACCACCAGTTCCGGCGCATCGAGCACTTCGATACTCCTGCCATAGATGCGGCGTAGTCTTTCCTCGATCGTCGGATGCGTCGCGAGCAGACCGTGGACCAGGCTCGGCTTCGGCGCGCCGAGAAACAGGTGCGACAACTGTTCCGCATTCGGATGCCGGATGCGGGAACCGATCTGCATCGTGCGCGACAAGCCGCCGATCTTGCGCAGCGCACCGCCGATGCCGTCCGCATTGCGCGTGAACTGCACCGCGCTGGCGTCGGCAAGAAACTCGCGCTGACGCGAGACCGCAGCCTTGATCAAACGCCCGAAGAAAATGCCGATGTAGCCGATCACGAACAGCGCCGCACCGGTCGCCAGCAAGACCATCCGTGCCGACGGCCCCCGGCTGTCGCGGTCGCGCGATCCCCACGTGTATGCGCCGAAATTCATCAAATGCTGCCCGAAGCCGGCAATCATCTGGATGCCGAACAGCAACCCGATCAGGCGGATGTTCAGGCGCATGTCGCCGTTCAGGATGTGGCTGAACTCATGCGCAACCACGCCCTGCAGTTCGTCGCGGGTCAGGCGTGCCAGCGTGCCGCGCGTCACCGCGACCACCGCCTCGTTCTGGTTGTAGCCGGCGGCAAAGGCATTGATGCTGTCCTCATGGTCGAGCACGTAGACTTTCGGGCAGGCGATGCCGGATGCCAGCGCCATTTCCTCCACCACGTTCAACAGCCGGCGTTCCTGCAGGTCGGTGGACGACGGCGGCACCGGCCTGCCGCCCGCCATTCTTGCCACAGCGTCGCCGCCGTCGCGCAGGTTGAACATTTCGATCAGGGTGCCGACGCCGATCAGCGCCAGCGTGATCAGCGTGTTGGTCGCGAAGAAGCCGCGCGGATAGCTGCGCATGCCGAGCACGTAGCCGGTTTGCGTCCAGCTCCATACCAGCGCCAGCGCGAGATTGACGGCGGCGACGATGGTGATGACCGCGAGCGCGAACAGGATCACCAGCGTCCTGGTCTGACGGCGGGCCTGGTCTTGTTGTTCGAAGAAGTTCATGGGGAGGTCGCACGGTTCCCTCGCTTTTGCAGCGAGGGTGTCGGGGTCGCGTATTCGAGACAGGGCAGCGATATCTCGACCGCACTACCCCTACGCCGGGCGCCCCCATCCCGGCCGTCCCACGTCTGGCCTTGCAAGGCCGGACGATTCAGCGGGCGCGAAGCAGTGCTTCGCGAAACCCCCGCTTCATCCCCCTGGAAGGGAGAAGGTGAAAACGGATGCGCGTAGCGCATACGTTCAGAAGGAAACCTTCACCGGTTTGCGTTCTTCCGGCGCTTCGGTCGCTTGCAACTGCTCCGCAGGTCCGAAGGCGAACATGCCGGCGATGATCGATCCCGGAAACTGCTCGCGTGAAATGTTGTACTGCATGACGCCGTCGTTGTATGCCTGGCGGGCAAATGCAATCCGGTTTTCGGTGCTGGTCAGCTCTTCGGTGAGCTGCATCATGTTCTGATTGGCTTTCAGGTCGGGATACGCTTCCGACAGGGCGAACATCTTGCCGAGCGAGGAAGCGAGCATGCCTTCGGCCGCCGCCATCTGATGCATTGCCGCAGCATCGGCCGGATCGGCAGCTGCTTTCGCATTCGCCGTCACCGCCTGGTTGCGCGCACTGATCACCGCTTCCAGGGTTTCACGCTCATGCTTCATGTAACCCTTGGCGGTTTCCACCAGGTTCGGGATGAGGTCGTAGCGGCGCTTCAACTGCACGTCGATCTGCGCGAACGCATTCTTGAACTGGTTGCGCAGGCTGATCAGCCGGTTGTACGCGCCAACACCCCAGAACAGCAGCAGCAAGACAAGCACTGCAATAATGATAAGTCCCGTCATGGTTTCCCCTCCAAAGTAAAAAGCCGCGAGTCGTCACGGCTCGCGGCTTAATATAGCATCCCGCCAAAGGGTGGCTATCGTCTACATGGTCATTTCTTCGCTTGCGCGTCGGATGTCTGCGTCAACTCCCGCAGATCTTCCTCCGTAATGTACTCGAACACCTTGACGACTTTCTGCACGCCGCCGACAGTGCTGGCGATCTGGCCTGCCTTCTGCCCTTCACGCTGGGTGACGCGACCCATCAGGTAGACCACGCCGCGCTCGGTGACGACCTTGATCGAATTGGAGTACAAGTCCTTGGCGTCGACGAATGCCGCCTTGACCTTGCCGGTAATCAGTGTGTCGTTGGAACGGGAGGTGAAGCTGGAGGTGCCGGCCACCGCGAGGTCGTTGACGATCGATTGCACGCCCTGGATATCCGCCACTTCACGTTCGACAGCCGCCTTCATCTCCTCGTCGCGTACTTCGCCGGTCAGCAGGACCTTGCGATTGAAACTGGCAACGTTCACATGCCCGGCGTCGCCGACCAGGTTGGAAACGCGGGATTCGCCCTTGAGCAGGATCGCCTTGTCTTCGGTCTGTGCGCCAAAGGTGCGGCGGTCGGTTGCCGCCAGCGTGCCGACGATGGCGCTGCCGACCGCCATCTCGATGCAGCCCGACAGGCTGGTCGCCACGGCACCGCACAACAGCACGGCAGCCAAAGGACGTGTTACGCGCGTCCATTTATTCATTCGCATCCTCCCCAAATAAAGCGACATCGATGCCGTCGCACAAGCAATGAATGGTCAACAAATGTACTTCCTGGATACGGGCAGTGCGGTCGTGCGGCACGCAGATATGCACGTCGGCGTCCGTCAGCCGCTTGCCGATCTCGCCGCCGCCCTTGCCGGTCAGCGCGATGATGCGCATGTCGCGCTCCTGCGCCGCGTCGACTGCCGCCAGCACATTGGCGGAGTTGCCGGAAGTCGACAGCGCCAGCAGGATATCGCCCGACTGACCGAAAGCCTGCACCTGCTTGCTGAAAATCTCGTTGAAGCTGTAGTCGTTGCCGACCGCCGTCAGGATCGAGGTATCGGTAGTCAGCGCCAGCGCCGGCAGCGGCAGGCGTTCGCGCTCGAAGCGTCCCACCAGTTCCGCCGCGAAATGCTGGCAATCGGCAGCCGAGCCGCCATTCCCGCAGGCAAGTATCTTGTTTCCATTAGACAATGCCGTAAACATAAGTTCCACAGCTTGTGAAATTGGCTCGGCAAGAAGCGTTGCGGCCTTGATTTTCAGTTCGGCACTTTCCTGGAAGTGCGCCTGGATGCGTTGGTTCGTCATGATGGTCGGGATTATAGTGCAGGCAGGAAGGAGAGTCTGGCCCGGCGGAAAAACATGCCGGAAAGAAAATGTTTAAAAGCAAAGCCGGCGGCCGGCTGCTTTTTCGGGAATCGTCAGGAATCGATTGCGTTCTGCAGCCATGACAACGCATCGCCGTCGAGCGCCACGACATCGAAGCGGCAGGCAGGCGGCATCTTGTAGCGTTGCAGGAAGGTCTGCGCCGCAATCACCAGCCTTGCCTGCTTGTGCGCGGTGACGCTTGCGGCCGCGCCGCCGTAGCGGTTGCCTCCTGCCCGCTTCCGGACTTCGACGAACACCAGCGTCTTGTCCTGTTGCAGGATCAGGTCGATTTCCCCGCCCTTGCAACGAAAATTGCGTTCGACCAGCGACATGCCTTGCTGTTCGAGATAGGCCAGGGCTCGATCCTCGCCGGCCTCCCCCGCGATCTGCCGCGCGGTGCGAGGCCGTTTCAGCATGCCGAGCAGGCCTGTCATTGCGCGTCGACAGTGGCGACCACGCTGCCGTCGCGATATACCGCATGCGGTGCGCTCCGCGAGAAATGTGCGCCGGACTGGTCGAAGCGCACTACCAGCCTGCCGGTGACGCCGTCGAGCACGAAATCGCTGCGCCCTTCCGCAATCTCGTGCGCGACACGATAGGCATCGATGCCGAGCGCATACAGGCGCTCCAGCGTCGGATTGGGCGTTTCCACCGCGTCGATCACCAGTTTCGGGTAGGCCATCACGGCGGGATGGTCGGGCTGGAGCTGCCAGGGAATATCGACCAGGCGTATGCCGTCCATGTCGACGACCTGTTCCGCGACGCCGCGATCGGACAAGGTGAACGGATTCAGTTGCGATGTGCCGTACAGCGGAAATGCCGTTCCCATGATCGCGCGAACCTGGCGCGCCTGGCGTGCATCGAGTGCGGCAAACAGGAAGGCGGGACCGCCCTGCTCCATTTCCTTTTTCAGTTGCAGCAATTCACGGCCGCTGAGGAAACCGCCGTTCGCATTCAGCTCGACGGGTTGCACCTCTCCCCCGCGCTGCTGCCACTCGGCTCCAAAGGCTTTGGCGGCACGTCGCTGCCAGCCGGCACTCGTCGACAGCACCACCACCTTGCTGCCCGGATGCTGCGTCCATGCCCAGTCGGCCACCTGGCGCGCTTCACCCTCGACCGACAGCCCCATCACCAGCATCTGCGGCGGCAACACGATTTCAGCATCCTCGGGTGTCTCCGGCGTCGCCAAGGCTATCGTCGGCTTGGCAACCGCACCGCTTTGCGCGACAGCGCTGACGCCGCTGCGCGTGAGCGGTCCGACCACGATATCGCTTTCGGCGCTGGCGACGGTATATCCGGATACCACGTCCTGAGGAGCATCACCGGTTTCCACGATACTGATGTCGATGCCGATCGGCTCGCGTTCATAGGCGGCTTCGAATCCCGCGCGCACCACTTCCGCAGCCTGGTGCAATGTTTCGGACTGCGTCGGCAACAGCAGGGAAATGCGCACATTCGGCGGAGGCGGCGGCAGCATGTCGGCCGGGGGAATGGCCAGGTCGGTCTGCGCCAGCCGCAACGGCCTTTCCGATGCAGCCGCGGCGCGCACTCCAGGCGCGGTTGTGTTTGCGTGCGCAGACAGGCACAATCCACCGAGTACACCCGCCAGCAATATCGCTCTTAACATCAGCCTCTCCTCATGACACTGTCGACATCCACTGCACCGTCCCTCGCACCGTTGATGCAGGAAGTGTCGCAGCAGTCTTATCCTCCGGCCACATTATATGTGGTGGCCACCCCCATCGGAAACACGGGCGACATCACGTTGCGTGCGCTCAATGTGCTGGCGCTTGCCGATGCAGTCGCCTGCGAGGACACTCGCACCACTTCGCACCTGCTTGCACGCTACGGCCTGCAGAAGGAATTGCTCGCCGCGCACGAACATAACGAACGCGAAGCAGCCGCCAAACTCATTGCCCGCCTGCAGGCCGGACAACGCATCGCACTGGTGTCGGACGCCGGCACGCCGGCTGTGTCCGATCCCGGCGCGCGCATCGTCGATGCAGTGCGCGATGCCGGATTCCGGATCATGCCGCTGCCTGGTCCCTCTGCTGCAGTCGCAGCGCTGTCGGCCGGCGGACTGGTGCGCGACCGCTTTTATTTTCTCGGCTTTCTTCCGTCGAAACCGAAACAACGCGAAACGGAGTTGCGCAGTCTTGCCGCCGTTGCCGCAACGCTGGTGCTGTACGAAGCGCCGCACCGGATCATCGAGACGGTGAACGCATTGGCTGCGGCTTTCGAGCCGACGCGGCAACTCGTGTTTGCACGCGAACTGACCAAGCTGTTCGAAGAGATCCACCGCTGCCCGTTATCGGAAGCAAGCGGATGGCTGGCGGCAGATCCCAAGCGCCTGAAAGGCGAATACGTACTGCTGCTCGAAGGCACACCGGCTGCGGTCGACGAGGACGACGCGGAAAGCGACCGCATTCTGACGATCCTTCTCGCGGAATGCTCCGTGAAGCAGGCCGCCGCGCTTGCCGCGCAAATCACCGGCCGGAAAAAGAATGCACTTTACGAACGCGCGCTGCAACTCAAGGCACAGAGCTGATCTACCGCTGCACGATCATCGGCTTTCCGATGCCGCTGTCCTGCAACTGCTGGGCCGCCGCAGCGGCATCGGCACGGCTTGCAAAGGGGCCGCTGTACAGCCTGAAGAACTGGTCGTATTCGACCACTTCCATCGGCGCCGCCTTTGCGGCGGGCCCTTCCATCATGCGCTGACGCGCCGCTTCTGCATTTTCCGCTTTCGAATAGGCTCCGAGCTGGAGGTAATAGCCGGGTGAAGACGCCGCAGAAGGCGCAGTAACGATCCGGGGCTGGCCGGACGTGCCTTCCGGCAGCGCAAGCGGTGTTTTCTCGATGTCGGCACCGTCCGCCACGACCGGCATCAGCACCACCGCCTCGGCATTGCTCGCAGCCTGTTGCTCCTTCCTGGCGGCGACGATACGCTCGATCTCTTCCGGCAGCAAGCGCTCGACTTCGAGCTGGCTGCTGCCTTTGCCGAGATAACCGAGCTTCAGCGCCGCAGTGTACGACAGGTCGATGATGCGGCCGGAATGGAACGGGCCGCGGTCATTCACGCGCACGATGACCTGCTTGCCGTTGACGAGATTGGTGACCCGTGCATAGGAAGGAATCGGTAGGGTCGGATGCGCCGCGGTCATCTTGTACATGTCGTACAGTTCGCCAGACGAGGTTTTCTGACCGTGGAACTTCTTGCCGTACCAGCTGCCGATGCCGCGCTGTTTGAACGGGCGCTCGTCGGTGATCGGCGTATAGCTCTTGCCGAACACGACATATGGCCGGTTACCGCGTGTCGAATAGGGCTCGACACGCGGCTCCGCATCAGGTGTATCGAGCAGGCCTTCCGGCGGTGCATCGCCCGGGCCGTCATCCATGTAGTAGCCGCCGCGGCCGGAACCGGCGGGAGGCAGTGCAGGCAGCGGAGATGCCGGGCGCGACGAGGCTGTGCGGGTGGATGCCGGAACGGAATCGGTTGACGACGACAATGGCACGCTGGAACAGGCAGCCAATGCCAGCGGCGCCAGCAAGACCAGGATGCGGACATGACGAATGCGCAGTGACATCGCGTTCTCCTTCATTTTCTTGTTCGTTCAAGGATAGTGCTTTTATGGTTTTTCCGGAAACCATGCCGGCCGCCAATGCGGAGGAACGTTTCCGTCGCGACGTTACTGTCAGCTCTGG
Organism: uncultured Noviherbaspirillum sp.; assembly: GCA_966212445.1. Lineage (GTDB taxonomy): Bacteria > Pseudomonadota > Gammaproteobacteria > Burkholderiales > Burkholderiaceae_D > Noviherbaspirillum. The sequence continues at coordinate 27,153 of CBIHRJ010000054.1, read as the reverse complement.
ACCAGTTTGCGGTGCCGCTGAATGCTCATCAGTATACCGACGCCGACCCCCAGCGTGACGAAGGCGGTGCCCCCATAGCTCATGAACGGCAGCGGCACGCCGACCACCGGCAGAATGCCGCTGACCATGCCCATGTTCACGAATGCGTAGGTGAAGAAAATCATCGTGATTGCGCCGGCCAGCAGGCGACTGAAGACCGTCGGCGCATTCGCGGCAATCAGCAGGCCGCGTCCGATCAGCAGCAGGTAAAGCACCAGCAGCACGATATTGCCTACCAGGCCGAACTCTTCGGAATACACAGCGAACACGAAATCGGTGGTGCGTTCGGGGATGAATTCCAGGTGCGCCTGCGTGCCGTGCAGCCAGCCTTTGCCGGTGACCCCGCCGGAACCGATCGCGATGGTCGACTGGATGATGTGGAAGCCTTTGCCGAGCGGATCGGTGGTAGGGTCGATCAAGGTCATCACCCGCTCGCGCTGGTAATCGTGCAGCATTGACCACACCACGGGCAGGCTGGCGGCGCCGGCCAGGACCATGCCGATCAACACCTTCCAGGACAGTCCCGCAAAGAAGATCACGTAAAAGCCGGCGGCCATCACCAGCACCGCGGTGCCAAGGTCAGGCTGTTTTGCGATCAATCCGACCGGTATCACCAGCAGGACGCCCGCCACCATGAACTCCTGCCATCGCAATACACCCTCCCGCTTCTGGAAAAACCAGGCGAGCATCAACGGCACGGCGATCTTGAGAATTTCGGACGGCTGGATCACCACGCCAATATTGATCCAGCGGCGCGCGCCCTTCTTGATGATGCCGAACATCGCCACCGCAACGAGCAAGGCAACGCCGACGGTATACACCGGCACCGCAAAGCGCATCAGGGTTTGCGGCGGCAGGATGGCCGCGATCCACATCACGACGAAAGCGATCAGGATGTTGCGCAGATGATCCTCCACGCGTCCGCCAAAGTCATAGCCGGCGGAATACATGGTGACGGTGCTGACCGACAGGATCAGGAACACGATCAGCGACAGCGGGCCGTCGAAGACGCTGAAGTACGGCTTGATCAGTTGCGGCAATGAACGCCGCTGCGACAGTTGCGCCGATGTCATCACTGGCGTACTCCTTTCGTTTGTGGCGCGGCCGGCGCCGCAACCGGCACAACCACTGGAACTGCCTTCGAAACCGCCTTCGGAACTGCAGGCGTGCCAGTCCCGGCAGCGGCCGCCTCGGCAGGAAGCGCAGGCTTTTCGGGGTCTTCCGGGCGCTTGCCGAGCAGGTAGTAGTCGAGCGCCTTGCGCACGATCGGCGCCGCCGCAGCGGAACCGAAGCCGCCGTTTTCGACGATGATGGCGATCGCAATGCGCGGCTTGTCGACCGGTGCAAAGGCGGTGTACAGCGAATGGTCGCGATGCCGTTCATCGACCTTGCTGGCGTCGTATTTTTCGTTTTTCTTGATTGCGATCACCTGCGCAGTGCCGGTCTTGCCGGCAGAGACGTAACCGGCATTGAGGAAGGCGCGCGACGACGTTCCCTCGCGCACCACGCCTGCCATCGCATTCTTGATGAAGTCGATGTTCTCCTGCTTGAGAGGAATACGATAGCTTTCCTTCGGCACCGTCAGCGTGCGTTCCTTGGTGACGCCGTCTTCAACGATCTTCACCAGGTGCGGCTTCATCACCACGCCGTTGTTGGCCAGGTTGGCGGTGGCATGCGCCAGTTGCAGCGGCGTGAAAGCGTTGTAGCCCTGGCCGATGCCGATCGAGATCGTCTCACCCGCGTACCACTTCTTCTGCTCGGGCCGGCGGTACGCATTGCGCTTCCATGCCGTCGACGGCAGGATGCCGGTGCGCTCGTGCTCCAGGTCGATACCGGTCGCCTGGCCGAAACCGAAAGGCTTCATGAAGTCATGGATCGTGTCCACGCCCAGGTCATTGGCGAGTATGTAGTAGTAGGTATCGCAAGACTGGACGATCGACTTGTACATGTCGACCATGCCATGGCCGCCTTCCTTGTCGTCCCGGAACTTGTGATTGCCGAACCAGAAGAAACCGGGATCGGAAATGGCCTGGCTGGGCGTACGCTTGCCGAGTTCGAGCGCGGCTAGCGCCATGAACGGCTTGTAGGTGGAGCCGGGCGGATAGGTGCCGATCAGCGGGCGGTTGAGCAGCGGCCGGTCGATCGAGGTGTTCAGCTCTTCCCAACTCTGCCAATCGATGCCCTCGACGAACAGGTTGGGATCGAAGGTCGGCTTTGACACATAGGCCAGCACGTCGCCGGTGGACGGTTCGATCGCGACCAGAGCGCCGCGTCGGTCGCCGAAGGCTTCCTCGATCACCTTCTGCAATTCGATATCGATCGACAGAATCAGATTGTGCCCCGGGGTCGCGGGCGTGCGCGACAAGGTACGCACTGCGCGACCGCCGGCGGAAACTTCGACTTCCTCATAGCCGGTGGTGCCGTGCAGTACCTCCTCGTATTTCTTTTCCAGGCCTTCCTTGCCAATGTAGTCGGTGCCGGCATAGTTGGCCGAATCTTCCATCTCTTCGATCCTGGCCTCGTCGCGCTGGCTGATGCGCCCGATATAACCGATCACATGCGATGCGGTCTCGCCAAGCGGGTACTGGCGGAACAGGCGCGCCTGGATCTCGACGCCGGGGAAACGATAGCGCTGCGCGGTGAAGCGCGCGACCTCCTCGTCGCTCAGGCGGGTGCGGATCGGCACGCTTTCAAAATTCCTTGCCTCGTCCAGCAAACGCTTGAAGCGACGCCGGTCCTTGAGCTGGATATCGACCAGCCCCGCGAGCTCATCGATCACCGCCTCCAGGGGTTCGCGCAATTTGGATGGCGTGATTTCGAGCGTGTAGGCGGCAAAATTGCGCGCCAGCACGACGCCGTTGCGATCGAGGATCAGGCCGCGATTCGGCACGACGGGCACGATGGAAATGCGATTGTCCTCGGCCTGGCTCTCGTAATGATCATGCCGGACCACTTGCAGCCAAGCGAAACGCGCCACCAGGAGGCCGAAGCAGATCAGCACGAACACGCCCGCGGCCGACAGGCGCAGGCGGAAGAGATGCAGTTCGCGTTCGGTGTTCTTGAATTCGGTCATTCTCAAGCTCGCGGAACCGGCGGCGTGCCGTTTTCCATCACATCTCTCCCTGCTTCCAAGAACAGGGATGGGACAACAGCACCCGCATGAGCGCTGCGTTGATCAACAGCCAGGGAAAAATCAGCCGCAGCCGGCGCCATCGTCAAATCGGCCGCGTCTCGTCGCGATCGATCGCGCGGCGCTGCGGCGCCAGCAAGACCATTGTCACGACTGGCCACAGGGCGGCGGCGACCACACTTTCCAGAAAATAGCTCCAGCCGGGAAAGGTGCCGCTCACCATCATGCGTACAATCAGTTGCACCGCTTGCGTCATCAACATCAACGGCAAGATGTGCGCGGCCTGCGTCGGAAGCTTGAACCACAACACGCGACGATGGATCATGATCGCGAAATATGACAGCAGGGTGTACGACAATGCATTCTCGCCCAGCAGCGTCGCATCATGCACGTCCATTAGCAAGCCCATCATGAATGCAATGCCGACGCCCACCTTGCGCGGCTGGTGGATGTTCCAGAACACCAGCACCAGCGCGACAAAATCCGGGATGCCGACCCAGTGTCCCCATGGAAGCAGGTTCAACAGGAAGGCGACGACCATGCTGGCGACGATGAACAGCGGATTGGCCGGCAGCAGAATGTATTGAGGGCGGTTCATGGCGTAGACGGCTTCTGCGCTGGTGCGGGCGCCGCTTTCGCAGCGTCACGAGGGCTCTCGATCATACGTTTCTTGTCTTTCTTGTCCCGGAGCTCTTCGGGTGCGGGACGCTCCGGAAACTCGTCCTCCGTCAACAACACCAGCAATTGCCGGTTGCGGTCGATGCCGGCCAGCGGTTGGCAGACAATCCGCGCGAATGCATCCGACGACTTGCTTTCGACCTGTATGACCTTGGCCACCGACAGGCCGGCCGGATAGATTCCATCGATGCCGGAAGTCACCAGCACGTCGCCGTTCTTGATGTCGGCGTTGGCAGGCATGAAACGCAAATCAAGTGTGCCGGAATGTCCCTGTCCGTAGGCGATGCTGCGCAATCCGGTACGCACCACCTGGACCGGAATCGCCTGGTCCTTGTCGGTCAGCAGCGTGACTTCGGATGTGAACGGAAACACGCGCGTCACCTGGCCGACCACACCGGCATCGTCGATCACCGGCTGGCCGGGGCGGACGCCATGCCGGGAGCCGCGATCCAGCACGATCTTGCGCGTGAACGCATCGCGCGCGTCGTAGAGGATTTCGCTCATCACGGACTTCACCGGCAGCCGCTCGTTGGCATCCAGCAGCTTGCGCAACTGCGCATTCTCGGCCGTCAATTGCTGTACCTGTTGCAAGGTTTGCGCATTGGCCACCTGCTGCCGCCGCAGTCGATCGTTTTCCTTCTGTACTGCAGACAGGGAAGAAAAATAATCGCCGACCATGTATGCCGCATCGCGCGGCGCCAGGGCCACGACTTGCAGCGGATAGAGAGCCGTGCCGACCGCCTGGCGGATGGCGCCAAGGGAGCGCATGCGCGAGTCGGCAACCAGCAGGATCAGTGCGATCAGGGAGAAGAACACCACTTTGGCGCGCGCGGAAGCGCCTTGCTTGAAGAGTGGCGGTGGACTGTATTCCATAGGACTTACGCGGTACGGTCACTTCTCCGTAGTAAATACGGTGAATACGTGTTCATAAAAACGGCAAGCGATGCGTAAGTCCTAAAAGGACGTCATTCATATTATTTGTGGCAAGTTCAATTTTTTATAGGACTTGCGCTTGACGCCCGATGCTCATCCCCAGGAATCACCACACCCGCCACGAAGAAACGCTCATCCGTGCAAGTCCTATTCGTAGGAGAAGATAGAGCCGAGCTTGTCCATGCGCTCCAGCGCCATGCCGGAACCGCGCACCACGCAAGTCAGCGGATCCTCGGCAACAATCACCGGCAGGCCGGTCTCTTCCATCAGCAGGCGGTCGAGGTCGCGCAACAACGCGCCGCCGCCGGTCAGCATCATGCCCTTTTCGGCAATGTCGGCGCCCAGTTCCGGCGGCGTCTGCTCCAGCGCGTTCTTGACGGCGGACACGATGTTGTTGAGCGGATCGGTCAACGCCTCCAGGATTTCATTGCTGGAAATCGTGAACGAGCGTGGAATGCCTTCGGACAGGTTGCGGCCCTTGACTTCCATTTCCTTGATTTCGGAGCCCGGAAACGCGGAACCGATTTCCTTCTTGATCGCCTCGGCGGTCTGCTCACCGATCAGCATGCCGTAGTTGCGGCGGATGTAGTTGACGATCGCTTCGTCGAACTTGTCGCCGCCGACGCGCACCGAACCCTTGTACACCATGCCGCCCAGCGAAATGATGCCGACCTCGGTGGTGCCGCCGCCGATGTCGACCACCATCGAACCGGTTGCGTCGGACACCGGCAGGCCGGCGCCGATCGCGGCGGCCATCGGTTCTTCGATCAGGTAGACCTGCGAAGCGCCGGCGCCGAGCGCGGACTCGCGGATCGCGCGGCGTTCGACCTGGGTGGAGCCGCAGGGCACGCAGATGATGATGCGCGGTGACGGCTTGAACAGTTTGGAGTCGTGCACCATGCGGATGAACTGCTTGAGCATCTGCTCGGTGACGGTGAAGTCGGCAATCACGCCGTCCTTCATGGGGCGGATCGCCTCGATGTTGCCGGGAACCTTGCCCAGCATCTGCTTGGCTTCCTTGCCGACCGCCTGGATGGTCTTCTTGCCGTTCGGCCCGCCCTGCTGGCGAATGGCAACCACCGACGGCTCGTCCAGCACAATGCCCATGTTGCGGACGTAGATCAGCGTGTTGGCTGTACCCAGGTCGATCGCGAGGTCATTCGAAAAGTAACTGCGTAAGAATCCAAACATGTATTGTCCTGATGCGCAACAAAGGCGCGCTTAACATTGGTGGTAAAAACCGGGATATCCGCGGCGCGCTGCAATGCCGGCGCCAGCAAGGTCTTTAACCCACCATTCTACCTTATAATTTACACGGAATTTGTCGACGGAAACTCCAAAGATGCAGGCTGAATACACCTCAGTTCAAGCGTTTTGACAAGTTTTTGCCAGAACAAAAACACCTTTTGCATTGTTGAAAATTTCCGCCTCCGGCGGCTCGCCCCATTACCCAATCATGTCACTCGACCTCTCCGATGTTAAGCGCCTGGCACGCCTCGCGCAGCTCGACCTGAACGAAGACCAGGCCAGCAAGACTCTCGACAAGCTGAACGGCATTTTCTCGCTGGTCGAACAGATGCGCGCAGTCGACACCAGCGGCGTCGAACCCTTGAACCACCCGATCGCCGCGCACCAGAACAACGTTGCGTTGCGGCTGCGCGAAGACCAGGTCACGGAACCCGACCGCCGCGGCGAATACCAGCAGGTCGCGCCGGCTACCCAGGACGGCCTGTACCTGGTCCCGAAAGTCATCGAATAAATGCCGCCCCGGCGGCATTTATACAGAAAATCGTTCTCGAACATATGCATACCAAAACGTTAAAAGAACTGTCGGCACTGCTGCAGGCAAAACAGGTTTCCGCCACCGAACTGGCACGGCTCTACCTCGACCGCATTCGACAAAGCGACCTCAATGCCTTCATCGACGTCAATGAAGATCTGACGCTGCAGCAGGCGGCGGAAGCCGACCAGCGCATTGCCGGCGGCGACACGATGCCGCTGACCGGTATCCCTATTGCGCACAAGGATATTTTCGTCACGCGCGGCTGGCGTTCCACTGCCGGCTCGAAGATGCTCTCGAATTACGTCAGCCCCTTCGATGCTGCCGTGGTGGAACAGTTCCGTACGGCAGGCATGGTTACGCTCGGAAAATTGAACTGTGATGAATTTGCCATGGGTTCGTCCAACGAGAATTCGTTCTTCGGACCGGTGAAAAACCCTTGGGACAAGACGGCGATTCCGGGCGGATCATCGGGCGGCTCGGCTGCAGCAATTGCGGCGCGGCTGGCGCCCGCGGCGACCGCCACCGACACCGGCGGCTCGATCCGGCAACCGGCGTCGCTATGCGGCGTCAGCGGCATCAAGCCGACCTATGGCCGCGTATCGCGCTTCGGCATGATCGCTTTTGCATCCTCGCTCGACCAGGGCGGCCCGATGGCGCAGACCGCCGAAGATTGCGGATTGCTGTTGAATGCGATGGCGGGTTTCGATCCGCGCGATTCGACCAGTCTGGAGCGCGACAAGGAAGACTTTACGCGCGATCTCGGCAAGAGCCTGCAAGGCTTGAAGATCGGCGTCCCGCGTGAGTATTTCGGCAAGGGCCTGGCGCCGGACGTCGAACAGGCAGTGCGCGCCGCACTGGGCGAGTACGAGAAGCTCGGCGCGACCCTGGTCGACATCTCACTGCCGAAAACCGAGCTGTCGATCCCGGTGTATTACGTGATCGCCCCCGCCGAGGCATCGTCGAACCTGAGCCGCTTTGACGGCGTGCGCTACGGCCACCGCGCGAAGGAATACAAGGACCTGGCCGACATGTACCGCAAGACGCGGGCGGAAGGCTTTGGCGACGAAGTGAAGCGCCGCATCCTGGTCGGCGCGTATGTGCTCTCGCATGGTTATTACGACGCCTACTACCTGCAGGCGCAGAAGATCCGCCGCCTGATCGCGGAGGATTTCAAGAACGCGTTCCAACAGTGCGACGTCATCATGGGACCGGTGTCGCCGACCGTCGCCTGGGATCTTGGCGACAAGGCGGATGATCCGGTTGCCAACTATCTTGCCGATATCTTCACGCTGTCGACCAGCCTCGCGGGATTGCCGGGCATGTCGATCCCTTGCGGCTTCGGCCAGGGCGACAGGAACGGCAAGCGCCCGGTCGGCCTGCAGATCATCGGCAATTATTTCGACGAAGCGAAGCTGCTCAACGTCGCCCACCAGTACCAGTTGGCGACCGACTGGCACAGCCGGACTCCGGAAGGCATATGAACCCTTTTCCCCGTTCCTTGCTGGCGCTGGCGTTGCTCACAGGCTGCGCAGCCGCCGGCGCGCAGCAACTGGACACGCATTTCTCCTGCAGCGCCGTGCAGCAGAAGGACGGCGAAGCGGTGACCTATGCCGACAACGGCGAGATGCACATCAGCGGCGACCGGATTGCCGCCTTTCGCTGGGAATCGGCGCTGTACCGCAGCACCCATGGCTTCGACTGCAGCATTGACGAAAGCGACGGCCTGCTGGCGGAAGTCCGGAATGAGACGCAAAAGGTGACGTGGCGGGTCGGGCTGGAGGATGCGCATGCCGCGCGCGAGCGGCGCGGCTTCAATTTCGACCGCAGGTTGAATTGCACGATCCGGCTGGAGCGCGAGGGCGATATGTTGCACGTGAAGCCGAGTTGCCCGGCGCTGTGCGGATCGCGCGGAAATTTTACGGAACTGTCGGTGAACATGAAGACCGGCGAATGCCGTTATGAAGAATAAGTGAGGACACTATGCAGTGGGAAGTGGTAATCGGTCTGGAGACGCACGCGCAACTCTCGACGCAATCGAAAATTTTCAGCGGCGCATCGACGCGTTTCGGCGCCGAGCCGAACACGCAGGCTTGCCCGGTCGACCTCGCCCTGCCCGGCGTGCTGCCGGTGATGAACAAGGGGGCGGTGGAACGTGCGATCCAGTTCGGTCTGGCGATCGGCGCCACTGTCGCGCCGCAATCGATCTTCGCGCGCAAGAATTATTTCTACCCCGATCTGCCAAAGGGCTACCAGATCAGCCAGTACGAGATTCCGGTGGTGCAAGGCGGAACCCTGTCCTTCGTGCTGGAAAAGGACGGCAAGGCGGAACTGAAAACCGTGCAACTGACGCGCGCGCACCTGGAAGAGGATGCCGGCAAGTCGCTGCATGAGGATTATCACGGCATGACCGGCATCGACCTCAACCGCGCCGGCACGCCGCTGCTCGAAATCGTCACCGAACCCGACATGCGCAGTGCCGCCGAGGCGGTCGCCTACGCGAAGGCGCTGCATTCGCTGGTGATGTGGCTGGGCATTTGCGACGGCAACATGCAGGAAGGCTCTTTCCGTTGCGACGCCAACGTTTCGGTGCGTCCAATGGGGCAGAAGGAATACGGCACGCGCTGCGAGATCAAGAACCTGAACTCGTTCCGCTTCCTGGAAGAAGCAATCAACTACGAGGTGCGCCGCCAGATCGAACTGATCGAAGACGGCGGCAAGGTGGTGCAGGAAACCCGTCTGTACGACCCCGACCGCAAGGAAACGCGCTCCATGCGCAGCAAGGAAGACGCGCAGGACTACCGTTATTTCCCCGACCCCGATCTGCCGCCGTTGGTGATTGCGCAAGACTGGATCGAGCGCGTGAAGGCGTCGATGCCGGAGCTGCCGGGCGCGATGCGCGAGCGCTTCGTCGGCGACTATGGCTTGACGGAATACGACGCAGCGGTGCTGACGCAGTCGAAGGCGATGGCGGCCTACTTCGAGGCAGTCGTCGCGAAGACCGGCAAGGAACAGGCGAAGCCTGCGGCGAACTGGCTGATGGGCGACGTGTCGTCGACGCTGAACCGCGCCGGCGTCGACATTGCGGATGCGCCGGTCAAGGCGGAACAGCTTGCACTGCTGCTGCAACGCATTGCCGACGGCACGATTTCCAACAAGATTGCGAAAGAAGTGTTTGCGGCGATGTGGGAAGCGGATTCCGACAAACCATCGCTGGCCGACGACATCATCGAGTCGAAAGGCCTGAAGCAGATTTCCGACAGCGGCGCGCTGGAGAAGATCGTCGATGACGTGCTGGCGGCGAATGTGAAATCCGTGGAGGAATACCGCTCCGGCAAGGAGAAGGCATTCAACGCGATCATCGGCCAGGCGATGAAGGCGACAAAAGGCAAGGCGAATCCGGCGCAACTGACCGAACTGCTGAAGAAAAAGCTGGCCGGGTAATCAGTAGGGCGGGTCCCACCCGCCGTGCGACCGGCAATGGCGGGTGGGCCCCGGTCTACGCGGGCCTTGTACAACGAAGGGCACGAAGATGACGTCATCTTCGTGCCCTTCGTGCTTTGTCACTCCACGCCGTAACGGCTCCGATACGCGGCAACCGCGTCCTTGTACTTCGCCAGATCCTGATCCTCGCCAGCATTCGAAATATATTCCAGCAAGTCCGTCAGGTTGCCGATGGAAACCACCGGCATGCCGTAGGCCTTGGTCACTTCCTGCACCGCCGAATGCTCGGACAGCGCGCCGTCCTTGCCGGAACGCTCCATGCGGTCGAGCGCGATCAGCACGGCGCAGGGCGTGGCGCCGGCGGCGCGGATCATGTCGACCGACTCGCGCACCGAAGTGCCGGCCGAGATCACGTCGTCGATAATGACCACCTTCCCCTGCAGCTTGGCGCCGACCATGGTGCCGCCTTCGCCGTGATCCTTGGCTTCCTTGCGGTTGTAGGCGAACGGCACATTGCGGCCCTTGTTCGCGAGCGCGATTGATGTTGCCGCCGCCAGTGTGATGCCCTTGTAGGCGGGACCGAACAGCATGTCGAATTCGACGCCGGAATCGAGCAGCGTCTGCGCGTAAAAATCGGCCAGCTTGCCGAGCGTGGCGCCATCATTGAACAGTCCTGCGTTGAAGAAGTAAGGCGAATTGCGCCCGGCCTTGGTGACGAAATCGCCGAAGCGCAGAACGCCGGCGGAGACGGAGAAGGCGATGAATTCCTGGCGAAGCTTGCTCAAGATGTCCTCGGTATGAATGAAATGACAATGTCGACGGCTGTCGAATTAGGCCCTGCATTGTAATTCGAACTGACCGGGGTTTGCGCAGCGGAGCCGCTACAAATCTCTTGCCGATCGGTTATTCTAGGCGCTCGTTTTTTCCCGGGAATACAGCATGCTCAAGATCACGTCCGCCAACCTCAACGGTATCCGCTCCGCTGCCAAGAAAGGCTTTTTCGACTGGATGTCGAAGCACACACCGGACTTTGTTTGCGTGCAGGAACTGAAGGCACAGGCGGACGACATGGTTCCGGAATTTCTGACGCCCAAGGGTTACCACGGCCACTTTCACTATGCCGAAAAGAAGGGCTACTCCGGAGTCGGGGTCTATTCGCGCATCGAACCGGACGCGGTGCGGATCGGTTTCGGCTGCGACGAGTTCGATGCGGAAGGCCGTTACGTGCAATGCGATTTCGGCAAGCTGAGCGTGATCTCGCTGTACTGCCCTTCCGGTTCGTCGAGCGAGGAAAGGCAGCAGGCGAAGTTCCGTTTCATGGACATGTTCCTGCCGCACCTGCAGGAACTGCGCCACTGCGGCCAGGAAGTCGTCATCTGCGGCGACTGGAATATCGCGCACAAGGAAATCGACCTGAAAAACTGGAAGAGCAATCAGAAAAACAGCGGCTTCCTGCCGGAAGAACGCACATGGCTGTCGCAGGTGCTGGGCGATGTCGGCTGGGTGGACGCGTACCGGCGCCTGCATCCGGATACGACCGGCGACGCCTATACCTGGTGGAGCAACCGCGGGCAGGCATGGGCCAACAACGTCGGGTGGCGTATCGACTACCACATCACGACACCGGCCATTGCCGACACTGCCAGGACTGCCTCGATCTACAAGGAAGAGCGCTTCAGCGACCACGCACCGCTGACGCTGGCGTACGACTGGAAACTGTAGACACCATTCATTCCCCGAAGACGACGACACGGGCCGGCGCATGCCGGCCTGTGTGTTTTCATTCGCTGCGACAGCGCACCTCTCGCTTCGCTCGTTCAATCTTCCATATATTCAAATCATTCGTATCGAAATCATCGCAATCGGCATGATTTGACATGAAATATTACTTGGCCTACAATGCACCTCTCTTTACTTGAGGATCTGGGGAAAATCAAAAGGGAGACCGAGCAGGTGCAGGGAGGGAAGAGACAGGTCGCGCGGATACCGCTAAACTTGCGCTCATGAACGATGTCACCAAGCTTGTCGCTATAAATGATTCCATCCGCATCTTGCAAAGCGTGCGCCGTATTGCGCAGTGTGTGGAACACCATTCCAAGCGACTGACGGCAACACATAACATCACTTCCCCCCAACTGGTTGCACTGATGGCGATCGCCCAATTAGGGCCGAGCACCCTGAAGTCGATCGGACGGGCGATATATCTGAGTCCCAGCACCGTGGTCGGCATCGTCGACCGGCTCGAAGAGAAGAAACTGGTACGCCGCGAGCGCGATACGCGTGATCGGCGCCACGTGTACGTCACCGTGACGGCAGAAGGCCAGGCACTGGTTGACAATGCCCCTTCGGCATTGCCGCACGGTTTTGCCAGCGCACTGAGTGCGTTGCCGGAAGACGACCAACATACGCTGGTGGTTGCGCTGGAACAGTTCGCCACGCTTCTTGAAGTGAAGGCGCCTGCCGGCACCCTGTAGCCACCTGATTTTCCCCCTTAACTGACGAACGCAGCCAGCGGCCCGAACGGGTCGCAGGGGACTGCTTTTGTCCGCGAAAAGGAGGAAGCATGAATGCACGTATGCCCGGGCCGGTCGCCAGTGACCAGCTGACATTACGGCAACCAACGCGGCGCGATGGCGCGGCGCTTCATGACCTGGTAGCGGCTTGTCCGCCACTCGATCTCAACTCCCGCTATGCCTACCTGCTGCTGTGCGAACACCAGGCGGCGACCAGCGTGATCGCGGAAGCCGACGGCGTCATGCTCGGCGCGATTATCGCCTATATCCCGCCGGAACAACAGGACACCCTGTTCGTCTGGCAAGTCGCAGTCGCCGGACAGGCGCGCGGGCAAAAACTCGGGACCCGCATGCTGCAGCACCTGCTCCAGCACTGCATCCGGCTGCGCGGACTGCGCTGGCTGGAAACCACGATCAGCCCGAGCAACGCGGCATCGCGTGCGCTGTTCACCCAATTCGCCGTGCGCCGTGGCGCCGGCTGTACCACCACCACTCTGTTTGCCGCCAATGACTTTGGCGAGAGTGGCCACGAAGAAGAGTGTCTGTACCGGATCGGTCCCTGGGACCGATCCGCGTGACCCAAAGACATTCACTATCCCACAGGAGAAACTAGATGCGTACTTTCAACCGACTGGAATCCGAGGTTCGTGGTTATATCCGTTCCTTTCCCACCGTCTTCACCAAAGCGCAGAATGCCGTCCTGACCGATGAGGGCGGCACCGAGTACATCGACTTCCTCGCCGGCGCCGGCAGCCTCAACTACGGCCACAACAACCCGGTGCTCAAGCAGGCGCTGGTCGACTACCTGGCCAAGGACGGCGTCGTTCACGGCCTCGACATGGCGACCTCGGCCAAGCAGCAATTCCTGCTCACCTTCGAAGAGCGCATCCTGAAGCCGCGCAAGATGCAGTACAAAATGCAGTTCACCGGCCCCACCGGCACCAATGCGGTCGAGGCGGCGATCAAGCTGGCGCGCAATGTCACCGGCCGCCAGAACGTGATTTCGTTCACCAACGGCTTCCATGGCGTCACGCTGGGCGCACTGTCGCTGACCGGCAACCGCAAGTTCCGCGATGCCGCCGGCGTCGCGCTGGGGAATGTGCATCACGCGCCCTACTCCGGTTACTTCGGCCAGGACGTCGACACCATCGCGATGCTCGACAAGCTGATCGTCGATCCCAGCAGCGGCGTCGACCATCCGGCCGCGATCATCGTCGAGTGCGTGCAGGGCGAGGGCGGCCTGAACGTGGCCGGCCTGAACTGGCTGAAGAAGCTGGAACAACTCTGCCGCCGCCATGACATCCTGATGATCGTCGACGACATCCAGGCCGGTTGCGGCCGCACCGGCACCTTCTTCAGCTTCGAACCGGCCGGCATCAGTCCGGACATGGTGACGCTGTCGAAGTCGCTGTCCGGCTACGGCCTGCCGATGGCGGTGGTGCTGCTGAAACCGGAACACGATGTGTGGAAGCCGGGCCAGCACAACGGCACCTTCCGCGGCAACAACATGGCGTTCGTGACGGCGGCTGCTGCGCTGGACCACTACTGGAGCGACGGCAAGTTCCAGGCCTCGATCGAGAAGAAGGCGCAGACCATCGCCCAGTTCCTCGACAAGCTGGTGAAGAACTATCCGGCGGCGGAAATGACGCGCCGCGGACGCGGCATAATGCAAGGCCTCGCCTTCAAGGACCCGGAAGTGGCGGACAGCGTCACCTCGATCGCCTTCCAGAACGGATTGATCATCGAGACCTCCGGCGGCCGCGATGAAGTGGTCAAGCTGCTGACGCCGCTCACCATCGAACCCGAAAAACTGCTGGCCGGCCTCGACATCCTCGAACACGCGGTCGCCGACGCCGTGAGCCAGATGAACGCCAATGTCACCACCAAGAACGAGGTAGAAGCATGATCGTACGACGCCTGCAAGACATCCTGAACACCGAACGCGACATCAAGACCGAGACCTGGGCCAGCCGCCGGCTGCTGCTGAAGGAAGACGGCATGGGCTTTTCCATGCACGAGACCACGATCTTCGCCGGGACCCAGACCCACATCTGGTACAAGCACCACCTGGAAGCGGTCTATTGCGTCGAAGGCAGCGGCGAAGTCGAACTGATCCCGTCCGGCGAAGTATTCCGCATCGAGCCGGGCACCATGTATGCGCTCAACAAGAACGATCGTCACTGGTTGCGTGCCGACGCCGGCGCCGACATGCGCGTGGTGTGCACCTTCAACCCCGCCCTGGTCGGCAACGAAGTGCATGACGCCGACGGCGTCTATGCCGCCGCACCGGAAACCGTCGAATAACGAAAGGAGACACACATGTTGTCCCAAGACCCTTACAAGAGCCGCGTCCAAAGCAATCCCGCGATCCTGTCGCGCCTCGATCCCGTGATCTACGAGCGGGCCTCCGATGCCGCCAAACCGGCATTGAACGCGGCGCAGCGCGACGCCTACCAGGAGAACGGCTTCCTGTTCCTGCCGGGCCTGTTTTCGGTGGCCGAAGTGGAACGCCTGTACAACGAAATGCAGGCGATGCGCGAAGAGTTCACGGCGAAAAGCCGCGACGAGGTGATCGCGGAACCGGGCAGCGGCGAAGTGCGCTCGATCTTCAATGTGCACCGTCTGAACGACCTGTTCGCCAACCTGGTGCGCGACCCGCGCGTGCTCAACGTGGCGCGCGAGATCCTCGGCAGCGAGACCTACATCCACCAGTCGCGCATCAACTACAAGCCGGGCTTCAAGGGCAAGGAATTCTACTGGCACTCGGACTTCGAAACCTGGCACAGCGAAGACGGCATGCCGGCGATGCGTGCGCTGAGCTGCTCCATCCTGCTGACCGACAACGACGAGTTCAACGGCCCGCTGATGCTGATCCCCGGTTCGCACCGCCACTTCATCTCGTGCGCCGGAGAGACGCCGGACGACCACTACAAGCAGTCGCTGCGCAAGCAGGAAACCGGCGTGCCGGACGACGTGCTGCTGCGCTACCTGACCGACATGCGCGGCATCGCCTCCTGCAAGGGCAAGGCCGGTTCGGTGGTCTTCTTCGACTGCAACACGATGCACGGCTCGAACGGCAACATCACGCCCTACCCGCGCAGCAATGTGTTCTTCGTCTACAACAGCACCGAGAACCAGTTGGGTGCGCCGAAGGGCGGCTTGAAGCCGCGCCCGGAATTCGTCGCCGCACGTGAAGGCATTGCGGCGCTGGAACCGAAGCCTCTGGCGATCGCGTAACAGTCTGAATTGGACCAGTCCGCATACTGCTTCTCCTGCACGGAAGCGCACCTGCAAACGGCGCGTCTTCCGTCGCTCTCCGCAAAAGGGTTTTGATGGAACCTTACCTGCGCTCCTTCCTGCTGTTTTTCGCGCTGTTCAATCCTTTCCTGATGAGCATCTACCTGCTCGACTTGATCCGCGGCCTGCCGACGCAAACCTTCGTGCGCGTACTGATCCGCGGCAGCCTCATCAGCGCCTGCGTGTTCACGCTGTTCTCCTGGGGCGGCGAAACCTTCTTCCGCGACTACCTGCAGGTGCGCTTCGCATCTTTCCAGATTTTCGGCGGCATCGTGTTCCTGCTGATCGGCCTGCGCTACGTGTTCTCCGGCGCGGGAGCGATCAACGACCTGATGCGCGGCACGCCGGACACCATCGCCGGCAGCATCGCAATGCCGATCATGATCGGCCCCGGCACCGTCAGCGCGTCGGTGGTGATCGGCACACGCGTGCCGTTCCCGGGCGCTGTCGCGGTGATCTTCACCACGCTCGCCGTCACTGTCGTACTGCTGGTGCTGATCAAGTTGGTGCACGACCGGCTCAAGTACAGCCACGCGGAATTGACCGACCGTTACATCGATCTGGTGGGCCGCATGTCGGCGCTGCTGATCGGCACGATTGCCATGGACATGATAGTCACCGGTGCGCAGAGCACCGGTTTCGCCACCCCCCTATGACCAACTAGAAGGGAATAAAAATGAAAGCCTTGTTCAACTCCTCCGTCGTAAAGCGCTTCGGCGCCACCCTGGTCGCACTGACCGCTCTCACCACGGCCGCCAGCGCTGAAACAACCCTGGAGCGCGTCCAGCGCACCGGCGAAATCCGCATCGGCTACGCCAATGAAACGCCGTTCGCCTACACCCGTCCCGATGGCAGCGTCACCGGCGAATCGCCGGAAATCGGCAAGACCATCTTCGCCAAGATGGGCGTGAAGAAAGTCAACGCCGTGCTGACCGAATGGGGCGGCCTGATCCCCGGCCTGCTGGCCGGACGCTTCGACGTGATTGCCGCCGGCATGTATGTCACGCCCGAGCGCGCGAAGCAGGTGTTGTTCACCGATCCGCATTATCAGTTGGGCGACACGCTGCTGGTCGCCAGGGGCAACCCCAAGAAGCTGCACAGCTATGCCGACATCGCCAAGAACGACAAGGTCAAGCTGGCGGTGATGGCGGGCACTGCGCAGTATGCGTATGCGCGCGACGCCGGCATTCCGGAAGACCGCATCATGCAGGTACCGAGCACCATCGCCCAGTTGCAGGCGGTGCGCACCGGCCGCGCCGATGCCGCGGTGGGCACCCAGCTCACGATGAAAGCCCTCGCAACCAAGGGCGGCAAGAAGGTCGAGGCGATCAGCGGTTTCGAGGATGATCCCGCACACACCGGCTATGGCGCGCTGGCGTTCCGTCAGGACGACAAGGACCTGCGCGACAAGGTCAATGCGCTGCTCAAGGACTGGCTGGGCAGCGAAGAGCACCTGAAGACCGTGGCGCCGTTCGGTTTCGACCGTTCCAACCTGACCACGAAGACGGTCGAGGACATCGTCAAGCGCTGAACGCCGGCGGACGAAATCGAAGAATGCGTAGGGCGGGTCCCACCCGCCATCGCCATCTCTGGCGGGTGGGACCCGCCCTACGTTTTGCGTTCACTGACCCGACTTGAACCACGGAGATCCCGATGGGTGAACTCTTGCCGCTCCTGCTGGAGGGAACGGTCGTCACGATCAAGGTGACCGCTTCCGCCGCGCTGCTGGCGGCCGTGCTGGCGCTGTTTGCGGCGCTGGCGAAACGCTCTTCCTGGCGCGGATTGCGCTGGCTTGCCAACGTTTACATCGAAATATTTCGCGGCACCTCGCTGCTGGTGCAGTTGTTCTGGCTGTTCTTCGTGCTGCCGCTGCCGCCGTTCAACGTGACGATGTCGCCGTACACGGTCGCCGTGCTCGGTCTCGGGCTGAACATCGGCGCCTATGGCGCGGAAGTGATGCGCGGAGCGTTCGCATCCGTGCCGCGCGGACAGATCGAAGCGGCGATTGCACTCAACATCCCGCCGCTGCAGCGTTTCCTCGGCATCATCCTGCCGCAAGCGCTGGTCAATGCGATTCCGCCCTTCACCAACCTGCTGATCGAACTGCTGAAAGGCACATCGCTGGTGTCGCTGATCACACTGGCCGACCTGAGCTTTCGTGCCGACCAACTGGTGCAGTCGACCTTTCGCAGCGAGGAAATCTTCCTGCTGACGCTGGGCATCTACTTCCTGCTGGCGCAAGCGATCAGCATAGCAATGCGCACACTGGAACGGCGCCTCAATCGCGGCCTGGCGCGGGGAAGGATGTAATGGCGCGCGACTTCTTCGACTGGCAATTCGCCTGGGAGATCCTGCCCGATCTGTTGCGGGCGTCCCTGTACACGATCGGCATCACCCTGGTCGGCTTTGCGATCGCATTGGTGCTCGGCCTGGCGCTTGCGGTGCTGCGCCGCAGCCGCCTTCCGGCACTTTCGTGGCCAGCCGCTGCGCTGATCGAGTTCATCCGCAGCACGCCGTTGCTGATCCAGTTATATTTCCTGTTCTACGTGGTGCCGGAATACGGCATCACGATGTCGGCGCTCACCACCGGCATCGTCGGTATCGCGCTGCATTATTCCTGCTACGTGGCCGAGGTCTATCGCGCCGGCCTCAACAGCGTGCCGTCCGGACAGTGGGAAGCAGCCAAGGCGCTCAGCCTGAGCCCGCTGGACGCGTATCGCGATATCGTGCTGCCGCAGGCCATACGGCCCATCGTGCCGGCGCTCGGCAACTACCTGATCGCGATGTTCAAGGACACGCCGGTGCTGTCGGCGATCACCGTTGTCGAACTGATGCTGCAGGCAAAGAACATCGGATCGCAGACCTTCCGCTACATCGAGCCGATCACCATGGCCGGCTTGTTTTTCCTTGTCATCAGCGTGAGCGTCGCGCTGCTGGTGCGCAGGCTGGAAACGCATCTGCGCATGCCCTGAATAAAGGCCACGATATATGGACTACCCCATGGTTCGCTTTCGCGACGTCACCAAACGGTACGGACCGCTGACCGTCCTCGACCACCTCAACCTCGACGTCGAACGCAATGAAAAAGTCGCCATCATCGGCCCCAGCGGCTCGGGAAAATCGACACTGCTGCGCGTGCTGATGATGCTGGAAGGCATAGAAGGCGGCGTGATCGAAGTCGACGGCAATCCGATCACGCACATGCCGCGCAACGGCGGCCTGGTGCCGGCGAGCGAGAGCTACAAGCGCCAGGCCCGCAGCAGGATCGGCATGGTGTTCCAGAACTTCAACCTGTTTCCGCACATGACCGCGTTGCAGAACACGGTCGAGGCGCCGGTGAAGGCGCTGGGGCTGGACAGGCGCGAAGCGATCAAGCGCGGCAGTGAACTGCTCGACATGGTCGGCCTGTCGGACAAACTCAATCATTATCCGTCGCAACTGTCCGGCGGCCAGCAGCAACGCGTGGCGATTGCGCGCGCGCTGGCGATGCGGCCGCAGGTGATGCTGTTCGACGAAGTGACCTCGGCGCTCGATCCGGAGTTGTGCGGCGAAGTGCTGAATGTGATCCGCAGGCTGGGCGACGAACACAACCTGACCATGCTGATGGTGACCCACCAGATGGGATTCGCGAAGGAATTCGCGGATCGCGTATGCTTCTTTTCCGAAGGGAAGATTGCCGAACAGGGCACGCCGCAGGAAATTTTTGGCGCGCCGAAGAACGAGCGGACGCAAGCATTCCTGCAGGCGGTGATGGATGCGGTGTGATATCGGGAATTTGTTGTCCCGAACGCAGTTTTCTCAGCGCACCGGAGCGATACCGGCCACGTTGCTCGAGTACGGTGGCAGCGCCGATACACGACGGCCCACCGCGCGCGCATAGAGCGGCATGACCGACGGCATGTGCTTCTGCATTTCCGCGATGCGGCTCTTGCCCGCCGGGTGCGTCGACAACCATTGCGGCGTTGCGTTGCGGCCGACCCGGTCCATCTTCTGCCATAGCGCGATACCGGCGCGCGGATCGTAGCCGGCGCGCGCGGCGAGATCGAGGCCGACCAAGTCGGCTTCGGTTTCATCGTCGCGCGAAAACTTCAGCATCGTCAGGTTGGCGATACTGCCGGTGGCCGTCGTTGCTGTATGCCGGTCAAGCCCGAGCAAGGCGGACAGGCCGATTCCGGCAAGCTGTGCACCGACGCTCGCCAAGCCGGATTTGGCGGCGCGCTCGCGGCCGTGTTCGCGCAACGCATGCGCGATTTCATGGCCCATCACGATCGCCACTTCGTCATCGGTCAGCTTCAAGGTGCTGAGAATGCCGCTGTAGAACGCGATCTTCCCGCCGGGCATGCAGAACGCGTTGATTTCCTTCGACCCAATCAGGTTCACTTCCCACTGCCACTGCGCCGCCCGCGCATTCCAGCGCGTCGCATGCGGAATGAGCTTGCGCGCGATTGCGCGCAGGCGCCGCACTTCTGGATGGTCGTCGGCGACAAGCGCATCGTGCCGGCTGACCTGTCGTTTGATATCGCTGTATTGCTGCGCGGCCTGCGCTTCGAGCTGCTCTTCCGACACCCACTTGCGCAGCCACGGCATCTTGTCGACGTGCACGCCCTCCGGTTCGGGCTTGTCGCGCGCCAGCACTACGGGTGCGGCCGAGGTCAGCGCAGCGAACACCAGCGTCAGCGGAATGAAGGGCATCATGCCTTGCCCTCCTGCGCCTCGGATGCCGCGAGTATGCTCTTGATCCATGGCAGCAGCGCGTATGCGGGGAAGGCCAGCACGAAGGTCAGCGCAAAGTATGCCGCATAGCCCATCTCCTGCGCGCCGATGCCGCCGGCCCAGCCAGCGATCGAACGCGAGAATGCGAAGATCGACGACAGGATCGCGTACTCGGTGGTGGCACGCGACTTGTCGACGATCGCCATCAGGAAGGCGAGGAAGGCGGCGGTGCCGAGGCCGCCGGTAAAGGATTCGATGGCGCTGGCGCTGTACATCAGCGCCTGGTGCGCGACGGCGATGTCGGCGCCCTGCGCGGCTTTCGGAACCAGGTAGGCTGCTACGACATAGCCGACGTTGGACAGCGCCTGCCACAGGCCAAGTACCCACAGTGCGCGGAAGATGCCGACGCGGTCGGTGTACCAACCACCGATGACGCCGCCGGCAATCGACAGGCCGAGGCCGAGGTTGACCGAGACCAGGCCGATCTGGGTGTTGGTGAACCCGCTATCGACCCAGAATGGCTTGATCATGAAGCCGATCGAGGAATCGGCCAGCTTGAAGATCAGGATGAAGCCGATCAAAAGCAGCGCGTGCTTTTTGTTCAACAGGGAGACGATGGCGCCGAACATCGGGCCGCGCGCCGATGCTTCCGACAACTGCTCGGACTGGCCGCGGATGCCGCGCGTGAACAGGAAGGCCGACAGCAGGATCAGGCCGACCGGTGCGCCACCCTTGAACCACCAGTTCGATTTGTAGGGCTTGAGCCAGCCGATATCGACCGCGCCCAGCACCGGCCACAGCAGGCCGGCGATGAACAGCAGCAGCGCGACGATCAGGATCGGTTGTTGCGCCAGCGCCGAGAGTTCATTGCGCAGGCTGGACGGCGCCTCGCCGGCGGGACGCGGCGGCTCCTTGGGCGCCATCAGCGTGATTGCGGCGATCGTGAAGAACAGCACGGCGGCGAGACCATAGGTCGAGGTCCAGCCGGCGACATCGGAGAACCACAGCAGCACGCCCGCCGCCAGCATGCCGACCCGGTAGAAGCCGATCCGGAAGCCGTTGGCGAGACCGAGTTCGCGCTTGTTCAACTGTTCGATGGTATAGCCGTCGATGGCGATGTCATTGGTCGCCGACAACGCAGTGAAGGTGCCGATCGCAAACCAGACCCAGGGACCGAAGCCGGCTTCGCGCGCGCAGACGATCATCACCAGCCCCATGCCGACGTCGGCGACGGCCATCCAGTAGCGGTGACGGCGCGTGAAGTCGATCAGCGGCGCCCACAGGAACTTGAGCGTCCACGACAGGCCAAGCAGGCTGAGCAGGCCGATCTTCGATAACTCAATGCCCTGTTGACGGAAATACACCGGGAACAGGTCGAAGAACAGGCCGAGCGGGAACCCTTCCGAAAAGTACAGCAGGCTGATCCAGAACAGCTTGGATTTCAGGATCTTGGGTTGTTCAGCAGTCTGGCTTGCGGGAATGCTCATGCGGCAATTTTTTGTCTGAGGCGGAAAACGGCAAGGCTGCCACGCCAATTCGGCATGAACGTCACAGGCTTGCCTTCGTGCAATGCAATGCATTCGAGCACTTCGAGCCCGACTTTATTCGCAAGTTCCTTGAAATCAACAATTGTTCCGAAACGCAGGTTGGGTGTGTCGTACCACTCGTACGGCAAATGCTTGGAAACCGGCATGCGGCCGCGAATCAGCGCTGCGCGATGCGGCCAGTAGGCGAAGTTGGGGAAGGACACGATCGCTTCGCGTCCGACGCGGGCGATGTCGCGCAGGATGCCTTCGACGTTGCGCATCATCTGCAAGGCCGACAGGCACAGCACCATGTCGAACGCGTTATCGGAAAACATCGCCAGGCCGCCTTCCAGATCCTGCTGGATCACCGCGACGCCGCGCTCGATGCATACCGGGATCTTCGCATCGTCGATTTCGACGCCATAGCCGATGCACTGTTTGTCCGTCTGCAAATAGTCGAGCATCACGCCGTCGCCGCAACCGAGGTCGAGCACATGCGATGCGCTGCCCACCCAATGCGCGATGAAGGCGAGGTCGGGGCGGCGCGCGCTCAGTTCCTGGAAATTCATGCATGCCTCCGGTCGACTTCGGTCCAGATACGCTCGTAATAGGCGCGCACCGTGTTCATGTAGCGCTGGTCCTCCAGCAGGAAGGCGTCGTGGCCGTGCGGCGCGTCGATTTCCGCATAGGACACCTTGCGCTTGTTCTTGACCAGCGCCTGCACGATTTCACGGCTGCGCTCAGGCGAAAAGCGCCAGTCGGTGGTGAAGGACACCAGCAGGAATTGCGCTTCTGTCTCGGCGAGCGCCCTGGCGAGGTCGCCGCCATACGTCCTGGCGGGATCGAAGTAGTCGAGCACCTTGGTGATCAACAGATAGGTATTGGCGTCGAAGTAGGTGGAAAACTTGTCGCCCTGATAGCGCAGGTAGGACTCGATCTCGAAATCGATGCCGAAGCCGAACTGGTAGTCGCCGTTGCGCAGCGCGCGGCCGAATTTCTCGGCCATGCTGTCGTCCGACAGATAAGTGATGTGGCCGACCATGCGCGCCACGCGCAAACCGCGCTTGGGCACCACGCCATACGCGTAATAGTCGCCGCCATGGAAATCGGGATCGGTCAGGATGGCCTGGCGCGCAACGTCGTTGAAGGCGATGTTTTGCGCGGACAGCTTGGGGGTGGACGCGATCACCACCGCATGGCGCACGCGCTTCGGAAAGATCATGCTCCACGCCAGCGCCTGCATGCCGCCGAGCGAACCGCCCATCACCGCCGCGAACCGTTCGATGCCGAGCGCATCGGCGAGGCGCGCCTGCGCATGCACCCAGTCTTCCACGGTAACCACCGGGAAGCTGGCGCCGTAGGGTTTGCCGGTAGCGGGATTGGTATCCATCGGTCCGGTCGAGCCGAAGCAGGAACCGGGGTTGTTGACACCGATGACGAAGAAGCGGTCGGTGTCCACCGGCTTGCCGGGACCAACCATGTTGTCCCACCAGCCGACGTTCTTGCTGCCGTCGGTCGACTCATACATGCCGGCGACATGATGCGAGGCATTCAGCGCGTGGCAGATCAGTACCGCGTTCGAACGGTCGGCATTGAGCATGCCATAGGTTTCATAGACCAGGGTGTAGTCGGCGAGCGATGCGCCGCTCGACAGCGGCAGCGGTTCCGGAAAACGCATCGATCGCGGAGTGACGATTCCAACGGATGACATAGCAGTCCAAAAATATAAATCGCAAACCGCGGCGGCCTGCCGCGGTGTCAAGGCTTCTCAAGGCTTCGAGTGCCGCGCCGGACCACAAAAACAAAAAAGCCCGAAAGCGGTCAGCTTATCGGGCTAGGTCGGGGCTTACTTGCAAGCACGCTTTAGCCGTATTTATTACGCGCCCGCAAGCTGATTATCAAATCGGCGCGTTGCGTAAGAATAACGAAGTCGCTTCGCGACGTCAAACCGCAGGGGTGCACGTCTTCGGCAAGACGCAGCCCGCTTCACCTGCCCATCGCAGGCATCGATCGCGACGGTTTGTCACGGCAACCCTTCTTTCCTTGACACCGGTATTTTTGGTGCTAACATGACTAATCATAAAACAGAACATCGTTCTGTCTAGCAGAACGACAGAAGAATTCCAACATGAACCTGGCCACCCCTGGCGAAGTGCCCGCCCCCACCCCGGACAAGACCGGTGTTGCCGCGCTCGACCGCGCCTTCGCCATCCTGGCCTCCTTTACCCCGGAGGACCAGGCGTTGAGCCTGGCCGAACTGGCGGCGCGCACCGGCCTGTACAAGAGCACCATCCTGCGCATCGTGCAATCGCTGCTGCAGCACCGCTTCCTGCAACGCCTGCAAGACGGCCGCTACCAGATCGGCCCGGCGCCCTTCCTGCTCGGCGCGCAGTACCAGCGCAACCTGCGGCTGGCTGACATCCTGCTGCCGCTGATGCGCGAACTCGGCGCGTTGTCCGGCGAAGGCGTGTCCTTCTACGTGCGCGACGGCGACGTGCGCGTCTGCCTGCACCGTGTCGATTCGCAGCACACGGTGCGCGACCATGTGACCGAAGGCGACGTGCTGCCGTTGCTGCAAGGTTCCGGAGGACGCGTGCTTGGCGCCTTCTGCGGCCATCCCGGCGAGCAGTACGAAAGCATCCGCAAGGATTTCTGCGCATGGTCCTTCGGCGAACGCGACCCGGACACCGCCGGGATTTCCGTACCGGTATTCGGCGCCGATCAGCGTCTGCTTGGCGCGCTGACGGTGGCAGGTCCGCGTTCGCGCATCGACCGGTCCTTCGTCAAGCGCATGCGCGCGCCACTTCTGGAGATAGCCGCGCACGCCACCGCCGCACTGGGCGGCGACCCCGTACCGCTGCGCTCCGCGCGCGAGCGCGGCGAGTAACGGGACAACCATGACACTTCCACTTTCAGGCATCCGCGTGCTCGACCTGTCCAATGTGCTGGCCGGGCCGTTTTGCGGCTATCAACTGGCGCTGCTCGGCGCCGAAGTGATCAAGATCGAACAGCCGGAAACCGGCGACCTCGCGCGCCACCTCGGCGCCAGCCCGGAGGCGGCGACGCGCGGCATGGGTATCTCCTATGTGGCGGTCAATGCCGGCAAGCAATCAGTGACGCTCAACCTCAAGCATGCAAAGGGCAAGGAAGTGTTCCTGCGCATGGCCGCCGACGCGGATGTGGTGGTCGAGAACTTCCGTCCCGGCGTGATGGCGCGCCTCGGGCTGGACTATGCAGTACTGGCCGACATCAATCCGGCACTGGTGTACTGCGCGATTTCCGGCTTCGGCCAGTACGGCCCGCTGGCGCAGCGGCCCGCCTATGACCAGATCATCCAAGGCATCGCCGGCGTCATGAGCGTCACCGGCGATGCCGACAACGCACCCTTGCGCGTCGGCTATCCGGTGTGCGACACCATCGGCGGCATGACGGCGGCGTTCGCGGTGTGCGCCGCACTGGTGGAGGCGCGCAGCAGCGGCAGCGGACGCATGATCGATGTGTCGATGCTGGAAGCGACGCTGGCGACCATGGGCTGGCCGGTATCCAATTATCTGAATACCGGCATCGCGCCGCAGCCGATGGGCAACCAGAACTTCACCGCGGCGCCATCCGGCACATTCCGTACCGGCGACGGATTGCTCAACATCGCGGCCAACGAAAACAAGCAATATGAAGCGTTGTGCACACTGATCGGCCGCGCCGACCTGATCAGCGACGCGCGCTTCTGCGACCGGCAGTCGCGCAAGCGCCATCGGACAGTACTCAACGATGAAATCGAACAGGCGCTGGCCGCACGCAGCGCGGCCGAATGGGAAACACTGATGGTGGCCGCCGGCGTGCCTGCCGGTCAGGTTCTGAGCATCCCGCAGGTGCTGGCGCATCCGCATATCGAGGAGCGCGGCTTCGTACGGCGTTTTGCGACGGAACAAGGCGCGCAGCAGGTGACTAGTGCCGGATTTCGCCTGTCGCACGGCGAACCGGTTCCTTCCGGTCCGGCGCCCGCACTGTCGCAACACACTGAAGCCTGGCTGCAGCGCCTCGGCTACGACGCCGGCCAGATCGATGCATTTCGCAATGAAGGAGTCATATGAGCGACGCGACGGCCGACCTGGCGGCGGACTACTGGCGCACGGGGATCATCGATATCGCACCCGGATCGATCCGCGTACGCGGCTACCCGGTCGAACAACTGATCGGCAAGCTCAGCTTTCCCGAGATGATCTGGCTGATGCTGCGCGGCGACGCACCTTCGCGCGCTCAGGCCTCGCTGCTGGAAGCGGCGCTCGTGGCATCGGTCGACCATGGCCCGCATGCGCCATCGATCGCCATTGCACGCATGGCGGTCAGTTGCGGCCTGCCGTTGAATGGCGCGATGGCGTCGGCGGTCAACACACTGGACGATGTGCATGGCGGCGCCGGACAGCAGGCTGTAGAACTGTATCAGCGCATCGATGCCCATATCACCGATGGTGCAAGCGTCGAGGCTGCTACCGCCGTGGCGCTGGACGATTTCATTGCGGCGCAAGGCAAATTCATCCCCGGTTTCGGTCACCGTTTCCATCCGGTCGACCCGCGTGCGCCGCGGCTGCTGGCGCTGGTCGACCAGGCAGCGGCCGCAGGAACGGTGGATGGCCGCTTCGCCCATATCGCGCGTGCGATCGAAAGTGAATTGCAAAGGCGCAAAGGCAAACCGATTCCGATGAACATCGACGGCGCCACCGCCGTCATCTACGCCGAGCTGGGTTTCGAGGCGCCGTTGGCGCGCGGCATTTTCTGCCTGTCGCGCTCGGTCGGCATCCTTGCGCATGCGTGGGAGCAAAGCGGTCGCGGGGAACGCAACAAGGGGCCGATGCCGCGGCAGATGGCGTACCGCTATACCGGCCCTGCAGCGCGCAATGTTGAAGATGGCGAGGACTGAAGAAACGCTCGATCTCGCAGGATGACAGAGTTTCAGAGTTTGACTAGGGGCGCACAAACCCGGGCGCCCGCAACATCGAAAAACCCGGGGTTAACTATTTCACAGGAAGAAGGAGATAAGACATGAGCATCACCAAACGCACTTCGATTCGCCGCTGCATCGCGGCATCGGCGACGGCAGTC
>CBIHRJ010000053.1:0-41049 GCA_966212445.1 uncultured Noviherbaspirillum sp. | reverse complement strand
GGGTTTTGGTTATTGGTTTTTTTTTGGTGGGGTGTGCAATTCGGTTTGTTTCTTGGGGCTCGCTGGCGGGGCCCTGCCCGGGCTTGCTTCCACGGAGCGTCTACAGAACCGCATCACCGAAGAAAAACACACAAGCACACTCCGCAGGCCCGAGATTAGTCGCGGCCGGTGATCCGCAAATCACTCTAGTCCTGCAGGAAGATCTTCTGCAGCAATCGCAACAATTCGGCACGTTCCGTATCGCTCAGCATCGACGTCGCTTCACTTTCCAGTTCAAACGCGGTCTTGTCCGCCTTCTTGCAAAGGCTCCTGCCTTCCGCGGTCAGCGTCAGGGTCTGCGAGCGCTTGTCCCTGGGGTTGCGCTGGCGCAGCACCAGCCCGCGTTCTTCGAGACGGTCCAGCAGCGTGGCCAGGTTCGGCGGCGACACGTTGATCGCTTGCGACAGGCGTTTTTGCGTGATGTTCGGGTTGGCGTTGATCAGCGTGATGACGGTATAGTCGGCCGGGCGCAGGTCGTACTTCGCCATGCGCTTGAGGAACAGCGGCACGATGTTCAGGTAAGCCTGGCGGCAGCTGTAGCCGACCAGCGCGAGCAGCTTGCCCTGGTCGAGAGAAGGCTCTTCGGAGATGGATGCAGCGGCAGGGCCGCTGCGCGGCGTTTTGGCAGGCATGTGGAATCAAGAGAAGGCGCGCATCACCCTCGGCGACGCAATGCGGCGTGGCTGCGGGAGTACTTTGGGAATCGCCGGCAATGGTAGCACGCCTTGTCCGTCGCGGCAGAATCGCTTCCTGGCCACGACGGCTTAGCGCGTCAGGGCCAGTGCGTCGGCTTCAGGTCTTCCATCCTGCAACCGGGGCAATGCTTTTCGTGGAAGGCGGCGACCTGCTCCGGATCGGCGCTTTCGGCAAAGATCGACCACAGGAACATGCGCGCATGCAGCAGGCATCGTTCGCGCGGATCGAGCGCGGGATCGGTCGCCAGGCGCAGTTCCAGTCCGGCCGTCGTTGCTTCGTGGCGGATCATGCGCGTGCCGCCATCCGCCGAGGTATCGAACACCATCAGTTTCTTCGTACCCGCTTCCGGCGACCAGCGCTGCCATTCCGGCAATGCTCCCGACTTGCCGTGCCCCGGCATCCCGCCGGCAGCCAATGCGGTCCAGTAACCCGCCATCGCATCGGAGACTTCCTTGCGGCCGGCGAGATTGTTCTTCGTGTTCGAACGGAACGGATCGAACTCGCCTTCGAGGTCGCGGAACACGAAGGCCATCTCCAGCACATGCGAAGCGCCCAGCAGGACGCGCGGCTGGATGAAGGGTACCGGCGGCTGCTCGTCCCAGTCGAAGCGGTAGACCCATACGTCGCGATGGCCGGAGGCGAGCATGCGCGAGGCTATGTCATCCGCGCAGGCTGCCTTCCACAGGTCCGACATGTAAGCGGCATGGCGGTTGTAGCGCTCGGCATCCTTCATCACCGGTATCTTGCCGAATACGAGGTTCACGTACTCCGGATTCTGCGACATGAAAAGCTTGTACTCGTCACGGTTGGTGCCGATGATGAGGGGCACCGCGTTGTACCGGCCGCGGTCGTCGAACAGTTCCGGCAGCGGCATATCGGGAAGCACGTGGCCGTCGCGGAAGAGCAGGGGCGCGGCATAGAAACTCAACGCACCGGGCGTGATGGCCGACAGCAATTCTTCCGGTGTCTTGCCGCGGACATAGGCAGCGATGTCGTGCGGCGCCATCTTCGCAATGAGCGCTTTCGCTTCCGCACGGTTGCCTGCCCTGCCGTCGCGAACGAGCCATTTGCACAGCAGTTCACGCGAGCTGAGTTCGTGGCCTGCGTCTGCATCGTCGACGTAGTTGCGTGCCTGCGCCACCTTGCAGGTAGCGGTGATCGGCGATTGTGTGATCGCCTTGTGGAACAGGCCTTTGGCAAGCGGACTGGCCATCAGCGAGTAGACGTTCAGGCCGCCGGCCGACTCGCCCCAGATGGTGACGTTGTCGGGATCACCGCCGAAGGCAACGATGTTTTTCTGTATCCACTTCAATGCGGCGATGAGGTCGAGCGTGCCGAAGTTGCCGGAGCGGTCTTCCGGCGTGTCGCTTTCTTCATGCAGTTCCGGCAGGTTGAACCAGCCGAGGATGCCGAGGCGGTAATTGACCGAGACGACAATGACGTCATCCTGTCCGGCGAGATTGCGCACCATGCCGTAGGTGAACGCACTGCCGGAGGTGTTGGCCCCGCCGTGGATCCACACCATCACCGGCAGCCGCGCGGCGCCCAGCGGCACTTGCTCTGGTGCGAAGCGCGGCGCGAAGACGTTCAGCGTCAGGCAGTCTTCCGAGCCGGCGGGCTTGCCCCACTCGCTCTCCGGCGAATCGACAGTGATGCCGGAGAGTTGCGCGGCGAATGCGCCGAACTCGAGTGCCGGCCTGATCCCGTTCCACGGCAGCGGAGGCCGTGGCGCCTTCCAGCGCAACGGTCCGACCGGCGGCCGCGCATAGGGAATGCCGAGCCAGGCGTGCGTGTCGTGCTGGTCGGCGAATCCGATCAGGTTGCCGCATTCAACATGGCGCAGCGCGGACGGATCCGCCTTCTTCGGCTCGGGCGCGGGCCTGGCGCGGGACTGCCGCCAGAAATGGAGGCAGGCAACTGCGGCCAGCAAGGGAAGGAGGTAAGGCCAGCTGTTCAACATGATGGTGTCCCTTATTGAAATTGATAGGTGAGCAACTGCTTGTCGTCGTATGTCGACAGCGCTGGTGTTGCGCGAGCGGACGGCGGCGCGTCGTCATGCCGCAGCCTGAAGACGCCGACTGCGCGCGACAGCTCGCCGGCCAGTTCCTGCATGCGGGCGGCGGCGCCGGAAACATGCTCGACCAGTTCCGCGTTCTGTTGCGTGATGCCGCTCATCTGACCCAGCGCATGGTTTACCTGGTCGATGCCGCTGCGCTGTTCCTGGCTTGCGGCGGCGATCTCGGCCATGATGTCGTTCACGCGCCGGACGTTGGCCACCACGTCGTTCATGGTCGCGCCGGCCTGGCCGACCAGCCGGCTGCCGGCATTCGCTTGTTCGACCGAATCGCCGATCAGGCCGCGAATTTCCTTCGCGGCGGTGGCGGAGCGATGCGCCAGGCTGCGGACCTCGCCGGCGACGACCGCAAATCCGCGTCCCTGCTCGCCGGCGCGTGCGGCTTCTACCGCGGCATTGAGCGCGAGGATATTGGTCTGAAACGCGATGCCGTCGATGACACCGATGATGTCGGCGATGCGGCCGGCGCTGGCCTGGATCGAGTCCATCGTACGGATCACTTGCGATACCACCTCGCCGCCTTGCAACGCCACTTGCGACGCCGATTCTGCGAGCGTGCTGGCGCGCTGCGCATTCTCGACGTTGTTCCTGGCCATGTCGGTCACGCGTTCCATCGAGGCGCCCGTCTCGCCGAGCGCCGCGAGCTGTTGCCGGGTGCGCGACGACAGGTCGCTACTGCCCGATGCGATGTCCGAGGAGGCGTCATCGATCATGTCGGCATTGCCGCGTACCTTGCCGACCAGTTCCGCGAGATTGTCGCGCATGGTCTTCATCGCGAACAGGAGGCTGGAGCTGTCGCCGGCGGCGAGCTTGACCGCGCCGGCCAGATTGCCGTCCGCAGTCTGGCCCGCGATGTCGGCGGCATAGGCTGGTTCTCCGCCGAGTTGCCCTAACAGGTTGCGTGTCAGCAGGAACGACACCGCCAGACCGGCCAGTATCGCCAGTGCGCCTATGCCCAGCATCAAGAGGCGCGCGTCGCGATAGGCGGTCTGCGCTTGCTGTGCGGCATGCGTGTTTTCCTCCTGTTCCAGCAGGGTCAGTTCGCTCAGCGCCGCCGTCCACTGCCGCTGCGCCGGCAGCAGTTGGTCGACCAGCACGGTATAGATCTGGTCGCTCTCGGCGCCGAATGCGAGCTGCGTGATCTTTGCGATCCACGGCTGTGCCGCGCTCTCGTGTTGCCGCATCTTTTGCAGCAAACCTTTTTCCCGCGGCGAGGCATCGCTTGCGGAAAGCATGTCTTCCAGTTTGCGTTCCGCATCCTTGTAGGCCTTCGCCTGCGCATCGATGTTGTCCGCTTCCGGCTGCAGGTAGGACATGCTTCCGATCAGCGCCATGTTGCGCAGCGCGATCATCCGTTCGAACACGGTGTCGCGCATTGCGCCGGCCAGCTGCGTTTTCACGCTGTTCACCCAGGTGATTTCATCGATGCGTTCCTGCATCTGCGCCATGTGGTGCAGGCCGAGGATGGTCAGGATGACCAGGAGAAGCTGGATCAGCGCAAAACCCAGGCGCAGCCGTGCTCCTATGCTCAGTGTTGCCGTCTTCGATGTCTTCATCGCCAGTCATCCTCGTGAAGAGCCGGCAGCAGCGCGGCTGCCCGGCATATATCGGCTTGTCTATCGGCTTGCTTCATTGCGGTCTATTTCAGCAGCTTCCACTTGCCGTTGACCACACCAAGCATCACGTAGCCGCGCTGGTCGAAGCCGGAATGGTCGGCGGCGGTATAGTTGATCACGCCATGCGAGACCGGGATTTCCTTTTCCGATTCGAGGGCGTTCTTGAGCGCGAGGCGGAATTCGGGCATGCCCGGCTTTGCCTTCTTCATTGCAACGGGGACGATGCGCTGCAGCACCTGCAGGGCGTCGAATGCGTGCGCGCCGAACTGGGTGCGCGTGTCGGCGCCGTATTTCTTTTCGTAGGCACTGACGTATTGCAGTCCGGGCTTTTTCGCCGGATTCGTGTCGTCCAGCAATTCGGCGACCATCATCGGGCCGGCGGGCATGATGGCGCCTTCCACCGATTTGCCGCCGACACGGATCAGGTCCTTCGATGCCGCGCCGTGGGTCTGGTAGATCGGGCCCTTGAATCCTCGGTCACGCAGCGTGATCTGTGGAAGGGCGGCCGCGGTGCCGGCACCGACCACGAGGACCGCGTCCGGGTTGGACGACATGACCTTGAGCACCTGCGACACCACCGTGGTATCGGGCGGCGCATAACGTTCCACCGCGCTCACCTTGATGCCGGTCGCCTCGGCTTTCGGCTTGAACGCGCGCAGCCAGGCTTCGCCATAGGATTCGGAGAAGCCGAGGAAGCCGATGGACTTGATCCTGTCGCTCTTCATCCGCGCGACCAGGGCATCGGCCATCAGCGATACCGGCTGCGGCAGGTTGTAGGTCCAGGCCGCCTTGTCCGCGGGCAGTTCGACCGGCGCAAATGCCAGTTGGGGAACCTTGTATTCGGCCGCCAGGCCGGCAATGGCGATCGCCTGCGGAACGCCCGACGATCCCAGCAGCACGTCGACATTGTTTTCGGCGACCAGCCGGCGCGCATTCTTGAGCGCACCGGTGGTATCGGAAGCGTCGTCGAAGATCACCATCTTCACTTTCTCGCCGGCGATCGTGTCGGGCCACATCGCCAGCGAATTCGCTTGCGGGATGCCGAGCGAAGACAGCGGCCCGGTTTTGGCGATGACGACGCCGACTGTGATATCCGCCATGCTTGCCTGCGACCATGCGGCAATGATGATTGCTGCCGATATTTTTTTCAGATTGTTCGATGCCATTGTTGTCTCCTTGGGTGGATGATGGTGTTATGCCGCTGTGCGTTTCGGCAAGGTTTGCTCTGTTTTCTCTTTCTCCCGCTGCTTCGCCTGCGGCATCAGGAAGTGGGCAAGCGCCGGCAGCAAGACCAGCGCCCCGACCATGTTCCACAGGAACATGAAGGCCAGCAGGATGCCCATGTCGGCCTGGAACTTGATCGACGAGAAGGTCCAGGTGGCCACCGCGATTGCCAGCGTGATGCCGGTCAGGATCACCACGCGCCCGGTGAACTGCAGCGCATGGTGGTAAGCATCCGACAGGCTCATGCCGGATCGCATGCGTGCCAGCATCACCGACAGCACGTACAGCGCATAGTCGACGCCGATGCCGACACCCAGCGCGATCACCGGCAGCGTCGCCACCTTCACCCCCATGCCCAGCACTACCATCAATACCTCGCACAGCACCGAGGTCAGCACCAGCGGCAGCACAGCGACCGCCACCGCACGCCACGAGCGGAAGGTCACATAGCACAACAGGATCACCGCGCCGTACACCCAGACCAGCATGTCGCGCATCGCCTTCTTGACCACGATGTTGGTCGCCGCCTCGATGCCGGCGCTGCCGGCGGCGAGCTGGAATTGCACGTCTTTCGTGTTGTTCTTCGCGGCAAACTGTTCCACCGCATCGACCACGCGGGTGAGCGTTTCGGCCTTGTGGTCCTTCAGGTACACATACAGCGTCAGCAGCGAGCAGCTCTGGTTGAACAGTTCGCGCGGCGCGCGTGTCTGCACCGCGCCCAATGCGCCTTCGTTCGGGATCAGGTCGAACCACTTGAAGCTGCCTTCGTTGTAGCCGGTGGTGGCCAGCTTGGAGAGGGACGCCATCGAGTTGGTGGAATCGACGCCCGGCAACTGTTCGAGCTGCCACGCCAGTTCGTCGACGCTGGCCAGCGTGTCGTACTGCGTGCATTTGTCATCCGGCGTCTTGATCATCACGACGAAGATGTCGGAGCTGGCCGCATAGTTGCCGACCAGGTAGGCGTTGTCGCGGTTGTAGCGCGAGTCGGCGCGCAATTCGGGCGCGCCCGGATCGAGGTCGCCCACCTTCAGGTGCAGGCTGACCAGGAAGCCAAGCACGCCGACAGCCACGCTGGCCAGCACGGTGATCGCCGCCCAGCGGCGCTGCGTGAAGCGGTCGAGGAAGGCCCACAGCCAATGCCTGCCGCCATCCATGTTCTCGGCCTGCAGGCTGTGCTCGGCTGCCTTCGGACTGACGCCGGTGTAGGACAGCAGGATCGGCAACAGCACCAGGTTGGTGAAGATCAGCACCGCGACGCCGATGGACGCGATCACCGCCAGGTCCTGGATCACCTTGATCTGGATGATCATCAGCACCAGGAAACCGACGGCGTCGCATAGCAGCGCGGTGATGCCGGCGACGAACAGGCGGCGGAAGGTGTAGCGGGCGGCGACCACCTTGTGCGTGCCGCGCCCGATATCCTGCATGATGCCGTTCATCTTTTGCGCGCCATGGCTCATGCCGATGGCAAACACGAGGAAGGGCACCAGGATCGAATACGGGTCGAGTTCGTAGCCGAAAGCGGCGAGCAGGCCGAACTGCCACAGCACCGCAATCAGCGAGCACGCCACCACCAGCGCCGTGCTGCGCGCGCAGCGGGTGTACCAGAACAGCACCGCGCTGGCGATGCCGATCGCGAGCACGAAGAACAGCAGCACCTGCTGCAAGCCTTCGATCAGGTCGCCGACGATCTTGGCGAAGCCGGTGATGTGGATGCGCACGCCTTGCGCTTCATACTTGGCGCGGATTTTTTCCAGCTGTTCCGAGAATTCCTGGTAGTCGAGCGGCTTGCCGGTCTTCGGGTTGATGTCGAGCAGGGGCACGAACACGATGCTTGACTGGAAGTTGGCGGCGACGATCTGACCGATCTCGCCCGAACGAGCGATGTTGGCGCGCAGCCGGTTCAGGCTGTCCGGCGCGCCGTCGTAGCCGTCCGGGATCACGGTGCCTCCGTCCAGGCCTTCCTCGGTGACGGCGACCCAGCGCGTGTTCGCGGTCCACAGCGATTTCATGAAGGGGCGGTCGACGCCGGGCAGCAGGTAGACCTCGTCGTTGAGCTTCTGGAGCGTTTCGAGGTAGTGCTTGTCGAAGATGGTGCCATCCTGGGCTTCCACTGCAATCCGGATCGCATTGCCCAGACCGTTCAGGTCGGCCTTGTTGGCCAGGTAATTGGCGACATAGGGATGCGAGGTCGGGATCATCTTCTCGAAGCTCGCGTTCAACTTGATGCGCGTGGCCTGCCAGCCCAGCAGCACGGTCGCCAGCAGGCACAGCAGCACGATGACCGGGCGATAGTTGAACAGCGCGCGCTCGGCCAGGTTGCCCGACTTCGGATCGAAGTCTTGCAGGCGGCGCACGACGGGTTGTTGGTCCAGATCGGTATCTGCGTTCAATTGATGCTCCGGGCAAGTGAAGGTGTTACGTGTTCGAAATTTGTCGGTGCTCCCCTCTCCCGCGGGCGGGAGAGGGGCTGGGGGTGAGGGCGCTCGCAAGGCTGCATGAGGTCTTGGCAATCTCCCTCATCCCCGGCCCCCGCTCCGCGCCCCACGGTTTGGCGTGCAAGCCAAACCGGCTACGGTGGCGCAAAGCAGGCTTTGCGAAACCCCACCTTCGCCCCGCCTGCGGGAGAAGGGAGCAAGCCCTATGGCGCCACCAACCGCTTCACGCCGCGCAGGCCGGCGACCACCAGCCCGCTGTCCTTCGCCTGCGCGACCGCCGCCAGCGGCAACGGTTCGCCTTTGCGCAGCGCGAAGCTGTTCCCCTGGTCGCGGCTGACCAGCACATCGCCGCCCTGGCTTACCAGCACCAGCGAGCCGTCGGCCAGTTCGCTGCCGGCGACGATCGGCGACTGCACACCGGTGTCGACCTTGCGCCAGCTCTTGCCCTGGTCTTCGGACCGGAATGCATTGCCGCGCAGGCCGAACACCACGACTTCGCCGCTTCTGGCAGCGATCAGGCCGAAGTAAGTGCCCTTGTATGGCGACGCCAGCGGCACGAAGCTTGCGCCCTGATCGTCGGAGCGCAGCAGCGTGCCTTGTTCGCCGGCCAGGTAGATCGCGCCGTTTGCGGCGCGCATGCCGTACAGGTGGAATCCTTTCGGATTGCTCACGTGCGACTGCCACGGCTGCCAGGTCTTGCCGCCATCACTGGTCTTGAACATCAGGTTGTAGGCGCCGACCACATAGCCGGTGTGTTCGTTCTCGAAATACAGGTCGAGGAAGGGCTTGTCCGGACCGTCCGCGACCAGGCGTTCTGCTTCGGCCACCTGCTCCGGAACCGCCGCCTGTTTCGCGGCCTGCAACGCGAGCCCGGCGGCGGCGATGCCGTCGAGCTGCTTGACCCAGGTCGTGCCGCCGTCGTTCGTGTGCAGCACCACGCCCAGATGACCGACCGCCCAGCCGGTCTTGTCATTGACGAACTGCACCGCGGTCAGGCTGGTCCTGACCGGTACCTGCGCCTGTTGCCAGGTCTTGCCGCTGTCGTCGGACAAGAGGATGGTGCCGCGTTCGCCCACGGCGACCAACCGGCTGCCGGCGGCGGTGACTGCCAGCATCGCCGCATGCAAGGCCTTTGGCGTCTGTACCGCGGACTGTTGCAGCGCTGCCGGCACGGCAGCCGATGCGGGCAGCATTGCGAACACGCTTGCCGCCAGCAAGGGCATCAGTATTTGCATTCGAGCCATGAAGAAAATCCTTTCGGATAATAGAGGACCGTAGGGTGGGTAGAGCGCAGCGAAACCCGCCATGCACGTTCATTTCGCTGTCGCACCCGCAGCAAGTAAAAAGGAGTAAAAGGGGGCGGGGTGAGACAAGGCAGCATCCCCGCCCAAGCACCACTCTTTCCTAACGGGATCCCTGATTCGCCAATTCCTCCGGACTGAAGTAGCTCAGCGGCAGGCGCGAGATGGTCTTGTACTGCACCCGCGTCTCGTTCGAGGATGCGTTCAGCAGGTAAGCGCCGGTCTGCACGTTGTAGGTGCCCCACATCACGTTGCCCACCACGGCCGGCACATCCGGCGCGAGCAGCGTCAGCGTGTAGTTGCTGCGCCAGATCTCGCCCTGCGCGTCGTAGCCGTCGATCAGGATGATCTGCCAGGTGTCCTCATCGAGGTAGTAGCGGCGTTTCGCGACCACGTGCCGCTTGCCGGGCGCGACCGTCGCTTCCACTTCCCACACGCGGTGTAGTTCCCAGCGCACCAGGTCCGGGTTCAGGTAGTTCGGCGTGACGAGGTCGGCGATCTTCGCCGACGCGGCGCGGTTGTTGTTGTACGGGATGTACATCTCCTTCTTGCCGATCAGCTTCAGTTCATGATGGTCGATCGGGCCGAACAGCATGAATGCCTCGTCGAAGAAGCCGATGCCCGAGGTCACCGAGTCCGGCGTGTCGTAGGCGATCGACGGCCCGCGGCGCACGCGGCGCTGGCCCACCAGGTATTGCCACAGGCCGCGCGCATGCTTGTCGTCGATGCCGTCATGCGCGAGTATGCCTTCGCCCGCCTTGGAGGCCGGCGCGCGCGTGATCAGGCGGCCATACTGGTAGTAGCCTTCGAACTTGTCCAGGCTGCCGTCCTTGAAGTAATACGGCCGCAGGATCGTCTGTTCCGCTTCGGTCGCCATCGAGCGCTTGCCGTCCGGCGTCACTACCCAGGTGCGCAGCGGGAAAATCATCGTCTCTCCGGTCCACGCCAGCCGGTGGTTCCAGATCGCTTCATTGCCCGATTTCGGGATCGGGAACGGGATGCCGCCGTACGCACCCTCCACGCCCTGGCCGTTGTCGGTCAGTTTGGCGCGGGTGGCGTTCTTGAAGGTGTTTTCGTACACCCAGTCCGGCGCGCCGCCGGTGCGGTGCGTCGGGTACACGTCGACACGGTAGGCCGGATACTTCTTCAGCATTGCGACCGCACCGGCAGACAGCTTCGCAGCGTACTGATCGACATTCTTGCCGGTGATCGAGAAGAGAGGCTTTTCCGCGGAGAACGGATCGGCGCGTGGGTCGCCCGGCTTGAAGCCGGAAGGGACCTTGTTGTACACGCCTGTCCATGCCGGGATCGTGCCGTCCTTGTTGCCGGCTTTTTCCGCACCCATCGGCGTCAGCGCCGATTTCAGTTTCGCGGCTTCGTCAGCGGCTACGGCGGCGGTCGCATGTTGCGCGGCGAACGCAAGGGCCAGCGCCGCGACGGAAATTTTCAGAGTCGTCTTCATGTTCGTCTTTCCTTAGAACGAGCGTTTGAGGTTGAAGGAGATGAAGTCACGGTCCTTGAGCGGTTGCGCGTAACTGAGGATCGGTGTGTTGGTGGCCGGATTGTTCTTCAGGAAGGTGCCGGTGTTGCCCAGGAAATGCGTGTAGGACAGACCGAACTTCCAATCCTGCTGATACGTGCCGTTGATGCCGATGGAAAAGTCGCCCCCATGCTCGGCGCCGCCGTTGAAGTTGAAGATGGCGGAGGAACGGCCGTCGACGTTGTAGCCGAGCCCGATCGGTATCGTGATATCCAGCCCGTCGATGACCTGGTAATAGGCCGGTTCAAAGATCATCCGGATGGAAGTGGCGTCGCGCGTGGTGTTCGGATCGAGCGAACCCCGGTTCGTCACGCTGGTGGTGCGGTTCCACGCGATCTCGCCGAGGAAGGTGCCGCCCTGGAACAGCGGGTTGGTAGGCAGCACGTAGATGGCCGACAGGTTCAGGTGCGCGGTGTTGCCGACCGCATAGGCCGGGTTGTCGCTGTTGTTGGCTTGCGTACCGACGCCTTGCGCGCCGAGGAAATTCGGCGTGGGGTCGGACACCAGCGGCGTATCGCGGCGTACCGAGGCTTCGGCGGCGACGTTGAAGCCGCCCAGCACGGTGCTGGCGCTGACGCCGAAGGTCTTGATGTTTTCCGCATACACCGCCTGTACCGTGGACGGTGCGCCCGGCGGGAAGGACGGGTTGAAGCCGAGGTAGAAATACGGCGTCTTGTCGTGGTAGCGCGCCGCATAGAAACCGTACTCCACATCCGATCCCGACGGCGTGAACTTCAGCTGCAGGCCGCCCTGTCCGGAGTTCTTCGCCTTCATGTCCTCAATCGTCATGAAGGTCGGCGCCGGTGCACCCGCCGGTGCGACGAGGAAGCCGGTGGCGCCGTCACCCGCCGCGTCATAGGCGCTCAGGTAGCTGCCGACGCCGGGGATGATCGACGGCCGCCATTCGAACTGGTAATAGCCGCCGACGGAAAGATTGGGCTTGAGTTGCAGCACGCCCGACACCTGGTTCACCGGGCGCAGGATTTCCTTGAACTGGGAACCCGGCACCGACAGCAGCTTGACCAGGTCGACCGGGCCTTGCGCGTTGGCGATGC
This sequence comes from uncultured Noviherbaspirillum sp., assembly GCA_966212445.1. GTDB lineage: Bacteria > Pseudomonadota > Gammaproteobacteria > Burkholderiales > Burkholderiaceae_D > Noviherbaspirillum. The sequence goes on along the minus strand of CBIHRJ010000053.1, from coordinate 29,066 downwards.
CGTTAGCCCCGAAGAACAGGGTTTCGCCGTATTGCAGCGTGTGGCGGCCAACGCGGATCGTGCCGGGCAGTTCACCCACGCTACCCTTGGCGAACACGAAGGCGTCCAGCACTTCGGCATCGCGGCCATGCAGGCGGCGCGTGCCCGGCGTGAATTCATTGGTCGGCCGGCCGGTCAGCGTGGCGGCATTGGTCGCCGGGGAATTGTTGTCGTTGGTGCCGTTGTACACCGTGTCGTACCACGCCGCGGTGGACAGACGGGCGCCGAAACTGCGGGTACCGATGTCCAGCTCCGACAGCCAGTCGAGGCGGTTGGAAACGATGCCCTTCTTCCGGAAGTTCAGGTTGCCGTCGTCGAGGTTGGTGCCGGTGAAGTCGCCGGGGCCGGCGGACGGATAGCCGCCGGACAGCAGGCGCGAGTCGGCGTCCTTGAGACGGTAGGCGGTACTGTACTTGAAGGTATTGTTCCAGGTCACCCTCAGATCGGGATTGCCGGTATCGAATTCAAGCGCGTGGGCTGCCTGCAGCGGCAGCGTGGATGCCATGGCGGCAGCCATCGCCGCCGGGGCGAATGACCTCGGAAGTTTCATGTTGATCTCCTCGTTTCTCTTGTTTTTTTCGGGCCGCTGCGCTGCGGCTCCGGCTGCTTTTTGAATTGGGTGAAATGTCAGATATAGGTCGACGCCAGCCCTCCATCGACGGGGATGTTGACGCCGCTGATCCAGCGCGCCTCATCGGAACAAAGGAAAGCCACGACCGAAGCCACCTCGTCGGCATAGGCCGGGCGCTTCATGCGATGCGCATCTTTCTGCACGCGTTCTTCGCCGAGCATGGAAACGAAGTCGCCCAGGATGGGCGTAAACACCGGGCCCGGCGCGACGCAATTCATGCGCACCGATTTTTCGAGGAACCACGTTTGTGATTGCGTGTAGTTCCAGACGATCAGCGCTTCCTTGAAGTACTGGTAGCAGGTTTCCTGCGGCACCGGATGCTCCTTGAGCCACGCATGGCCGGCATCGAATCCCTCGATGGCGGCAAGCTGCTTGTGCAGGTCGAGGCGGGCCGGCCATTCGGCGCCAAGGATGGATGCGATGTTGACGATGGAGGCGCCGGCCGGCATGCGCGCCAGCACCTTCTCGCAGAGATGACGCAGGCCGAGGTAGTTGACGCGCGCCACGACATCGCGGTCGGCAGTGCCCGGCACGCCGGCGATGTTGCACAGCGCATCGACTTTCTGCGGCAGTTGCGCGACGGCGTCATCGATGCTCGAGGTCTGGCCCAGGTCGACCTTCACGAAGCCGTCCAGCGTCATGGACGGTTCATTGCGGTCCATGCCGATCACTTTCGCGCCATGGAAGCGTGCAAGACGCACGGTTTCCGCACCGATGCCGGACGCGCAGCCGGTCACCACGATGGTTTTGTTCAACAGGTTCATTTCAAAAGTCTCCGGAGTGTTGTTGATCGTGTTGTTGATCGTTTGAATCTCTGGTCTCAGAACGGATAGCGCGGCGCTTCGCTCTTGATCGTGACCCACTGCCACTGGGTGAATTCGTCCCAGTCCGCCGGGCCGCCGTGGCGGCCGCCGTTGCCCGCGGTGCCGCCGCCGCCGAACGGCGCATGCGCTTCGGCCAGCACGGTCTGGTCGTTGATGTGGGCGTGGCCGGCCGGCACGCGGTTGACGATGTGCATCGCGCGCGCGATCGACGGCGTGATCACGCCGACCGCGAGCGCGCCGTCGGTTTGCGAGGCGAGTTCAATCGCTTCTTCGTCGGTATCGAAGACCGTGATGGCAGCCACCGGCCCGAAGATCTCTTCCTCGAACGCGCGCATGCCGGGCTTCACGCCGGTCAGCACGGTGGGCTTGTAGAACAGATCTTCGTGGCTGCCGCCCGCATGCAGCGTCGCGCCTGCCGCTACCGAGTCCTGCACGATGCCGTGCACGCGTTCCAGCTGCCTGCGGTTGATCAGCGGGCCGAGCGCAACCTGGCCGGTGGCCGGATCGCCCACCGGCAGGTGCTGCGCCTTGCCGGTGATGCGTTCGATCACAGCCTCGGCGATCTTGCGCTGTACGAGGATACGGCCGGACGCCATGCAGATCTGGCCCTGGTGCAGGTAGGCGCCCCAGGCGACATTGGCGGCAGCGATGTCCGGGTCGGCATCGTCGAGCACGATCAGCGAATTCTTGCCGCCCAGTTCGAGCGAGGTCTTCTTCAGGTGCTTGCCCGCGAGTTCGCCGATGCGGCGGCCTACGTTGGTCGAGCCGGTGAAGGCGACCATGCCGATGTGCGGGTCGGTGCAGATCGCTTCGCCGGCTTCGGCGCCGCCCGGCAGCACATGCAGCACGCCCTTGGGCAGGCCGGCTTCCTCGAAGATGCGGGCGATGATGTAGCCGCCGGTGATGGGTGTTTGCGGATCGGGCTTGTGCACGACCGCATTGCCGGTGGCGAGCGCCGGGGCGATGGAACGGATCGACAGGATGAGCGGGAAGTTGAAGGGCGATATCACACCCACGACGCCGTGCGGCACGCGGCGCGCGATGCTCAACTGGTCATGCGCGCTCGCCAGCAGTTGGCCGCGCGGCTGCGTGAGCATGGCTGCAGCTTCGTGCAGGTGTGCGGTCGCTTCGCGCAGTTCGACTTGCGCCTTCGGGACGATGCCGCCGGTCTCGCGCGCGATCCACATGCACAGATCTTCCTTGTGCTGTTCGATCAATGCGGCCGCCTTGCGGAAGATATCGGCGCGCGCCTTGTAGTCCATTGCGGCCCACGCCGGCTGCGCATCACGCGCCGCTTTCGCCGCTGCCGCGACGTCGGCGGCGTTCGCCATGCCGGTGCTGCCGAGTGCCTTGCCCGTGGCCGGTTCGATGAAGTCTTGCGCGCCGCCGAGGGAGGGGATCCATTCGCCGTTGAAGACACGGCCTTGCCAGATGGCGTTGCTCAGAAAGGGAAGGGATTCAGGTGCGCCCATGCGCTGTCTCCTTGTTATCGCTGCGTTGAGGTGTTGTCGCTCTTGTGCGCGAGTGGCATGTCGTTGCCCTCGCGCTTTCGCAGCGGTATTAACAAGTTGCATGCCACCCGCGTGCTGATGCGACGCAACATGCCCTGGAAGTTGCGATATCAGAGGAGAAAAGCGGAAAACGAAGATGCGGCGCTCCTGCGCCGCAACAAAAAAATATGGCGGCGCAGGTTAATGAAATGATGAAGCCGGGAAGATGCGCTGCATGAATTGATCAAACGTGATCGACGTCCCGCTACGACCGCCAAATTGCACACCTTATTCCTGCGCGGCGCCTAACGAATGGGGGCAGCCGATGCGGTGGAACCCTCATTGCCCGCCGCCACCCAGCGATACCTGACCTCGCCTGGGCGCTTGGCGCTGTTCTTGCGGGGCCGCGGCTTTTCGCCTGCACAACGGCAGGACGATCGCGAGCAGCACGCAGGCTGCGCCAACGAGCTGCTGCCAGCCCGCCTGCTCATTGAGGAAGACGATGGCAAGCACCAGTCCTGACACCGGCGCCAGTGCGGCGAACAGCGATGCTTCCATTCCGCTGACGCGTGCCGAGCCGGCGTACCACAGGATGTATCCACCGACCGTCGGAATGAGGGCGTAATAGGCGATTGCCCATACTGCTTCCGCCGGCACATGAGAGATGTCGCGCATTTCCCATGCCGCAGGTACAAGCGTCAACAGCAGTCCCAAACCTGTCATCAGGGTGGACAGGGCCAGCGGCTCGATATCTGTCTTCAACCGCTTGTTGAGCAGGATGAACACGGCTTCGCATACGACCGCGCCGAAAACGAGCAGATCTCCCATCAAAGAACCGGCGCCGGAGCCGTCGGCCCGAAAGGCGATGACTCCCGTGCCGGTTGCCGCCAGTGCCACCATCAGCAGCAGGCTGCGGCCCGGCCGCTCGCCAAGGACGAGCGTCGCGATCCCGGCTGCCACGATCGGCAAGGTGCCGATGATGACAGAGGCATTTCCGGCGGATGTGAACTTCAGCCCGACGATCATCAGCGCCGAATAGCCGACACTGCCAGCCGCTGCCTGCAGCAGCAGGATGAGCCAGTCACCCCGGCCGGGACGTGGCCATCGGGCGCCGGCCTGGCGCATGATCAGGCAAAACAATGGAAAGGCGATCGCGAACCGCATGGCGGTTGCGGTGAACGGCGGCAGGCTCGCCCCGATGACCTTGCTTACCGTTACCGTGCTGCCGACCAGGATCATGGCCAGCGTCAGGTAGGTGTATCCCCGCATGTGTTTTGGCATTGCTTGCTTCTCCTTCGAAATGAACGTGGAGGAAGCTTAGCCAGGGGCGTCCGGGTTCTCTTGAATGAAATTGCAGCGTGGCCGGGATCAGCCGGCCAGCTTTGCATACATGGCGGGGGACACGCCGTATTGGCGCACGAAGACGCGCGTCATGTGGCTTTGGTCTGCGAAACCGCTGTCAAGCGCTGCCTGAGCCAGCGGCACGCCTTGCATGATCAAGCGGCGGGCCAGTTGCGTGCGCCGCTGGACGAGATAGGCGTGCGGGGTCAGGCCGGTGGCCTTGGCGAATGCGCGCAGCACCTGGAAGCGGCTCAGGCCTCCCTCGCGAGCCAGGTCCTCGAGGGTAAGCGGCTGCGCGGGCGCATCGTCGATCAGCCGAAGCGCATGCCGTATCGATTGCGGCGCGCCTCGCATGTACGGAAGATCCCGCCGGGTAACGGTGCTCGCGTCCAGCAAGAGCAGAAGCAACTCGTCCGCACGCATCATTGCCGGCGACGGGTCAGTTGCCGTCAGGATGGAAAACAATTCCTGGAAATCTCGGGCCAGGCCGGGACGGCGCAGTACGGGCGCGGCGAATTCCGCATCCGTCGTCCTGCCTTCGGTGATCTGCCCGACCGCATCCTGCACGATGCCGGGCTCGAAATAAAGCATCTTCCACGAGCGGGCAGCATCGCCCAGCGGCGCTCCATCGTGAATCTCGCCCGGGTTCACCGCAATTGCGTCGCCGGCGAACGCGTCCACCGTGCCGCGGCCGCTGCCGGACCGGTGTGCGCCGGCGACCATGATCCCGATACCGAACTGATCATGCATGTGGCGCGCAAGGGTACGCCGTGTCGATGCCGCAGTTGCTTCAATACCGCGGATTGCGCATTGGAAAACGGAAAACTCTGCTTTTGCACTCATACATAGTGTGCTGACTCTGAATGTCCGGTTGTCGTTCCGGGGTCAGTGTAACCCAAGTGCCGGCCCCGGCCGCCGGGCCGGTCTCGCGGCTTGCTTGCGGCATTGGCAGCAGTCATGCCGCCACCCCAGGTACGCACTTGTGCGCCGCGCACGCAAGTTGCATATCGCTATCTCCAAAACGTTCGAGCGGTACTTGCAAACCTTCTTCCTGTTCGTGAAGAAATCCGCGCCAGTGCAATGCAGCATCCCGGCAGGACTTTTCCGCAAGCGCCGAAAGGAGCCAGGATGAACGGCTCTTCATGCACTGCAACATGAAGTAAGTCGCCGTTCGCGACTTGATGAAATGATGAAATCGAGGAATCGCGATGTATGATTTGATGAAAGACGACAACGACCCCGACATGAGCAAACGCCACCGCATCTCGCTTGCCGACGTATCCAGCGCCACCGGAAAGATGCTGAACCGGGGCGACAGCGACCATTGGAACGAGGGCGCGCCGCCGACGCTGGAGGACCTCGCGCAGTCGTTGTACTTTTCCCCCGGTGACGGCCGCATCTGGCTCAACGGCCAGCGCATGCAACTGATGCATACCTCCTCGCTCGGCGCGCTGCGCCGCGAACTGCTGGAAAGCCTGGGCATGGAAAAGGCGCGCGGTTTGCTGACGCGGGTCGGCTATTCCGCCGGGGCGCGCGATGCGCAACTGATGCGCGAACGCTGGCCCGACGCGGATGCCGCGGCAGTCTTCCTCGCCGGCGCGCGCATGCATGCGCTCGAAGGTGCGGTCAAGGTCGAGCCGGTGCATTTCCAGTTCGACGTCGACCGCGGCACCTACAGCGGCGAATTCCTCTGGCACCACTCTGCCGAAGACGAGATCCACATCGCCGACTTCGGCATCGGCACCGAGCCCGCCTGCTGGATGCAGACCGGCTATGCGATCGGCTATGTCAGCGTGCTGATGGGCGGCCTGATGATTTTCCGCGAGGTCGAGTGCATGTCCATGGGGCACACCCAGTGCAGGCTGGTCGGCAAGCCGGCGCATGAATGGGACAACGTGGAGGAAGACCTGCGCTATCTGAATGCGGAAGCGTTCCTCAGCACGGAAGCCTACGGCTGGCATGCGCCGAAGACCAAGGCCGTCGTCGCGGCGGCGGATGACGGCGCAGATGACGCAGGCGAAAAACAAATGGTTGGCGTCTCGTCCGCATTCAATGCCGCCTGCCACATGCTGCGGCGCGTGGCGCCGACCGAGGCGACCGTGTTGTTCACCGGCGAATCGGGTGTCGGCAAGGAACTGTTCGCCTACATGCTGCACCAGATCAGCGAGCGCAAGGACAAGCCCTTCATCGCCGTCAATTGCGCGGCGATTCCGGAAACGCTGATCGAATCCGAATTGTTCGGCGTCGAGCGCGGCGCGTTCACCGGGGCCACGGTGTCGCGGCCGGGGCGCTTCGAAAGGGCGCATGGCGGCACGCTCTTCCTCGACGAGATCGGCACGCTGAGCCTGGTCGCGCAAGGCAAGCTGCTGCGTGCGCTGCAGGAAGGCGAGGTCGAGCGGGTAGGAGGCGTGCGCAGCATCAAGGTCGACGTGCGCGTGGTGGCGGCCACCAACGTCAACCTGCGTGAAGAGATACGGGAAGGGCGCTTCCGCGAAGACCTGTTCTTCCGCCTCAACGTGTTCCCCATCCACTTGCCGCCGCTGCGCAACCGCCGTGAAGACATTCCGCTGCTGATGAGTTACTTCATGCGCCGTTACGGGCAAAAGCACAAGCGCCGCGTGACCGGCTTCACCGCGCGCGCGGCCGACGCGCTATTGAACTATGACTTCCCCGGCAACATCCGCGAGCTGCAGAACCTGGTCGAGCGCGGCGTGATCTATGCGAGCGAAGGCGGACCGATCGACCTGCCGCACCTGTTCACCAGCGGCGAGCAATCGAATACCTCGTACTTCTCGCTGGCGCAGACCGGCAAACTGACCAGCGGCGCTGCCGATGCGGCGGCAGCATCGGCAGGGAGCGGCGAACTCCTCGATGTGCTTCCCGGAATGATGGATGGCGTGGACGGCAAGTGGTCGCTCGACAATCTGGAAAACACGCTGATACTCGCCGCGGTAAAGAAAGCGGGCGGCAACCTGTCCGCTGCTGCGCGTCTGCTCGGCATCACACGGCCGCAACTGTCTTACCGGATGAAAAAACTGCAGCAGCAGTGACTGTCCAACCGGGCGCAACGGGCTCGCCGGACCGGCCATGATCCGCCCGGAATTTCATAAATATTCAGATGCGACGACATCCATTTGCGGCAAATCACATGGATGACCCAATTCCGCTTGTGCACCAAGCCCGGCTTTCCATACTGGGGAAGTACGCGAGTGGACTTCTCGAGCACGTGTGATGAATGCGGGCATGCTTGCGCCAGTGTTTGAATGGAGAGATTGCTATGGATCCGAAGAAAAACACATCGTCAATTTCCGGGAATGGACAGACGCCCGGCATGGGGATGTCAGGAACCACAGGGCGTTACCTGGTATTGATGCGGCGTGATGGACTGGAAAGCGGCGTCAAGTTGCTGAGCGAAAAGGCCGGGCTCAAAAATATTGCCAGGGCCACCGATTTCGACGAGGGCGCAATTCCCGTCGACAAGATGACGGGAACGGATGTCCTTGTGTTCGACAAACTGGCGGTAGCGGTTGTCGATGCCGTGCCGGATCAGATCCGCACATTAGGCATGGGCACGGAAGCGAACAATGCGATTCTTGCTATTGAGCCGGAGAGGATCGTGTATGCCCTTCAGGAACAACGACTCAGGGATATGGAACGCTTCATGCCCCCGATGGAACGTTTCATGCCTCCGCCTGTTACGGCACCGCGATTTGACGTGGGAGTCCCTCCCGACAACTTTTATCGGCGGGTGTAATCTTTCAAAGTATCCGGGGTGGCGTACAAGCGAATTGGCCAAACGAGCCTGGTGGCGGCCGGCCTCCCGCCCGAAGCCGAGGAAGCGGCGGTTGCATTGACATGGAATGAGTCGGAAATGACCTGGGGGCTGCAGGCCACAAGAGCGGCGATGTCGCGCTTCACCGGCAAAGGTATACGGGTCGCAGTGCTGGATACGGGATTTGATCTGACGCACCCCGACTTCGCAGGGCGAAAGATTACCGCACAATCCTTTGTACCCGATGAAGAAGTGCAAGACGGCCACGGTCACGGCACGCATTGTATCGGTACCGCTTGCGGTCCTATGCATCCGCATCGCCTTCCGCGTTACGGCGTTGCCTATGAGTCCGAGATTTTTGCCGGCAAGGTGCTGAGCAATAGAGGAAGCGGAGCCGACAGCGGAATTCTGGCCGGCATTCATTGGGCGATTACCCAGGGTTGCCAGGTCGTTTCCATGTCGCTGGGTGCGACGGTGCAACCCGGCGACGGATTTTCGCAAGTATTTGAAGAAGTGGCCTCGCGTGCGCTGGAAGCGGGGACACTCATCATCGCGGCCGCCGGTAATGAAAGTCAGCGGCCGTTTCGGCGCGCTCCGGTCGATCACCCCGCCAACTGCCCATCGATCATGGCCGTTGGTGCGTTGACCCAGCGAATGAGCGTCGCATTTTTTTCCAACGCGGGTATCAACCCGCATGGCGGCCAGGTCGATATCGTTGCTCCGGGAGAGAAAGTCATTTCCAGTTGGCCGCAACCGCGTCTATACAATGACCTGGATGGGACAAGCATGGCGACGCCGCATGTTGCCGGTATTGCGGCATTGCTGGCCGAAGCACACCCTGAAACGCGCGGGCGTGCGTTGGCCGGCTTGCTTGTGCAAACCGCGCGCAGGTTGGAGTGGTCCGCGTGCGACGTCGGCGCAGGACTCGTCCAGGCCCCGTAATCGGTATGGATATGGTGCTTTTGACTACAGAGAGGTTTGCAAATGTCCGAGATTGGCTTGTTGATTTCCGTGGATGACCGGCATAAGGACCGGCTTTCCGAGGTTGTCGAACATTGCGAGAAGCTCGGCCTGAAAGTCGAGCAGCGGCTGGACGCAATCGGGGTCGTCACCGGATCGATCGATTCGGCGAACGTCGATGCCATCAGGCAGATCGAGGGCGTATCCAGTGTCGAGCCTTCACGGGAGATCAGGATTGCGCCGCCGGGCAGCAAGCTTCAATGACATTCCTCCGCCACGGCGCCGGCTGAGGCTGCTGCAAGCTTGCCTGCCTCTTCCGCATGTCCATACAGGTGAAGGTCGGTTGGCAGCCTGTTCGTACTGCTGCGTCAACAAATTCACATTCATTTGAATGCGGTGAGAAATCTCCGTTGTTCGCGACATCGTTGCAATTGGAGATTGCTCGCTGCACTCGAAATGAGTCTTCGTTTGCCAGGCAAAAGGAGCAATGCCATGAACAAATTTCCAAGTGATTTTCGTCCTCCATCTTCTCCAGGGTTCCCTACCGGATTTGGTGGAGATGCATCCAAAAACCAGGCGCAGAACAGGGCGGATCTCAAGAGAACACCTGTTATCCTGGTCCATGGAAATGCATCAAATTCGGTCGATGCGACTTTCGGCATGCAGAAAATGGCGGATTTTCTGAAAGCGATCGGATATCAGGATTGCGAAATATGGGCGATGGATTATCTGGGAGAAGGCAATACACGGCTGATTCTGCAAGGAGTGCATCGCGACCATATCGACAAGTTCAGAGCGTTTGTCGACAGGGTCAGGGATTATCTGGGGGTCGACAAGCTGGATTTCATCGCCCACTCGCTCGGTTGCGGGATGGTGAATTGCTACCTTCGAGGCTATCAGCCCAATGGAAAATTCAATAATGAAGACGACCGGTTCGGTGTCGCCAGTACCGTCGTCAACCTGGCCGGCGCCATCTACGGTTTGAAGGGCGGTGTGGATGAGTTCAAAACGGGTTCGGAGTTCGAGATAGAGTCGCACAAGTTCAAGGGTGTTGTGGACGATACGCCATTCGGCTCGAACAACAAGGAAAAACAGATTTCTCCGGTCCCGGAGTGGAAACTGGTTGTGTCGCAGGACAATGGCCAGATCCGTTATGTGGCGCTCATCGCAAAAGGGGATTTCGTGGACGCGCAAAATACCGACACAGGGCATAGAAATGGGGCCGATCTGAACAAGAGGTATGACCTTGGTCCCAGCACCCAGGGACATGAGGCAATCATCAAGAGCCAAACGGTATTCGATGACTTCAAACCCTACCTGAACCAGAGCCCTCCTCAACCACGGGTGAAAATCAGCGTGGATAAAGACAGCGGCAATTATGGCCCCGGCCTGCAGATCGGGGTGACGGTGGAGCCGGCCAATGTGCCCGTCGTTTGCACCGCCAAACGCCTGACCAGGGAATTCCAGGCTGGCGCCATCGTGGAAATGGTGGACGAAACGGACACGCGCACGTTGGCGAGCGGCCAGTCGTTGACGCTGGCGCATGACGGTGCATGGGAAGTCGTGTTCTCGGCCAGCGGGACCGAGGATGTGACGCGGACGTATGGCGTCAATGTCCGTATCCCGGAAGTGACAATCCTGACCTCCAACGAGACTCCGTTCAAAAGCTCGCTCGTGGTGGAGGCCACTGCCACCAAAGGCAAGACCTATTTCAGTACCGATAACAAGCTGATGTGGACCGAGGGTGCCAACGTCACCATACATGAAACGTCCACGGTGTATTTCATGGCGATCGACCCTGAGGGATTGCCCTCTGCCCTTGTCAGCCGGGACTTCGAAAGGCAAGTTGTCATGAGTGTCACGGCCACGTTGACCGAGCACTTCATTGCGAAACGCATCGATGTCACGCAATTTGTTGCACTTCTACAGAAATTTGGCGCTACCGCGAAAGTCACGCTGTATTTCGTCAATGACAAGTGGGTGCTCGATCCGGATACGCCCGAGGTAAGCGCCAAGGCGCCTGTCGTTCATGTCTCCGTCGATTCCGGCGTGCTTGCACAGCCGGTTACGGTGATGCTTGAGGCACGCCACGACACGGATGCCGCGCCGAAAATCCATTACACCCTGGATGGCTCGCTGCCTACGGAACATTCCCCCTATTTCAACTCTTCCGGCCTGTTGAAGCTGGACAAGGCGGGAACACGGACCATTAAATTCAGGGCGCGGGATGCATTCGGACACTGGTCGGGTGTCGAGACCAAGACGTACACGATGAACATCAAGGATGCGCAGCCAAAAATCAGTGCCGATCGGCACAGCGGCGAGTATTCCGAAGGCGTCGATGTCACCATTGCCGCATCCGACGATACCGATCGTAATGTGACGGTTTACTACACGGACGATGGCTCCGATGCCTCCGATCCGCATAACCGGAACCGACACTCTTTTGCCGACCGCAAGACGTTTTCCATCAAGACCAATGGCAATCATGCGATCAGTTGCTATGCGAAAGACAGTGCCGGTAACGAAACATTGCAATCGTTTGCCTGGCAAATCAATGATCAGCAATATCCTGAAACAAGCCTGTCGCCGTCGATGGGGGGAATGTATGTCGACAGTGTCGCCGTAGCGCTCAGCCCGTCGGAAAGATGCGAATGGACCAAGTACACGACCGACGGATCGGAACCGTCCGAGACGAACGGCGATACCTATTCCGGCCCGATTGCAATCGGGAAAACCACGGCTCTCAAATTCCGTTCCAAGGACAACCAGGGAAACCTGGAACCGGTCAAGACCGCCACGTTCGTGGTCACGCCGAAAACCCCGCAAACAGTCTTCGATAATCGCGCCGGAAGCGACGGCTATGTGAAAGCCAAACCGGACGGCAGCGATGCCTTTGTCGGCAGCTTCGACAACCTGGAGATCGGTGCAAGCCGGGACGGCAAGGAAAGCCGGGCCATTCTGTATTTCGATACTTCAACGCTTCCCGACAATGCAGTCGTCAACAAGGCTTATCTCGAAGTCAAACTGCATTCAAGACGTGGCGACCCCTGGGCCGATGGAAGAAGGATAGCGATCGACGTGCAAGACGGATGCTTCGGTTCCTCGCAAGCCGTCCAGGTCGATGACTGGGGTGATGCCGCAACGGCAGAAGCCGCCGGCCATATCGGCAAGTTCACCTCCGGCACGACACGATCGAGCGAGTTTTCGCGGGAAGGGGTGACGGCAATCAACACGACAGGACCGACACAGATCCGGCTGAAACTGGAGCCGTCGCAATCCTCGCCGAACAATAGTCTTTTCATCAAGGGCGGGGCGGACGCGAAGCTGTTCGTCGAATACTTTGAGGCCGGTACATGAATGGATACCTCCGGCAAAAAAATGTTGGGTACGGTTCCCGGTGCGGAGAATCTGCTTGCCACCACCGACAATCGGTGGTTTGTAAGCGGAAAGGACGGGTTTTACCAGATCGATCCGGACGGAGTCGTACTTCCGCGGAAGATTCCGATTGCTTTCGATCCGGATGCCGGTCCTTCGACCGGAAAGCCGGCCTTTTTCCTGGGCATTACGCAGTACCGGAATTTTGTTTACGCAAGCTGCACACCGGATCAGACAAGAGCATCATCGCCGCGTTACATCATGTTCATGGATATAACGCAGTCGCCGCCCGCCATGGTCGCGATTCATCAAATATTCAATCCGGGTTTTTTCAACGGCCTTGCAGCGGATGCGGCGGGGGATCTGTATCTCACCGATATCGGAGAGACCTTTCCGCCGCGTCCGGGCAGGATCATGAAGCTCTACATGGCATCGCCCAGGACCGTGGCGCGCCAGTTGGAGTGGCTGAAGGTGGAAGGCCACCCGAACGGCCTCAAGATCGACGGCGACACCCTCTACTTTTCGGAAGAGCCCCTTTACCTGGTTGGCAAAAGCCTGGTGCGCAAGGTCAGGATCGGGCCCGACGGAAGGGCGGAGCTGCCGCAGACGATCTATGCTGCCGATGTCCTGCGGCTGCTGGACGATATCGACCTGGTGGACGAAGGACTGCTGGTTACCCAGGCCGGCCTCATCGATTCGATCAAGCCCGAATGGTTTCATCACAGCCGCTTCAACAAGATCATCCATATCAGCGAGAATGGGCAAGAGCTTCATGGCAGCCAGATGCCGCTTTCGCCTCCCAGCGCGGTCAAGCTGGTTCCCGGTTCGGCATCGCCTTCACCGGATCTGATCATTACCGAGCGGACGGGCGAGGTCAGCCGGTTCAGTCAGGAATGGGGATTGAGGCCGCGGCATTGACGGCTCTGCTTCGCGGTCATTAACGGACTGCCTTTATTTGGAGTGGAAGTGGATGGGCACTCCCGTATGAAATTCGTCATGCGTTTGTTTTCATGTCATTCAATACAGACGTGCGTGCGCCGGTTACTAATCGTCGCGCAACCGACTAAAGAAGTAGGCTGGGCGGGGCCGCCGAGGTTGATGAACGAAACCCAGCGTTCGAAGAGCGAAATGCCGGGTTTCGTTCCTCAGGCTCGGCCCCCCCATCCAGCCTACAAAACTGGTGAACCTCGATGACGGCCAGGGGGCATTCCGGGGCAGGGGCAATGCCCACGCCGGCATGAAGCGCATCGAATGGCTACCGGCAGAAGCTTTCATTGGCCGGCTTCTGCTGCATGTGCTGATCGGTGAACGCCATGGGCTGGCCGGGAGGCACATGAAGGGCTGTTGCCGACGGTATGCCTGCCTGAAATGGAAACGGACACGCAGCGGATACGTCAAGCGCTTGCCAAAAGAATCATCTTCCAGCTTACAATCCCCATAACCATCTTCGGCGATGGTGGTTCAGTCCAACGGCGTTTATCTGCCGCTGGGACGATAGCGCACTTGAAGTACATCGCCGGAGCGACAGATAAACACTAATCGTTAGAACTCATGCGCCTCCTTTCAATCGCGCTGAAGCTATGCGGTCTTATGTTCTTGCTTGCCGTATGCTTCGGTCCGACCGTCTTGATACTCGTTGGTATAGACCCACCACTTTCAAGTGGTTTGAAGGGAAGTGGTTTTTCCTCACGCGGCTATTTGTCGGTCTGGTGGGGACGTATCTTACTTGCGATGATTTTGTGCGCAATAGGATGGATTGGCTTTTGGGCTGTTATTGGCAAACCGCGCAGCGACCGTTCTAACTTGCCATTGGACACGGTCGCAAAGAAGCGCCGGTCAACTAAACGTTAGCCCGACATGAACCAGCAACCCTCTACTTCAGCCGACGAGAACGTCTACCTGGGAAAGGTGTTCCTGACCATGGGTGCTCAAATCAGCTCAGGCCTGGCCACTTTCTCCGGCTGGATGCTGATCGGCTTCGTGGCGATACTTGGTGCGCTACTCGCGAACCTCGACTCCGCCACTAAGTTTCTTGCGGCAAATGCGATGAGTAGCATCGCTGGACTGTTCGCGGCTGCGGTCTTCTTCCATGTCATACAGCGGTACCCTGCTGCCATTGTTGCTTCGAGTGCTGCTGCCGGAAAGGAAATCGAGGAGCATCCTGCGCCCGGTGGCATGCGAATAGAGGCGATTCTAGAGCACATGGAGCAGGCAACTTTTTGGCCCACGAGATACCTGGTGCGCCGTTCCAATCGTAAGATCCTGCAAGGTGACCTTGCAGCCGGTGGCCGTCTGATCTTGATGCTCGCCAGGTAGAGGCTTGGCTTGTGTTTGCGCAGCTGCTCATTGCCATTGCTGCATTGTGGGTGCTTGCAAGTGCGCTGCGGGGCTAACATTGCAATCGACACCAATGGCTCTGCCGCTGGTCATCTTGAACGTTGGGCGTCATCATGAGAATGGTCGCTGCTGCTTTCGTGCTGCTAACTTTGGCGCTTGGCGCATCTGCGGCCGAGGACGCGAAAACTTGGTTATCTTCTCAGATTGAAATGAACGAGGATTCGGGCACTGCCATCCCTGCTGGAGATAGCTGTGAAGTCCCGGTCGCAAAACGCGACATTGCACTCTTACGGTTAAGCAGCACGACACATATGGCCCTTAGTCAGGTGGAGGCAAAAAATCTTGTAGCGGGCTGCATCAAGGTGGAGGATGGGAAAACCCCTTATCTGGCCAGGGCGGTTTATGGCCATCACGGGACGGGCAAGTATTTTGTCCGCCGTGTCGGTAACGATCTTCTCGTAGTAATATGAAATCACTAATTGGGATTTTGTTTCTTTTGCTGCTTTTGTATCCAATCTGGGGTGGCGTTTGCTTGCTCTGGATTTGTCAGAAGCTGGCAGGAAAAGGAACAGTGTTACAACGCATTGTTTGGGCATTACTGATCGCAGTAACCTCGACAGCTATTTTTACGCCTGTCATGTTTGGAACGGAAGGTTTTGGTTTTTTTGCTCCCTGGATCATTGTTTTTTTCGATTCACAGCATTCCATATTTTGGTGGCCGCTTTCTGCTTTCGTGTTCGTCGTAGCTTTCACCATTAACATGGCGAGCGGGGAACGGACTTCGGATTAGCCATGAGAAATCGCATTGGGCAGGGCGAAATTCGCATTACCGACCGGTCGTTTCAAGGTTTTGTCGTGGTGGCGGTAAACGGCGCGGCTACCGGATGGTCGATGGCTCTTGACCCGGCGTTGCGCACTGATGCGGAAGCACGTCAGTGAACTCACCGTCAAACACAAAATGCGCACAGCCATTACTGAAAACGTACAGACAGTAACCGTGGGCGATCTGCATATGACAAAACCACGTAACAGCAAGATCGGACAACCGGCAGCAAGAATGCGATAACGCCCCTTGCCGTCTTCTTCTTAGACTGGCGCACCATGCCCATATCAAGAGGAGGAGACACCATGAAACAGGCATCGCATTTCCTTGCCGTGACGGCCACGTCGGCGGCACTGGTGGGACTGGCATCACTGAGCGGCTGCGGCGGCACGACACCGACAGCGGTGACCGCCGCATCGGAATTCGACTGTGCGGCAATCGCGAAATTCGCGCTCGGCGACAACGTGAAGATCACCAAGGCGGAGAAGATCGAAGCCAATACCGTCAAACCAGTCGACTCGCTGACCGGCGCACCGGCGGGCGACTACCTGCCCGCACACTGCGTGGTGCAGGGCGCGCTCAACAGCCGCACCGGCAAGGCGTTTTCGGTCGATCCTGTCACCCGCGCGGTATCGACCGTCGATGCGTCCTATGCCATCGGGTTCGAGCTGCGCCTGCCCAAGGACTGGAACAATCGCTTCTTCTTCCAGGGCGGAGGCGGCCTCGACGGTGTGCTGGGGCAGGCGGTAGGCGTCTATGACAACGGCCAGGGCGCAGCGGCGAACGCACTCTCGCGCGGCTTTGCGGTGGTCTCCTCGGACTTCGGCCACCAGGGCACCAGTAACTTCGACGGCAACTTCGGCGCCGATACGCAGGCGCGGCTGGATTATGCGTACAACGCGCTCGACTCGGTCACCGTGAATGGCAAGGACATTATCAACCGCTATTACGG
Organism: uncultured Noviherbaspirillum sp.; assembly: GCA_966212445.1. Taxonomy (GTDB): domain Bacteria; phylum Pseudomonadota; class Gammaproteobacteria; order Burkholderiales; family Burkholderiaceae_D; genus Noviherbaspirillum. The sequence continues at coordinate 12,519 of CBIHRJ010000053.1, read as the reverse complement.
CAAGAACCCCGACAAGTCCTACTTTGTCGGCTGCTCCAACGGCGGGCGCCAGGCCATGCTGGCGTCGCAGCGCTTCCCGGAGTATTTCGACGGCATCGTCGCGGGCGACCCCGGCTTCAATCTGACCAATGCCGCGGTGGCACAGATCGCCGACGACCAGGCTTTCGCGGCAACGCTGCCGCCTTCCGCCGTCGGCCCCTTCGGCCCGGATCTCACCAAGGCGTTCTCGCAGGCGGACCTGACGCTGGTCGGCACGGCGATCGCCGGCAAGTGCGACGTCAAGGGACGGGACACCGTCAAGGATGGCATCGTCGGCGACGCCGAGGCCTGCGATTTCAGCGTGCAGACTGACATCCCCACCTGTTCCGGCGCCAACGACGGCACCTGCCTGTCGGCCGTGCAGAAGACGGCTTTGCAGAAAGTAATAGGAGGCCAGACGAACTCCCTGGGGGCATCGCTCTACAGCGGCCACTTCTTCGATGCCGGTATCGGCTCGTTCGGCTGGACCTTGTGGAAGCTGGACGGCATTCCGGTTCCGCTGTCGCCCACGCTCACCGTCACTGCCGGCCTGAACACCCTGGTGCCGCCGGACGCGATGGGCAAGGTATTCATGACGCCAGCCGACCCGGCCAGCTTCAATACCTTCACCTTCAACCTGGACACCGACCCGGCGAAGACAGTCGAATTCGGCAAGGTCTTCAACGCCACCTCGACCGATTTGTCCGCCTTCAAGGCGCGCGGCGGCAAGCTGATCGTCTACCACGGCAACAGCGACCCGGTGTTTTCGTCCAAGAACACGATCGGGTACTACCAGAATCTGGCCGCCGCCAATGGCAACGACGCCTCCGGCTTCGCGCGCCTGTTCCTGGTGCCGGGCATGACGCACTGCGCGGGAGGCGTTGCCACCGACAGCTTCGACATGCTGACGGCGATCCAGAACTGGGTGGAGAAGGGGACTGCGCCCGACTCGGTTATCGCAAAAGCAGGAGCAACCACGCCATGGCCGGATCGCACGCGTCCGCTGTGCCCGTATCCCAAGGTTGCGGTGTACGATGGCTCGGGCAGCGTGGAGGATGCGGCGAGCTTTACCTGCCAGTGACGACCTGGTCCTGGCGCGACTGACGTTTCCTTTTGGCCGCCCCGGCGCAAGCCGGGGCGGCCTTTCATCTTTCGTTTCCCGTATGTTTGATGTTGTCTTGCCCATTCCATCATGGTAGCCCGTCCCCGGTGTCTTTCATCGTAAGATGCCTGATTTGGACACACAGGAGCTACCATGCAGCAAGAAGTCCTGACCTTCTGGTTCGAGGAAATCGAACCAAAAATGTGGTGGACTGCCGTCCCCGAATTCGACAGTCTGCTGCGAGACCGCTTCCTCTCCCTCCTCCAACAGGCCGCTCGGGGCGAGCTGTTCGCCTGGCGCAGGGAGCCCAAGGGCCGTCTTGCGGAAATCATCGTGCTGGACCAGTTCTCGCGCAACATTCACCGCGACACCCCTGCCGCATTCGCCCAGGACCCCATCGCCCTGGTCCTGGCCCAGGAAGCCGTCGCCGCGGGCGTACCGGAGTATCTTTCTCCCGTGGAGCGTGCCTTCCTCCTCATGCCTTACATGCATAGCGAATCCGGAAAGATCCACATCGAGGCAGAGCGTCTGTTCCGGGAATACACTCCCGAGGACAATTTCAAATTCGAACTCAGGCATAAAGCCATCGTCGACCGGTTCGGACGCTATCCCCACCGGAACAGGATCCTGGGACGCACCTCGACTCCCGAAGAAATCGAATTCCTGAAGCAGCCGGGATCGAGCTTCTAAGCTTCAGCCGTACCGGTGCGGCGTCTGGGGCGTCATGTCCGTTCTCCGGCGGCGGAATTCCTGCGGCGTGCAGCCTGCATGCTTCCTGAAGAAATGACTGAATTGACTGGCCGAGCCGAAGCCGGTGTCGAAGGCGATATCGCCGATCGGCGCACCGGTCTGTATCAGCAGTTGCTGCGCCCGGTCGATGCGCAGCTGCGCAAGATAACGATGCGGCGGCATGCCTGTCGACTGCTTGAACATGCGGCAGAAGTGGTACGTGGAAAGGCCGGCGACTGAGGCCAGCGTGTCGAGGGAAATCGTGTCCTGCAGATGCGCCTGCATGTAGTCGGTCACGCGCCGCAGGATGTGCGGCGCCAGTCCCGATGCCGGTTGCGACGGCTGAAGTGTGGCGCCGGCCGTCCGGCGCAGGATCTGCATGGAGAGCGCCAGTGTGAGTGTTTCCAGCAGCATGGGGAGGCATTCTTCCGAGCGGAGTTCGGCGATAACGGCCTGGCACAGCGACAGCGTCTGCGGATCGGATTGCGGGCTCCACGCAGGCGGCAGGCCGTGCGAGGGAAAGGGCAGCCCGGCACTGAAAGCAACCCGCTCCAGGTGGCTCGAACTGCAGGCGACCGTCAGGGTCCGGTAGTTCTCCAATCCGCGGTACGCCACGCGCAAGTCGCTGCCGGCAGGCATGGCGAATATGCTGCCCGGTCCGATCGAGGCAGCAGACCTTTGGCCGGCAATGCGCAGGTCCATGCGGAAGGATGGGCCGAGGTTGATGCAGAACGCATAGTCGGGAAGGCACATGATACGAAACGGCTGCGGCCTTTCGATGTTGCTGATCCAGAAGCCTGTGCCCTCCGGCGTGTTGGCGGGATTCGCGACGAGGTTGAAGCGGCTGACCTCCTCGGCCAGGTCTCCGGGTTCCTCGAGATAGGCATGCCTGCAAAACGCGTGGTCGGCAGGCGGTCTGTACAGCATCGAACACATGGGTGCCTCCTTTGCAGGGACGACAGGATTCACGTGCTCGGATCGATCAATACTGAAGTAAGTGCCATTCGCGTATGGTCCTACTTCGTCCTGGAGAGCTTGCTTGTCAGACGGTCTAGCTCTTTGCTGTGGAACAGATCAATACACTTCATCGTATTGAAATCGGATTGGATCGAACCACCATATTTCCGATGCGCGTATTCATCTGCCAGCGTTCTTAGTGCATCGTAGGCTTCGAGGGGTTGTCGTCCGAATTCAAGATAGGCGCTCGCGGTCGCATTAGCATCTTCTTTCGCACGAGGGTCCTCGGAAATTTTGGCTAGACAGACACTTAACGCCCAATTTTTCAGCAACGTCTTTTGGGAATATTTTTCGGTCATGCTTTGCGAGTATTTCACTGTACCGCCCTGCCGCGCGTAAGCGGGGTGGGTGAGTGCAAGCATGAAACACATCGCAAAAATAGAGAACCTTAATGTAATAGCCATATTGCGGCAGTCTCTGGAATAAAAGGGCCATTGTCCGGGTCATTCATGAGATGGCAACTATCTGAACATCTGAGCCCGTCCCACAGAGTTACGTGCCCTCTTGCGTTGTCCCAACCACGTCCCTTGACGACAATGATCCCTTTCATCTTGACAAAGTCGGATGGTTTTGGTGACTTTACAACCTTATCCGGCTTGCCGAACGTACGTTCAAGGTAGCTCATCATGTCAGCAACACGGTAAATATACTGGTGATGGTCGGCCCCGCTGACCATTGCATATTGAGGGCTTTTGCGAATGGGAAAGCCAGTCATATTCAGCACATAGCTCATTCGAATTGGACAGGCATTTTGAAAGCCGCCAGTGGATAATTCAATGTTTTTCTGCACGTTTCCGCCGATTTTTTTCCCTACTGCGGTAACAGGAATTCGGACTGCGATGAAGGCATTCCAGGCACTGTTGAACGAAGGTCTGGCCATATTTCTCTTTTCACCTGGCGAATGTTAAAAAAGAGGCAACATATTACCAATTAAGTTGCAATAGTTGCAAAAAATCCGCAAACGCCAAATATCCATGAAGCTCACAGCAACCGGAACCGATATGTGAACGGTGAGGCCGGTTGTACTACACAGAAGCCGGAAATCAAGACGACGAAAGCATGTTCACCACAGAGCGGCTGACCTCCTCGACCAGCTTTTCTCCGGCGGCGCCGCCTTGCGCTTCCACTGCAAGGCGGCGCCGTTTCTGCGATTGAAGCGGGCGACTTCAGAAGAAATGCCGCACGCCCGCCATGATGCCGGTCTGGCTCATGCCCGCACCGATCGAACCGGCCGCATCGACCGCTACTGCGGCAGTGCCGCTGTTGCTCACGTGGCCGACGGAGGTGTACAGCGCGGTGCGCTTGGACAGCTTGTAGGTCGCGCGTGCGGTGAGCAGGGTCGTATCGTTCGACGAATTCTTGATGTCGAGGCGGGCGAGCTGTGTATCCAGCACCAGGTTGCTGCTGAACGGATGGCTGATGCCCGCAAAGTACAGGTCGGACCTGGTATCGGTTGCGGTGTGGGTCTTGTGCTTGATGAGGCCTGCGCCCAGCTTGGTCTTGCCGAGCATGACGTAGCCGTTGAGCGAAACGTGCTCGTCGTAATAATCGCTGCTGGTCAGGCCGAAGGCTGCTCCGGTATTGCCGTAGCGGATATCGTAGGCGCCGGCCATGCCCCAGGACTTGTTGTCGTAGTCGAGCAATGCCGTCACCTGCCGACAGGCCTTGGAATTACCTGCCACTTCACCCGCGCAATTGGTCGCCGCCGGCCCGCCCGCCGCGGAGGCATCGCGTCCGAAGCTGTAGGTCGCGCCGAGGGTGAACGCGGAAAACTTGCCCAGGTAGCCGATCGCGTTGTCGCTGCGCGCATTGGGCAGGTAGGAGTCGAGGCTGCCGATGCTATGGATGTTGGGCCCCATCACGTCGGCCTTGAAGCCGACCAGGTAGGTCATGTTGACCTGGCGGCCGAAGGTGAAGCTGCCGTAGCCGTTCTGCAAGCCGACGTAGGCCTGGCGGCCGAACAGGCGGTTGCCTTGGCCCATGGCGCCGGTGTCCGGCGCGAAGCCGGATTCGAGCACGAACAATACCTTGAGATCGTTGCCCAGGTCTTCGCTGCCCTTGAAGCCGATGCGCGAGGGCAGGGTGCCGGTCAGGGAGGGCATTTTGACTGCGGAATCGCCGGCTGCGTTGGCGTTGGTCACGTACTCGACGCCGGTATCGATGAGGCCGTAGACGGTGACGTTGTCCTGGGCCGAGGCGGTGCCGAATGCAAGTCCTGCGGAAGCAGCAAGCGCGCTGCAGAGAAGCTTCTTCATGTGTTGAGTCTCCGGTGCTGATGATTGATGTCTGTGGTTTGTTTTTTTGATTTTCCGGTTACCTGTTATTTGTCTCGGACCTCCTTTCGTCATGACTGCGGGCACGCCGGAACGGCAGGCTTACCGTTCCTCGTTGCGCAGGAATATCTTTTGCAGCAGCCGCAGCAGTTCGGCAAGTTCATCATTTGCAAGCGCCGCAGTCGCTTCGTTTTCGAGTTCAAGCGCGGTCTGGTCGGCCTTGCCGCACAGGTTTTTTCCCGCGTCCGTCAATGCCAGCACTTGCGAGCGCTTGTCCGCGGGGTTGCGCTTGCGATTGAGCAGCCCGCGTTTCTCCAGCCGGTCCAGCAGCGGCGTCAGGTTAGGCGGCGACACATGTATGGCCTGCGCCAGGCGCTTCTGGTTGAGATCGGGGTTGATGTTGGCGAGCGTGAGGATGGTGTAGTCGACCTGACGCAGTTCGTATTGCGCCATCCGTTCCATGAACAGCGGCGCGATCCGCAGGTGGACCCTGCGGCAGTTGTAGCCGACCAGCCGCAACAGGCGGTGCTGGTCGAGCGGCTTCCATTCGCCTTCGATATTCGGATCGGTCATGTCGTGGCCGGGCGGCAAGGCAGCATGCATGGACGGTCAATCGCCGAAGAGCACAGGCGATGCCGTGCCATCGTGCAGGCAGGCGTCGATGACGCCGAGCAGTTGCCGCGCCTCCGGCAGCATGCACGTGAAGTAGTAGCGCGCGGTATCGAGCTTGCCGCGGCAGAACGCCGGATCGTGCTCCTGCCGTTGCGCGGCCGTATTCGCTGCGCGCAGCCACATCCACGCCAGCGCGCAATGGCCGACGAGGCGCAGCATCTCGCCCGCGATCCGGTAAGGCAGTTCGGGGCGCGTGGCCGCGGCGGCCGCGATCGATTGCGCCGTCAGTCCGGTCTGCCGCGTCAGCTCCAGCAGCATGCCGGCCCAGGCGGCATGCTGTCCGGCGTGTCTACTGTGTGCATCGGTTTCGATCCCGGCCAGCAAGCGGTCCAGCCGCGCGCCGCCGTCGCCCAGCACCTTGCGCACCAGCAGGTCCACCGCCTGGATCTCGTTGGTGCCTTCATACAGCATCATCACGCGCACATCGCGCAGGTACTGCTCGATGCCGGTTTCGCAGATATAGCCGTGACCGCCGAACACCTGCAGCGCGAGGCTGGTGGACTGGAATCCCTGGTCGGAGAACATCGCTTTGATGATGGGCGTGATCAGCGAGACCTGCTCGTGCAGCGCGTGCCTTGCCGCCGCATCGGGATGGCGTTCGGCGGCGTCGAGCTGCAGGGCGGTCCAGTACGCCAGCATGCGGCCGCCTTCGACGATCGCGCGCTGCGTCATCAGCAGGCGCTGCACCGGCGGGTGCATGATGATGGGATCGGCGGCCTCGTGCTCACGGCCGGACCGCATCGGCGCTTTCAGCTGCAGCCGCTCCTGCGCATAGGCCTGCGCCTGCTGGCGCGCGGCATCGGCCACCCCCAGCGCCTGGATGCCGGTATTCAGGCGCGCGGCGTTCATCATCACGAACATCGCAGCCAGGCCGCGGTGCGGTTCGCCGATCAGCCAGCCGGTGGCGCCGTCGAATTGCATCGAGCAGGTGGCGCTGCCGCGCAGGCCCATCTTGTGTTCGATGCCGGTGCAGTGCACCGCGTTGCGGGTGCCGTCAGGCAGGAACTTGGGTGCGAGGAACAGCGAGATGCCCTTGCTGCCGGCCGGCGCATCGGGCAGGCGTGCCAGCACCAGGTGCACAATGTTTTCCGTCATGTCCTGCTCGCCGCCGGAAATGAAAATCTTGTTGCCGGTGATGCGCACGCTGCCGTCATCCGCTGCAACGGCCTTGGTGCGCAGCAGGCCGAGGTCGCTGCCGGCCGCCGGTTCCGTCAGGCACATCGTCGCCAGCCATTCGCCGCTGACGATCTTCGGCAGATAGCGCGCCTTCAGATCCTCGCTCGCATGACGGCTCAGGCAGGCATAGGCGCCGTGCAGGAGGCCGGGGTACATGGTCCAGCCGTGGTTGGCGGCGGACAGCATTTCGACCAGCGCGCAGTCGAGCACGCGCGGCAAACCCTGGCCGCCGTGTTCCGGCGCACAGGTCATCGCCGGCCAGCCGCCGTCGCAAAACTGGCGGTAGGCATCGGCGAAACCGGCCGGCGTGCCGACCTCGCCGTTGTCGAAACGGCAGCCTTCGCGGTCGCCGCCGGTGTTGATCGGAAACAGCACTTCGGACGCAAAACGCCCGGCTTCTTCCAGCACCTGCGCGATCAGTTCCGCATCCACTTCTTCGAAGCCGGGCAACCGCGCCAGCATGGCCGGCGCATCGAGCAGGTCGGACAGTACGAACTGCATATCCTTCAGCGGCGGGGTGTAGGAGGCCATGCTCAAGCCTGTGCGTCTGCTTTCACGCCCAATGCCGCGGCCAGCCCGCCCCATTTTTCTTCGAACATCTTCGGGTCCATGGTGCGCACGTTGCGCATGATCGGGCGGAACGCCATGTGCGCCAGCACATCGCGCTCCAGGTCGATGCCCGGTGCGATCTCGATCAGTTCCAGGCCGTCGGTGGTGAGCTTGAAGACCGCGCGCTCGGTGATGAAGACCACGGTTTGCCTGCGCAACGCCGCGTCGTGGCCGTTGAAGGTGATCTGCTCCACCTGTTCGACGAACTTGCGGGCCTTGCCTTCCTTTCTGATCGTGAGCTTGCCGTCGGTTACCGCGACGTCCAGGCCGCCGGCGGTGAAGGTGCCGCAGAAGATCAGTTTTTTCGTCGAGCGCGTGATGTTGATGAAGCCGCCGCAGCCTACCGGTCGGCCGTTGAACTTGCTGACGTTGACATTGCCGTGTGTATCGGTCTGCGCCAGGCCCAGGAAGCTCGCGTCCAGGCCGCCGCCGTCGTAAAAATCGAACTGCAGCGGTTGGTCGATGATGGACTCGGCATTGAACGCCATGCCGAAATCGCCGCCCTGCGCCGGCACGCCGCCGTTCACGCCGCTTTCCACGCTCAGCGTCAGCAGGTCGGCGACGCCTTCCTCGGCGGCCACCGACGGCACTCCGGCAGGAATGCCGATGCCGAGGTTGGTGATGGCGCCCGGTGTCAGTTCCAGCGCGGCACGGCGCGCGATCACCTTGCGTTCGTCCAGCGGCATCGTCTCGATGCTGTTGACCGGAACGCGGATATCGCCCGCCAACGCCGGGCTGAACTGGGTGGTGATGGTTTGCATGTGGTTTTCCGGCTGGCCCAGCACCACGTAGTCGACCGAGAGGCCGGGAATCTTCACCGACTTCGGATGCAGGCTGCCGGTCTTCACGATTTTCTCGACCTGCGCGATCACGATGCCGCCGCAGGCCTTGGCCGCCTGCGCCACCGAGATCTGTTCCAGCAGCACGCCTTCCTTGTCCAGCGAGATGTTGCCGTTCTCGTCGGCGTAGGTGCCGCGGATGATGGCCACATCGATCTTCGGGCAGGGATAGAACAGCCATTCCTCGCCATTGAATTCCACCAGTTGCACCAGGTCTTCGCTGCAGCCGGCGTTGAGCTTGCCGCCCTCGATGCGCGGATCGACGAAGGTGCCGAGGCCGACCTTGGTCAGCAGGCCCGGCGACCGGTTCGCGATGTGCCGCGTCAGGTGCGACAGCGAACCCTGCGGAAAGTTGTACGCCTCGACCTTGCCCTCGAACACCATCTTCATCATCTCGGCGCCGGTCTGACCGAAATGGCCGGCGACGGTGCGCTTGATCATGCCCTCGTGCGCGAAGTGCACCATGCCGCCGTCCTTCGCGTTGCCGATGGCGCCGCAGGCCCAGGTGCTCAAGTTGCGCGGATGTCCGGTGGCGAGGAAGCTGCGTTCGATGCCTTTGGCGATTTCTTCGGCAAAGCCCATCATCGCGAGGCCGCCAAGGAAAATGGTGGCGTCGTCCTTGATGAGGGCGCCGACATCGTTGGGGCTGATGACTTTCATACTGTTCCTTCGCGAGTGTGAGTTAATGTTTTCCGAAACCGAGATAGGCCTGCACGATCTGCGGATCGTCGGCCAGTTGTGCTGAAGCTCCTTCGATCGACACCTTGCCCAGTTCCAGCACGTAGCCGTAGTCGGCGGTCTGCAGCGCGGCGCGCGCGTTCTGTTCGATCAGCAGCACCGAGATGCCGGTCTTCCTCAGTTCCGACACGATGCGCAGGATCTCCTTGACGATCAGCGGCGCCAGTCCCAGGCTGGGTTCGTCCAGCATCAGCAGGTCCGGCTTGGCCATCAGCGCGCGGCCGATCGCCAGCATCTGGCGTTCGCCGCCGGACAGCGTGCCGGACTGCTGGGTGCGGCGCTCCTTCAGGCGCGGGAACAGGTCGTACACGGTGTCGAGCTGGTCCAGCGGATTCTTGTCGCCCAGCCGCAAACGGCGGAAGCCGCCCAGCACCAGGTTGTCTTCCACCGACATTGATGAAAACAGTTCGCGCCGCTCGGGCACCAGGCCGATGCCGGCCAGCACGCGCTGTTCCAGCGAATCGCGCCGTAGCGAGCGGCCGCGATAGCGGATGTCGCCCTGCGCCGGCAGCACGCCCATGATGGCGTTGAGCAGCGTCGACTTGCCGGCGCCGTTGGGTCCGATCACGGTGGCGATGCTGCCGCGTTCGAGCTTGATGCTCACTTCGTGCAAGGCTTCGACCTTGCCGTAACGCACGCGCAGCTTGTCCACTTCCAGCAGGATCTCGCTCATTGCGCACCTCCGAGATAGGCTTCGATCACCGCCGGATGCCGCTGGATTTCCTCCGGCGTGCCTTCCGCGATCTTGGTGCCGAACTCCATCACCACGATGTGATCGGTCAGTTGCATCACAAACTCCATGTCGTGTTCCACCAGCAGGATGCTCATGCCGCCGGCGCGCAGCTGGCGCAGCACCTCGGCCAGCGCCTGCTTTTCCTGGTAGCGCAGGCCTGCGGCCGGCTCGTCCAGCAACAGCAGCACCGGGTCGCAGCACAGCGCGCGTGCGATTTCCAGAATGCGCTGCTGTCCCAGCGCGAGATTGCCGGCCTGTTCATGCATCAGGTCTTTCAGGCCGACCTGTTCCAGCGCACGCGCAGCTTCCTTCAGCAGGCGTGCTTCGTCGGCGCGGTCCAGGTTCAGCATCGCCCGCACAGTGCCCGCTTCGCCGCGTCGATGCGCGCCGATGGCGACGTTTTCGAGCACCGTCATGGTCGGCAGCAATTGCACGTGCTGGAAAGTGCGCGCGATGCCGCGTCCGGAAATCGCCCGCGAATTCAGACCGGCGATTTCTTCGTCGCGGAACACGACGCGGCCGTCGGACGGCGACAGCAGGCCGGTGACCAGATTGAAGGTGGTGGATTTGCCGGCGCCGTTGGGGCCGATCAGGCCGACGATCTCGCCGGCTTTCACACCAAAACTGATCGCGTTGACGGCGACCAGGCCGCCGAAGCGCTTGCTGACCTGTTCGACCTGCAACAGCGGCGTGCCCGCATTCGGCATGCTGCGCCTCGGCAGTGCGGCGGCATCGGCGGCGATCGCGGGCGGCGCCGGCGGCGGCAGCACGCGTTGCGCCAGCGACGTGAACCAGGGCCACAGGCCGGCGCGGGCGTACTTCAGCAGCAGGATCAGGATCAGGCCGAACACCACGCCTTCGTAGTTGCCGGTGGTGCCGAGCAGGCTCGGCAACAGCATCTGCAGCTGGTCTTCCAGCAGCTTGAGGATGCCGGCGCCGAGCACCGCGCCCCACAGGTAGCCGGCGCCGCCGATGACGGCCATGAACAGGTATTCGATGCCCATCTTGATGCTGAACGGGGACGGGTTGACGGTGCGCTGCATGTGCGCGAACAACCAGCCCGAGACCGCCGCCAGCAGTGCGGCCAGCACGAAGATCAGGATCTTGTAGCGGCCGGTGTCGACGCCCATTGCCTCGGCCATGATGCGTCCGCCTTTCAGCGCGCGGATCGCGCGCCCGGTGCGCGAATCGAGCAGATTGAATATCAGCCAGATGGACGCCAGCAGCACCGCCCAGATCAGGTAAAACATCGGCCGGTCGCCGGAGATATCGATGCCGAACAATGTCAGTCCGGGAACGCCGGAAATGCCGTCGTAGGTTCCCAGCCAGCTGAGCTTGCCGAACAGCAGGTAGAGGCTCAGGCCCCAGGCGATGGTCGCCAGCGGCAGGTAATGACCGGACATGCGCATCGTGATCCAGCCCACGATGAAGGCGCAGACGCCCGTGATCGCTACGCCGAGCGCCAGGTTGATCCACGGCGACACACCGTGCGCGGTGGTCAGGTAGGCGGTGGTGTACGCGCCCAGCCCGACGAAGGCGGCCTGGCCGAACGATGTCAGGCCGCCGATGCCGGTCAGCAGCACCAGTCCGATCGCAACCAGCGCGTACATGCCGATGTAGTTGGCCTGGATGATCCAGAACTGCGGTGTCGGCAGCAACGGAAACAGCACCAGCAGGGCGACGAATGCCGCCACGTAAATTCGGTTGGAGAGACGCATGATCATTCCTCATCCTCGAGATGAACCGGCGAAGCGAAGGATCGCCACAGCAGGATCGGCAGCAGCGCGATGAACACGATGACTTCCTTGTAGTCGCTGGCCCAGAAGGAACTGAAGGATTCGAGCAGGCCGACGAACAGCGCACCGGCTGCCGCCAGCGGATAGCCGGCAAGGCCGCCGATGGTGGCGGCGACGAAGCCCTTCAATCCGATCAGGAATCCGGAGTCGTAAAAGATCGTGGTCAACGGACCGATCAGCACACCGGAGAGGCCGCCGATGAAGGCGGCGATGGCAAAGCTCAGCTTGCCTGCCAGCGTGGTCGAGATCGCCATCAGGCGGGCGCCGAGGCGGTTGACCGCGGTGGCGCGCAAGGCCTTGCCGTACAGGGTGCGTTCCGAGAACAGCCACAGCGCGACCAGCAGGACCAGCGCCGCCGCCCCGACCACAACGGTCTGGCCGCTCAGCGTGACGCTGCCCAGCGACCAGCGCGCGTCGGAGAAGGGCGGTGTGCGGAAGCCTTCCGCGCCGAAGAACACCAGGCCAAGGCCGGTCATCATCAGGTGCACGCCGACCGACACGATCAGCAGCACCAGCACGCTGGAATCGGCCAGCGACTGGTAGACCACGCGATACAGCAGCGGCCCGAGCGCGGTGACCAGCAGCAGCGTGATGACGGCTTGCACGGCGAGCGGAAACTGGTGCGGCGCGGCCCACCAGGCCAGTCCCGCTATGGCGCCGGGCAGCACCAGGTTTTGCAGCAGCGCGCCGGGAATGCCGGCGGTGTGGCCGCTACGCAGATGTTCAAATACTTCCGTGGGGCGGGCGCCCCGCCCGCGCGCCCGCCCCCCCCCCCACCCCCCCCGCGGGTGGCCCGCCGGGCGCCGGGCCCGCGCCC
>CBIHRJ010000052.1:0-42052 GCA_966212445.1 uncultured Noviherbaspirillum sp. | reverse complement strand
ACGTCACGTTTGCCGACTTCTGGATCCAGGACCAGGAATTCCGCGATCCGGACACCGGCGAAAGCTTCGACCGCGACGCACTGAACAACGAACTCGAAAAGATCGAAAAGCCGGCGGGCATATCCAACCCGAAGGATTTCCGGAACGAGATCGTCAACTTCGTGCTGCGCGCGCGGGCGCAGAACAACGGCAAGAACCCGACCTGGACCAGCTACGAAAAGCTGCGCACCGTGATCGAGAAGAAGATGTTCTCGAATACCGAGGACCTGCTGCCGGTGATTTCCTTCAACGCCAAGGCCAGCGCCGACGATGCGAACAAGCATCAGGAATTCGTCGACCGCATGGTGACGAAGGGCTATACCGCGAAGCAGGTGCGCCTGCTGTGCGAATGGTATCTGCGGGTACGGAAGTCATCGTAATGTAGTAAAGCCCCTCTCCCGCAGGCGGGAGAGGGGTTGGGGTGAGGGCGATCGTCAAGACAGCCGGACGCAACGATGGCGTCCCGGGCGCGCGCCCCCTGAAAAGAGGTCCGCCTCCCTTGCGACCTCCCTCACTCCCACCCCCTTTCTTGCTTGCGGGAGAGGGGAGTAATAATAAACGCCCAACCAGTTTCAGGAGGCATTTTGGCTTACCTCATCGACCGGCGTCTGCAGGGCAAGAACAAGTCCGCTGGCAACCGCGAGCGCTTCCTGCGCCGCTACAAGGGCCAGATCAAGGATGCCGTTACGCGCGCCATCAAGGGCCGCTCGATCACCGACGTCGAGAAAGGCGAAAAGGTATCGATCCCGGTCAAGGACATCGGCGAACCCAGCTTTGGCCACACCCACGGCGGTGTCTGGGACATGGTCCGGCCCGGCAACAGGGAATACCAGAAGGGCGACCAGATCCAGCGGCCGAAAGGCGGCAACGGGGCCGGCAAGGGCAAGGCCAGTAACAGCGAAGAGATCTCCGAAGACGACTTCGTGTTCGAGCTCACGCGCGAAGAGTTCATGAATTACTTCTTCGAAGACCTGGAGCTGCCCAACCTGGTCAAGACCCAGCTCACTTCCATCACCGAGTTCAAGCAGCAGCGCGCCGGCTACACCATCTCCGGGACGCCGACCAACATCCATGTGCTGCGTTCGATGCGCGGCGCGATCGGCCGCCGCATCGCGATCGGCGCCAAGTCGCGCAAGCGCCTGCGCGAAGCCGAGGCGGAACTCGACCAGTTGCTCAAGACGGAGTTCGAGGACGACCACCGCGTGCTCGCATTGCGCAAGGAAATCCATCACCTGCGCGCGAAGCTGTTCGGCATCCCCTTCCTCGATCCGATCGACCTGCGCTACAGCAACCGCATCAAGGTGCCGAAGCCGTCGAGCCAGGCGGTGATGTTCTGTGTAATGGACGTGTCCGGCTCGATGGACCAGGAAAAGAAGGATGCGGCCAAGCGCTTCTTCATCCTGCTCTACCTGTTCCTGGAGCGCGCGTACGAAAAGATCGAGGTGGTGTTCATCCGCCACCACACGCAGGCCACCGAAGTCAACGAAGACGAATTCTTCAACTCGCGCGAGTCCGGCGGCACGGTCGTGTCGTCGGCGCTGTACCTGCTCGACAAGGTGATCCAGGAGCGCTACGCCAGCAGCGACTGGAACGTGTATGTTGCGCAGGCGTCCGACGGCGACAACTGGGACAACGACTCCATCACCTGCCGCGAGCTGCTGATCAATCGCATCATGCCGCTGGTGCAGTACTACGCGTATGTCGAGATCACCGACGGCGAACCGCAGAATCTGTGGCAGGAGTACACGCAGATACCCGACCATCACCCGCATTTCGCGATGCAGAAAATCGAATCGCCGGCCGACATTTATCCGGTGTTCCGTGAACTGTTCAAGAAACAACCGAAATGACGACAGAAACCAAAAAAACCGCCCGCAAGACTTCGCGCAGAAAGAGCGCGAAGCAGGAAGGCCCGCGCCCCCTGCCGGAGCAGTCGGAATGGACCTTCGACCTGATTGAACAGGCGCACGAGGAAATCCGCCGCGTCGCCCAGGGATTCGGACTGGACACCTATCCAAACCAGCTCGAGGTCATCACCGCCGAGCAGATGATGGATGCGTACGCGTCGGTCGGCATGCCGGTGTCGTATGCGCACTGGTCGTTCGGCAAGCACTTCCTCGCCACCGAGAAGAGCTACAAGCGCGGCCACATGGGGCTGGCGTACGAGATCGTGATCAACTCCAATCCGTGCATCGCCTATCTGATGGAGGAAAACAGCCTGACCATGCAGGCGCTGGTGATCGCGCACGCATCCTACGGGCACAACTCCTTCTTCAAGGGCAATTACCTGTTCCGCACCTGGACCGATGCCGATGCGATCATCGACTACATGGTGTTCGCGAAGAATTACATCACCCAGTGCGAACAGCGCCATGGCATCGACGCGGTGGAACTGCTGCTCGACTCCTGCCATGCGCTGCAGAACTACGGCGTCGACCGCTACAAGCGCCCGACCAAGCTGTCGCTCGCCGAGGAGCGCGAGCGCCAGGAAGAGCGCGAGCGCTACCTGCAGTCGCAGGTCAACGACCTGTGGCGCACCGTGCCGAAGAAGGCGGAGGTGGAGAAGGAGGCGGAACCCAGCCGCTTCCCGTCCGAGCCGCAGGAAAACCTGCTGTACTTCATCGAGAAATATGCGCCGCTGCTCGAACCCTGGCAGCGCGAGATCGTGCGCATCGTGCGCAAGATCTCGCAGTATTTCTATCCGCAGCGGCAGACGCAGGTGATGAACGAAGGCTGGGCCACGTTCTGGCACTACACCATCCTCAACCAGCTGTATGACGAGGGCGTGGTCGGCAACGGCTTCATGATGGAATTCCTGCAGAGCCATACCAACGTCGTGTACCAGCCGCCGGTGACCAGCAAGTACTTCAACGGCATCAATCCTTACGCGCTCGGCTTCGCGATGATGCGCGACATCCGCCGCATCTGCGAAGACCCGACCGAGGAAGACCGCCAGTGGTTTCCGGACATCGCCGGCAGCGACTGGAAGAAGACGCTCGACTTCGCGATGCGCAACTTCAAGGACGAGAGTTTCATTTCCCAATATCTGTCGCCCAAGCTGATCCGCGACTTCCATTTCTTCTCGGTGCTGGACGACGACAAGAAGGACAAGCTCACCGTTTCCGCAATACACGACGATTCCGGCTATCGCTATATCCGCGAGCAGCTCGCGGGGCAATACAACCTCGGCAATCGCGAACCCAATATCCAGGTGTGGTCGGTCGACACCCACGGCCACCGTTCCTTGACGCTGCGCCACAACCAGTACCTGCGCCGGCCGCTGAACAACCAGACCGAGGAAGTGCTGAAGCATGTGGCGCGGCTGTGGGGGTTCGACGTGCTGCTGGAAACCGTCGATGCCGAAGGCAATGTATTGAACACGATCGAACAAAAATGCGAAAAGAGGCAGCGTAGCTAGCTCGATTCACGATTGCGGGGGCGCCGCGCGGAAAGGGGAGCGCCGCAAGGCGCTGCGGCGCCCTTCGCAAGGCGGCGGATGTTGCGCTTTTCGCGCCGTCGCGCGGGCAGCAGCGCGCTTCTTTTTTCATGGGCGCTTGCCGGAGCAATCCGGCAAGACTTGATGCCAAGGCGAAAGCCTTGGCATTTTTTTGTGCGGCAGCGTTGCGCAGCTTGCACATGGCCGCCGCACTGTAATTTTTTCCTCTTCTCTGCAGCTTATGCCGGTTTCTGCCCGCCGGACGGTCGTCCGTCCGGTAGGCATGGCTGCGCAACCACGATTCCTGTCTTTGGCACGCCGCTTGCCTTCCTTACCTCCACATCCCTTTGATGTGGTTCGATGGCAATCGCCATCTTTTTCCCCAAGGAGAATCTGCAATGAAAAAAGGAAAGACCTTGCAGCGCATGTTTGGAATCGGCCTGCTGGCAATGATGTTCGGCGCAGGCCCCACTTACGCACAGACCGGCCAGGAAAGTCCCTCGAGTGCATCGCCGCCGGAAACCAGCGGTTCGTCGGCGACGACGGGCGGTTCCGCTTCCGGCGCGGGTTCGGCGATGGAAAGCAAGAGCTCCGGCTCCAGCGCCGGTTCCTCTTCCGCAAGCCAGGGCGGCAGCTCGCTCAGCCAGTCCGACCAGAACATGATGAAGCAACTCTCCTACGCCAACATGGCCGAGATCGAAGCTGCGCAAATGGCGCTGGACAAGAGCCAGGACCAACAGGTGAAGACCTTCGCGCAGAAGATGATCGACGACCATACCAAGGCGAGTGACCAGTTGCGCGACATTGCCGATGCAAAAAACGTCAAGCTGCCGACCGAGCTCGACGCCAAGCACAAGAAGGAAGTACAGAATCTGAGCAAGCTGTCCGGCGACAAGTTCGACAAGAAGTACCTGTCGCAGGGTGGCGTCAGCGACCATCGCCAGGTGCAGCAACTGTTGTCGCGCATCGAAAAGCGCGCGAAGGACGACCAGCTGAAGACGCTGGCATCGACCTTGATGCCGACCATCAATGAACATTGGCAAATGGCGAAGGAGATGACGTCCTCCAGCGCTGCCACCAAGCCTCCGGCCACCGGTTCGTCAGGGACCATGGGCTCCGGCAAAGCGGGTGGAGCGACCAGTTCCTCCGGTTCTTCCGGCGCATCGGAGTCGTCCGGCACGTCCGGTTCTGAAAAAACCGAAAGCAAGTAAGCCCGGCGATCGCGGCAACGGAGCGACCATGGATAACGATGAAGTAATTGCAGTCCTGAATGACTTGATCGAAACCAGCAAGGACGGCGAGGAAGGATTTCATACCTGCGCGAGCAACGCCGGCAATCAGCAGCTCAAGACCTTCTTCTCCAACCGGGCGCAATCCTGTGCCGCATCTGTGATCGAGTTGCAGGATCTGGTGCGGGCGTACGGCGGCGATCCGAAGCGCAGCAGCGGATTCGGCGGCGCCGTGCACCGGCGCTGGGTCGATATCAGGTCGCTCCTGAGCGGGGGCGACGACAAGGCGATACTGGCCGAGTGCGAGCGCGGCGAAGACGTCGCGCTCGCCAGCTACCGTCGCGCGCTCGACAGGAACCTGCCGCCGGACGTGCGCACCACCGTCGAGCGCCAGTATCAGGGGGTGTTGCAAAATCATGACCAGGTGAAGAGCCTGCGCGATCAGTATCGGAGCGGCTGAAGTTCGCCGGCACGCTCCCGCTTTCCTGAAGCCCGACCGGTTCGGCCCGTCGCGGTTTTCGTTTGTCCGCTGTCCCTGGCCCCGCAAAACCGGTAGGGTAAAATAGCGCCCTGCCGCGTGCCGTACTCCACCCGCCCGCAGCGGCTGACCAGTCTGCCAACATCCCCGTCCCCGATACGCGGCCGGCAGCCTGCTCCCACAGAATTTTTCCGGATACCTGCGCATGCTGCGACTTACCAACGTCATCCTTCCGCTCGACCATCCCGAGGCCGACCTGCCGGCCGCCATCCTCGCGCGGCTGCAGATCGCCGCCGATGAACTCGTTGCTTACACGATCTTCCGCCGCGGCTACGACGCGCGCCGGCGCAGCGCGATCACGCTGGTCTATACGCTCGACGTCGACGTGAAGGACGAGCAGGCGCTGCTGGCGCGCCTGCAGGGCACGCCCCATGTCGGCATCTCGCCCGACACCAGCTACAAGTTCGTCGCGCAAGCGCCTGGCAATCTGCAGCAACGGCCGGTCATCATCGGCTTCGGTCCCTGCGGCCTCTTCGCCGCGCTGATTCTCGCGCAGATGGGATTCCGCCCGCTCATCCTCGAACGCGGCAAGGTCGTGCGCGAACGCACCAAGGACACCTGGGGCCTGTGGCGCAAGCGCGAGCTCGATCCGGAATCGAACGTGCAGTTCGGCGAAGGCGGCGCCGGGACTTTTTCCGACGGCAAGCTGCATAGCGGGATCAAGGACCCGAAGCATTACGGCCGCAAGGTCCTGACCGAATTCGTGAAGGCGTTCGCGCCGGAAGAAATCCTGTACGTCAGCAAGCCGCACATCGGTACCTTCCGGCTGGTGAAAATGGTCGAGGAAATGCGCGCCACCATCGAGTCGCTGGGCGGTGAATTCCGCTTCCAGGCCAAGGTCGCCGACCTCGACATCGACCATGGCCAGGTGCGCGGCGTAGTGCTGGAGAGCGGCGAACACATCGCCACCGACCATGTGGTGCTGGCGGTCGGGCACAGCGCGCGCGACACTTTTCGGATGCTGCATGAACGCGGCGTGTATGTGGAAGCGAAGCCGTTTTCGATCGGCTTCCGCGCCGAGCATCCGCAGTCGCTGATCGACCGCGCGCGCTTCGGCAAGTTTGCCGGCCATCCGCTGCTCGGCGCCGCCGACTACAAGCTGGTGCACCATGCGAAGAACGGCCGCGCCGTCTACAGCTTCTGCATGTGCCCCGGCGGCACCGTGGTCGCCGCGACCTCCGAACCGGAACGCGTGGTCACCAACGGCATGAGCCAGTATTCGCGCAATGAGCGCAACGCCAACAGCGGCATCGTGGTCGGCATCACGCCCGACGACTATCCGGGACATCCGCTGGCCGGCATCGACTTACAGCGCGAACTGGAATCGCGCGCCTACGTGCTCGGCGGCCGCAATTACGACGCGCCGGGTCAACTCGTCGGCGATTTCATTGCCGGCAAGCCGTCCACTGCTCTGGGATCGGTGCAGCCGTCGTACAAGCCCGGCGTGCACCTGACCGATCTCGCGCCGTCCTTGCCGGACTATGCGATCGAAGCGATCCGCGAAGCGCTGCCGGCATTCGACCAGCAGATCAAGGGTTATGCGATGCACGACGCGGTGCTGACCGGCGTCGAGACGCGCACCTCGTCGCCGATCCGGATCAAGCGACAGGACAATTTCCAGAGCATGAATACCAAGGGGCTGTTCCCTGCCGGCGAAGGCGCAGGGTATGCGGGCGGCATCCTGTCGGCGGCGGTCGACGGCATCAAGGTGGCGGAGGCGGTGGCGCTGTCCATGGTGGGCGCGGCGGATGCGCGCGGCGGGGGGCAGGCGGGGGAGCAGATTTATTGATCGGTGTGCAAAAGGCCTTTTTCTCTCAAACCGCCCCCCCACACCCGCCCGCCTTCAGCACCCGCTCCGTCGACGCCGGATACTTCGCCAGCTTGGCCGCCGGCCGTCGCGGCCTCGCCAGCAGTTCGCCGCCGCAGTTCGGGCAGACGCCTTTCAATTTCGTATCCGCGCAGTTCGCGCAAAACGTGCATTCAAAGGTGCAGATGCGCGCGTCGGTCGATTCCGGCGGCAGGTCCCTGTCGCAGCATTCGCAGTTGGGTCTCAGTTGCAGCATGTTGTTTCTCCCTCGTCAGTTCAGGTTCGCCATGTTTTCGTCCAGGTCCGCCTCGCGGAAACGGCTCGGCGGCAGGGTTTCGAATTTGCTCCATACCCGGCGCAACTGGCGGCTCGAATGGAAGCCGGCCTGTTCCGCGACGCGCTCGATATCGAGTCCGGACTGCGTCAGCAGCTCGCGCGCCAGCGCGATGCGGATACGCTGCAGGTAGTCGACGATGCCGGCGCCCGCATGTTCGCGGAACAGGCGGGTCAAGTGGCGTTCGCTGGTACAGGCGACGTCCGCGAGCTGCGCCACGCTCCAGTCCCGCGCGGGATCGCCGATGATCGCATCCTGCACGCGGTGCACGGCCGGATGGATGTGGTTGCGGTAGGCCATCCACGGCGACAGTTGCGGATCGCCGCCGGAGCGCCGCAGGTAGATCACCATGGTGCGTGCGACCGTGGCGGCGAAGCAATGGCCGGCGATCTGCGCGACAAGATGCAGCGCCAGATCAATGCCGGCCGTGACGCCGGCGCTGGTGTAGGTGCGGCCATCCTCCACGAAGATGCGATTCTCCAGCACCTGCGCGCGCGGCGCGATGCGGCGCAGGTCGTCGCAGTGGCTGTGATGCGTGGTGCACTGGCGTCCGTCCAGCAAGCCCGCATGCCCGGCCAGCAACGCACCGGTGCAGATGCCGACCAGCCGGTGTCCGGGCGTCACATGCCGCCGCAACCATTCGACCGCCTGCCGCGCACACGCGCTGCTGAAGTCGTCGTCCTTGCCGGCGCAGCCGATCAGCATCAGCATGGCATCCTGCGGCAGATGGCCGGGCAGGGCGGTGAAACCACACAGATCGAGCCCGATCGAGGTGTCGATGCGCGGTTCCGCACTGATGTAATGCAGCGAGAACAGCGGCGGCGCGTCCTCCTTGTCGGCGACGCGGTTGGCGTAGCGCAGCACCTCGGCCGGCCCGATCAGGTCGAGCGCCAGCGTGCGTTCACGCAGCAAGAAATAGACGGGAAGCGGCGGGGGTGGGTTCGATCGTTCCATGCGGGTTCCAGTGGTATTCCATTTGTCTTGCTGTCGCCAGCGCCAGTTCGCGTCCGGCAATGCGTTCGACCAGATGCAGGCTCATGTCGATGCCGGCCGAGATGCCGGCGGAAGTGACTACTTTACCGCAGTCGACCCACGGCACGCCGGCCTGTACCTGCAATCCGGGATAGTGCGCCTGCAGGTCGTCGCGGTCTTCCCAGTTCAAACGGCCTGGAAAAATCGAGCACCTCGACTTCGTCGAATATCAGTATGCCCACGCTCAACATGATGGCTCCTTCGCGATGGTTTCTTCCTGCCATGCATGGTAGAAGGAGCGGGCGCGCGGCGAAATGCGCGGACGGGACAGGATGCGGACAAAAACGGACATCGACGCCGAAGGCGTGCAGGGCCGTGCCCGCGCAGTTTGTCAATCCACTTCCAGCGTCTGCAACCGCGCGCGCGGCACGCCGTCTGCGATCTCGAGAAAGCCGAGCGAAATCGGCAGCCGGAACCGACGCGGGCCGGCGCTGCCGGGATTGACATAAAGTACGCCGCGCTCTTTCTTTATGCCGGGCCGGTGCGAGTGGCCGGATATCACGACCTGGATCCCGGCTTCCGCCGGGTCGAGGCCGAGATCGTGCAAGTCGTGCACGACATGCACCCGGACACCGCCGATATCGAGGGTTTCCTGTTCCGGCAGCGCGTCGGCCCATGCACCACGGTCATTGTTGCCGCGCACGGCGGTGACCGGCGCAATGTCGGCCAACTGGCGCAACACGATATCGTTGCAAATATCGCCTGCGTGAACGATACGGTCGACGCCGGGGAGTGCGATGCGCGCCTCCGGCCGAAGCAAGCCGTGGGTATCTGAAATGATGCCGATGCGGATGGTTTTCATGGGAATGCCCAGAATGAAAAACGAACGTCTGCATTTGAGCTGGGTCGCATACGGGGCGATTCGAAATATGCTCTAATGCTCTAATGCGCAAACGGTGTGCGCAAACCCCAACTCCTTTCCATTGGACGCATGAACAATCGAGATGTTTCAGTACGCAGTTGTTGTCTCTGGCAGCCTGAGGGGCATGCCGGATAACGCACGCGTTTTTTCGTCAGATTCCAATGGCCGCAGAGTGTAACCTCCCGCGGCCATTTTTTTTGAAGGGACAGCCATGAATCGAATCGCGCTTCGTTCCGTGTCGCCGCAGGCGACACGTCCGCTGGGTGCGCTTGCCGGTGCGGAACCGGTCTGGTCTGAGATCCGTCATGCGGCGCTGGAAATCGCGCAACGCGAACTCCTGCTGGCCCCGCGCCTGCACGCGCTGGTGCTGGAACGCCCGTCGCCGGCGGCGATCGTCGCCGCCGTACTGGCGCAGCGCCTGGCTTGCGCGGACATGGCCGCAGCGTCATTGCAACTCCTGATGGAAGAGGTGTTCGACAGCGACGACACCATCCTCGGGCAGATCACTGCCGACCTCGCCGCAGTGGCGGAGCGCGATCCTGCATGCCCCGATCATCTCCATGTGCTGCTCAACCTGAAAGGCTTCCAGGCCTTGCAAACCTACCGTGTCGCACATTCACTGTGGCGCGCGAATCGCCGCGAACTCGCATTTGCGCTGGCCAACCAGGCATCGCTGGTGTTCGCGGTCGACATCCATCCCGCGGCGCGTATCGGCGCCGGCGTGATGCTCGACCACGGCACCGGCATCGTGATTGGCGAGACCACGGTGGTCGAGGACAATGTGTCGATCCTGCAAAGCGTGACCCTGGGCGGCACCGGCAAGGAGCATGGCGACCGCCATCCGAAAGTCCGCAGCGGCGTGATGATCGGCGCCGGCGCGAAAATCCTCGGCAACATCGAAATCGGCATCATGAGCAAGGTCGCCGCCGGCAGCGTGGTGCTGCGTCCGGTGCCGCCGCACTGCACGGTGGCAGGGGTGCCGGCGCGCGTGGTGCGGCATCACCGGGACGACAGCTGTCCGTCGCAGGAGATGGACCAGACCTTGTGATCGGCGAACCGGATCAGCAAACGAGTCCGCCGATGCTCTTCCCGGTTTTCAGATCGAAGCCGAAATTGCAAAAGTACTCGCCCCGCTTGGTCCGGATACAGCTCAGGTTCTCGTTGTCTTTCTTGCGGACGCGATCACCGGTACCCTCGGTACAAACGTCCTTCACGTCCGGGCCCATGGCGTCGAACATTTCCTTCGCCAGTTTTCCGTTAACCGAGAAGGCGATTTTTGCATCTTTCGACGTCGGAGCCACCGGATCGCCAAGGCCACCGCCGTAGATGCCGTACTGGCCTGTTATCGGCTTATGCACCAGTTCCCAGTTGTTGGTTTCGTTTGCCCAGGCGGATGGGGGCAGTAGCAAAAAAGCGATGATGAAATACATCCTGATCATGCGGTTCTCCTAGAGGATCACGTCGACGTGAAAGTGGTCGTCATGACCTTTCGCGCTCTTCACATGCGGAATGGACAAGTCATTGAAGAGTACGCGCCGTACAAGGCCGGACTGCATGAAGAATGAGATCAACTTTGCTGTCGCTTCACGATCATATTGACTGTCAAAGCGACTGCATCGCATGTGTTTGCCATCCTTGCGCAGGGGCCGTATGTCAACCTCCAAACCGGACCGGTGTGTCGCATGATCAGGGTGCCGCACACCGTTTGCAAGGCTGATATTGCCCACACCAAACTTGCGGTTGTCGTTTGCGGACCAACGGTAATCGACTTGGAAAATCAAGGTCATCAGTCTCGGATGTGCGTATTGGCTTTGTCCCTGTCCAGGTGTGCCGTAAGTGTAGTACCCGGCTTCTTCGGGGGCCTGTGGGAGGACAAAGTAACCTCGTGAATCCTGAAATGGAACGGAAAGCATGTTTTTTCTTCGAAGTTGTTTGAAAGGCAATTATATGTTGCCATTTTTTCAATTCCAAGTCTGATGATACCTTTGCAGTTTATTCGCCTGACGGGGGCATATTGAGAGGGGGGCTGCCCGATCATGTGGTAGAACCATGGGAGACATTGCTATCCCCACCCAAAAAGAAGCGCTTGACCCTCACGTATCGTCAGGCTTTATGTTCTACGGGTGACGAAAGCCAGCCGCGTTTCGTACCGTTTTCCTGCATTTCATCCCCGCCGGCTGCATTTCGTCGCAAAGTCGTCGCCTTTTCCATACAGTATGGATATATTGGCAACGTTTTCACTTTTGCGAGAACCTCATGCATCCAGTCGTCCTGAAACAGGTCGCCAAGACCTACCACCTCGACGCCGTCGACGTGCCGGCCCTGAGCGACATCAACCTCGAAATCCGCCCCAACTGCTTCACCGTCATTTCCGGCGCCTCCGGCAGCGGCAAGACCACGTTGCTCAACCTGATCGGCTGCATCGATCGCCCGGACAGCGGCGAGATCATCGTCGCCGGGCAGCAGGTGCAGAAACTGTCGGACGACGCGCTGTCGGATTTCCGCGCGCAGCATCTCGGCTTCATCTTCCAGAACTTCAACCTGCTGCCGGTGTTGAGCGCCTATGAAAACGTCGAGTACCCGCTGATGCTGGCGCGCATGCCGTCCGCGCAGCGGCGCGAGCGGGTGCTGGCGCTGCTGGATGCGGTGGGGCTGGCCGACCGTGCCAACAACCGCCCCGGCCAGCTTTCCGGCGGCCAGCGGCAACGCGTGGCCATTGCGCGCGCACTGGCGCCGGCACCCAGGCTGGTGCTGGCCGACGAGCCGACCGCCAACCTCGACAGCCATACCGGTGCGGCAATCATTGCACTGATGCGCAAGATGCAGCGCGAGCATCACGTGTCCTTCGTGTTCTCTTCGCACGATCCGCAAGTGCTGGCGGAAGCCGACGACGCGGTCTTCATCCGGGATGGCCGCATCACCGGCGTCGAGCGCCGCGACGAGGAGGTGGCAGCATGAATGTCTTCCTGCTCGCTCTGCGCAACCTGACGCGCAACCGCCGCCGCTCGCTCACCACGCTCCTGGCGATGATCGTCGGGCTGGTGGCGATCCTGCTGTTCGGCGGCTACAGCCGCAACGTCATTCTCGCCATGCAGACCGGCTATGTGCAAGGGCACGGCCATTTCCAGATCCAGCACAAGGATTATTTCCTCTACGGCAGCGGCAATCCGGCTGCTTACGGCATTGCTGATTATGAGCGCATCATCGATACGGTGAAGAAGGACCCGGTGCTGGCGCCGATGCTGACGATGGTTACGCCCAAGCTGCAGCTGAGCGGCATCGCCGGCAATTTCGCGGCGGGCGTCTCCAAGACGGTGCTTGCCAGCGGCGTCCAGGTCGACGACCAGAACAGGATGCGCGCATGGGACGACTATGGTGCGATGAGCTTTGCACGTCCGCTGGCGCTGACCGGCACCATGCCGGACGCGGTGGTCATCGGCACCGGCGTGGCGCGCATCCTGCAACTATGCGGCCCGCTGAAGGTAGAGAACTGCCCGCAACCCGCGCCCAAGGCCGAGACCCCCGGTCCGAGCGCGCCGGACGACATCGCCGCATTGTCCTCGCTGGAAAAGCCGGACGAAGCGCAGCAGGGCGCACAGAATGTCACGAACATCGAAATGCTCGCGGCCAATCTGCACGGCGCGCCCAACGTCGCCGGCCTGAACGTGGTCAAGGCGGAAAACGCGGGACTAAAGGAGATCGACGACTATTTCATGATGATGCACCTGCCGCAAGCGCAGCGCCTGCTCTACGGCGGCGAAAAACCCCAGGTCACCGCGATCCAGCTGCAATTGCAACACACCAGCCAGATGCCGGCCGCGAAGGCGCGCCTGGAGGAATTGCTGGCGACGACCTTCAAGGATGCGGAACTCGAAATCCAGGACTTCCAGACGCTGGCGCCGATCTACGGCCAGACCATCCAGTTCTTCAAGTCCGTATTCGGCTTCATCGCCACCTTGATTGGCGTGATCGTACTGTTTACGGTCGGTAATACGATGAGCATGGCGGTGGTCGAACGCACCGTCGAGATCGGCACGCTGCGCGCCGTCGGCCAGCGGCGCGGCGGCATCCGGCGCTTGTTCGTGTGCGAAGGGATGCTGCTCGGTGTGATCGGTTCCATCCTCGGCGTATCGATCGCGCTGCTGCTGTCATGGCTCATCAACCATAGCGGCCTGACGTGGACGCCGCCCGGCTACGTCTATGCCTATCCGGTGAAGACGCGTGTCTGGGGCGAAACCGGGCTCATCCAGGGCAGCATGATCGGCATGATGATCGTGGCGATCATCTCCGCATGGTGGCCGGCCAACCGCGCTTCGAAGATGGTGATTGTGGACGCATTGCGTCATGTGTGAGGTTGCGAAATGAAGATGAAAACAACGAACATGCGCAGGTGGACGATTGCGGCCCTGCTGGCAAGCGCCGCATGGCACATGCCCGCGATGGCCGCGCCGGACGCGCAGGAAATCCTCGCCGCCAGCGACGCGGTGCGCAATCCCGGCTTCCCGTTCGGCCTCACCACCACGCTGGTCGAGTACCGCAACGGCAAGCAGACCGACGGCAGCACGCTGGCGGTCTACTCGAAAGCGGAAAAGAACGGTGGCCAGTTCCGCAGCCTGATCCGCTTCGTCGCGCCCGCACGCGACGCCAACAAGCTGATGCTGAAAAGCGGCAACGATCTGTGGTTCTACGATCCGTCCAACAAGGCCAGCATCCGCATCTCGCCGCAGCAGCGTCTGCTGGGGCAAGCCGCCAACGGCGACATCGTCACCGTCAACCTCGCGAAGGACTACCAGGCCAGCGTCGCCGGCGAGGAAGACACGCAGGATGGCGAGCGCCAGACGCGCCATTGCTGGAAACTCGCGCTGGCGGCGATCAGCCCTGACGTGACCTACCATCACATCGAGATGTGGATCGATACCTCGAACAACCGTCCGGTGAAGGCGCGCTTCTACACCGAGAGCGGACGGCTGCTGAAAACGGCGTATTACCGCAAATACCAGAACCAGCTCGGCCAGGAACGGCCGACCGAGACGGTGATCATCGATGGCCTCGACCCGAACTGGGTGACGGTGATGCGCTTCTCGGATTACGCCAGGCGCGACATTCCGGAAGCCTGGTTGCAGCGCGATTACCTGCCGCGCTTCAAGCCCGAATGATGCGCCACCTGTCATGGGTTCCGCTGCTGGCGCTGTTGTGGGCTGCGCCGGCTATGGCCGAGGATGCGGATGCGGCGGCGCTGATGCTGGCCGATCAGGCGCCGGCCACGGTCGAGCGCGCGAGCGACTGGCATGTCTTCGCCGAAGGCGCGCTCGGGCAGACGCGTCAGCGCAGCGGTACGCTGGCCGACAACCAGCGCCTGTCCATCGACGTGCTGCTCGATACATCGCTTGCGCCCGGCTGGCGCGCGGTGTTCGCGGATCGCCTGGACATGAACTGGCAGAGCGATCCGGCGCGCCAGTACGGCATCAACACGTTGAAGGAGGCCTACCTGAGCTGGCAGGCGAGCGACGAGCAGTTGTTCGATCTCGGGCGCATCAACGTGCGCAACGGCGTTGCCACCGGCTACAACCCGACCGATTATTTTCGCGATGGCGCCAGCCGCTCCATCGTTTCCGCCGATCCCGGCAGCCTGAAGAAGAACCGGCTCGGCAGCGTGATGTTGCGCAGCCAGACGCTATGGAACGGCGGCTCGCTGAGCGCGTCGTACTCTCCCAAACTCGCAGAGCAGCCGAACACCGCCGCGCTCAGTCCCGATATTGGCGCCACCAACAATCGCGACCGCTGGCTGCTTGCCGCGAGCCAGCAGCTTGCAGACGGCATCACGCCGCAATGGCTGCTCTATCAGGAAGAAGGACAGTCGACGCAGCTCGGTTTCAATCTGGCGCTGCTGCTCAATGACGCGACCGTCGGCTACATTGAGTGGTCGGGCGGACGCAGTCGCTCGCTGCTGTCGCAGGCATTGAACGGCGCCGACGATACCGCGTTCCGCAATCGTCTCGCCACCGGGCTCACCTATACGACACGGAACAAGGTCACGCTGACGCTGGAGTACCAGTACAACGGCGCCGGCCTGCGCGAAGCGGAATGGAACGCGTTGCCGCGTACTGCGCCGGCGGCATATGGCCAGTACCGGCGGGCGGTGCAGAACTTGCAGGAATTGCCGACGCGGCAGGCGGTGTTTTTCTATGGAAGCTGGCAGGATGCGCTGATCAATCACCTCGACCTGAATGCGATGCTGCGTGTCGACGTGGCCGACAGCAGCCGGCTGTCATGGCTGGAAGCGCGCTACCACTGGGACCGCAGCGAAGTGGCGCTGCAATGGCAGCGCAACAGCGGCGGCCCTGCAAGCGATTTCGGCGCGGCATCGCAGCGGCGCATCGTGCAGGCGTTGTACCGGTATTTTTTTTGAAAAGACGTATCAGGCGTGGGCGGCCTGGCGCTGCTTGCGCAGCAACTCGGTGAAATCGTCGGCCGGAATGGCGCGACTGTAGTAGAAGCCCTGTGCCGAAAGACAGCCGTGGCTGCGCAGGAAGTCGACCTGCTCCGGCGTCTCCACCCCTTCGGCCAGCACCTTCAGCCGCAGGCTGTGCGCCATCGAGATGATGGCGGACACCAGCGCGGTATCGCTGGAGTCCTGGCCGATGCCGCTGACGAAGGAGCGGTCGATTTTCAGGGCATCGACCGGAAAGCGCTGCAGGTAGGCGAGGCTGGAATAACCGGTGCCGAAATCGTCGATTGACAGCTTGATGCCCATGCGCGACAGCCGCTGGAGCGTCGTCAGGTTGTCCTCGCTGCGCTGCATCAGCAGGCTCTCGGTGATCTCCAGGTCGATGCGGTCGGCGGGCACGCCGGCCTGCTCAAGGATGTCGCCGACGGTTTCCAGGAAGGCCGGCTGGAAGAACTGGCGCGGCGACAGGTTGATGGCGACAGTCAGATCGGCGAAGCCGAGTTCGCGCCAGCGCCTGAGCTGCATGCTGGCATCGCGCAGCACCCACTCGCCGATGGGCAGGATCAGTCCGTTTTCCTCGGCGATGGTGATGAATTCATTGCAGGCGATCGGCGCTCCATCGACTTGGCGCCAGCGCAATAGCGCTTCCGCCGAAAAAATGGCGCCGCTTTCGAGGTTGACCTGCGGCTGGTAATGCAGCACCAGTTCGTTGTGCGCAATCGCGTGGCGCAAGGCGCTCGTCATCGCGTGACGGCGCTGCGCCGCCTTGTTCATCGCCGGCGTGAAGAACTGGTAATTACCGCGCCCCTTTTCCTTGGCGTGGTACATGGCGGTATCCGCGGCGCGCATCAAGGCATCGACATCGGCGCCGTCTTCCGGATACAGGCTGATGCCGATACTACCCGACACGTGCAGCTCATGCTCGTTGCAGCGGATCGGCGCGTCGAGCGCGTCGAGCGCCTTCGCGGCGACCAGCGCCGCGCCGGTGCCGGCGCCGGCCAGCGGCAGGGCCAGCACGAATTCGTCGCCGCCCAGCCGCGCCACGGTGTCGCCGTCGCGCACGCAAAGCTGCAATCGGCTGGCGACCTCCCGCAGCAGGCAGTCGCCGATCTGATGGCCGAGCGAGTCGTTGATGTGCTTGAAGTAATCGAGGTCGATGAACAGAACGGCGACCTGGCCGGCTGTGCGCTGCACATGCGCGATCGCCTGGTGCAGACGGTCCTGCAGCAGCGCGCGGTTCGGCAGGCCGGTCAATGCATCGTGGCTGGCAAGATAGCGGATGCGTTCCTCCGCGCGGCGGCGTTCGGTCAGGTCCAGCACGAAGGCGACGCCGTCATAGGTGCGATCTCCGATCGTGGTGGCGCCGACCAGCACCGGCACCCGGCTGCCGTCCCGGCGCAGGTATTCCTTTTCGCAAGGCGCGAAGCTTCCGCTGCGGCGCAACTCGTCCTCGTTGCGTGCGGAGATTTCCGCGTACTCCGGCGGCAACAGCCGTTTCCAATGCAGCCCACCGTCGGCGACATCCTGCGCACTGTAGCCCAGCATGTGCAGGAAGGCATCGTTGGCCTCGATGATGCATCCGTCGGCATTCCAGAAATAGATGCCGATGATGTTCGACTCGATCAGCCGGCGCATGCGCGCTTCATTGCGACGCAGCGATTCCTCGGCACGCGAGCGTTCCTTGATCTCGCCGGTCAGCATGGCGTTCGCACGAGCCAGTTCTCCGGTGCGCTGCAGTACGCGTTCTTCCATCTGGTCGTATGCATGCTGCAGGTAATCTTCGATCTGGCGGCGCAGTGCGACCTCCTTCTGCAACGCTGCGTTCTGCTCGCTCAAGCGGCGCTGCATTGCGCGCAAGGACAGGTGCGTCTTGACGCGGGCCAGCACTTCGCTGCTCTCGATCGGCTTGGTCACATAGTCGACGCCGCCGACCTCGAATGCCCGCAGCCGGTTGGCGCTGTCCGACAACGCCGTCATGAAGATCACCGGAATATCGCGCAGGCCGGAATCGGCTTTCAGTCTGCGGCAGGTTTCGAAGCCGTCGATGCCGGGCATCATCACATCCAGCAGGATCAGGTCGGGGCTGGTCAGCCGGGCGCGCTGCACCGCTTCCTCGCCGTCCTGTGCGACCAGCACATGTAACCCGCTTTCTTCCAGGACATGCCCGAGCACCGCAAGGTTTGCCGGCGTGTCGTCGACCATCAGGACCGTGTGCCGCGTGCGGGGGAATGTCGCAGTCATGTGCAGCAAGCTCCGTCGGAGGCACGATGGAGGGTACGGCGGACAGAAAAATTCAACATGGCATCAAATCGTGCACGAATAAAACAAAGCCTAGTTAGACGTGCAGTCGATGCCCGAGTTCAAGCGGGATGGCCCGCGGCAATGCTCAGCATGCTGATCGAGCCCATTTCGATGCCGTCGGCAAGGATGCGCAGCGATTCATCTTCGCGACGCGCGCCGGCGATGTAGAGCAGCGGCTGGAAGTGTTCCGGGGTGGGCACGGACAATTGCGCATCCGCTCCAAGGCGCACGTAGCCGGCCAGCGCCGCGTTGTCGCCGCGCAGCAGACTGTCGCGCATGGCGTCGTTGAAGCGCTTCGCCCAGTCGTACTCCACGCCGTTGTTGCGGCGTATCGTGCGCAGGTTGTGCACCACGTTGCCACTCGCCATCAGCAGGACGCCTTCATCGCGCAATGCGCCCAGGCGGCGGCCGGTTTCGAGATGGAATGCATTCGGCTGCGTCGCGTCGATGCTGAGCTGGACCACCGGCACGTCCGCTTGCGGAAACATTTTCAGAAGTATCGACCAGGCGCCGTGATCCAGTCCCCATTCATGATCGAGCCGCACCTCCAGCGGCGCCAGCAGGTCGTGCACGCGCCGTGCCAGCGCCGGATCGCCGGGCGCTGGATAACGCACGTCGAACAGCGCCTGCGGAAAACCGCCGAAGTCGTGGATGGTGGGTGGCGCCTCCATCGCCGTCACCGCGGTGCCGCGCGTGACCCAGTGCGCGGATACCATGAGGATGGCTTTCGGTTTCGGGATGGCGGCGCCGAATTGCTGCCATGCGCGGGTGTAGGCATTGTCTTCCAGTGCGTTCATCGGGCTGCCGTGCCCGATGAAAACGGCCGGCATGCGGGAGGCTTTGTCCTGCGACATCTCGTGGTCCTTTCGACGGTGTACGATGCACTGTAGCCGCTTTCCCGAACCCGAAAAACCGGCGAACAGGAAAATCATTGTTTCTTCCCGCGAAACTGCCATGACCACACGCACGCTTACTCTCGACGATACGCTGTACCGTTACCTGCTCGACGTTTCCTTGCGCGAACATCCGGTGCTGGCCGAGCTGCGCGCCGCCAACCGCACGCATCCGCGGGCGAGCATGCAGATTGCACCCGAGCAAGGCCAGTTCATGGCCATGCTGGTGCAGCTGGCCGGCGCACGCCGCACGCTGGAGATCGGCGTCTTCACCGGCTACAGCACGCTGGCGGTGGCGCTTGCGCTGCCCGAAGACGGCCGCGTGATCGCCTGCGACATCAGCACTGAATACACCGACATCGCACGCGGCTACTGGCGCAAGGCCGGCGTCGCGCACAAGATCGATCTGCGCATCGCGCCCGCGCTGGACACGCTCGACGCGCTGATCGCGGCCGGCGAAGCGGGCACGGTCGACTTCGCCTTCATCGACGCCGACAAGACCGGCTACAACGCCTACTACGAACGCTGCCTGACCCTGCTGCGTTCCGGCGGCCTGATCGTGGTCGACAATGTGCTGTGGAGCGGCAGTGTCGCCCGCCCGGCGCAGGACGCGGACACGGCGGCGCTCCAGGCCTTCAATCTCAAGCTGCACGGCGACGAGCGTATCGACCTGTCCATGCTGCCGCTCGGCGACGGCCTGACGCTGGCGAGAAAGCGCTGAAGCAGGGCCGCGCGAGGAGCGCGGGAGGGCACCGATATCGTATACTCACGGCGGTCCGGTATCCCGCAATAAAAAGGAAAACGATGATTCCGCTCGCCTCCCGCATCAGCCTGATTGGCGTTGTCAGTTTGTTATTTGGTTGCGCCATGACGCCGGCGCGGCCGAACCTGCCGCCGG
The DNA here is from genome assembly GCA_966212445.1 of uncultured Noviherbaspirillum sp. Classification (GTDB taxonomy): domain Bacteria; phylum Pseudomonadota; class Gammaproteobacteria; order Burkholderiales; family Burkholderiaceae_D; genus Noviherbaspirillum. The sequence goes on along the minus strand of CBIHRJ010000052.1, from coordinate 22,235 downwards.
CGGCGGTATCGCTGGAGGGGCGTTCCGATATCGTCGGACTGGTGATGGATATGGACAACACCATCGGCGCCCGCGTGCGCAAGCAGGATGAGTATCGCATTCTGCAACTGATGAACAAGGACACCGGGCACTGGAAGTCGGTCTACAAGTGGACGCAGGCGGACCGCGTCTGGCCGCTGCGTACCGACCGCGCAAAAGGCAGCGTGCTGCTGGTGTCCAATGTCGGCCGCAACAGGAGCGCGCTGGTCGAATTGTCGCTGACCGACGGCAGGGAGCGCCTGCTGTTTGCCGACATCGATGAGGAACCGCAAACGGAACCGGCAAACCGGGGCGGCTACGGCCTGAAACTGACCCACGAACTGAAACAGCCGCAATAGCAGCAACCTCACCTCGAAATCCGCTCGTCCTGCGTCGGCGGCCCTACTTCGTGCACCAGCACGCCCGCACCCTCCGGCGCTTCGTCGCGCCAGCCGCCGTGCTCGATCGCACGCAACGCATCCAGGTAGCCCTGTTCCCAGCGCCAGTCGATCGATCCTTTTGAAAAGTTGATGTCCTTCGACGCCATTTGCCAGTCGCGTCCGGCATAGGTCAGACGCACGATATGCATGGTAGTGTCGCGGCCCACCGTGTCCAGCTCGCGCAACTCGTCTTCGCTGAGCGCGCCTTCCGGCACATTCTTGCGCAGCATGCGGATCAGGCTGCGCAGCCGGTGGCCGCGCAGATAGGCATCGATATGGCGTTGCGAACGCGACGCGTACATCACGTCTTTCTGCCGCGTATGCACCTGCTCCATCGTCAAGGGCTCAGGCCCCTCACCGCTCCACAGGTCGACCATGAAACATACCGTGTCGACGCGCGGTTCGTCGGTGAGCACGGTCTCCAGCGGCGTGTTGGAATACAGGCCGCCGTCCCAGTACAGGTCGCCGTCCACGCGCACTGGCGGAAAGCCGGGCGGCAGCGCGCCGCTGGCCATCACGTGCTTGATGCCGACTTCCTGGCGGGCAGTATCGAAATTGTGCAGGCGGCCGCAGGTCACCTTGATCGCGCTCACTGTCAGGCGCACGCCGCCCGGCGCGTTCAGGACATCGAGGTCGATCAGGCGCGTCAGCGTCTGCTCCAGCGCGGCGGTATCGTAGAAGCTCGCTTCTTCCGCCGGAACCGGCCAGCCGATGAAGAAGGGATTGAACCAGCGCGTCGAGTAGAAGCCGGGCACGCCGCGGGCCACCGAATCGATGGTGATCAGCATGGTATTGAAGCGCCGCGCCGGATCAGGCACCCTGCGCATGTCGAGCAGGTCGTTGTGTGCGACCTCGTTCCAGAAAGCACGCAATTGCCGTACCCGGTCCGGGCGCACATTGCCCGCGATGATGGCGGCGTTGACCGCGCCGATCGAGGTGCCGACCACCCAGTCGGGTGTCAATCCGTGTTCGTGCAACGCCTGGTAGACGCCGGCCTGATAGGCGCCGAGCGCGCCGCCTCCCTGCAGCACCAGCGCCACGCGCGGCCTGCCGGTAATGGGTTTGATGTTCGATGTCATGTGCTTGCAATAACGAAGTGGGCGTCATTGCAACGCACGGCGCGCCGGTATGGGCTTGTCGCGGCAGCGTCAACAATGTCATTCCCGGCGCAACGAGGAATCTCCCGCCGTCAGCGATATCGCTGACGGCGGAGACTGCCCGCCGCGTTCGCAACGACAGTGAATTTTTTTGACGCCGTAGAACTATTGCCTGATCAAACCCTCTGCCAGCATCGCGTCGCGTACCGCCGGACGCGCGCTCACGCGTTGCAGGAAATCCTGCACCGCAGGCCAGCGGGCGAGATCGAATTTCACCAGCCTGGCCCAGCGCAGCACAGTGAAGAGATAGGCATCGGCAACACTGAATTGGTTCCCGTTGAGGTAGGGGCGCGATTGCAACTCCTTGTTGACGAGATCGATCCGCAGCGCAAGAGTGTCGAACGCCGCCTGCCGGGTTGCTTCCGGTGTTGCCGGCTTGAACAGCGGGCTGAAGGTCTTGTGCAATTCGGTCGAAATGAAACCGAGCCACTCGACCAGGCGGTAGTACGCCATCGTGCGCGGTTCCGGTGCAAGCTCCTTCTCCGGCGCCTTGTCCGCCAGATACTGCACGATGGCCGCGACCTCCGTCAGCACCTCCCCGGTGTCTAGTTGCAGTGCCGGCACATAGCCTTTCGGATTGATGTCGCGATAGTTGCCGCCGTCAGCGGTTTTCTTGTCCGCCAGGCTGACTTTCTCCAGCGAAAAGGAAAAGCCGCCCTCGCGCAGGACGATGTGCGGCGCCAGAGAACATGCTCCCGGCGAGTAATAGAGTTTCATTGGTCTTTCTTTCGTGGTTGAATTTTTTGTTGACAGCAAAGTCACGCTGCCAGGCCCGTTTCGGTCTCCAGATGGTAGCGCACGCCGTACGTTGTCGCAGCCGGGGGGCGCTGCAACTTTTCCGACCCGCACCTATAATGAATTTCCATTATAAAAACGACAGTTGGAGACAATGAACACCACCCACTACGCCCATTGGCCGGCGGGCATGCCGCACGCCATTTCCACCCCCGACACCAGCGTCTACGTCAACCTGCAGGTGTCGGCCTTGCGCTATCCATCCCGGCCCGCGATCATCTTCTACGACACGGTGCTCAGTTATGCGCAGGTGCATGAACAGGTGCTGGCGCTGGCCGGCTACCTGCAGCAGGTGTGCGGCGTCCAGCGCGGCGACCGCGTGCTGCTCGACATGCAGAACAGCCCGCAATTCATCATCGGCTATTACGCGATCATGCGCGCCGACGCGATGGTGGTGCCGGTCAACCCGATGCTGATGACCGACGAATTGCAGCACTACGTCGAAGACAGTGGCGCGCACGTCGCGCTGGCGTCGCAGGAAATCTTTTCCCGCCTGGCGCCGCTGATCGGCAAGACCTGTCTCTCGCATGTAGTCGTCGCCGCCTATTCCGACTACCTGCTTGCGCCCACCGACCTGAAGGTGCCGGACTTCGTGCGCGCGCCGCATGCGGCGCCGTCAGCGAAAGGCGTAACCGCATGGAAGGATGCGCTCGCCGCCGGTCATGCGCCGCGCCCGCATGAAGCCGGCCCCGACGACCTCGCCTGCATGCCCTATACCTCGGGCACCACCGGCAAGCCCAAGGGCTGCGTGCATACGCACCGTTCCGTGATGTTCAACGCCGTCGCCAGCCCGACCTGGTCGGGACCGATGGCGCCCGATCACGTGACGCTGGCGGTGCTGCCGTTCTTCCACGTCACCGGCATGCAATCGGTGATGAACGCGATGATCTACACCGGCGGCGCGATCGTCGTACTGCCGCGCTGGGATCGTGACGCGGCCGGACAATTGATCACGCGCTACAAGGTCACCACCTGGACGCTGATCCCGACCATGATGATCGACTTCCTGTCCAACCCGCGGCTGAACGAGTACGACATCGGCGGCCTCAAGCGCGTATCCGGCGGCGGCGCAGCGATGCCGGCGGCGATCGCGCAGAAGATGCTCGACCTGACCGGCCAGCAGTACATGGAAGGCTACGGCCTGTCCGAAACCATGGCCGCGTCGCACGTCAACCCGCCCAATCGCATGAAGCAGCAATGTCTCGGTGTGCCCTACCTCAACGTCGACTCGCGCATCGTCGACCCCGTGACCCTCAAGGAAGTGCCGCAGGGCGAAACCGGCGAAATCTGGATCCACGGCCCGCAGGTATTCCAGGGCTACTGGAACGACGCGAGGAAGACCGACGAAGCCTTCGCCGAACTCGACGGCAAGCGCTTCTTCCGTTCCGGCGACCTCGGCTGCATGGATGAGGACGGCTTTTTCTTCTTCACCGATCGCTTGAAACGCATGATCAACGCCAGCGGCTTCAAGGTGTGGCCGGCCGAAGTCGAGTCGATGCTGTACCAGCATCCGGCGGTGCAGGAATGCTGCATCATCGCCGCCCGCGATTCGTATCGCGGTGAGACTGTGAAGGCGGTGATCGTCAAGCGGCCCGGCACCGACGCGAACGAGGATGACATCATCCAATGGGCACAGGAAAAGATGGCGGCCTACAAGGTGCCCAAGCTGGTCGAGTTCGTCGACGCGCTGCCCAGGTCGGCCACCGGCAAGGTGATGTGGCGTGCCTTGCAGGACAAGGAGATGGCGAAGTAGTACGGGGTTCATTCGGCGCGGCATTGTTGATGCTGCGATCCGAATGGATGCTTTCTACTCTCCTATGAGTTTCTCGGCAAAACGCGCAACGACATGCCCGAAGCCCTGCAATTGGCCATTTGCGTCTGATTCGCAATAAACAAGCGCCAAAGTGCGTAATTCATTGACAGTTGCGGTCTGCAGGAACGCAGAATCAAAAACTCGTCGCAATACATCTTCCCTCCGATTGCGCAGAACGGCATTCTCCAATTGCAGGAGTTCGATCATGTACCGAGCCTGAATGTCGTCTGGATTCTCCGGAAATATTTTTCCATTCAACGTATAGGAGAAGCGCGCTTCACACGCTTGATCAAGCGGGGAAATCGTTAGCCCTTCATCGAAACGCTCTCCTTTCGCGTGCCCACAGTGCAGAGGAAGTTTCCGGACCGTGTGCTTGATGCATGAGGCATGAAGATTCGAATAGTCAACATCCAGGTTGCGGTATGCATGCTGTGGACGGAAGTGTTCGATGTGGCTGTCATCGGCATTGATGCCGCGACCGCAATAGCAACAGACCGAGCCTTGTTCCTGCAGTAAGGCATCCAATAGCTGACGGCGAGTACGTCCTTCCAATGCAGCATAGCTAGGAGACCAATCGGGCGAGTCGCCGTTCTTCCAAAGCGAGAACCATTCCGGCTCCGGTTGTTTGCGAACGAATTTCATCGGCCGAGAACCTCTTTGCGTTTCAGCAACGCTTCGGCGCCGTCGATTTCGGCGATTCCCGGCGCTAATTCCTTCAAGGCCGTTAATTGTTCCCGGGCCTTTGTCAGGTCTCCTCGCTCAATCGTGAAAAATATGTCATCAAGTGCTTGCTCGATCGCTGGGGTGCGGGCTGAAGCTCCCATGATTTCCTGAAGTACCCGGCTGGAATCCAGGCCGTAACTCGCCTGCGGTTGCGCAAAACCGTCGGGGTGCAAAAGGATGATTTCGTCGGGGTGCAGTTCACCGAGAATCTGTGGGGAGTGGCTGGCTGCAAAAAACTGAACTTTTGGGAAGGTTTCTTTCAGGGCATGCGTTATGCGCCTTTGCCACTCGGGGTGGAGGTGCATGTCAAGTTCATCTATCAGAACAATTCCCGGCGTCTCCCTGAGTACCTCTGCGCCCAAGTGGGGGTTTAGCAGGCACATCCGTCTTGCAATATCTGCAACAAGAGAACACATGGCCCGCTGCCCGTCAGACAGCGTCTCGAAGGGAGTTGGGTCTCCTTGCCGCCAGTCCAGCAGAAGTCGTCGATGTTTGATGTCGTAACGTAAACCTTGTGCTCCGTCCATGGCGCGAGCGACTGCGATGTTCACAAGACTCAGTTCGTCGTCCGCTGGGACGGGACCATTGTATGCATTGGAAGCAGCTTCGAGTCGCTCAAGAGACTTCGCAATGATCCACGTCTCCAGCCCTTTCATGTCGAGGGCCGCGTCATGCCAGGACACATAAGCATCGAAACGCGAATCCTGGCTTGTCGCAGCCTGTTCCGGGCTGGCTCCGGTCAGTGACCAACGGCGTTCCGATGAGTAGAACGCGGCGACGGGCAATGCGCCTTCTCCGCTTTGAACGATTTTTGCTGCCTCGTCGGCAATTGCGCTATAGATCGTGTGTTCAAAACGCGGCTGGCTGGCCGGTCCGTCCTTGCTAACCCACCATTTTCGAGACTTTCCGCATAATTCCCCTTCGGCTTCGATGCAGACAGGATAGGATCGTTCGAATCGAATTCTTCCCTTCATCTGGACAAGGGCGAGTCTGACTGATTGTTCTTTCTCGTGGAGCCACACGGTGCCGCGACGGGTGCCGTTAATCGGCGTTGCCATGACTGCGGCAATCGCCTTCAGTAGTGTTGTCTTGCCGCTGCCGTTGACGCCGACAAGCAAGTTGAAGGAAGGCGAAAACTCGAAATCCTCCGCTTCGACGCAGCGAAAATTCTGCACATGTAGACGGTTGATTCTCATTGGGTACTCCTGGAAAAATCTATGCCCGAACCGGGAATGCGAGAGCGCTTGCCAACGCAATCTGCAGGTTTCTTTTAGAGCAACTGCAAAATTGATGTTGTGTATACCATATTGCAGTAGTTTGACCAACACGGGAAGCAGGACTGGGAAAAGGGATGAACCAAGAAGCGGCAGTGCCGATAGCATCAAGAAGTAGAATGGCGACAAAAAGCCCTTCTTGATTTTTCATGACCATCCTGCTCTCCACCCTCAACGCCCGCTACGCCCATGCGTCCCTCGGCCTGCGCTACCTGCTCGCCAACATGGGCGAATTGCAGGGCATCACCCGGCTGCAGGAATTCGTGATCGGCGCAAAAACCGCCGACCTGGTCGAGCGCCTGCTGACGCACCAGCCGCGCATCATCGGTTTCGGCGTCTATATCTGGAATGTCGAGGAAACCACGCGTGTCGTCGCGCTGCTCAAGCGCGTCGCGCCGCAGGTGACGATCGTGCTCGGCGGGCCGGAAGTGTCCTATGAAACGGCGGAGCAGCGCATCGTGCAACTCGCCGATTACGTCGTCACCGGCTGGGGTGACGTCACCTTTCCCGCGTTGTGCCGGCAGATCCTCGACGGCCCGCAGCCGCTGATGAAAATCCATGCCGGCGTGCAACCGCCTTTGCAAGACATCAAGCTGCCCTATGCGTTGTACGACGACTGCGACATCGCGCACCGCACGCTATACGTCGAGGCGTCGCGCGGCTGCCCGTTCAAGTGCGAGTTCTGCCTGTCCTCGCTCGACAAGACAGCCTGGCCGTTCGACCTCGACAACTTTCTCGCCGAACTGGAGGCGCTGCATGCGCGCGGCGCGCGGCTGTTCAAGTTCGTCGACCGTACCTTCAACCTGAACATCAGGTCCAGCCTGAGGATCATGCAGTTCTTTCTCGACAAGCTTGCAGCGGCGCCGGACGATCCGGTGTTCGCGCATTTCGAGGTAGTGCCCGATCACCTGCCCGATGCCTTGAAGGACGCAATCCGGCAATTCCCGCCCGGCACCCTGCAATTCGAGATCGGCATCCAGAGCTTCAATCCGGAAGTGCAGACGCTGGTCAGCCGTCGCCAGAACAACGAGAAGGCCGCCGACAATATCCGCTGGCTGCGCACGCAATCGCACGCGCACCTGCACGTCGACCTGATCGCCGGCCTGCCCGGCGAAGACCTGGACAGCTTCGCGCGCGGCTTCGACCGACTGGTCGCGCTCGATCCGCACGAAATCCAGTTCGGCATCCTCAAACGCCTGCGCGGCACCCCGATCATCCGCCACACCGACCCCTACGGCCTGGTGTTCGATCCATACCCGCCGTACAGCATCCTGGCCACCGACCGCATCGATTTCGCGACCATGCAGCGGCTGGTGCGCTTCGCGCGCTACTGGGACCTGGTCGCCAATTCCGGGCGCTTTGCCAACACGCTGCCGCTGATTCTCGGAGGCGCGCCGTTCGGCAACTTCATGCAACTATCGGACTGGCTGTACGCGAAGACCGATGCCACGCATCGGATCGCACTCGAGAAACTCGCGCTGCTGGTGGCGCAATGGCTGCGCGGACGCGGAATGAACGAGGCGATGGTGACGCAGGCGCTGGACAGCGACTACGCGGGGCAGGCGCACAAGATGCGCCCGAAATCAAAAGCCGGGGAACAGGAAGAACGCGTGTTGCCGCAGTGCCAGGTCAGGCACCTGGCGGCATAGGTTGTCGTACCGCCTCCAGCAGCTTCCGGACATCGCTGTCAAGCGCGTCCAGCGGAACCGCATGAGCGCGCTTGAAAATCATTGTCGCGTACACCGTCGCCAGCGCATTCACCTCGGCCGACAGCGCGCACTCCTCGCCGGTCGACGGGCGCCGCGCACGCCAGTAGTTGATCGCGTGTTCCAGTTGGGGCAGGGTAATATCCATTCGCGTATTGTACTGCGCGCCATCCGGTGTCCGGTGCGCCCGTTGTATGATGGCGCTTCTCCCAGGCATCGGGATGCCGCCGATGCAGGATTACAAGGATTCTTCCCGATGCACCACGTCAACATCGCCGATGCCGGCCGCATCATGCGCTCGCTGCGAGGCCGGCCATGCACATCCTGATCGTCGAAGACGACGCCGATATCGCCGGCAACCTGTACGATTTCCTTGAAGGACGCGGCTACGAAGTCGACGCCGCGCCCGACGGCTTGACGGCACTGCACCTGCTGGCCACGCATCGTTTCGATGTCATCGTGCTCGACATCGGCCTGCCGGGCGTCGACGGCCTGACGCTGGCGCAACGCATCCGCCAGGACGCGCGCTCGGCCGTGCCGATCCTGATGCTGACCGCGCGCGACACGCTCGACGACAAGCTCGCCGGCTTCTCCGCCGGCGCCGACGACTATCTCGTCAAGCCCTTCGCATTGAAGGAAGTCGAGGCGCGGCTGCAGGCACTGCTCAAGCGCGCGCAGGGCCGCGTGGTGGAGAGCACGATGCGCGTGGGCGAACTGAGCTACGATCCGTTCAGCGGCAACGCCACCTGGCAGGGCCGCCAACTCAAGATCTCTCCCAAGAGCCTCAAGCTGCTGGTCACCCTGATGGAACAGCCGGGACGCCTGTTCACGCGCGAGGAACTGGAACAGGCGGTATGGGGGCAACTGCAAGCCAGCAGCGACACCCTGCGCAGCCACTTGTCGCAACTGCGGCGCGAACTCTCTCTGCCCGAAGGAAAAAGCATGATCGAAACCGTGCATGGCCGCGGCTACCGCCTGGTGACGCATGAAACGTAGCCTGCGCTGGCGGCTCGCCTGGAGCTTCACACTGCTGTCGACCTTCGCCGTGATGATTCAGGCCATCGCGCTGTTCGTCAACACAGAGGAACAGGAAGAAGACATGATCAACGAGGTCGTCAACGCCGCCCTCGACAACCAGTTGCGCCAGCCCGGAAGCGTTCCGGACGCACCGGCATTCCAGTCGGCGTCGCTGCACATGACGTTCTACCGCGGCGCACCGGGAAAGGCGCCCGCACCGCTGCCGGCGCATTTTGCGCAACTGCCCGCCGGCATTCACGAGTGGTATGCCAAGGACACCGAATACCATGTCGGCATCCGCGACGCCGGAGGAGAACGCGTGTACATGGTGTACGACGCCAGCGAGCATGAAATACGCCTCGAGCAATTGCGCTGGAACCTGATCGTCGGTCTGATCGTGCTGAGCGTGGTATCGCTCTCGCTGGGCTACTGGCTTGCCGGCCACATGCTGTACCAGCTGGAAAAAATCGCGCACGGCGTGCAACGCGACGACGCCGCACCCCTGAACGAACCGGGGCTCGACCGCGAGGTCGCGCTGCTGGCCGAAGCCTTCGATCAGTACCGTGCCCGCAACCGCGAGCTGCTCGAGCGCGAGCAGGAATTTACCGCCAATGTCAGCCATGAACTGCGCACGCCGCTCACGCGCATCCGCACCAGCGCCGAACTGCTGACCGACGACGCCGCGCTCTCCGGCCGCGCCAGGGACAGAGCGGAACGCATCGTTGCCGCGGTCGACGCCATGGAAACGCGCCTGCGCGGCCTGCTGTTCCTCGCCCGCGAACTGTCGCTCGACGAACGGCGTCCGCTGGAACTGAAGAAGTACGCCGACGCCAGCGCCGCACATTTCCGGCCAGCCTGCGAGGCCGCCGGCGTACGGCTCGACGTCGACATCCCCGAACAGGCGGTGGTTGACGCCGACGCCGGCCTGTTGCAACTGCTGCTCGACAACCTGATCGGCAACGCCGTGCGTTACACCCCGCAGGGAAGTGTCGAGGTCGCCTGCCGCGACGGCATGCTGATCGTGACCGACACCGGCATCGGCATCCCGGTCGAACACCTCGCGCATGTATTCGACCGCCACTACCGCGCCAGCGATCTGCCCGGCGGGATGGGGCTGGGGCTGTCGATCGTGAAGCGGGTATGCGAAGCGCACCGGTGGGAATGCACGATAGCCAACGTCGAAGGCGGGGCGGGGACGCGGGTGGCGGTGCGGTTTGGCGTTGTGTAGCCATATCGGCTTGCGTCTGATCCAGCGCGCGGTGTCGGAACTCTTCGTCATGGTGAACGTGCTTTTGTCGCTGTTCATTCCACACTGGAGCTTCATGCCAATGAATTCAAACGGTAGAAAACATGTTGGACATGCTGTGCTCAACGTAATCGTTTTTTGGGGATTGCTGGCGGCGGCCGGCCATGCAATGTCGAAGGACAAGCCGGAAAGTGTCTGCCATGGGACGCCTGAATCCGGCCGTCTCGAGAACGGATGGGAACTTCCTCGATCCGGCGTCAACTTCCAGCCGTACAGCAGCCTGGGTTCGGCCTTCGGGAGGACGTACGTTCACAGTTCGGTATACAGGGTGGTTACCGAAGCCTATGCAGAACTGGCGAAGAGCAGGCCGACGACAAGGTTCGTGTACGGAGAAACCGGAAAGGAATCGGGCGGACGATTCAAACCGCACAGAACCCATCAAAACGGCCTGTCCGTCGACTTCATGGTTCCCGTGAAGGATCAAGCGGGGCGCTCCGTTCCGCTACCGGCAAGCCCATTGAACAAGTTCGGTTACGGAATCGAGTTTTCCTCAACAGGTGAATGGGACGGCTTGACGATAGACTTCGATGCGATGGCCGGCCATATTCTGGCGTTGGAGCGGGCGGCGAAGAAACACGGGATCGGTGTCAGGCGGGTCATCTTCGACAATCAGCTTCGGTCGCTTCTTTTCGCGGAGGGACGCGGAGCGAAACTCCAGCAGCTTGCCTTTGCAAAGTTCAAACCCTGGGTGAGACACGACGAGCATTATCATGTGGACTTTGAGATTCAATGCCGGAAATGATTGTTCCCTCTGTATCGGTGCGATGTCGCCGTGCGGGACTTCTGGCGCTGTGTTGAACACCGAATATTTATAAAAAGGAGTAACGGAAAACAGACGTCCATGCCGTTAAACATTTGAAGAGAACACTAACAATGACAATTGGCAAACACGTACTTTGTTATGGCGATTCAGTGTCATGGGGAATTATTCCAGGATCAAGGCAACGCCATTCTTATGAAAAACGCTGGCCCGGCATTCTTCAGCAGTTGCTTGGCCCCGACATCAGGATCATCGAGGAATGCCTGAACGGCAGGACCACCGCCTGGAATGATCCATTCCGCCCCAACCGGAACGGCAAGGACATGTTGCTGCCGCTTCTGCAAACGCATTCGCCGATCGACCTTGTCATTCTCTTCCTCGGCACGAACGACTTGCAGAACATGTACGGAGTGACTGCCTACGAATCGGCTCTTGGCGCCGCTGCCCTCGTCGACGTCATCCAGGGATGCCGGGCGGAGCCCATGGCTGTTCCTCCGAAAGTGCTGCTTGTTTCACCGCCCCGCATCATACGGCCTTGCGGAACCATGGAAGAAAAATTCCGTAACGCGGAAGAAAAATCCAAGGCGTTTTCACATTGGTATAAGCGCGTTGCCGATGAGCGCGGCTGCTTTTTCCTTGACGCCGCGGACCTTATCCAGCCCAGTGCGGTAGACGGTGTGCATCTCGACGAACTGCAGCACCAACAGTTTGCCGCGGGCATTCATCGCTGTGTGTCGGAGATACTCTTGTCCTGACGACGATGGGGCAAGCAGGTGGCGCCGATGAATGGAGAAGCAGGGCGCGTTCGGGGAACCCGTGCCTAATCCATCGTTTCGCCAGGCACGTCAATTCAAGGAACAGGATTCATTCATGATCATCGGTCACGCACCAGCGGGTTACATCATTTCGGCGCTCCTGTTCCCGCGCCTGCAGTCGATTGCAGGCATGTCGCGCCGCCTCTTCCTGTTCGCGGGCATTGCCGGCGCATTGGCGCCCGACATTGACATGCTGTACTTTCACTTTGCGGACCATCGGCAGCATCACCATCATTCCTACTTCACGCACTTTCCCAGCTTCTGGGCTGTGCTGCTGTTGTTGTCCGTCGCATGGTTTCTCGTTGCGGAAGCCAAACCAAAACCGTTGCTTGCGCTGGTCTTCTCCCTCAACGGCATGGTCCACATGGTGCTCGACAGCCTGGTCGGAGACATACGATGGCTGGCGCCATGGGATCAGACACCGTTTTCGTTCGCCACGGTGCCGGCGCTTTACACGCCGTGGTGGCTGAACTTCTTGCTGCATTGGTCGTTCCTTGTCGAGCTTGCCGTCGTGCTGATGGCAGTCGCGCTATGGCGCTGGAACGCAAGGCCTCTCGTCGGAGGCGCATGCAAGGATACAGCGGGCACTCAGCGCGCCAAACCATAGACCGCAGAACGCCGCCCCAACCCGACCAATCCGTGCCGCAAGCGCTACGCTGAAGACCTTCATTCGCAGGTATTGAAAAACGATACCTGGCGGCGCACTTCAAGCGGGTTTGAACAAAAAGACAAACTGCTTCGCCGCCGGTTGGCATACTCCGCACGGTTATCAACCAGTGGAGATCCGACATGCGTTTCTGGACCCGGAGTTTCAAGATCAGTCTTTATGCGATGCTGCACATCGCTGCCCTGAGTGTTTCGTCGCATGCAATGGCATTCACCGGCAGCCAGGATGTGCGCATCGACGCATATGATGCCGTATCGACTCCAGCGCTCGGCGCGATATTGAATGTGGGCGACGTCGTCTTTATCCGCGTTCCGGCGAAGCCCTTCCGGGAAGTGGCGACCGCGACAGGTTCATGGACGAATCACGTCGGCATCGTTGTCGATACTACCGGCGACGAGCCATTGATTGCCGAAAGCGCGTTTCCCTTTTCCCGCAAAACGCCACTATCGCGTTTCGCCGCGCGCTCGGACCATGGGCGCATCGCCGTCGCCAGACTCAAGACTCCGCTGACGCCGGAGCAACAGAGGCGGGTGGGCGCGGCAGCCGATCGTCGCCTGGGAATCTTCTACGACACCGGCTTCGATCTTCACTCGCGTCGCCAGTTCTGTTCCCGTTACGTACGCGAAGTGCTGGATGAAGCGACCGGTGTCGTCGTCGGCGAGACGGAGACGTTCGCCACCTTGTTCGCGCATCGTCCGGGAGCCGACCTGGGTTTCTGGAAGGTGTGGTACTTCGGTCGCATTCCATGGGAGCGCCGGACCGTGACTCCGGCCAGCGTGCTGCGCAGCCCCGAATTGCGGCTCGTCTTTGATGGTGTCGCGGTGGGTGAGGCGGCACGCTAGCCAGGTCTCGCCAAGCCATTCGGCATGACGCACCGCCTGGTTGAATAGCGCCCTTGCCGTCACGGAAGGGATTTCCCTACACGCATTTCATCCGGGGACGATAAGAAAATCAAGATTGCCTGATGGTAATAATTTGCATATTTAATCATCATCAGCATTAAAGCGGTTTGCGGGTTGTCCTGTCGGAATTCAAGCAATCATCAAGCCGATGGTCCTTACAAAGGAATTCGCAGAAACATGAATATGCACAGGCAATGATTCCGTCGTGGCTGTTTGCCGTTGCCGGCGGCGGTTTGAGCATGTTGCCGCCAATGATCTATTGGCTCATCGCGCTGCGGCGCCGTCTCGATGAGCAGACTGCCCGGCGCATCAGCGCGGAAACGAGGCTGGCGGAAGTCGTGAACAAGCACGACACCATGCTGTTTCAGCTCGCCGGGCAATTGCCGGGCATCATGTTCCAGTACAGGCGTTATCCGGACGGGCGTCACTGTTTCCCCTATATCAGCTCGGGATTCTCGGACGTGCTCGGGCTGTCTCCCGAGCAGTTGCAGGAAGATGCATCGCCGCTCTTCGCCGTTGCGCATCCGGACGACAGCGCGGGATTGATGGCGGTGTTGCAGCGCTCTGCCGACAAGCTCAGCGTCGAACGTTACGAATTCAGGGTCCAGTTGCCGCAACTTGGCATGCGCTGGCGCCAGGTGGTCGGGCGGCCGGAGAAGCTGAAAGACGGCAGCATTCTCTGGCATGGCTATTTCAGCGACATCACCGAGCGCAAGCAAACCGAGATCGCGCTGGCGGACGAGCGCATGCTGCTCAAGACCCTGATCCAGTCGATACCCGATCTGGTCTGGCTCAAGGACGTGGACGGCCGGTTTCTCCTCTGCAATTCCGCGTTCGAACGCCTCCTCGGCGCCCCGGAGGCCGAGATTGTCGGCAAGACCGATTTCGATTTCGTGGATGCCGAGCTGGCGGCATTCTTCCAGCAAAAAGACCAGGAAGCGATGCGCGCGGGAAGCCCCTGCATGAACGAAGAATGGCTCACGTTTGCCGACGACGGCCACCGCGCGCTGCTGGAAACCACCAAGCTGCCCTTGTTCGATGTCGCCGGGCAGATCGTCGGCGTGCTCGGCATCGGACGCGATATTACCGAGCGCAAGCTGATCGAAGTAGAACTGCGCGAGATGAACGACCAGCTTGAGGCGCGGGTCCGGAACCGCACGATGGAACTGGCCATGGCCAAGGAACAGGCCGAGGCCGCCAGCCGCGCCAAGAGCGATTTCCTGGCCAACATGAGCCATGAAATACGCACCCCGATGAACAGCGTGATCGGCATGGCGCACCTGGCGCTGAAAACGGCGCTCACGCCGCGGCAGCGCGATTATCTGGCCAAGATCCTGGTGTCCGGCGACCATCTGCTGCGCTTGATCAACGACGTCCTCGACTTCTCGAAGATCGAAGCCGACAAGCTCGAACTCGACATCACCGCGTTCGAACTCGACATGATGGCTGGAAATGTGCTGGCGCAGTTGGTCGGGCAGGCGAACGCCAAAGGCATTGCGCTGACGGTCGATATCGAGAAAGGCACCGAGCGGCGCTTGTGCGGCGACCCGTTGCGGCTAAGCCAGGTGTTGCTCAACCTGACCGGCAATGCGGTCAAGTTCACCGCGAGCGGCGCGGTATCCGTTCTGATACGCGCCGCAGAAGAAAACGAGGCGTCCTGCATGCTGTATATCGAAGTCCGGGACAGTGGCATCGGTATGTCGGAACAGGAGATCGCCGGCCTGTTCCAGCCCTTCCACCAGGCCGACACCTCGACCACGCGCGAATACGGCGGCACCGGGCTCGGCCTGGCGATCAGCAAGCGCCTGGTCGAGCAAATGGGCGGCGAGATCGGCGTCGAAAGCAAACCCGGCCAAGGCAGCACTTTCTGGTTCACCGTGCGGCTCGGCAAGGTGCCGCCGGAAGCGTGCGCGGATGTCGGTCGCCCGGCGCCGGAGAATGCGGCCGATCCGGCTCTGCTTCGGGGAGCGATCGTCCTCCTGGTGGAAGACAACCTCTTCAACCAGCAGGTGGCATCCGAACTGCTGGAAGAAGCGGGCATGCGCGTGCTCGTCGCCGACAACGGGCAGAAGGCGCTCGACTTGCTGCAGGACCAAGGTTTCGATTGCGTGCTGATGGACGTGCAAATGCCCGTGATGGACGGGATCGAGGCTGCACGCCGGATTCGTGCCGATCCCGCCCTGGCCGGTTTGCCGGTGATCGCCATGACGGCGAATGCAGGCAAGGAGGACTGGATGCGCTGCATGGCGGCCGGCATGGACGATGTCCTCATGAAGCCGGTTGCGCCGGACCTGCTTTACAGCACGCTGGCAGACAATCTCGCGCGGCGCAACGCGCGTGCGGCAGGCCTCGCAACCCAGGGCGGGAATGCATCGACCGGCGCGCATGTCCGCCAGCAAGGCGCAAGCCTGATCGACCTGGACATTCTCGCGAAACATTTCAACGGCAATCCCGAGAAGGTCCGCAAGTTTGCATTCAGGTTCCTGGAAAACGCATGGCAGAACCTGACCGAGATGGAAGATGCACTGGCCGCGGAAAACCTGGCCTTGCTGGCGGCGTTAGGGCATCGCAGCAAGTCGGGCGCGCGCGCTGTCGGCGCCACGGCTTTTGCGGAATTGTGCCAGTCGCTCGAAGAACTGAAAGAGAACGGCAGCTTCGAACAGGCGCGCAACATCGTGGATACGATGCGGCCGATGCTCGAGCAGATCGTATTCCACACCAGGTCAGCCCTCGTTCATCGTTATCCGGAAGAGAAGGGGAGCGCTTAGGTGATTTCCGAGGATGAATATCCCGTTGGCGTGGTGCAGTCGGGATGTGTGGCAAGGGGGCCGCCGAGGTGCGCGACGAGTGCCGTGTGGCGGGCCACACAAGCGAGGAGCAACGCAGCAGCGCGCCCGACTGTGCCGCGAAAACGGGGTATTCATTCCCGGAAATCACCTTAAGCCCGAGGATGTAAGGATTTCCCTCGGCACATTCATTCCGGGGCTGACACGGAAATCAATGTTTCCCTATAGAAATCACCTTCCTGAACAGACAACATGTCTGCCAGCGCGGCAGCATTTACGGTTCCAGCCGACTGACGTTTTCAGAACAGATCAAGCCCGCGCCGGAGATGAGCGCCGCGCTCGATATCGATTACATGACCGGCCTGATCGCCAGCCTGACCATGTGACAGAAGCATAACGTGTTGCCATGAAGGGGAAAAAAATGTTCAAGAATATGAAAGTGGGAACCCGCCTGATTGCCGCCTTTCTGCTTATCTCGCTGCTAGGCGCGATCGTTGGCGGGATCGGCATCGTCAACATGGGCCGGATCAACCAGATGGCCGACCGGATGTACACCAACGAGCTGCTCGGCTTGTCCTACATCAAGGAGGCGAACATCAACCTGGTCTATGCCGGCCGCGCGCGCGGTAACGTCCTGCTGGCGACCTCCGAGGAAGAGCGCCGCACGAACACGGACAACATCAAGAAATACAATGCCGCCATCCGGGACTATCTGGACAAGGCCAAGCCGCTGTTCGTGAGCGACAGGGCGAAAGAGCTGTTCGCGCAGTACGACAAGACCTCCCGGATCTATGAAGCGGAAGTCGAGAAGACGCTGTCGCTTGCCGCCAACGAGAAGTTTGACGAACGCGGGGCGGAGTTGACCCAGGCACTCGCGAACGCGCGGGCGCATGCCAACAAGCTGGACGATACGATGTCGGAGCTGGCCGCGCAGAAGGAGGCGAGAGCGAAAGCGGCATCCGTGGAAACAACAGAGTTGTATGAGTCCAGCCGCGTATTCATGATCATGCTGGTGCTGGGAAGCGCGCTGACCGGGTTGGCGATCGGCATTCTCATCGCCCGCAATCTGACCGGACAGCTCGGCGGCGAACCGGGTTATGCCGCCGCCATTGCCGAACGCATCGCCGCCGGCGACCTCACCGTTGAGGTCGAGACCAGGGCCAACGACCGTTCCAGCCTGCTGGCCGCCATGAAAACCATGCGCGACAGCCTGGCCGGCATCGTCGGCGAGGTGCGCAACGGCACCGACACCATTGCCGCCGCTTCCAAGCAGATCGCTTCGGGCACTGCGGATCTGTCCTCGCGCACGGAAGAGCAGGCCGGTTCGCTGGAAGAGACCGCCTCGTCGATGGAAGAACTGACCTCGACGGTGAAGCAGAACGCCGACAATTCGCGCCAGGCCAACCATTTGGCGGTGACCGCTTCCGACGTGGCGGTCAAGGGCGGAGCGGTGGTGTCGGAAGTGGTCGGGACGATGGGGGCGATCAATGAATCGGCGAAGAAGATCGTCGACATCATCGGTGTGATCGACGGCATCGCGTTCCAGACCAACATCCTGGCGCTGAATGCGGCGGTCGAAGCGGCACGCGCCGGCGAGCAGGGCAGGGGCTTTGCGGTGGTGGCGTCGGAAGTGCGCAACCTGGCGCAGCGCAGTGCGGCGGCAGCGAAGGAAATCAAGGTCTTGATCGACAACTCGGTGGAGAAGGTCGATGCGGGCACCAGGCTGGTCGACCAGGCGGGCGCGACGATGCAGGAAGTGGTGGAGAGCATCCGGCGGGTGACCGACATCATGGCCGAGATCAGCGCAGCCAGCCAGGAGCAGACGGCGGGCATCGAGCAGATCAACCAGGCGATCACCCAGATGGACGAGGTCACGCAGCAGAATGCCGCGCTGGTGGAAGAGTCGGCGGCGGCATCCGAGTCGATGCAGGAGCAGGCGGGCAAGCTGGCGCAGGCGGTCAGCGTGTTCCGGCTCAGCGGCGTATATGGGGCTGAAACGCAGACAAAAGTGGTGGCGATGAAGAAGAAACCGGCGCCGCCGGCCAAGGTTTCCACCGCGCCCTTGCAGGCCAAACGCCTGGCGACCGCCGGCAGCGCCAGCAGCAGCGACTGGGAAGAGTTCTGACCAGGAGACATACGGTACGGAACGCGTCGCCTGTCGGCACAGATCCGGCGGTCGGCCTCCAGAGGCCTGCACTACCATCAAAAAAATTGCATACCTGTCGTTCGATCCTGCCGGACCGAACGACAGCCTGTACAACCCGATTAACCCGATGCATGCGCCTTATGCATGCAAATCGACCAGGCTCCCCACCGTCCCGAACACCTGCCGCGGCGCTCCGTCTGATCCGCCATTGACACCGGCTTTCACCGCCGCCCCCAAATGCGCCGGATTCTCCGCCGCCGTACTCCTGCCAAGCGCTGCCGGTCCGCTTTCAGCCTTCACTTCGGCCACCTTGTCGATGCGCTCCTTGACTTCGCTGATCCTGCCCGAGATCGCCTGGATCTCGGCCTTGCCTTCGGCCGTCTTGGAGGACTCGCAGTTCACGCATTCCGACAACTGTTTCTGATACCGGGCGAGCTGCGCCTGCAGGCCTGCTGTTCCCGCGCCGCTGTTGGCCGCGCCGTACGCCGCTGGTGATCCGATTGCCTGCACCATAAGTCCTCCGTCTCATGCAGTGATGTTGATGTGGCTGCCGCTGCGCACGCGGCATGACATAGCATCAGTCGGCGAATCGGCGCAAACCTTACAGACAAGCCTCGCCTTTACATGCCCGGCGGCATCCGGCCCGGCCGGCGCCCCGGATCTTGCCCGATTGATCACGCCCTTCACAAATCCGTCACACAATCCCCAGCCCTTCATCACAGCGCATTCCTATACTCCGTGCTTCATTTCTTTCGAGATACACGGATGTCCCTTTCGTCTTCTTCCGGCGCGTTCTCCCGCCTGCAGCGCCCCTTCGGCGCGCCGCCCCTGCTGTTCTTCGCACTCTTTCTCGTCGCGTCCTTCATCACGCGCGTCGCATTGCTGGTCTATGCGCGCCACGACGTCCAATGGGCGACGCTGCCCGGCGTCTTCCTGATGGGCTTTGCCTACGACCTTGTCGCCGGACTATGGTCGATGCTGCCGGTGCTGTTCCTGTACCTGCTCTGCCCGCGCATCGCAATCGCCAAACCCATTGTCAAGACGATCATGGTGCTGGCGCTGGGCGCGAGCCTGTACCTGCTGCTGTTCAACCTGATTTCCGAACTGCTGTTCTGGAACGAGTTCGGCGTGCGCTACAACTTCATCGCGGTCGACTATCTCGTCTATACGCATGAAGTGATCGGCAACATCCGCGAGTCCTACCCGGTCGGCAAGATCCTGTGGTCGTTGCTGGCGGCAACCATCGTGCTGCTGTGGCTCGCGCGCAGGATCATCGCCGCATCGCTGGATATCCGGACCGGCATCCCCGGACGCCTGGGGCAAGTGGCAAGCTGGCTGCTCCTGCTTGGGGTGGCATGGCTGGCATCGGGCCTGCTCGGCACCGGCATATTCCAGAACCGCTACAACGCCGAACTGGCCAGCAACGGCCCGTACAGCTTCTTCGCCGCATTCTGGGACAACGAACTCGACTACGCGAATTTCTACGTCACCCTGCCCAGCAACAAGGTGCGCCAGACGCTCGGCCGCCTGATCGCCCCGGACACGAATACGGTTGAACAGCCGCGCACCATCGCTGCCGCCGGCCCGGAGAAGCACCTGAACGTCGTGCTGATCTCGGTCGAAAGCCTGTCCGCCGAATTCCTCGGCAGCTTCGGCAACCAGCAGCACATGACGCCCAACCTCGACCGCATTGCCGGCGAAGGCATGCTGTTCACCAATTTTTACGCGACCGGCACGCGCACCGTGCGCGGGCTGGAAGCGCTGACGCTGTCGGTGCCGCCGACGCCGGGCCAATCGATCGTCAAACGCCCGGAAAACGCCCACCTGTTTTCGCTCGGCAGCATATTCCACAAGAAGGGCTACGACGTGCGCTATGCGTACGGCGGCTACGGCTACTTCGATAACATGAACACCTTCTTCAGCGGCAACGACTACCAGATCGTCGACCGCATGGCGATCCCGTCGAAGCGCATTCCGTTCGAGAACATCTGGGGTGTCGCCGACGAGGCGCTGTTCGACCAGGTGCTCGACGAGCTTGACGCCTCCTACCGCGCCGGACGGCCGTCGTTCACGCATGTGATGACGACCTCCAACCACCGTCCCTACACCTACCCCGAAGGCCGCATCGACATCCCGTCGCATACCGGGCGCGAGGGCGGTGTGAAGTACACCGATTACGCGATCGGCCGCTTCATCGACATGGCGCGCAAGAAGCCGTGGTTCCACGATACGGTGTTCGTGATCGTCGCCGACCACTGCGCATCGAGCGCCGGCAAGACCGAACTGCCGGTCGACCGCTACCACATCCCGTTGATCGTCTACGCGCCCGCGTACATCCGGCCGGCCAGGGTCGATCGTCTGGCAAGCCAGATCGACACCGCACCGACCCTGCTCGGCATGCTCAACTTCAGCTACCCGACGCGCTTCATCGGCCACGACGTGTTGCACACGCCGGCCAGCGAGGACCGCGCATTCATCAGCAACTACCAAGCGCTCGGCTACCTGCGCGACGGCGTGCTGACGGTGCTGCGTCCGAAGCGGCAGGTCGCCGCCTACCGCATCGATGCGAAATCGAACGAGACGCCGATCGCTGTGAATCAAAAGTTGCTGGAAGAGGCGATCGCCTACTATCAAGGCACTGCTGAACTGTACCGGGGCGGGCTCTATCGCAGCCTGCCGTGACCGGCGCAGCAACCATCTGGAGGCGCTACTGGCGGCTGCTGTTGCCGCTGATGCTGGCGCCGGCGATCGCGTGGTTGTTCGACGTGACGCCGCTCGACAAGGCGGTGACTGCGCTCTACTACGACGCCGCCACACACAGCTTTCCGCTGCGCGACGACTTGTTCATGCAAACCGTCCTGCACAGCGGCCTGCGCCTGGTCGTGATCGCGGTCGCCGTCGGCGTACTGGGCGCCTTTCTGCTGAGTTTCGTCATCCCGCAATGGGAGGCTTGGCGCCGCCGCCTGCTGTGGATCTTCGCCGGCATCGCCGGTTCGACCGCCATGGTGTCGCTGCTCAAGCGCGGCAGCGCCATGCATTGCCCCTGGGACCTCACCGATTACGGCGGTTATGCGCCGTTCCATCGCCTGCTCGACAGCATCCCCGCCAACGTCGCCGCCGGCCACTGCTTTCCTGGCGGTCACGCAGCGAGCGGATTTGCGCTGATGGCTTTCTACTTCGCCCTGCGCGACGCGCATCCGCGGCCCGCGCGCATCGCCCTGGTGACGGGAATCGTGGCAGGCATGGCGATGGGCTGGGTACAGATCGTGCGCGGCGCGCACTTCCTGTCGCACAATGTCTGGGCCGGGTGGATGGTCTGGCTGTTCCTGGCGCTCATGTACCACCTGGTGCCGCCGCAACGCGCGGTTTGATCCGGCACAGGTTCAGACGGCCGCAGCCGCCTTCGCGCGCGCCGCTGCCCCCGCACCGAAGCCGGATCGTCCGCGTTCCTGGCAATCTTTGCAACTTGTGCTTGCAGGTGAGTGGATACGGTAGATGTACCGTATCACGTCATTCGTCATCCCCGCGCAGGCGGGGATCCATGCTGCGTTTGTTCCAACCTCCTGTCTATGAATCCCCGACAGATGGTTGCAGTGGCCTTCGTGGCTCTACTGCTGCGCAGACACCGCACAGGCTCTAAACTACGTTTTGTCAGGTCAGACATCCGGGCGATGTAACGTGTCGTACAAATGTCACCGGCTTCCTGTTCCAGTTTCAATCCGCGCACGGCACTACTGCCAGACGATGCCGCTTCTGCCTCGGACATGGGAACAGGCTTCAGATCGTTTCAATTCACGTCCGACATTGTTGATCCGACATGACTTTGTCGCGCCTTCGCTCCCCTCTCCCGCAAGCGCTGAGGTTTACCCACAAATAATCGAATCATGAAGTCATTCATTTTTTCGGAAGA
>CBIHRJ010000051.1:0-42263 GCA_966212445.1 uncultured Noviherbaspirillum sp. | reverse complement strand
TCTTGTCCATCTTCTTGAAGGTCATGTCGCGCGTGATGCCGGCGTTATTGACCAGGACGTCGATCGGACCCATTTCCTTGGTGATGGTGTCGATGCATGCCTGCGCCGAATCGTAATCGGCCACATCGCAGGGATAAGCATGGAACTTGTAGCCCTGCTCTTCCATCGACGCCAGCCAATCATTCGCCTTCGTGTTGCCCGGCGAATAGGTTGTCACTACCTGATAGCCGAGCGCCGCCATCTTGATGCAGATTGCTTCGCCCAGACCGCCCATACCACCTGTTACCAATGCGACTCGTGCCATATGATTTCTCTCTTATATATATGAAGATTCAATAACTGCCCCAAACAGCTTGCTGCTTGAAGTTCAGCCGGATGCGCTCGAAGATGAGGTAGGGCGGGTACCACCCGCCAATTGCGGACAAACGGCTGGTGGGACCCGCCCTACGGATTCATGGCATCCGGCAAACCTTGCTTACCGCTCCACCGCCAATGCAACGCCCATGCCACCGCCGATACACAGGCTGGCGAGGCCGCGCTTGGCATCGCGGCGGATCATTTCGTGCAGCAGGGTCACCAGGATACGGCAGCCGGAAGCGCCGATCGGATGGCCGATCGCGATTGCGCCGCCATTGACGTTGATCTTGCTGGTGTCCCAGCCCATTTCCTTGTTGACGCCAATCGCCTGGGCGGCGAAGGCTTCGTTGATTTCCATCAGGTCGACGTCCTGGTGGGTCCAGCCGGCCTTCTTCAGGCACAACTGGGTGGCGGGCACCGGTCCCATGCCCATGATGGTCGGATCGACGCCGGCCGACGCATAGGCCTTGATGCGCGCCAGCGGCTTGAGGCCGAGCGCTTCGGCCTTCTTCGCCGACATCATGATCACGGCAGCGGCGCCATCATTGATGCCGGACGCGTTGCCGGCGGTGACGGTGCCGTCCTTGGCGAACGCCGGACGCAGGCTGGCCAGGGAGTCCAGCGTGACGCCGTGCTTGATGAATTCGTCGGTGTCGAACACGACGGAACCCTTCTTGGAGACAATCTCGAAAGGAATGATTTCGTCCTTGAACTTGCCTGCCTTTTGCGCGGCTTCGGCCTTGTTCTGCGATGCGACCGCGAACTCGTCCTGTGCCTGGCGCGAGACGTCGTACTTCCTTGCGACGTTCTCGGCGGTGACGCCCATGTGGTACTGGTTGTAGACGTCCCACAGGCCGTCGACGATCATGGTGTCGACCAGCTTGGCGTCGCCCATGCGGAAGCCGTCGCGGGAATTGTTGAGCACGTGCGGCGAGGCGCTCATGTTTTCCTGGCCGCCGGCGATGACGATCTCGGCGTCGCCGCACATGATCGCCTGCGCAGCCAGATGCGTGGCTTTCAGGCCGCTGCCGCACACCTTGTTGATGGTCATGCCCGGCACCATGTCGGGCAGGCCGGCCTTGATCACGGCCTGGCGGGCCGGGTTCTGGCCGACGCCGGCAGTCAGCACCTGCCCCAGGATCACTTCGCTGATCAGGTCCGGCGCAATGCCGGTCTTTGCGAGCAAGTTCTTGATCACATGTGCGCCCAGATCCGACGCGGCGGTCTTGGCCAGCGTTCCGCCGAATTTGCCTACGGCGGTACGCCCCGCGGCGACGATTACTACATCAGTCATTTCAATCTCCCTGAAGAAAAACATTACTGTGACAAGCTTACCCGGACGTTACACGGCAAAGCAGGCTACTGAAAACAGGCTATGCATCATAGACCCGCCTATCGGCACTGCGTTTGATCTGACTCAACCAGTCCTGAACGTAGACAAGAACGTTCGTTCGCCGGGATGATCAGCCCGCGTCCGTGACGACTATAGCAAGTTTTGCACCCGAACCATCAAAAACCTCGGTGACCCGGGACTGTCACATCTTTTCGGGAATGATGTCACGCGTTCGTGACAATGTCATGAAACAGAAGATTGCCGTACATCAACATTGCTTGATGGACAGGCGATTGATGGGACCGCCGAGTTCGACGCGATCCCGGAAAGAAGCCGTGCCACACCGGTCACGCGGTCACGATATGGCACAGCGTGTCAGGGAAGTCAGAATGCTTCCCAGGTGGCGTCGGTGCTTGCAGCCGGGGCAAGCTGCGGATGTCGCGCGGTTTTCGGCGCCAGGGGCAGCACCTTGGCGGAAGGCTTCGTGGCGGAAGACCGTGCCGGCGCAAGTGTCGGCAGCGCCTCCATCTTGAACACCGACACGGCCCTGGTGAGCGATGCCGCCTGATCCTGCATGCTTTGCGCGGCGGCCGCGGCCTGCTCCACCAGCGCGGCGTTCTGCTGCGTCATCTCGTCCATCTGCGCGATCGCGCGGTTGACTTCCTCGATGTCGGCGCTCTGCTCCTCACTGGCGGCGGTGATCTCGCGCATGATGTCGGCCACGTGCATCACCGAAGCCACGATTT
This sequence comes from uncultured Noviherbaspirillum sp., assembly GCA_966212445.1. Taxonomy (GTDB): domain Bacteria; phylum Pseudomonadota; class Gammaproteobacteria; order Burkholderiales; family Burkholderiaceae_D; genus Noviherbaspirillum. Next base: position 39,827 of record CBIHRJ010000051.1, on the reverse strand, counting down.
CGTCCATGGTCTTGCCGGCCTGGTCGACCAGCTTGCCGCCGGCATCGACCTTCTCCACCGAGTCGCCGATCAGTTGCTTGATCTCTTTCGCTGCGGCGGCGGAGCGTTGCGCGAGGTTGCGCACTTCCGACGCAACCACCGCGAAGCCGCGGCCCTGCTCGCCGGCGCGCGCGGCTTCGACCGCGGCATTGAGCGCGAGGATGTTGGTCTGGAAGGCGATGCCGTCGATCACGCCGATGATGTCGACGATCTTGCGCGAGCTGTCCTTGATCGAGCCCATGGTGCCGACTACCTGGCCGACCACTTCGCCGCCCTTGACCGCGACGTCGGATGCCGAAGTGACCAGCCGGTTGGCTTCTTTTGCGTGTTCGGCATTCTGCTTCACGGTGGTGGTCAGTTGCCCCATCGAGCCGGCGGTTTCCTGCAAGGCACCGGCCTGCATCTCGGTGCGCGATGACAGGTCGGCGTTGCCCATCGCGATTTCGCGCGAGGCGACGGTCATCGAATCGGTGCCCGTCCGCACCTCGCCGACGATGCGCTGCAGACTGTCGTTCATGTCGCGCAGCGCCTGTAGCAGTTCGCTGACCTCATCCTTGCCGCGCGTGCCGACATCCGCCGCAAGCTCACCGGCGGCGACGCGGCGCGCGACCGACACGGCATCCCGCAGCGGATGCGTGATGCTGCGCGTGAGCATCAGGGCCAGCGCACCGCCGACGACCAGCGCCACTGCGCCGATCACGAACAGGATGCTCATCAACTGCCGGCCGGAGCTTGTCGCGTCGTCCAGCACTCGATGCGCAGTCGTCTGCTGCATGTCGACCAGCTTGTTGATCTCCGCCAGCGCCTGCTGGTTGAGCGGATCGATTTTCGTGGTGATCAACTTGATCGCGTCTTCGCTGTTGAAGGCGCCGATCAGCCGGATCGCTTCCTTGAAGGGCGCTTCGGTGTCCTGTTCGAGCCGGGACAGATCGGCAAGGATCTTCTTTTCGGCCTCATCCAGCCCCAGGGCCGTCAGCTTGTCGCGCGACTCGGAAAACAGTTTGCGCAGCGCGCGCACCTTGTCCTCTTCCTTTTTCATCGCCGCAAGGTCCGTCTGCAGGCCGATGTTGCGCATCGCGATGCCGCCTTCGAGCAAGCTGCTCTTGATGGCGCCGGCAAGCACGCTCTTGGCATTGCTCGCTTCGATGCCGTCGATCATGCGGCTGCGGTTGCGGGTGCTGATCATGCTGTCGGCGACGAGCACCGCGATCAGCATCGCCAGGATGATGCTGAATCCGACGCCCAGCCGCACGCCGATCCGCAAATTGCGCAAGTCCATGACGATCCTCCCCCGGCCCACCGGAAATCAGCAATGCAATATAAATAACAAAATTGACATAAACCCCGTCAAGAATTGGAATTTACCAGCAAATAGCCCATGGAAAGCATGGAAAGAAACAGAGTTGGACGAAGAAGATTCTGTCAAGAAGCCCGTTTTCTTCGTGTGCTTCGTGGTGAACGTATTTTTGTCGCCTTGATTTCTGACTGCTGTGTAAAGAATCGCTACACCCGCCGTAGCCGTTCGACCAGTTCCAGCAGGCGCGGCTTGACTTCGTCGAGGAGGAATTCGGGCGACAGCTTGAATGCCGGGCCGCCGCAGTTGATGCTCAGGATGGATGCGCCGTGGGTCGGCCGGAAGGCGACCGCGATCGCATTGACGTCCGGCTGCCAGTCGCCGAAGGAGGTACAGCAGCCGATCCGGTGGTATTCCTCGACCGAGCGCATGACGCCGTCGCGCAGGGCCGGCCAGCGGGTCTCATCGAGTTCGCGCACGCGTTCCAGGATGTCGTTGCGCTCGGCGCTGCCGGCCTCGGCCAGGTAAGCCCGGCCCATCGCGGTCAGCGCGATCGGAATGCGCGCGCCGACGTCGAGGCGCAGCGTCAGCGCGGCCTGGCTGCGGCAGTTTTCGATGTAGATCATGCTGAGGCGGTCGCGCATGCCGAGCGACACGGTGGCATGCGAGAAATCCGCGAGTTCCTGCATGTACGGGCGCGCGTACTGCCGGATGTCGAGCTTGGACAGCATGGCGCTGCCGAGTGCGAGGCTGGCGGTGCCGAGCCGGTATTTGCCGGCTTCGTCGTCGTATTGCAGGTAGCCAAGCTTGGTCAGCGTGTAGGTCAGGCGCGAAACGGTCGACTTCGGCAGCTTGGTGCGCTCGGCCAGTTCCTGGTTACCGAGCATTTTTTCGCCGGAACGGAAGCAGGACAGTAATTCGAGACCGCGCGCGAGCGCAGTGACGAAATGGCGGTCTTCCTTCGCATTGGACTGCTTCGCGGCCGGCGTCGCGGCGCCAGGCTGCGCTTCGTCCGGCATTGGGTCCGGCATTGCGTCCTGCTCGTCGTCGCTGTCTTCGTGTAGTGCTTGCGCCATGGCTCGGGTCTTCGCTTCGGTCGGGTATTCCGGGAATCGGATCAATGGTGCCGAATTATCCGACAACTCACGCATCCAACGCAAAATACATCTCTTGCAATTTCGCGACATCCACTTCCGGCGCCCGCTTGTCGAGCACCACTTTGCCGCTGCGCATCATGTATACACGGTCGGCCACGGCAAGCGCCATGTGGGTGTTCTGCTCGACCAGCACGATGGTCACGCCCTCCTGCTTCAGACGGCGCAGGATGTTGAAGATTTCCTGCACGATCACCGGTGCCAGGCCGAGCGAGGGTTCATCGATCAGCAGGATGCGCGGCTCGGCCATCATGCCGCGCGCCATCGCCACCATCTGCGCTTCGCCGCCGGACAGCGAGCCGGCGAGCTGCTTGCGGCGCTCTTTCAGGCGCGGGAACAATTCGTACGCACGTTCGATGTTGTTCGCCATCGCGCCGCGTTTTGCCTTGGGAAAGGCGCCCATGATCAGGTTTTCCTCGACGCTCATGTCGCGGAAAACCATGCGCCCTTCGGGCACCAGCACCACGCCCTGGTCGGCCATGTCCCAGGTGCGGCGCTGCGCCAGCGATTCGCCGCGCAGGGTGATCTCGCCTTGCGATGCCGGCACCAACCCCATGATGGTTTTCAGCAGCGTCGACTTGCCGGCGCCGTTGGGGCCGACGATGGTGGTCAGTTCCTTGTCGGCGAACTGCAGGCTGACGTCCCACAGTACGTTGATGACGCCATAGCCGGCGCGCAGGTTGCGGATATCAAGCATGGGCTGCTCCTGTATAACTCTTGATCACGGCCGGGTCGCGGAACACGGTCTCCGGCGCACCGTCGGCGATCACTTCGCCGAAGTTGAGCACCACCACGCGGTGACACAACGTCGACACGGTTTCGATATCGTGCTCGATGATCAGGATGCCGGTCTTGAACTTCTCGTGCAGGTCGTGCAGCTTGCCGGTGAAGTAGCGCTTGCCGCTGGTTTCCAGCCCGGCCAGCACTTCGTCGAGCAGCAGCAGCCTGGGTTCGGTAGCCAGCGCCTTGGCGACTTCGAGCCGCTTGAGTTCCTGCAGTGCCAGGCCGGTGGCGGCATCGCGTTCCGCCTGGTCGGACAGGTCCATAAACTCAAGGATCTCGGCGATGCGTTTTTCGTCGACCTTGCCGTTGCCGAAACGCTGCGCGACGATCAGGTTTTCGCGCACGGTCAGTTCGTGCATCGGCTGCGGGATCTGGAAGGTGCGGCCGATGCCGACGCGGGCGCGTGCGTGCAGCGGCTTGCGGCCGATCTCGATGCCGTCGAACGACACGCTGCCGGAAGTCGGCTTGACCAGTCCGGAAATCGCGTTGAACAGCGTGGTCTTGCCGGCGCCATTGGGGCCGACCAGGCCGACCAGCTGGTCGGAGCCCATCGAGAAGCTCACGTCCTTCAATGCGGTCAGGCCGCCGAACTGGATGGTGATGTTGTCGAGCTTAAGCATGCTGTGCTCCCGCATTGCGTTTCTTGAACAGGCCGAGCAAGCCGTCGGGTGCGAACAGGATCATCGCCGCGAGCACGATGCCGAGGATGATCTGGTGGCCGGACGACAGCAGCGACTTGAAGAACAGCTGGTCGACCAGGTAGATCACCACGGCGCCGATCATCGGGCCGGTGACACTGCGGTAACCGCCGAAGATGGCGGCAACGATGGGCAGCACGCTCCAGGAGCCGTTGAATGCGTAGTCCGGTTCGAGGAAGTTGATGATGTGTGCATTGAAGGCGCCGATCACGCCGGTCATGAAGGCCGACAGAAACAGCATCCACGACTTCAGCAGCACGCTGTTGACGCCGACCACGCGGGTCGCGTCTTCGCTGTCGTGCATGGCGCGCAGCGCAATGCCGTAGTGGCTGCGGCGCACCCAGGCATAGACCACGCAGAACAGCAGCACGATGGTCAAGGCGAGCAGATACGGTCCGAGGCCGGCGAACAGGTCGGACTGTACGACGGTCGGCAGGCCGGGAATCGACGAAATGCCGCCGGAACCGCCGGTGAAGGACTCGAACTCGGTCGCGAGGATCTTGAAGATGTGCGCGTACGCCAGGATCGCCAGCGCGAAGTAAGGTCCGGACAGGCGCAGTGCCGGCAGCATCGCTACCGACGCCAGCGACGCGAAGACGCCGCCCAGCGGGATCGCCAGCAGCACCGGCACGCCGGCTTTCATCGTGAGCAAGGCGGACGCGTATGCGCCGATACCGAAGAATGCGGCGTGACCGAAACTGACCATGCCGCCGAGGTTGCCGAGCAAGGCCCAGGCCACCGCGACGCCGGCGACGATCAGCGACGACACCGTCAGGCTGAGGATGTAGCTGTTGCCCTTCAATACGAACGGCACGACAAGATAGAGAATGGCGATGGCCACCCAGATGAGTTTTTTCATGGTCTTATCCCCGACGCTTCCTGGCGCCGAACAGGCCGTTCGGCATGATGAACAACACGGCCAGGAACAGCAGCATGCCGGCCAGTTCCTGCAAGGCCGAACTGGCGAGCGTGACCGTCATGGCCTCGGTGATGCCGAGCAGCATGGCGGCAAGGACCACGCCGGGCACCGAGCCGACGCCGGCCAGCACCGTGATGATGAAGGCCTTGACCGTCAGCGAATGACCGAGCGGCGGCGAGATCACGCCGCTGGAAAAGATCGCGATGCCGGCAATGGTGGCGAGCACGCCGGCGACCAGGAAAGACGCGAGTTCCACCTTGGCCGGATTGATGCCCATCAGCTTGGCCGCATCGCGGTTGGACGACACCGCGCGCACCGCGCGGCCGTACCAGCTGCGCGACAGCCACCAGCCGAGGATGGCGGCGACGCCGATGCTGACGACGAAGAACAGCAGTTCGCTCAGCATGCTGTACAGGTTGCCGATCTGGACTGCGTCCTGCATGGTCGCGTTGCCGGTGGAGCGGATGTCGCTGGACCAGAGCAGCAGCACCGCATTGGTGAGGATCATGCCAAGCGCGAAGGTCAGCATCAGGGAATTCAGTTCGCGGTTGCGCTGGATGCGTGCGACCAGGAAGTAGACGATGGCCGAGCACGCACAAACCACGACCAGTGCGATCGGCAGCGCCAGCATCGGGTTGACGTTGAAGCGGCTTTCCACTGTATAGGCGACATAGGCCGCCAGCAGTACCAGCTCGCCGTGCGCCAGGTTGATGATGCGCATGGTGCCGAAAGCCAGCGTCAGTCCGAGCGCAATGAGCGCATAGACGCCGCCGACCAGCATGCCGGAGTAGAGGGATTGCAGGATGAGTTCGGACATGGTGTGTTTGGGGGCAACGGTTGTGTTCGGGCTTGCAACAACGAAACTGATTTTTATCGCTGGTCGCCGCATATCCACGAACAGGTCCCCTCCCCCTTGCAGGGGGGTGGAACCGGGGTTTCGAGCGACATGTCGCTCGCCGGTGGAACGGTACGGGCTTGCAAGCCCGTACTCCGTCTCCGGGTGGGGGTAGTGCGTTCGAGACAACGCATCGATATCTCGAACGCACTACCCCCATCCCAACCTTCCCCCTGCAAGGGGGAAGGAGCAGTGCTGCAGGTTGAATCAAGCGCAAGGCTGACTCAAGATGCTCCTTACCAAGGCACCGCCGGAAACTTCAACGGCGCCGTCGCCTGGTACGCCGGCGACACGATTGCAATCTTGCCGTCCTGGTGCTGGCCCATGCGGTGCTGGAAGTTGGGGTTGTCGCCGTTGGCGTCGAACACCACCTTGCCGATCAGCGTGTCGCGGCTGGTCTTGCGCAGCTCGTCCGACAGGCCGCCCGGCTTCTTGATCGCACCATTGTCCGCCGCGCGCGCGATCGCCTCGAACAGCAGCGTTGCCTTCACGTAGCCGAACTGGGCCAGGTAGTCGACGTCCTTGTTGAACATCTTCTTGTAGGTGTCGGCGAACTTCTTGCCTTCCGGCGTCTTGTACTCGACCGGGAACGGCAGCAGCGCGGTGCCGATCACGCCGGGCATCAGGTCCGGGAAGTCGGCCGCCATCTTGGAGGTGGCGAGCGACCATACGCCGACAACTGCCTTGACATCCGGCTTGAGCACCTTGGCGGCGCGGATGATGCCGACGTAGTCGTTCTCGTAGGCGCTCATGAAGATGACATCGGGCTTGTCCTGCAACTTGATCTTGTTGATGATCGGCTTGAAGTCGGTGATGGCGGGGTCGAACGCATGCAGGTTGGCCTTGATACCCTTGCCTTCGAGCGACTTCGCGACGTCCTTGGCCAGGTCGCTGGTGGCTTCCTTGGTGGAGTACACGATCGACACCGACTTGACCTTCATTTCCTGCAGCAGTTGCTCGATGGCGAGCTGGTAGCCGCGGGTATTGTTGATGCGGAAGAAGGTCTTGTAGCCGCGCTTGGTCAGGTCGTCATTGACGCCGCCGGCAGTGATGTAGGTCAGGTTGTGGCGGTTGGATGCATCCGACGCCGGGCCGATGATGTTGGAGCCGTAGCCGCCGATGATCGCAGCGACGTTTTCGGAAGCCAGCTTCTCGACCGCGGCAACCGCTTTCGCCGGCGCCGATTCGTCGTCGATGGTGACCATCTTGATGGTGTGCTTGCCGTTGCTCTTGTTGAAGATCTCGACCGCGGCCTGTACGCCTTCGTTGAAGCCGGCGCCGGAACGGGCCAGCGTGCCGGTCAGCGGCATGTGCGCGCCGACCTTGAATTCTTCGGCATTGGCGCCCGCGGCAATCAATGCGGCGCTCAGTACGACAGCCAGTTTGGCGACTTTACCTGGTTGAAATTGCATGTCTCTTCCTTTTTCTGTTGAGCGGGTTGGTTCAGGATTGATGCATCCCCGCAGCGAGGTGTTGCAATTCCTTCTTGAGAATCTTGCCGGTCGCTGCCGCCGGCAAGTGATCGAAGACGACGATCTCGGAAGGAATCTTGTAAGGAGACAGATTGGCTTTCAGGTGCGCACGCAGCGCATCCAGGTCGATGCTGGCGTCCTGCGCGCGCTCGACGAAGGCGACGACTTCTTCGTTGCCGTCGACCGCGCGGCCGACCACGGCGGACTGCACGACATCGGGCCAGGCGTTGAGCACCTGTTCGACTTCGATCGGGTAGACGTTGAAGCCGGAACGGATGATCAATTCCTTGCTGCGGCCGACGATAGTGACCGCGCCGTCGGGTCCGATGCGCGCCAGGTCGCCGGTGCGCAGCCAGCCGTCTTCGGTGACGGTGGCGGCGGTCAGCTCGGGCGCGCGGTAGTAGCCCTTCATCACATTGGGGCCGCGCACCCAGAGTTCGCCGACGCCTTCCGCGCTGTCTTCGACCGCGTGCAGGCGGATTTCGATACCGGGGATGGCCGGGCCGACCGAGCAATCGCTGCACGGCGCGTCCATGCGCGTCTGACAGATCGAAGGCGAGGATTCGGTCATGCCGTAGCCGTTCTGCAGCACCAGGCCGAAGGTCTTTTCAAACGCCTGCTTGAGCGGCATGGTCAGCGGTGCACCGCCGGATTGCGCAACGCGCAACTGCGGCGCGCGCAACGGCATGCCGCCGGATTCGCTCCATTCGAGCAGCTTGGCGTACATCGCGGGCGCGCCATGCATGACGGTGATCCCCTCCTCGGCCAGTGCCTGGGCGAGCGCGGCAGGCTGATAGCGCGCGACCAGGTGTAATGCAGCACCGCCGAGCAAGGCGGCGACCAGCAAGGCCGACAAACCGTAGACATGTGACAGCGGCAGCACGCCGTAAATGACGTCGGCGGGCACGATCTGCCGCATGCGGCAATTGTTGGCGCCGATGAACAGCAGGTTGGCGTGGGTCAGCATCACCGCCTTCGGTGCGCCGGTGGTGCCCGAGGTATAGACCATCGCGGCGACCTGGCGGTCGGCATCATGCTCGACCGGCTCTGCTACCGCTTGCTCGTTCAGCGGGCCGAGCATCAGTTCGCCGATGCCGGGCCAGGCGACCGGTTGCGCACCGCGTTGCTCGCCGTGCGCCTGCGCCTGCGGTGAACCGATATGGAAATAGAGGGCGCGGCGTGCGCCGGAATGCGACAGGAAATTATCGATTTCGCGCGCCGACAAGCGCGCATTGACGGTGGCCGACCAGGCATCGAGGCGGCTCAGTGCAAGGATGCAGACGGCCATCGCCACCGAATTCTCCGTCACCAGCAGCACCCGGTCGCCAGCCCGCACCCCCGCATCCCCCAGGCGCTGCGCAACCGCTTCCACGATCGCGCCGAGTTCGCCATAGGAAATATGACGATGCGCGTCGGCCAACGCGGTCTTGTCCGCATAGGGCGCGGTCCAGCGCAGGAAGGCTTCGTGAATGCGACGTGGCTCGGCAGCCGGGTTCGCTGCATGGGTCATTCGGTCTCCTTGATTGCCAGGGGATATCGTCCGCGCTTGTGTCCGCGCTTGCCAGGGTAGCGATACTGGCATAACCAAAATGGAAAATCAATGATTTTTGCAGAATTTTATTCTGCATTGCAGTACATTTTATTTTTTCAACACATGCCATTGCCCGCCCCGGCAATGCCGGAAATCAGCAATAACTGACGGCCAATCTCATAGAGAAGGAAAACGGATTTCTTGACAGTTCATGCGCAACAACATAGAGTTCCATTTTAATTGATTTTATTCTGCATTGCAGAACTAAATCAAACAAGCCTTCACCGGAGAAATCGCATGAAAAATGGAAGCCGCCCCACACCGGATTCGCCCCGGTTGACGGTGGGCGTAGTCGGATGCGGCGTGATGGGACGCGGCATCGCACAGATCGCCGTGTTGTCCGGCGCACAAGTACGGCTAGCGGACAGCCGGGAAGGCGCCGCCGCCGCTGCGCGCGAGGAATTGATCGGCACCTTCGCCAGGCTGATTGAAAAGAACAAGCTCGACACGGCGGCAGCCTCCGCCGCTGCCGGGCGCCTGCAAGCCTGCGGCAATCTGGACGAGCTCGGCGACTGCCATGTGATTGTGGAAGCCATCGTCGAAGACCTGGCCGCGAAGAAGTCGCTGTTCTCCACGCTCGAAGACATCGTCGACGAAGACGCCATCCTCGCCACCAATACTTCCTCGCTGTCGGTCACCGCGATTGCCGCCGGCCTGCGACATCCGCAACGCGTGGCCGGCTTCCACTTCTTCAACCCGGTGCCGCTGATGAAAATCGTCGAAGCGATCGGCGGTTTCGCGACCGCGCCGGACGTGGTCGATTACCTGCTGGCGCTGGGCAAGCACTGGGGCCATACCGCGGTGCGCGCGAAAGACACGCCGGGCTTCATCGTCAACCACGCCGGCCGCGGCTACGGCACCGAGGGCATGCGTCTGCTGGCCGAAGGCGTGGCCAGCGTACCGACGCTGGACAACATCCTGCGCGACACCGCCGGCTTCCGCCTCGGCCCCTGCGAACTGTTCGACCTGACCGGGCTGGACGTGTCGCATCCGGTGATGGAATCGATCTACCATCAATACTACGAAGAACCGCGCTTCCGCCCGCAGGGGCTGACGCGCCAGATGCTGACCGCCGGCGCGTTGGGCAAGAAAGTCGGGCACGGTTTTTACCGCTATATCGACGGCAAGAAGGAAGCGATTGCCGAGCCTGCTCATGCAAGGGTGCAAGCGTCCAGCGTCTGGCTCAGCCAGGAACGCCCCGAGCTGGCGGAACGGATTGCCTCCGTCATCGCCGCCGCCGGCGTGGCTATCGAGTCCGGCGCGCGCCCGAGCGACAACGCACTATGCATCGTCACCCCGCTGGGGGAGGACACCACCACCTGCGTGGTACGCGAAGGCCTCGACGGCCGCCGCACGGTCGCTGTCGAAACCCTGTTCGATGTATCGCGCCGCCGCGTGGTGATGACCTCGCCGGCAACCAGCGCCGACACTCTGGCGATGGCCTGCGGACTGTTCGGCGCTACCGGCACGCCGGTCAGCGTGATTCGCGACAGCGCCGGCCTGGTCGCGCAGCGCGTGGTCGCGCACATCGTCAACATCGCCTGCGAGATCGCGCAGCAAGGCATCGCCGACCCGCAAGACATCGACCGCGCGGTGACGCTCGGCCTCGGCTATCCGCTCGGACCGCTGGCCTGGGGCGATCAGCTCGGCGCGGCCACCGTCCTCACCATCCTGAAAAACCTCGAACTGCACACCGGCGACGCCCGCTACCGCCCCAGCCCCTGGCTGCAACGGCGCGCGCTGCTCGGCCTGTCACTACACCACAAGGAGATCTGATCCATGCTCGACGCTTATATCTACGACGGTTTGCGCTCGCCATTCGGCCGTCACGCCGGCGCACTGGCGCCGGTGCGCCCGGACGACCTGGTCGCGGAAGTCATGCGCGCCGTCGTCGCCCGCAATCCGTGGCAGCCGGAGCAGATCGAAGACGTGATCCTCGGCGATACCAACCAGGCCGGCGAAGACTCGCGCAACGTCGCGCGCAATGCGCTGCTGGCAGCCGGCCTGCCGGTCACCATCGGCGGCCAGACCGTCAACCGCTTGTGCGCCAGCGGTCTGGCTGCGGTGATGGATGCAGCGCGCGCCGTCACCTGCGGCGAAGGTGACTTGTTCATTGCCGGCGGCGTGGAAAGCATGAGCCGCGCACCCTTCGTCGTCGCCAAATCCGAAGCCGCCTTCGGCCGCGACTTCAAGGTCTTCGACTCCACCATCGGCGCCCGCTTCCCCAATCCGAAAGTCACCCGGGAACACGGCGCGCACACGATGCCGGAAACCGGCGACAACGTCGCGAAGGAAGTCGGCATCACGCGCGACCAGGCCGACGCCTTCGCGCTGGCATCGCAGATGAAATACCACGCTGCGCTGCAGGACGGCTTCTTCGCCGGCGAAATCCACCCGATCAGCGTGCCGACCGGCCGCAAGACGCCGCCGGTGACAGTCGACCGGGACGAACACCCGCGCCCCGAAACCACCGCCGCCACACTGGAAAAACTGAAGCCGCTGTTCGAAGGCGGCGTGGTCACCGCCGGCAACGCGTCCGGCATCAACGACGGCGCAGCCGCATTGCTGATCGGCAGCCGCGCTGCCGGTGAAAAAGCCGGCAAGGCGCCGATGGTGCGCATCCTGTCCGCCGCCGTCGCCGGCGTCGAGCCGCGCGTGATGGGCATCGGCCCGGTGTTCGCGATCCGCAAGGCGCTCGCGCGCGCCAACCTGACGCTGGCCGACATGGACATCATCGAAATCAACGAAGCCTTCGCCAGCCAGGTGCTCGGCTGCCTGAAGCTGCTCGACATCGACTTCAACGACAGCCGCGTCAATCCCAACGGCGGCGCGATCGCGCTCGGCCACCCGCTCGGCGCATCGGGCGCGCGTCTGGCACTGACCGCCAGCCGTGAACTGGCCCGCCGCAACGGCCGCTATGCAGTGGTCAGTTTATGCATCGGCGTCGGCCAGGGGCTCGCTGTCATCCTTGAGCGCGTTTAAGACAGGCATCATGGAGACAACCATGGCAAGCAATCCGCCGGGGCGACCCGCTGATGCCCGGACGCGAGCAGGCGGGGATTGCGGCGTTTTGATTTGCAGGAGCCAGTGGCGGGTGGGACCCGCCCTACTCCTTCGTCGTTTCGAACGCAGAATCGTAGGGTGGGCACGAAGTGCCCACCCTACAAATCTGTGTTCGGAATGACGGGTAAACGTCGCGCATAGAGGCGGCTGCCGTTTCCGCTGTGCCGACGCCAAAAAAGTTTCAGCGAAGAGAAAAACAAACAAGCAAGAACAAACCACGAGGACCACATGGACCTGAACTTCACCCCCGACGAAATCGCCTTCCGCCAGGAAGTCCGCGAATTCGTCGCCCAATCCCTCCCTCCCGACATCCGCCACAAGATTTTCAATGGCCTGATCCTGGAGAGCACCGACTACACCCGCTGGCAAAAGATCCTGCACGCGAAAGGATGGGGCGGTTCCTCCTGGAAAAAGGAATTCGGCGGCACCGGCTGGACGTCGACGCAGCAATACATCTTTGAAGAAGAATGCGCTGCCGCCGGCGCCCCGCGCACCATCCCCTTCGGCCTGAAGATGGTGGCGCCGGTGATCATGCAGTTCGGCTCGCCCGCGCAACAGGAACGCTTCCTGCCGAAGATCCTGGCCGCCGAGGAATGGTGGTGCCAGGGCTACTCCGAACCCGGCTCCGGCTCCGACCTCGCGTCGGTGAAGACGCGTGCGGTACGCCAGGGCAAGGAATACATCGTCAACGGCCAGAAGACCTGGACCACGCAAGGCCAGTACGCCGACTGGATCTTCTGCCTGGTGCGCACCGACCCCGAAGTCAAGGCGCAGCGCGGCATCTCCTTCCTGCTGATCGACATGACATCGCCCGGCATCACGGTGCGCCCGATCATCACCATGGACGGTGCGCATGAGGTCAACGAAGTGTGGCTGGAAGATGTGCGCGTGCCGGTCGAGAACCTGGTCGGCGAGGAAAACGCCGGCTGGACCTATGCCAAGTTCCTGCTCGGCCACGAGCGCACCAACATCGCCGGCATCGGCATCGCCAAGCGCGAGCTCGCGCGCTTGAAGCGCATCGCGACGCTGGAACAGAAGAACGGCAAGCCATTGCTCCGTGATCCGTTGTTCGCCGCCCGCATCGCGCAAGTCGAGATCGACCTCACCGCGCTGGAAATCACCAACCTGCGCGTGCTGTCCGCCGAAGCCCAACGCCGCGCGCCGGGACCGGAAGCCTCGATCCTGAAAATCAAGGGCACCGAGATCCAGCAGGCGATCACCGAACTGCTGGTGCAGGCGGTCGGCGCCTACGCGCTGCCATTGCGGCGCGAGGCGATGGCGGCCGGCTACCAGGGCGATGCGGTCGGCCCGTTCTACGCGACGCCGCTCGCCGCGAATTACCTGAACATGCGCAAGCTGTCGATCTACGGCGGCTCCAATGAAATTCAAAAGAACATCATTTCGCAGATGATCCTGGGACTCTGACATGGACTTCACATTCACCGAAGAGCAGCAGATGCTGCTGGACACCACCCGCCGTTTCGTCGCCAGGGACTACGGGTTCGAGGCGCGCCGCCAGATCAAGGAAAAATCCGCCGACGGCTTCAGCCGCGAAGCGTGGCGGACGCTGGCCGACATCGGCCTGCTGTCGCTGAACGTGCCGGAAGAAGACGGCGGCCTCGGCGGCAGTGCGATCGACACCATGCTGGTGATGAACGCGATCGGCGAAGGCCTGCTGCTGGAACCCTATCTCGCCAGCAGCGTGCTCGCCACCAAGGCCATTGCGTTGCTCGGCAACGACGCGCAGCGCGCGCAATGGCTGCCGGCGCTGGCTGCCGGCGAAAAGATCGCGGTGCTCGCGCATGACGAACCGCAGACTCGCTTCGAGCGCATGGCGATCGACACGCGCGCCTGGCAGGCCGGCGACGGTTACGTCATCACCGGGCACAAGAGCGTGATCGCGCATGGCGGTTCCGCCGACCTGCTGCTGGTCACCGCGCGCATCGCCCAAGCCGGCGAACACGGGCCGCTTGCGGTGTTCTGCGTGCCGCGCGATGCCGCCGGACTGCACAAGGTGGACTACACCGGCGTCGACGGCGTGCGCGCCGCAGATATCCGGCTCAACCAGATCTCCGTTCCCGCCACCGCATTGCTCGGCACTACCGATGCGGAAGGCAAACTCGCCGACGTGCTCGACGCCGGCCTCGCCGCGATCTGCGCGGAAGCCGTCGGCGCGCTCGACAAGCTGCTCGCCGCGACCGTCGAATACGCCCGCAACCGCAAACAATTCGGCCAGCCCATCAGCCGCTTCCAGGCCTTGCAACACCGCATGGCCGACATGGTGCTGCACATCGAACAGGCACGCTCGATGAGCTACCTCGCCGCGGTGCGCTGTACCGACAGCGATCCGGTAGCCCGCACCCGTGCGATGTCCGCCGCCAAGGTCGTGATCGGTCAGGCCTGCCGTTTCGTCGGCCAGCAGGCGGTGCAACTGCACGGCGGCATGGGGGTGACGGATGAGCTGGATGTAAGCCACTACTTCAAGCGGCTGATGGCGATCGAGCTGCAGTTCGGGAGTACGGATCAGCATCTGGAGCAGTATGCGGCGCAACTAGTCTGACTGAACACCGCCGCTGACGCGCTCCTTCTCCCTACGCCGGGCGCCCTGGCAAAGGGGAAGGAGCCTTACCGCGCACGCGCAGAAATAACTGAAAAAACAGACACCGCGCCCAACAACAAGACGGGGATACCGCACACCTTATCTTCCCCTCGAACGGGCAACCGAACGTGGCCACGATCGTGCGAGAATGCATCTGCAACGGCAAGCTCCATGTTCAATATCCATATACGGACGCCTCCATGACCATCAACGCCCTGCTGATCGCCAATCGCGGCGAAATCGCCATCCGCATCGCCCGCGCCGCCGCCGAACTCGGCATCAGGACGGTTGCCATCTATTCCGAGGACGATGCGGCGTCGCTGCACTTGCGCCGCGCAGACGAGGCGCGCCCGCTCAGCGGCCGGGGCGCCGCCGCCTACCTCGATATCGAGCAGATTGTCACTGTGGCAAAGCAGGCCGGCTGCGAAGCCGTGCACCCCGGCTACGGCTTCCTCAGCGAGAACGCGCAATTCGCGCGCCGTTGCGCCGAGGAGGGTCTCCGTTTCGTCGGCCCCTCCCCCGAGGTGCTGCAACTGTTCGGCGACAAGGTGCAGGCGCGTGCGCTGGCCAAACGCAACGGCGTGCCGGTCGTGCGCGGCAGCGGCGCGGCGGTGACGCTGGAACAGGCGCAGGCGTTTTTCTCGTCGCCTGGCGCGGGCGGCGCAATGATGATCAAGGCGGTCGCCGGCGGCGGCGGTCGCGGCATGCGCGCAGTGCTGCACGCGGAGGACGTGCCGAAAGCCTATGCGCGTTGCCAGTCCGAAGCGCTTGCCGCATTCGGCAGCGGCGACGTGTATGTCGAACAACTGGTCGGCAGCGCACGCCACATCGAAGTCCAGGTCATCGGCGACGGCAGCGGCGCAGTCAGCCATCTGTGGGAGCGCGAATGCACGCTGCAACGGCGCAACCAGAAGCTGGTGGAAATCGCGCCCAGCCCGACCCTGCCGCATGTGCTGCGCGACCGCATCGCCGCTGCGGCCGTGAAGATGGCGGCGGCGGTACGCTACGACGGCCTGGGCACCTTCGAATTCCTGGTCGATGCCGCCGACCATGGAGCGCAGGCGCCGTTCTGGTTCATCGAAGCCAACCCGCGCCTGCAGGTCGAACATACGGTCACGGAACAGGTCACCGGCATCGACCTGGTCAATGCGCAACTGCGTGTCGCCGGCGGAGCATCGCTGGCGGAGCTCGGCCTGACACAACATGAGATCCCGGAGCCGCGCGGCTTCGCGCTGCAAC
The DNA here is from genome assembly GCA_966212445.1 of uncultured Noviherbaspirillum sp. Classification (GTDB taxonomy): domain Bacteria; phylum Pseudomonadota; class Gammaproteobacteria; order Burkholderiales; family Burkholderiaceae_D; genus Noviherbaspirillum. The sequence goes on along the minus strand of CBIHRJ010000051.1, from coordinate 24,081 downwards.
TGCGCATCAACATGGAGAGCATGGATGCGCAGGGCAATGTCCGCCCCTCGGGCGGCACGCTGAGCGTGTTCGAGCCGCCGTCCGGTCCCGGCGTGCGTGTCGACAGCTTCGGCTACAGCGGCTACACCCCCAGTCCGAGTTTCGATTCGCTGCTGGCGAAACTGATCGTATCGTCGCCGTCCGGCCGCTTCCCCGATGCGGTCGCGCGCACCTACCGCGCGCTGTGCGAATTCCGCATCGATGGCGTGGCCACCAACATCGGCTTCCTGCAGAACCTGCTCACCCGTCCTGATGTGGTGGCGAACCGCGTGCATACACGCTTCGTCGAGGAGCACATGGCGGCGCTGGTCGAGCCGGACGACGATGCGCACCGCAAGCTGTACGTCCCCGGCGCGCAGCCGGCGCCGCCGGAGCATGCGCCCGGCCACGCCGCTATCGATGTGCCGGTCGACACGGTCCCGGTCCTCAGCCCGATGCAGGGCGCGGTCGTATCGATCGACGTGCACGAAGGCGACAGCGTGCCTGCGGGCGCCCAGGTCGCAGTGATCGAGGCGATGAAGATGGAGCACGTAGTGCGCGCCGGCGAAGGCGGCATCGTGCGCCTGGTTGCGGTTGCGAAGGGAGATATGCTGGCCGCCGGACAGCCAGTTGCGTATATCGAACCGGCCGAAGTCGGGCAACAGCATGCGCAGCATGAAGAGGCAGCCGATCTCGATGCGATCCGCCCCGACCTCGCCGACGTGCAGCAGCGTCACGCGATCGGCCTCGACGACATGCGGCCGGACGCGGTCGCGCGCCGGCGCAAGACCGGCCAGCGCACCGCGCGCGAAAACATCGCCGACCTGTGCGACGCCGACAGCTTCATCGAATACGGTGCGCTCGCCATCGCCGCGCAACGCCGGCGCCGGCCCCTGGACGAACTGATCCGGATCAGCCCCGCCGACGGCCTGGTGGCCGGCATCGGCAGCGTCAACGGCGCGCGGTTCGACGATGACCGCGCGCGCTGCCTGGTGATGTCCTACGACTACACCGTGTTCGCAGGCACCCAGGGCATGATGAACCACAAGAAGACCGACCGCATGTTCCAGCTCGCCGAGCAATGGAAGCTGCCGGTGGTGCTGTTCGCCGAAGGCGGCGGCGGGCGGCCGGGCGATACCGATGCGATGCTGGTGGCGGGGCTGGACGTGATGTCGTTCATCAATTTCGCGAAACTCAGCGGCCTGGTGCCGCGCGTGGGCATCGTCTCGGGCCGCTGCTTCGCCGGCAATGCCGCCTTCCTCGGCTGCTGCGACGTCATCATCGCCACTGAAAACGCCACCATCGGCATGGGCGGACCGGCGATGATCGAAGGCGGCGGCCTCGGCGTGTTTGCGCCTGAGGAAGTCGGTCCGGTCGGCATGCAGGCGCCCAACGGCGTGATCGATGTGGTCGTTGCCGATGAAGAAGAGGCGGTGCGGGTGACGAAGCAGTACCTGTCCTACTTCCAGGGTGCGCTCGACACCTGGGAGTGCGCGGACCAGCGCCTGCTGCGCCGGCTGATCCCGGAAAACCGCCTGCGCGTGTACGACATCCGTCGTGTCATCGACACGCTGGCGGACAAGGATTCGGTACTGGAACTGCGGCGCGAATTCGGGCGCGGCATCGTTACCGCGCTGATCCGCATCGAGGGTCGTCCGTTCGGCCTGATCGCGAACAATCCTGCACACCTGGGCGGCGCGATCGATGCCGATGCCGCCGACAAGGCGGCGCGTTTCATGCAACTGTGTGATGCCTTCGACCTGCCGATGGTATCTCTGTGCGACACGCCCGGCTTCATGGTCGGACCGGACGCGGAGCGTACAGCGATGGTGCGGCATGTGTCGCGCATGTTCGTCGCCGCCGGCAGCATCAGCGTACCGTTCTTCACGATCGTGCTGCGCAAGGGGTACGGCCTGGGCGCGCAGGCAATGGCGGGAGGCAGTTTCCACGCGCCCTTCTTCACCGCGTCCTGGCCGAGCGGCGAATTCGGCGCAATGGGACTGGAAGGCGCGGTGCGTCTCGGCTATCGCAAGGAACTGGAAGCCATCGACGACCTTGCGGAACGGCAAGCCCTGTTCGAAAAAATGGTGGCCGAATCCTATGTGCAGGGAAAAGCGATCAACATGGCCTCGTTCCTGGAAATCGACGCCGTGATCGATCCGGTGCAATCGCGCCGGTGGCTCATGCGTGGCCTGCGCTCGGCGCCGGCGCCGAAAGTGCGCGAAGGCAAGAAGCGCCCCTGCATCGATACATGGTAGGCATCCTCCGCCGGCGTGCAACTGCGCCGGATCGCCCGCGTCCGGGGCCGTGGAGAGGTTTTACCGCATCGAAACCGCATGGTCGGAAGAACGCTCCCGGCAAGTAACGGTCATAGTACTGATACTGCGCTTAAACTTGTGCTGCATCATGATCGTGCAGTAGCACCCCTCCGAACAACCTGGAACCATTCCCCCATGCCCGCTCCCGCTGCTGGCATCTCCAACGATACCCGGCGGCATTCGCACATCGCGATTGCCGCTTTTGCGCTGCTCCTGATCGTCTCGCTGGCAGTTGGCGTTACAGTATTCCGCAGCCTCGTTGCCGACGAAGAACGCAATACCCAGGAAACCCTGGCGCATATCGCGGACATTGAGGCAGCGGCTGTTTCGTCCTGGGTTCTCGAGCGCCTGGCCGACGCGACGGTGTTCGGCAGCAGCCGCTTCCTGGGCGATTTGACGCACAAGTGGATCTCGCGCGGCGCCCGGGAGGGGCCGGCGAAGCAGCAAATTCTCGGACAGTTAAATGCAATCAAGAACGTATACGGGTATCTGGACACCGCCATTCTCGACGCCAATGGCGACATACGCATTAGCACCCAGCGTCCCGCTGCACCGCTCAATCCCGTCACCGCCGCCACGATTCGGCAAGCGCTCTCAAGCAATCGTACGCAAGTGTCGAGCATCTACCCATCGAGCGACTATTCCGAGGTAAAACGCGTGGTCGACATCGCCACGCCGCTGCGCGATACCCATGACCGCGGCGGCAAGCTTCCTGCGGTGCTTCTGCTGCGCGGCAATGCCGACATGAACCTGGAACCCTTCGTACAGTCCACGCCCTTGCTGATGACCTCAATCCAGGTTGTGCTGGCGGAAATCGAGGGCCAGCGCGTGATCATCACATCCGTCAGCGAAAGCACCATCCATTTTGGCGACCATGACATCTTGCCGATGACACCGGCGACCCTGGTTGACGCGTCCCTGCACGCGTCGAAGCAGCCCTTTGTGCTGACGAAGGCGCGCGGGCAGCAAGCGCTCGCGATTGCACAAAAAATCAGCGGCGTTCCCTGGTACCTGATTGCGATGATCGACCGCAATGCCACTCGCGCTAATGTCACCCGGCTCGCCTGGTCAGTCGCCGCCGCAGCCGGCGGCGCGCTGCTACTGCTGAGCGTGGCCCTGCTGATGTGGTGGCGGCAAAAGGAAAGCGCATACAGATTGAATGCGCTGCAGGCAGCCACGGAGCATCAATTGCTGCAGCAACAGTACGACTACTTGTCGAAGTATGCGAACGACATGATCGAGCTGGCCGATACGGAAGGCCGCCTGGTCGCGGTCAATGACAAGGCGCTGAACGTGCTCGGCCGCAAGCGCGATGAACTGATCGGCACGCACCTGTCCGATCTGTTCATGCCGTCAAGCAGGCAGGCACTGGACAAGGCGATGGAACAGCTGAATCTGTACGGCATGGCGTTGTTCGAACTCGATAAAAAGGACGCCAACGGCCGGGGCGTTCCCGTCGAAGCCAGCGCGCGCGCAATCCAGCTGGAAGAGCGCCGCTTCATCCAGCTGATCTGCCGCGACATCAGCGAGCGGAAACAGGCGGAAGCGGCATTGCGCGAAAGCCGGGAACGGCTGAATGACATCATGGAATCAATTCTCGATGTCGTATGGTCGGTCTCCGGCGACCTGACGAACATCCAGTACATCAACCGGTCCGTCGAGCGCATCTTCGGTTACCCGGCGTCGGTGTTCACCGAACACCCGCGCCTGTGGTTCGACATGGTCTACCCGGAAGACCGCGACCGCGTGGAGACGAGCCTGCGCAACCTCACCGCCGACCAGCCGCTGTGGGACGATGAATATCGTATCATCCGGCGCGACAGCATGATCCGATGGCTGCACACGCGCGGCAGGCTGGTGGTGGATGCCGACGGCCGTTCATTACGCATCGACGGCGTCACGTCCGACATCACGCAACGCAAGGCCGCCGAGCAGCAGGTGCAGATCCTGGCCTACTACGACAACGTCACCGGCCTGCCCAACCGCCGCCTGCTGCAGGACCGCCTCGCGCAAGCCATGCACATGGCTTCCCGCAGCCAACGCAAGGTCGCCCTGCTGTTCATGGACCTCGACAACTTCAAGTACATCAACGATTCCCTCGGCCACCATGTCGGCGACATGCTGTTGCGCGACATCGCCCACCGCCTGATGCAATGCGTGCGCGGCGAAGACACCGTCGCCCGCATCGGCGGCGACGAGTTCCTGGTGGTGCTGCCCGATCTCGAAAAAAGCGGCCAGGCGGTGCCGGTCGCCGAAAAGATCCTCGCCGCCACCGCCCGCCCCTTTGCCCTCGAAAGCCAGCAGATCCACAGCACCATCAGCATCGGCATCAGCGTCTATCCCGACGACGGCCACGAGCCGAACGAATTGATCCAGCATGCCGACTCCGCACTCTACCAGGCCAAGAACCACGGCCGCGACAATTACCAGTTCTTCACGTCCGAACTCAACGCGCAGATCACGCGCAGCTCCAGCATCGAACGCCAGCTGCGCCAGGCCGTCGACCATCACGCGCTCTGCCTGTGGTACCAGCCGCAGATCGATACCCGCAGCGGCAGGCTGATCGGCGCCGAGGCGCTGCTGCGCTGGCGGCTCGACGATGGCCGCTTCCTGCCGCCGGTGGAATTCATCCCGGTCGCCGAGGAGCGCGGCCTGATCGGCCGCATCGGCGAATGGGCGATGCGCGAAGCATGCCGGCAGTGCCGCCGCTGGCAACTACAGGGCCTGCCGATCGTGCCGGTCGCGGTCAACGTGTCGCCGATCCAGTTCCAGCAGAAGGGCTTCGCCGCGATGGTCGCCGCCATCCTGAAGGAGGAACAACTCGATGCCACCCTGCTCGAACTGGAAATCACCGAGAGCGCGATCATGGGCCGCGCGCCGCTGGTGGCCGACCTGGCGATGCGGCTACGCGAAGCCGGCGTCGGCATCAGCATCGACGACTTCGGCACCGGCTATTCCAGCCTCAGCTATCTCAAGCAGATCCCGATCGACAAGATCAAGATCGACCGCTCCTTCATCGCCGACATGCTCAGCGACGACGACGACAATGCGATTACCTTCGCCATCGTCAATCTCGCGCACAGCCTCAACCTGCGTGTCATCGCCGAGGGCGTCGAATCGAAGCAACAGATCGAGCGGCTACAGGCCTTCGGATGCGACGAAGTGCAGGGGCATTTCTACAGCAAGGCGGTGGCCGCGGACATATTTGCGGGCTTTCTTGAAAATGGTTTCATGCTCGCGGAATCCGCCGATACGAAGTATTGAGTCCGGGACGAGAACGATGTGCGAAGGCGGCGGTCTCAGGATTCTCGGAACAATTGCGATGAGGATGCGACATGCCGTCATCCAGGAACAGCGCCGCTCCGCCATGGACATGGGAGCAAAGTCCGATCGTCTCCGATGAAACGTTCTCGAAACTACTCAATTCCTCTCTTGAAAGTTCGTCGAAGAAACCACGGCACATGTGTCTGGTCGGGATTGTCTTCATTCTCCTGACACTCATCGCCGCGGCCATCGGCTATACCGTATATGGCCGCCTGGGGGCAATCGAAGAAGAACAGATCCGGGCTACCTTGACCAACATTGCGGAAAGCCGATCTGCAGCAGTGGAGGCGTGGTTGCAGGAAAGGCTCGCTGATGCAACGGCCTTTAGCAACGGCAAGTTGCTCGGCGAGACGATGAATGCATGGATCGCACAAAAAGGCACGAATGTCCAGATCGAACGCCAGGTGCGCGCACAACTGAAAGCCATCAAGAATACCTATCAGTACCGGGAAGTCGCCATCACTGACCGCAAGGGAAACATCGGTATCGCCAGCGAAGTCTCTACCCGTCCGCTCGATGCAATCGCGCGGAATGCCGTCATGCGGGCCAATGCCGCAGGCGTACCGCAATTTTCCGGCATTCATTTCTCCTCCAACCCTGCATGGAGAGGACACATCGTCGACATCGCGACCCCCCTGCCTAATCTCGACCAGGTCGGGGTGCCTCTGTCCATCCTCTATCTGCGCGCCGACGCGGACAGGAGCCTGGGGCCTTTTGTGCAATCATTTCCGCTATTGAGCGCTTCCAGTGCGGTATTGCTGGCGGAAATCCGGAATGGGAAAATCATCGCGACACTGACCGACCAGAATGCTTCCGGCTTCGCTTATCTCGACGTCATTCCGGTGCAGCCGTCCATTCTTTTCAATGCGTCTCACGGAGCACCCGACCATCTTCCACTGGTGAATGCACGCGGGGACAACTTCCTTTGGGCTGCCAAAAAGATTGACGGTGTCCCATGGTACCTGATCAGCATGGTCGACCAGAATGCCGTGCGTGCCAATCGGCATCATCTGGCGTGGACGGTGCTCGCCGCATGCAGCAGCGCGCTTTCCCTTTTCGCCTTTGCACTGCTGTCGTGGTGGAGGCGGCAACAAAGCGAGTTTCGCTTCCAGACCCTGCGCGCTCTGACGGAAAAGCAATTGCTGCAACGCCAGTACGATTACCTGTCCAGATACGCGAACGACATGATCGTCCTTACAGACGCCGACGAGCGTGTTGTCGAAGCCAACGACAAAGCCGTGCAACTGCTTGGCCAAGGCGCCCCGGCACTACTCGGCGCCCAGGTCAGCGACCTGTTCTCATTGTCAGGCAAGCAGGCTCTCCGGGAAAATCTGCGAAAACTGAAAGATGCCGGCGTAGCTCTGTTTGAACTTGCGCAAGTGCATCCGGACGGCACGGTGCTGACAATAGAAGTCAGTGCGCGCGCGATCCAGTTGGACGAGCGCCGCTTCATCCAGCTGATCTGCCGCGACATCAGCGAGCGCAAGCAGGCAGAAGCCGCGCTGCGCGAAAGCCGGGAGCGACTGAACGGCATCCTGGCTTCGATCCGCGACGTGGTCTTGTCATTCTCGCCGGATCTCAGTCGACTGAATTTCATCAATCGTTCTGCCGAAGCGGTTTACGGCCATCCGATATCGGCTTTCCTGGAAAATCCGCGCCTGTGGTTCAGCGCCATCCATCCGGACGAACGCAATGGCGTCGAACAGGCACTGCGTATGCTTGATTCGGACCATCCCTCCTGCGATCTCGAATACCGCATTTTCTCCGGTAGCGGGGAAACGCGCTGGCTGTTCTGCAAGGCACTCCTGGTCGTGGACGACCAGCGCCGTCCGGTGCGCATCGATGCCGTCATGACCGACATCACGCAACGCAAGGCCGCCGAGCAGCAGGTGCAAATGCTGGCCTACTACGACAACGTCACCGGCCTGCCCAACCGCCGCCTGCTGCAGGACCGCCTCGCGCAAGCCATGCACATGGCTTCCCGCAGCCAACGCAAGGTCGCCCTGCTGTTCATGGACCTCGACAACTTCAAGTACATCAACGATTCCCTCGGCCACCATGTCGGCGACATGCTGTTGCGCGACATCGCCCACCGCCTGATGCAATGCGTGCGCGGCGAAGACACCGTCGCCCGCATCGGCGGCGACGAGTTCCTGGTGGTGCTGCCCGATCTCGAAAAAAGCGGCCAGGCGGTGCCGGTCGCCGAAAAGATCCTCGCCGCCACCGCCCGCCCCTTTGCCCTCGAAAGCCAGCAGATCCACAGCACCATCAGCATCGGCATCAGCGTCTATCCCGACGACGGCCACGAGCCGAACGAATTGATCCAGCATGCCGACTCCGCACTCTACCAGGCCAAGAACCACGGCCGCGACAATTACCAGTTCTTCACGTCCGAACTCAACGCGCAGATCACGCGCAGCTCCAGCATCGAACGCCAGCTGCGCCAGGCCGTCGACCATCACGCGCTCTGCCTGTGGTACCAGCCGCAGATCGATACCCGCAGCGGCAGGCTGATCGGCGCCGAGGCGCTGCTGCGCTGGCGGCTCGACGATGGCCGCTTCCTGCCGCCGGTGGAATTCATCCCGGTCGCCGAGGAGCGCGGCCTGATCGGCCGCATCGGCGAATGGGCGATGCGCGAAGCATGCCGGCAGTGCCGCCGCTGGCAACTACAGGGCCTGCCGATCGTGCCGGTCGCGGTCAACGTGTCGCCGATCCAGTTCCAGCAGAAGGGCTTCGCCGCGATGGTCGCCGCCATCCTGAAGGAGGAACAACTCGATGCCACCCTGCTCGAACTGGAAATCACCGAGAGCGCGATCATGGGCCGCGCGCCGCTGGTGGCCGACCTGGCGATGCGGCTACGCGAAGCCGGCGTCGGCATCAGCATCGACGACTTCGGCACCGGCTATTCCAGCCTCAGCTATCTCAAGCAGATCCCGATCGACAAGATCAAGATCGACCGCTCCTTCATCGCCGACATGCTCAGCGACGACGACGACAATGCGATTACCTTCGCCATCGTCAATCTCGCGCACAGCCTCAACCTGCGCGTCATCGCCGAGGGCGTCGAATCGAAGCAACAGATCGAGCGGCTGCGGGCTTTCGGATGCGACGAAGTGCAGGGGCATTTCTACAGCCCGGCGGTGGGCCCCCAAGCGTTCGAATCGCTGCTGGCCGAAGGCAAAGTATTCGCCGGATAGCCTTTCCGGGATTGACGTTGCCGATGCGCGCAACATGTGCAATATCTCAAGGCCGGTGAGCGTTTCCCGCCGGATGTCGCCTCGGTGAATTCGCGGCTTCCTGCCGCTACGACTCTTCCTTGCCCTGCTTCAAGGTCTCGATCAAGGCAATTTGCAGACGCGAATGCCAACGTATGAAGGGCCGCCAAAGCAGGAGCGCCGTACCGGCTGCGACAGCCAGTACCAGCGCAGTCCATGCCGGCGGCGGCAAAATGCTGGTTGTGACCAGCGCAATCAGCAGCAGGATGCCGGCGATCGAAACAAGCGGAATCAGCCGCGACAGGAGCCGCCACAGCGGATGCCTGCCGGCCTGCGAGCCGCCGCCCAATTCCGCCAGCAGCATCGCCAGCGCTTCCAGCTTGCGATAGGCGGCAATCAGGAAAGGCAATGAAATCAGCAACGCTCCGCCCCAGACGATGACCTTTTGCACATCCTCATCCGGAATCCATGCATGCAGCCAGCGCTCGATGCCGCCGACGGTATACGCGCCGGCGAGAAACACCGCGGCCACCAGGGCGGAATTGACGAGCACCTGCAACAGGATGCGGAAAACGATTCTCGCCAGCACCGCGCGCTCGCCCTCCGGTTGCATGCCCAGCAGCCAGGTGGAATAACTTCCGAAGAAGCGTTTCAGCGGCGCCGGCATCCTGCGTACGGCGGAAGCGGACAGGGGATCCGCAAGCCGGATGAGATAAGGCGTGAGCAAGGTGGTGATGGCCGATACCGCGACCACGATCGGGTAAAGAAAATCGCTGGTGACGCCCAGCGTCAAGCCGAGCGAGGCGATGATGAAGGAAAACTCGCCGATCTGCGCCAGCCCCATGCCGACCCGCAGCGACGTGCGGCCGTCATGGCCGGCAACGAAAGTGCCGAAGCTGCAGGTGAGCACCTTGCCGACCACCACCGCCAGCGTAATCGCCGCGATCGGCCAGGCATACGTCAACAGCACGCTCGGATCGAACAGCAGGCCGATGGCAACGAAGAAAATGGCGCTGAACATGTCGCGCACCGGCTCGATCAGGCGCTCGATCAGGTGCAACTGCCTGGCCTCGGCCATGATGGCGCCGATCATGAAGGCGCCGAGCGCGACGCTGTATTCCAGCTTGAGCACCAGCAGGCAGAAACCGAAGCACAGGCCGAGCACCGCCACCAGGAACATTTCATTACTGCGGAATGTCGCGATATAGGCCAGCAGACGGGGCACCAGCAGCAGGCCTAGCACCAGCGCCACGGTCATGAACAGCGACAGCTTGCTGACGGTCGCGAAGACATCGACGGCGTCGACCTTGCCATTGGTGGCGATTCCCGACAGCAGCGCGATCATGCCGATCGCAAGAATGTCTTCGACGATCAGGATGCCGAAGATCAATTGCGCGAAGCGTTCGCGCTTCATGCCGAGTTCGTCCAGTGCCTTGACGATGATCGTGGTCGACGAAATCGCCAGCATCGCGCCGAGAAACAGCGCATCCATGGCGCTCCAGCCGAAATACCGGCCGATCTCATAGCCGATCCAGATCATCAGTGCAATCTCGGCGGCGGCGGCGACGAACGCGGTGGCGCCGACGCGCGCAAGCTTTCTCAAGCTGAATTCCAGGCCGAGCGAAAACATCAGGAACACCACGCCCAGTTCGGCCAGGATTTCGATCGTATGCCTGTCATGCACCAGCTGGAAAGGCGGTGTATACGGACCGATGATGACCCCGGCAACGATATAGCCGAGCACAACCGGCTGTTTGAGACGATGGAAAACAATGGTCACTACGCCGGCGATCAACATGATCACGGCAAGGTCCTGGATAAAGCCGGCTGCGTGCATCCGATAGCATCTTTCTAAAAGCAATCGTCAGGACGCTGCGGCCTGCGATAAGGGATAAGGATCAAGGGAAAACAGGGTTGTTATACAACGACTCAGCAACGACTCAGCGTGCGCCGTCTTCGATTCTCTGTTCGACGTCGGCGGCAACGTCATTGTATAGGTCAAGTATGTCGATGCGCTCGCCGCGCGCCACGCGCTCGGCGAGCATGTTGAGGGGGAACAGGAAAATATTGCTGCGCCGGTAGCGGATGACGACGTGACGCCCGTCCCGGTCTTCGATGACGACCCAGTGGAATCCCATGTCTTGCACGAAGGTATCGCCGATTACGACGCCCATCGCTTCCAGCAGGTCCTTGCGGGCCGGATGGATCGCTTCGATTTTCATGATTGCCCGTAGCGTGCCGAGCTTGCCGGGCACGGTCAGATACAGGGCGCGCGCATTATCGTCTGCGAGATAGCGCTGGATCAGCACCCGCCCGCGCTGCAATCGCGCATGGTCGTCGGGCGCGAGCTCCCCGACACGTTCCGGCGGGGCCGCGTACGCAGCGGCCGCACAGCCGATCAGGACAAGGAAAAGGATGCGGCACAAACGCGTTGCAATTGCCGGCGTGGATGGCATTTGAAACATCGATGGAGCGGCCGCTCTAGTGAATGCTCCGCGTCACATGGTCGCTCCACTCGAACGCGGCGAGTTGCAGCAGATAGAGGTCGTTGTACGACAGCTTGAGGTCGCGTATGGCCGGCAGCAACAGGGCGTCGGTCTCTTCCCGCCATTCGGTATGTTCGACCATGTCCAGCAGCTTGCCGAAATAGCCTTGCCGGTGCAGCAATGCATTCCTGACTTCGTCGACTACCGGGATCTGTTGCAGGATGGTCTCCATCGACATGGAAAACAGCGTGTCCATCAACGACATGATGCCGACCGTAAACGCGGTATCGGCAATGCTGCGGTTGCCCGGCCGGGCCTTCTGCGAAACCAGTTCCATCAGCCGTCCGCGCATGGTGGCCTGCGCGGTCAGCGCCATGATGCTGGCGCCATGCACGCCGGGTTCCGCATACAGCATGACCTGCAGCCAGCGCTGCAACTGATTGCGCCCCAGCACCATCATCGCCTGCCGCAGCGAGTCGATACGATGGGCGCTGATTGCCGGCGTATTGACCAGGCGCAGCAGATTCAGTCCGAGTGAAACATCGCCTTTGATGCTGAGTTCGATCACGGAATCGTCGGCGTCGGAGGCCAGCAGCGCCATCAATTCCGTGATCGCAATCTGCGACGGCGACAGCTTTTTCCCTTCGAGGATCTGCGGCCGGGTGAAAAAGTACCCTTGGAACAAGTCGAAACCGAGATCGGCGCAACGCCGGAACTGCTCGATCGTCTCGACCTTTTCGGCCAGGAGATTCTTGCCGTCCGCCTTGAAGCGGGAGCAGCAGCGCTGCAGGTCCGCATCCTCCTTGCCGGTGATGTCTATCCTGACTGTCTCGATATGCGGCAGCAGCGCGTTGAGGTCGAGGTCAAGGTCGCCGCCGTCGTCGTCCGCTGCAAGCGCAAAACGGAATCCGGCCTTGCCGAGCTGTGTCAGGCGATCCAGCACCTCGGTCGAAACACCCCGCATGCCGGCCAGTTCCAACATCAGATTTTCAGGCGGCAGGAACTGGAAGACGTCGCTCATCAGCGCGCCGGCATCGATGTGCAGGATACCGATGCGGTCACCGATCACGCGGCCCATGCCGTGCTGGTAAACGTCGGCGATCACGGAGGCGGACGCGGGCTGGTCGTCGGCGATCGTGGTCATGCAGGCTTCGCCCTCGGCCGCCGCGGTGCAGAACAGCAGTTCATGCGCCACCAGGTCCTGGCTCCGGTCGACCACCGGCCGCCGCGCCATGAAAAATTCGGACGCCAGCGATATCCGGTGTGCGCTGTTGAATGTAATGCTGATGCTCATCGTCCTCGTCCTGGTGAACGGCGATCCTCGTCCGTCGCCGCACTCTTTTATTTGTGCCATCCCACCATACCTCTGATGAGGGCGCTCTGCCAAACATTTTGCGTAGAACGATACCGATCCTTTTAGCCCTTGAGTCTATATCGGCGACGACACAGTGCAACTTGAATGCTGCACAACACAACCAGGCATTGCACCGTCACGCCGTTTCGTCGTCAGTGAAGCGTTCCGTGATCAAATGCTTGCCAGACATTAGTTAACAAAGTAATATCATTTTTCATTGTCTAAATGGAAACTACGGCCGCAATCTACCCCTGCCCGTCCACCCTCCGAAACTCCCCCACGAGCTTGTTGATATTTCATCCCTGACAATAACTATCGAAAGCCCACCGCATGCATCCCTCCGACCTCGTATCGGCATTGTCCGCCGCGCTGCTATCGCAAGACCACCGCGTGCTGCGCATGCGCCTGTTCAACCGGCACGGCCAGCAAGTGCACCATGATGTGATCCCGCAACGCCTCGAAGGCGGCGAAGCCTTGTTCGACGGCATCGATTACACCCTGGTTTGCCTGGCGCCCTCGATGAACCTCCCCCTGAAAGACTTCCACGGTGCGCCGGTCGAGGTCAGCATTCAGACCGATGAAGGCGCGCCCCGGCTGGTCTGCGGCCTGGTCACCCGGGTCGCGCAAGGCCAGTCCGACGGCGCCTTGACGGTCCTGATGCTGCGCATCCAGGACGCGTTCTCGCAACTCGCGAAGCGCCGCATTTTTCGCACCTTCCGCAACAAGAGCGCCGTCGACGCGGTGCTGACCATTCTCGACGAAGTGCGCCAGGGCGATCCCGTGCTGGCCGGCAGTTTCGATGTGGAGACACGCCTTTGCCGTACCTACCCCGAACGCGAAATGTTCCTCCCGCACGACATGACCGACCATGCTTTCTGCGAAAAGCGCCTGCGCCAGGAGGGCATCGGCTGGTATATCGAACCGGTTGTTCCCTCCGACGATAACGCCATGCCGCGGCATCGGCTCGTTTTATTCGACCATAACGAGGCATTGCAGGACAACCCCGCCGGCACCGTCGAATACAAGCGCGCCTCCGGCACCGAAACCCACGGCACCATCCAGCATTTCGGCGGCATACGTGAACTGGCAAGCGGGCGGATCGGCAGCTATAGCTGGGACTACAAACAGGCGCGCGGCGCCGCCGTCGATACGGGCAGCACCATCGATCAGGGCGAAAACGCGAACACCCTGGCCGCCACGCTGGAGCAATACCGCATCGACCCGCCGCACCTGGGCGATAACGCAGAGCATTACCAGCGCCTCGGCGACGTGCGCCTGGATGCCGTCGAAGCTCCGAGCAAGCTGTTCCGCGGCGCCGGCGTGCAAGCCCATTTCCGCGCCGGCACCGCATTCACGCTGTCCGGCCATCCCGAAATCGACACCCATCCCGCCGAAGAGCGCGTCTTCATCCTGACCCGGCTGGAGCTGGCCGTCGAAAACAATCTGCCCAAGGAACTGCACGAACGCGTCACCGGCCTGTTGCGCGACGAAGGCTTCGACCGCGCGAACCTGCTGCCGCCGCCTGCCGGCGGCACCGCGGCGCCGCGCTACGCGAACCGTTTCACCTGTGTGCGCCGGCAGGTGCGGTTGGCGCCGCGCTACGATCCGGCCGACTACCCGGTGCCGGCGCCGCTGCTGGCACTGGTGGTCGGCCCCGCCGATGAAGAGGTGCACACCAATGAATACGGCTGCATTAAAGTCAAGCCCTACGGCATGCGACCGCAAGACCACGCGCATGCTCATGGCGCGGGGGCTTCCGACAGCGAGCGCGATTCGGCGTGGGTGAGCGTGATGACGCCCTGGGCGCATGGCCGCTACGGCCACCTCAGCCTGCCGCGCGTCGGGTCCACCGTGCTCCTGATTTTTGTCGGAAACGACGCGGACCGCCCGGTGGCGCTCGGCTCCTTCTATACGGGGACCAATCTGCCGGCGGCTTTTACCCATGTCGGCGCGCTGCCCGGCAACCGTTACGTCTCCGGCATCAAGAGCGAGGAAGTGCATGGCGAGCGCTTCAATCAGCTTCGGCTGGACGACACGCCCGGCCAGATCAGCGCGCAACTGGCCAGCGAACATGCGCACACCCAACTGAACCTCGGCTTTATGACCCACCCGCGCCAGGACGGCAAGGGCGAACCGCGCGGCGAAGGCGGCGAATGGCGCAGCGACGGCCCGATCGCCGTACGCACCGCGCAACTGCTGCTGTTGACCACCCAGGCCATGCTGCGCGCCGGCGGCAAGCAGCTCGAACGCGCGCCGCTGCAGGCGCTGCTGGAAGAATCGAAAGGCTTGCTCGAAGCGCTGGGGCAGTACGCCGAACAGCACCAGGCATTGGGCGTCGATCTGGAAGCGCTCCAGAAAATCAACGACGACATCCGGAATGCCGAACAGGGCAGCAACACGCAACCCGGCACGCAAGGCCAGGCCGCGCCCCTGATCGCCAGCTATGCCGAAGGCGGCTTCGCCAGCGCCACGCCGTATTCGACCGTGCATTACAGCGGCCGCCACCACAACCTGATCGCGCAACAGCATGTGCAGGTCACCGCCGGCCAGCGCTTCAACCTCAACGCCGGGCAAGGCATCTCGCTGTTCGCGCACAAGAGCGGCATCCGGCAGATCGCCCACTACGGCAAGTTCCAGATGCAGGCGCAGCACGACGATATCGAGATGGCCGCCGGTGTGAACGTGGTCATCAGCGCCAGCGACGGCATCATCCGCCTCATCTCGAAAAACGGCTTCGAGTTCATCGGCGGCGATACCTGGCTGAAAATGGGCAACGGCAGGATCGAAGCCGGCTGTACGGGCGCCTTCGCCGTCAAGGCGGCCGACCATGTGTGGGAAGGGCCGGCCAGCATGACGGCGCAATTGCCGCAGTTCAGCAGCGGGCCGACCGACCAGCGCTTCCAGTTGTTTTATGACCTGCACGGCGACCAGCAGCAAATTGCCGCCAACCGCATGCACCGGATCACGCTCGACGATGGCCAGGTGGTGGAAGGGAAATCCGATGGACAAGGCTTCACTTCCCTGCTGCAAAAGGACGCGATGCGCATCGCCAGGATCGAAATCTTCAAAGACCTGTAACGCGGAAAGGCACTCATGTCACAGCAAAAACAAACCCTGCTCATCGGTCGTCACGAAGCGATCACGCTGCCGGCGCGCGTGAACGATTGCCGCGTCAACGTCAGGCGCGACATGCCCTGCATCACCATCCTGATCCACGGCGTCAACGACGTCGGCGAAGCCTACGATGCGCAGGAAAAGGGCATCTGCGCCGGCCTCAACGACCGCCTGGCGCGCGGCGATATCGCCCCCGGCAGCTACAAGCTGCCGGACGCCAAACGTACCGACCCGCTGCTGCTCAATCCCGATGATGTTTTTTTTAGGCGGGAAAACGGCAAAGACGCCTATTCGCCCATCGTGCCGTTTTACTGGGGCTTCCGCGAAGAACAGGCGCGCATCCTGAAAAACGACAACACCCATGGCGAATGGACCGACCGCTACGGCAACCGGCTCGACAAGCATGGCGCGAAAAACGGCGGGCCGTTCGCCAATGCGACGAGCACGCTGCCCGACATGTTCGGCGCCGGCTATAACGCCAAAACCATGTTCGGACTGCCGGCCGACCCCTTGTTCGGCGACG
The DNA here is from genome assembly GCA_966212445.1 of uncultured Noviherbaspirillum sp. Lineage (GTDB taxonomy): Bacteria > Pseudomonadota > Gammaproteobacteria > Burkholderiales > Burkholderiaceae_D > Noviherbaspirillum. Next base: position 7,729 of record CBIHRJ010000051.1, on the reverse strand, counting down.
CCGCGCACCAGTTGCACGTGGCAATGCCGCGCCACTACATGGTGCTGGCCGCCCAACGGCTGGCGATGGTGATCGCGGCCATCCGCCGCCAGCATCCGGACGACACGCTCAACATCGTCTGCCACAGCCAGGGCGGCATGGTCACGCTGCTCGCGCATGCCTTCCTCAAGGACCAGGGCGGCGTCCGTCCGGCCGACTGCGTCATCCTCAACAACACACCGTACAGCGTACAGGAGCCGCCGCGCGAAGCGGATCAGAACAACGGCGAGGATCGGCGGCAAACCAGGCAAGCGCGGCTGGCCACGCTGTCGAACATCGTCAAGTGGATGACGGAAAAGGCGCATGCGACACCGCCCTTCGACCGGATCAAGGACCCGGCGAAGAACTTCGGCGTGACCGGCTGCGGCTACGGCGCCAAGCCGCAGCCGGGCGAGCCGGGCAAGAAACTGAACTTTGAAGACCGCGACAACCGCGGCAAGGTATACCTGTATTTCAGCCCGGACGACATGACCACGGCGCTCGACAACGTGCGCGCCATTGGCTGGAGCGGTGTGCCGGACACGATCGACATGATCGAGAATTTGCAAAGCGTCACCAGGCAGGCGCTCGCGCAACTGGGCCCCCGCTTCCGGCAGCGTGTGTTCACGAAGCGCCTGCGCGGCGGCAAGCCGATCGCGGTCGGCCTGCCGCCGCATCAATACGTGCTGGAGAAATGGCATGAATCGTCCGCGCGCGGATTGAACCTGAAACTGGTCGCGTCGCGCGGCGATACCCGCGTCAACGAAACCCGCACCATCAATGGCGAAGCACTAACGCCGCTGGTCGCGCCCGAGTTGACGGCGGGCGAACTCGCGCCCGGCGTGCTGCCGGTGTCACCGATTGACGCCGCCAATGCGATCGCCAACGGCAAGGGCATCGACAAGACGCATACCGACATCGTTGACGATCCGCGCCCGCCGGGCGAACGCCGCGAAGAACCCGGCGCCTACTTGTCGAAGGACGCGCTGAAACGCCTCGACGACCTGCTCAATCAATCCGCGCCCACCCCGCAAGATAGAATGCCGGTCCAGAGCGCATGGGTGACACGTGACCGCCGGCTCGAAGTGACGCGCCTGGAAAGCGCGAACCAGGCGCGCCTGCGCTGGCAATCGAAGGAAACGGATAGCAATTCGTACCACTCGGGCATCGTGTCGTCGGCATGGAACAGCCGGCACGTCACCGCGTATGACCTGGCGATCGGGCAGGGGCATGGGCGGATGGATGAGGGGTTCTACGAATATCTGTGTGACATCGCGGATTGGCGGATGGACAAAAAAGCTTTTGATAAGTTTCAGGATACAAGCGCCCATTACCAAGCGGCCGATGCCACGGCAAAAGCACTGATCGCGCTCAACGCGGATTACTACACTAGCGGGCAATTGCCTGTCGACATCACCAGCTGCAAGCTGCCGAGCCTGGTGGTGAACCAGACGCTGGTCGAGCAATGGCGTACAGAACGCCGCTTGCTGCAGGAACAGCCGCAGCAAGCGCGCGCAGTCAACAGGCCCTTCAGCGCGAAACGCGGGCAATAAGGAGAAAGACCGATGGAAGTTCAGGAACCATCCATCCCCGCAGCGCGCCCGCGATGGCCGCGCATCTGGCGCTACGCACTGTACCTCTTGGCATTCGCCGCATGCGCGTTCTTATGGCTCACTGCGGTCGCACTGCTGACGCCGGAAACTTCACCTTCAGGAGATACACCCATGTGGAAACAACTTGGCTTTTACCTCGGCCCGCCGCTGCTGGCGGTGCTAAGTATCTTTACGTTTCAAACCGCACATGCCGCTAACCAGCAACAAAAGGCCGCAATTAAACAACAGGCCGTCGGGCAGGCCCAGGAAAGGCAGGCGGCGCAGAATGACCAGGAAGCCAGGCAGCACGCCACGCTCGAAGTGCTCGGCCTGGGGCTGGCGGTATCCAAGTTCCGGCAAGCCAGGGTGTGGGAAGAAATCGAAAAGAAGTCACGCGATTTCGTGTTGCCCACCGATCCTAAAGAGTATCCGTGGGGAAGGCGGGACAAGGAGCACGTGTCCAGCAAACGGGAGGCCGATACGCTGGAGCATGCGGCAAGCTGGTTCGTCGAGAAATGGACCATCCCGGTGTTTGTCGCCGGGCCGGCAAATCACAATCCCAAGATGCAAGATTTTCTGGAGGCGGTGGTCGCTAGCGCTCGAACGAATGGCGGCATGCATTGGCATGAATTTCAAGTAATCGAAATGATGTACGACGATCACCCGGAAAGACTCGTCACGCAGGTGTTCGAGTTCTTCGACAAGAATCCGCGAGTGCCGGCCGTCGTCTTGTTTGGAGAAGACGGTCTTGTCCTTCGCGACACTTTGAGCGTTCGTGGCGGCCCCCGGCTGCTCACCGACGGCGACTTCAAGAAATCCGATCCCACCGAAGCCATGGCCGCGTTCGTACTCGTGCGGCGCGACCTGGTCGACGCGCTGCGCCCCTACGCCTTCGACGCCAAGACCGGCAAGCCGGCCGGCCCCGCCCCCGCGCATCCTTTCCAGCCATCGCCATGGCTGCCGCAGCCCTGGACCACGCATCAGCTCGACCAGTTCGACAAGCTGCCCACGCTCGGCTACCTGCACCGGCCGCAGACCGTTTCCTACCTCGATCCCCACGGCAAGCCGCTGCACAACGCCGCGCGCAGCGAAGCATTCCGCCGGGGCTGGCTCGCCGCGGTGCAGTCGTTGCCGCCTGAATCCAGGGTGGCACGGGTGTTCTACGACCACGGCTCAACCGATCTGGGCAAGCACATCGCGCCGCTGGCACAGACCCTGAGCACCGAATCGCACCTCGACATCCTGGAGCCGGGCCAGGGCTTCAATCTGACGACCAATCTGGGCGACATCGGTGCGGCCTCGCCCTTCGTGCAACTGGCGCTGGGCATCATCGCCAGCTACCGGCACGACGACATTTCGGCCAGCGTGAACCTGAAGAGGAACGATGGCGCGAGCATCGTCCTTATCACCCCGCCGCAACAGAAAAAGCGCCATCCCGGCGGCAGCGATCCGCTGCACTTCGGACTGGTGCCGGAAACCAAGTGAGAGCGCGTCAAGATTCACGCCATTTATTCAGGAGCCACTTCATGAGACCCATCATCCGCCTCGGCGACCCGACCAGCCACGGCGGCAAGGTGACCAGCGCCGCCGGCAACGCCAGAGTGAACGGCATCCCGGTCGCGCGCAAGGGCGACACGTGTACCTGCCCGATCAAGGGCCATTCCGGTTGCACGATCGCCGAAGGCGATCCGCACCACCGGATCAACGGTATCCCGGTCGCCTACGAAGGGCACAAGACGACCTGCGGCGCAGCCTTGATCTCTACTGTTCCCACTTCCGGCCGGAGGTAGGCGCGTGTTACGCAATCTGATTCATCGCTGGCACATCAAACACAATGCCAACGGCAATGTGCATATCAAACTCCATCACGATCAGACCAGTCTCCGCAAACGGGCCGGCCATAGCAACGAGATGGCCGAGGTCATTGGCAAGCGCATGACGGTCAGTTTGCCGGCCATTGAGGCCGTCGGCATCAGGCATCTGGTCGAGGTCGAGCCGCATGTCATCACGACGGTCGCCGGTTCGCGTTCGCATGTGGTGCGCTTTGCCAACGGCGGATGGCTGCGATTCGCCTATAACAGCGCAGGAGCGCTGATCGAGTTGAGCGCGGAAAACCTGACATGCCTGCTGGCGCATGGCAACGAAGCGCTATTTTACATTCCGACCGCAGAGGAATCTGCGGCAGGCCAGACATGAACAAGGGAGGAACAGACGTGCGGATCACCAGGAGAGAAAAAGGCGGCAGGCCCGGCAAAGGCCCCGAAGATCCAGTCAATCAGGCTGGCTATGATCCTGCCAATCTGCTGGGAGCGTTGTCCGTGTGGCTGAATCTCGATAATGATGCCGCGCTTGCGTGCGCGCTCGGGGTGGCGCCCCCCGTCATCAGCAAGGTTCGTCACCACAGCTTGCCCGTGGGCGCTTGCCTGCTGGTTCGCATGCATGAGCTCAGCGGCTTGAGCATTCGCGAATTGCGCTGCCTGATGCAGGCCGATGCCGGCATCGTCGCCGGACAGCTTGCGCCTGACGGGCAGGCCGTTTTGCACGGCTGAAGATGCGATACGAAATCTGGCGCTATTCGGCTTCCTGGAAGAAGTGGATACGCGATGTGTATCCCAACGAGGAAGATGCGCGCAAGCGCTACGATCGATTGAAGAAAGACGGCAAAAGGGTACGGCCGCCTCAGCCGGTGAACAAGGGAATGCCGCTAGCGGTACGGGTCAAAGCTTTTCTGGACAAGTTGGGATGACGGGAGACCGGCGCAAATCCGCTCCAGGTTTTGCTGTGATTCGCAAAGTGTTTTGGACGCCGTGGTTCTGTCTCAGAACGCAACTTCGACACCGACTTTCTTTGGCATGTTCCTGCGTGCAAGCAGCGCCAAGCATACGCCATACAGGGAAGCCGCATCAGGCAAACGCGGCATCGCTTATTGTGAATCTGCCTGGCAGGCAGATTCATCATCGGCAAAACGCTGCGAAATGGAAAGGAATTCGTCGGCGATCAACGCGAAGGCATCCACCATGTCGGGATCGAAGTGGCTGCCGCTCCCCTCGATGATCATGCCGACCGCCTTATCGTGGGGGAACGGCGGCTTGTACACGCGCCGGGAAATCAGTGCGTCGTAGACGTCCGCCAGCGCCATCAGGCGTGCGGACACGGGAATCGCCTCGCCGGCCAAGCCTTCCGGATAGCCCGAGCCGTCCCACTTTTCCTGGTGCGAGCAGGCGATCTCGCGAGCGAAGCGCAGGAAGGAATCGGACCCATTCAACTGCCGCTCCGCCACCAGGAGCGCATCGCGCCCGAGCGTGGTATGGGTCTTCATGATGTCGAATTCCTCCGGCGTCAGCTTGCCCGGCTTGAGCAGGATCGCGTCCGGAATGCCGACCTTGCCGATATCGTGCAGCGGCGCCGACTTGAAGAGCAGTTCGATCACCTCATCCGTCAGGAAATCCGAGAAGCGCGGATGCGTGCGCAACGCCATCGCCAGCGCACGGACATAGTGCTGGGTGCGGCGGATATGGCCGCCGGTTTCGTTGTCGCGCGTCTCCGCCAGCGATGCCAGCGCCATGATGGTCGCGTCCTGGACGGCAGCCACCTCGCGCATGCGCTTGCGCACCTCGTTTTCGAGAAAGGCGTTCTTGTCCTGCAGGAAGTCGCGCGCCGCCTTGTTCTGCAGGTGGGTGCGCACGCGTGCCTCGACGACCGGCGGGCTGATCGGCTTGGTAATGTAGTCGGCTCCGCCGACGTCAAAGCCCATCTGCTCGTCCTCGGCCTGTGTCATCGCTGTCAGGAACAGCACAGGAATTCCGGCCGTCAGCCGGTCCGCCTTCAGCCGCCGGCACACCTCGTAGCCGTCGATACCGGGCATCATGACGTCGAGCAGGATCAGGTCGGGCACCGGATCGCCAGCTGCCACCCCGAGCGCACGTTCGCCGTTATTGGCGACCTTGACCCGATACGTATCCTTGAGCACGTTGCTCATCAAGACCAGGTTGTCCGGCGTATCGTCGACGATCAGGACGGTTTGCCTGTCCTTCGGCATTGCATCGTTGTCCATGGTTTTTCCATTGCTTGGATCCTATCCGTTCAACGTAGTGCCCCTTGCTGCCTTCTCCAGCAGGCCGATGGCCGCCTCGAAATCGAAGTTGTGGATCGCGCGCTCCACGGATGCCGCATGGCTGCCCAGCGCATTCAGCAACGCCAGCCGGTGTTCGGCGAAGAAATCCACGGCATCGGCACTGCCGCCGGCAAGCTGCTCATGCAGGCGCAGCAGGATGTCGCGCGGCGCCGGTGAGGAAGACACGTCGGGTGCCGCCGGCATGTCCTCGCCGGGCACGATCAACCGGATTGCCGCCATCGTCGCCTCGCAGGTATCGGCAAACCGGCGCAGAAGCGCCGCATCTTCGCGGTCAGCCCGCAATGCCTGCTCCAGTTCGCCGGCAATCGCAGCCAGCGCATCCGCGCCGAGGTTGCCCGCCACGCCCTTGGCGCTATGCACTGCGCGGATCGCCGCTTCGCGCTCGCTGCCGGCGAGCAAAGCATCGACCTGCGCCGGCAGACCGGCGTGCCCGGCAGCGAACTGCGCCAGCAGGCGACGGAACAGCGTTGCATTGCCGCCGACCCGGCGCAACGCGCCGATCGCATCGATCCAGCCGCTCGGCATCGTTGCCGCATCCGGCTCATCCACGTCCGAAGCGACGGCCACCGGCCGGCCGGCCGTTGCGGGACTCTGCAGCTTGCCTCGCCCGCCCCAACGCTGCAGCGCAGCGAACAGCACTTCCGGATCGATAGGCTTGGCGATATGGTCGTTCATGCCGGCAGCGAGGCAGCGCTCGCGCTCCTCCGCCATCGCATGCGCCGTCATCGCCACCACTGGCAGCCCGGCCAGCGCAGCATCGTTGCGGATCGCGTCGGTGGCGGCAAAGCCGTCCATCACCGGCATCTGCAAGTCCATCAGCACGACGTCGAAACACTCTCCGGCCTGCAGCCGGTCGAGCGCGATGCGGCCATGGTCCGCGACCACGACTTCGACGCCGGCGCCCTCCATCAATTCAACCGCGATCTGCTGGTTGATGGTGTTGTCTTCCACCAGCAGCACCCGCAACCCGTCCAGGCGGAATTCGCCTTCGGTCCGAACCACCGCACGGTTCGTGCTCCGTCCGTACAACTCGACCAGGGTATCGACCAGGGTCGATGCACTGACCGGCTTGACCAGGAAGCCGTCCAGCGGCACGCTCTCGGCCTGTTCCTTGATCTCTTCCCTGCCGAACGCGGTCACCATCACGATCGTGGGCGGCGTTGCCAGGGTGGGATCGAACTTGATCACCCGCGCCGTTTCGATGCCGTCCCGATTGGGCATCGACCAGTCCATCAGCACCAGGCCGTACGCATTGCTGGCCCGTTCTGCCTGTTGAACGGCGGCGATCGCCTCATCACCGGAAGCGGCTTCTTCGACCTGCAGCGGCAGCATTGCGCAATGCCCGGCCAGCACACGGCGCGCCTCCGGATTGTCGTCGACGATCAGCACGCGCATCCCGTTGATCTCAGTCGGCAATTCGCGGTGGATCTTGCCCTGGCCGCGGCCGAACCACGCCGTGAAGCTGAAGGTACTGCCCTTGCCCGGCTCGCTTTCCGCCCAGATGTTCCCGCCCATCATTTCGACCAGGCGCTTGCAGATGGTCAGGCCCAGGCCGGTGCCGCCGTACCTGCGGGTGATCGAGCCGTCCGCCTGCGTGAATGCCTGGAACAGCCGCTGCTGCTCGTCCCGGCTCATGCCGATGCCGGTGTCGCGCACCGAAAACTTCAGCTTGACCTGGTCGCCGGTGCTTTGTATCCATTCGGCGCGCACCACCACTTCGCCGCGGTCGGTGAACTTGACTGCATTGCTGATCAGGTTGGTGAGGATCTGTTCCAGCCGGAGCGCATCGCCGACCAGCGATTGCGGTATGTCGGACGGCACGTCGAAGATCAGTTCCAGTCCCTTGTCGGCGACCCTGTGCCCAACCACCGTGGTCACGTTGTCCATCGTGCGGTCGAGCACGAAATTCGCGGACTGGAGGTCGAGCTTGCCGGCCTCGATCTTGGAAAAGTCGAGGATGTCGTTGATGATGCCGAGCAGCGAG
>CBIHRJ010000050.1:0-42743 GCA_966212445.1 uncultured Noviherbaspirillum sp. | reverse complement strand
CCGCGATGATCGGCTGGTACGGCACCGCGATGCTGTGCTACGTGACGCCGAAGGAACACCTGGGTTTGCCGAACAAGGCGGACGTGAAGGAGGGCATCATCACCTACAAGCTGGCCGCGCATGCCGCCGACCTGGCGAAGGGGCATCCGGGCGCGCAGATCCGCGACAACGCCTTGTCGAAGGCGCGTTTCGAATTCCGCTGGGAAGATCAGTTCAACATCGGCCTGGATCCGGACAAGGCGCGCGACTTCCACGACGAAACGCTGCCGAAGGATTCCGCCAAGGTTGCGCATTTCTGCTCGATGTGCGGCCCGCATTTCTGCTCGATGAAGATCACGCAGGATGTGCGCGACTATGCGGCCAGCCAGGGACTGTCGGACGAACAGGCGCTGAAGAAGGGGATGGAAGTGAAGGCAGTCGAGTTCGTGAAGTCGGGCGCGGAAATCTATCGCAAGCAGTAAGCCATGGAAATCGAACTCAACGGCGCGCCGCATCCGATTGCCGAGAACCTGAACGTGCAGGACTTGATCGCGTCGCTGGAACTGGCGAACAAGTCACTGGCGGTGGCGATCAATCGGGAAGTGGTGCCGCGGCATATGTGGCAGCAGCGGATGCTGCAAGCGGCCGATCGCGTGGATATAGTGAAGGCGATTGGCGGCGGTTGATTCGCCGCCGTAAAGTTCCCTCCCCGCTTTTAGGGGGAGGGCCAGGGAGGGGGGCGTACGCGCCATCGCCATCAATTGATCGACCTCCCTACCCCCATCCCAACCTTCCCCCTGGAAGGGGGAAGGAGCCAGTTAGAGGATTTGTTATGACCGAGAATACGCATACCCAGGATCAGGGCCTCACCATCGCCGGCAAAACCTACCGTTCGCGCCTGCTGGTCGGCAGCGGCAAGTACCGCGATCTCGAAGAAACCCGTGCAGCGACCGAAGCCAGCGGCGCGGAAATCATCACGGTGGCGATCCGCCGCGTCAATATCGGACAGGACCCGAATGCGCCGAGCCTGCTCGACGTGGTGCCGCCGTCGCAGTACACCATCCTGCCCAACACTGCCGGCTGCTACAACGCGAAGGACGCGGTGTACACGCTGCAACTGGCGCGCGAACTGTTGAACGGTCACAAGCTGGTCAAGCTGGAAGTGCTGGGCGACGAAAAGACCCTGTTCCCCAACATGCCGGAGACGCTGAAGGCGGCGGAGACCCTGGTCAAGGATGGTTTCGACGTGATGGTCTACTGCAGCGATGACCCGATCCAGGCGAAGATGCTGGAGGAAATCGGCTGCGTCGCGGTGATGCCGCTGGCATCGCTGATCGGTTCCGGCATGGGTATCCTGAACCCGTGGAATCTGTCGCTGATCATCCAGCAGGCGAAGGTGCCGGTGCTGGTCGATGCTGGCGTCGGCACCGCGTCCGATGCGGCGATTGCGATGGAGCTGGGCTGCGACGGCGTGCTGATGAATACCGCGATCGCCGGCGCGAAGGACCCGATCCGCATGGCGCGCGCGATGAAGCTCGCGGTCGAAGCCGGACGCGAGGCGTATCTCGCCGGACGCATTCCGAAGAAATTCGCTGCGTCGCCGTCGTCGCCGATGGAAGGACGGGCAACGTGATGCGGCCCAGCGTCCTGATCTTCGCCGGTTCCGATCCGAGCGGCGGAGCAGGGCTGCAGGCCGACATCCAGGCGGTGGCCGCACTCGGTGCGCATCCGCTGTCGGCAATCACTGCATTGACGGTGCAGGATAACGATCGCGTCTACAACGTGCATCCGGTGCCTGCGGCGCTGGTGCAGCAACAGGCGCATGCGCTGATCGCGAAGATGGACATCGCCGCGGTGAAGATCGGCATTGTCGGCAATCGCGCCAATGCGGAAGCGATCGCTGATGTGCTGCACCTGATGAAGAAAAAATCGCCGTCGCTGCATGTGGTGCTCGACCCGGTGCTGGCGAGCGGGCACGGCGACGCGCTGTCGCAAGACAGCCCGGCGAAAGCCATCGAGGTGTTGCTGCCGCTGGCGACTATCGTCACGCCGAATCTGCCGGAAGCGACTGCCCTGTGCGGCGGCGATTTCCGCATGGACAAACAGGTCGAATACCTGTTGTGTCACTGCCCAAACGTGCTGATCAAGGGCGGGCACGGCAACGGCCCGGAGGTGGTCAATCGTCTGTTCACGAACAGCAATCACTGCACCTGGACCTGGCCGCGTCTTGAGGGCAGTTTTCATGGCACCGGCTGCACGCTGGCATCCGCCATTGCCGCGCTGCTCGCCGGCGGCAAGACGATGGTCGATGCGGTCGAAACGGCGCAGGCGTATTGCAACCAAGCGCTGGTCTCCGCCTATGCCATCGCCGATGGACAGCAAATACCGAACCGTGGCATCTCACTGGAGGAAAATGCATGAAAGGTTTGTATCTCGTCACGCCGGATTGGGACGATACGCACAAGCTGCTGAACGTCAGCGAGGCCGGCTTGCGCGGCGGCGCTGCATTGCTGCAGTACCGGCACAAGACCGCTTCCGCGCAACTGCGCAGGGAGCAGGCTGCGCAACTGCAGGCCCTGTGCCGCCGTTACGGACGGCCGTTCATCATCAACGACTTTGTGGAACTGTGTATCGAACTCGATGCGGACGGTATCCATGTCGGCGGCACCGACACCTCGGTAGCCGAGGTGCGTGCAGCGGTCGGGCCGTCGAAGATCGTCGGCGCGTCCTGTTACGGCAACCTGCAACTGGCGCGCGATGCGCATGCGGCGGGTGCGAGCTATGTGGCGTTCGGCGGTTTCTATCCGTCGCGCGTGAAGAAGTATGAGGTCAGTACGCCGCCGGAAATCGTCGCGCAGGCCAAGGCGGAGATCCCGGTGCCGAATGTTGTCATCGGCGGCATGACGCACGAGAATGCCAAACCGCTGGTCGCGCATGGCACCGACATGGTGGCCGCCATCAGCAGCGTCTATATGGTCGACGACCCGGAAGCAGCCGCCCGGGCATTCGCCGACCTGTTCCAATAACCGATCCTGACGAGTGCGCAGTATGTGCGCACTCGACGTCAGATGCATTCAAGACGTTTCAGTTCGACAGCAAGCTGTTCACGCAGTGCCGCAGAAGCCGTCTGCATCGGCGCCCGTAGCTCATCCCGAATCATTCCCATCATCGCCAGCGCCGACTTGAGCGGCCCCGGGTTCGGTTCCTGAAACAGGAGCCGGATGATCGGTAGCAATCGATAAAAAATAGTCCGGGCTTCGTTCAGTTCGCCGGAGCGAATCAGCTGTGTCATCCGCACGAACAGATCCGGGCGAATATGCGCGGAAGCGAGGATGGCGCCGCTGCCGCCGAGGCACAGGGTCGTGAATACCTGCTGATCTTCACCGGCCAGCACCTGCAGCAGTCCGTCGGCAATCAGTTGCAATGTGCTTGCGTGATCTCCGCCGCAATCCTTGATTGCCACTACCCGATCGTGGCGGGCGATGGCGGTGAGTGTTTCGGATTCCAGCGTGATGCCGGTGCGATAGGGAATGTTGTAGGCAACCACCGGAACCAATGCGGCATCCGCGATCGTATTGAAGAATTCAAGCAATCCGGATTGCGATGGCCTGATGTAGTAGGGCGGCGGCACGAGCAGACCGGCGATGCGCCGGCTCTGGATCTTGTCCAGATGCCGCAGCATTGCCGGCAGGTTGTTGCCGGCCAGCCCCATCACGACCGGACATTCCGGCACGGCTTGCAGCACTGCGTCCAGCGCCGAAATTTGTTCGCTGCCATCGAGGGCGGCGGCTTCCCCGGTGGAGCCGCAGACGACGAGTCCGGCTACTCCAGCGCCGGCAAGATGTCGTGCGAGCGCTTCAAGCGCCGGAAAATCGATGGCGTTGTTGCGGAACGGCGTAACGATGGCTACCCAGATACCTGTAAAACCAGACATGAAAAACTCCCGAAAACAGACCGACAGGTCACCGTCAGGGAGATCTGCGAGAACACGTTGAACAGAGGGGAGTGGATACCGGCCTTTGCGCTTGCTGTCCTGTCAGCTCACCTGACGGGACAGTGCGCCCCGGTCAGATGAGCGACTGTTTTTTCGATTTGCCTGCGGCCGCGACACGCACACCGTCCTGAGCGAGAGCGCTCAAAACGGGGGCAAGATCGATGGAAGAGGTAATCATTACTATATGCAGCGGTGCAGTGCGAATGTGTTGCTGATTATGAAGTGGCGATTATTGTGCGTCAAGCAATGGCTTTGTCGTCCAACGCAGGCGATCGACGCGGTTTGGATGGCCGGCATGTTCGCCGGAGCGAACCGAGCTACGACTGTAGTTCAGTGATCTTGTTTCTGCAGACAACACTTCTTGAATTTTTTCCCGCTTCCGCACGGGCAAGGATCGTTGCGGCCCACCTTGGGGGAATCCCGCATGAGAGGAGGCGAATAGGGCGCACCCAGGATATCGTTCTGCCAGGAATACAAACGAGGCTTGGGCGTGGAGCGCCCGGTTCTGACGCCCAAATCGATTTCAACGTCTTCCATGTCGCCCATGACGCTGATATCCACGCAGTCCTGGTTGAACGCCTCACGCATGCACTCCAGAGACTGGAGTGCTTTCAGTTCAACCAAGTTGACTATCAGGAAGCCGTTCAATGTCGGATCGTTTTGTGCAAAGCGGCGCAATTGCGCAGTGAGGATGTCGATGCACTCGTCCCAGTGGCCAGGATGAGCCTTCCCGATTTTTTCGAGGCTGTTGGCCGCACATATCCTGGCAAACAACGGGTTGCCTGAATCCGCGAGGTATGCAGACAATGCAGTGATCGCGGACGGCCCGATCATGGCAAACACATCCGGGAACTCTTGAGTTATCCAGTCATCGTGTTCGTCGTCAATCTTGTGCAGTTCGCCAATCAATGGAGCAATCGCCTCCGTCGCTCGCAATTGTGCAAGAGCCCTCCAGGCGTGAACGGCGGCCCAGACTTCCGGGCGGTCCGATTTGGCCTTGCTCAACTCCTGGTCAACAGCCATCCGGATCAGTTCCGGGATATGTTCGGAATGCAATCCCAACGCCAGATAGTCGTCCCAAGGGGCGTTCATTTTGCATTTCCCACGCGTCAGTAATTGACTCACGGGATGAGTGTATTCGGTGTTCATGGCAGTCAAAGTCAGGTGCAATTACGGATAGGGTAAGACCACCTATCGGTGAGCGCAATATATTCGGACGCAGTGTCCACCCCGCTATAATCATGGGATGCAAAATCTCCTCCACAACCTCAATCCCGAACAACTCGCCGCCGTCACGCTTCCCGCGCAGTCCGCGCTGATTCTCGCCGGCGCCGGTTCCGGCAAGACGCGCGTGCTGACGACTCGCATCGCCTGGCTGATCCAGACCGGGCAGGTGTCGCCCGCCGGCGTGCTGGCGGTGACCTTCACCAACAAGGCGGCGAAGGAAATGATGTCGCGTTTGTCGGCGATGTTGCCGATCAATACACGCGGTATGTGGATCGGCACTTTCCATGGCCTGTGCAACCGCTTGCTGCGCGCGCATTACCGCGACGCCGGTTTGCCGCAGACTTTTCAGATCCTCGATTCGGCGGACCAGCTGTCGGCGATCAAGCGCCTGCTGAAAACGCTCAATGTCGACGACGAAAAATATCCTGCGCGCAACCTGATGTATTTCATCAACGGCGCGAAGGAGCAGGGCTTGCGTGCAAAGGATGTCGAAGCCTATGACGACTACAACCGGCGCTTCGTCGAGTTGTACGATGCCTACGACAACCAATGCCAGCGCGAGGGCGTGGTCGACTTCGCTGAATTGCTGTTGCGCAGTTACGAGTTGCTGACACGAAACCAGCCGCTGCGCGAGCATTACCAGTCGCGCTTCAGGCACATTCTGGTCGACGAGTTTCAGGACACCAACAACCTGCAGTACAACTGGCTCAAGCTAATGGCGGGCGAGCACAATGCGGTGTTCGCGGTCGGTGACGATGACCAGAGCATTTATGCCTTCCGCGGCGCGAACGTCGGCAACATGACCGCGTTCGAGCGCGAGTTCCGCGTGCAGAACCTGATCAAGCTGGAACAGAATTACCGCTCGCACGGCCACATCCTGGACACCGCGAATACGCTGATCGCCAACAACAGTAAACGCCTCGGCAAGAACCTGCGTACCGACGCCGGCCACGGCGAGCCGGTGCGCATCTACGAAGCGAGCAGCGATATCCAGGAAGCGCAGTGGATCATCGAGGAAGCCAAGAGCCTGATCAGGGACGGCGCGCTGCGTAGCGAGATCGCCATCCTCTATCGTTCGAATGCGCAGTCGCGGGTGATCGAGCATGCGTTGTTCACCGCCGGCATCCCGTACCGCGTGTATGGCGGCCAGCGCTTCTTCGAGCGCGCCGAGATCAAGCATGCGATCGCCTATCTGCAGTTGATGGACAACCCGCACAATGATTCGGCGTTCCTGCGCGTGGTGAATTTTCCGACGCGCGGCATCGGCGCGCGGTCGATCGAGCAGTTGCAGGACGCGGCGCGCCAGTACGGCATTTCGCTGTACGCGGCCGTGCCCTACGTCGCTGGCAAGGCGGGCACCTCGCTCGGATCATTCGTGAAGCTGGTCGAGGCGATGCGTTTCGAAACGCAGAACCTGCCGCTGCAGGAAATGGTCAAGGTCATGCTCGACATGAGCGGCTTGATCCCGCACTACCAGACGGAGAAGGAAGGCGGCGACCGCATCGAAAACCTGGAACAGCTTGTCAGTGCCGCGACGCTGTTCGTGTCGGAAGAAGGTTTCGGCATCGACGCGCCGGCCTTCCTTGGGCCGAAGACGCAGGCGTCGGCCGGCACGCCGCTGCCGAACGGCGACGAAGTGATCGATGCCGATGCGCCCCTGCCGAACGTGATGTCGCCGTTGTCCGCTTTCCTGTCGCATGCATCGCTCGAGGCCGGCGACAACCAGGCGCAGGCCGGGCAGGATGCCTTGCAACTGATGACCGTGCATTCGGCGAAGGGGCTGGAATTCGATGCAGTGTTTATCACCGGTCTCGAAGAAGGCTTGTTCCCGCATGAAAACAGCGCGCAGGAAGAAGGCGGGCTGGAGGAAGAGCGGCGGCTGATGTATGTGGCGATCACGCGCGCGAAGAAGCGGTTGTACATGAGTTTTTCGCAGACCCGCATGTTGCACGGACAGACCCGCTACAACATGAAATCGCGCTTCTTCGACGAACTGCCGGACGAGGCGCTGAAGTGGCTGTCGCCGAAGATCCAGCATCACTGGTTTGGGAACAGAAAGTCGGCATGGGACGACGCGCCGCAGGCGGGCGTCAATGCGATTGCGCAGAATTTTAGCCGCAAGGACGTCGGCTGGCGCGTCGGCGAGACAGTGTCGCACCAGAAGTTCGGTGAGGGCGTGATCGTCAATATCGAGGGCGGCGGCACCAACTCGCGTGCACACATCAACTTCGGCAAGCACGGAATGAAATTGCTGGACTTGAATATCGCCAAGCTGGAGCGCGTTGCCGGGTAAAAGTCATGACGGGGCCAGGCTGAAGAACTTCATCGGGTCCACCCGCCACTGCTCCGGCGACTCGTGACTGAGGATTTTGTCGCCGCCGCCGGCGCCAAGCGGCTTCGACAGGTCCACTTCCTGCGGCTTGATGTAGGTGTTCGACTTGATGCTGAAGAACACATTGACCTTGGGCGCGAGCAGGTTGGTTTCGTGCGGTTCGGTCACCACGCCCAGCCGCCCCGATTCCAGCCGCACCAGTGTGCCGACCGGATAGATGCCCACGCAGCGCATGAAGCTTTGCACGTGCTGCGGGTTGAAGTGGAACTTGCTCCACTCGTAAATCTTGCGCAGCGCTTCCGCTGCCGACATGCCCTTGTGATAGCAGCGGTCGGCCGTGATTGCATCGTACACGTCGACGATCGCCGCCATCTGTGCCAGCGTGCTGATCCTGGCGCCGGGCAGCTTGTCCGGATAGCCGCTGCCGTCCATGCGCTCATGATGATGCAGTGTGATATCGAGCGGGATCTCGCCGACTTCCGGCGTCTTCAGCAGGATGTCGTAGCCGTCCTTCGGATGCTTGCGGATGATCTCGAATTCTTCCTCGGTCAGGCGGCCAGGCTTGTTCAGTACTTCGTCCGGCACCAGCGCCTTGCCGGTATCGTGCAGCAGGCCGCCGAGTCCCGCAAGGCGTGTAGTTGCCGTGTCGACACCGGCGGAGCGGCAGAAGGCGACCAGCAGCGTGCAGACGCTGACGGAGTGCAGGAAGGTGTAGTCGTCCTTGTTCTTGATGCGCAACAGGCCGGTCAGCGCGCCGGGGTTGCGCAGGATCGATTCAGTGATGTTTTGCACGACCGGCTCGACCTGGTCGAGTTCGATCGCCTTGCCGAGCCGCGCATCGTGCATCACGGTGCGGACCAATTGATGCGCCTGGTTCTTGATCTGGGTCGCGCGCGCCAGTTCTTCCGCCACCGATACGCGCATCGTGGCAGCCGGCTGGCGGCCGGCAGCATCCTGCAGTTCCTGTTCCAGTGCGCTTTTTGCCTGTTCGGCGGTCGGCGCATCCTTGACGTCGAGGCCCTTGTCGGTGTCGATGTACAACTCGTGGATGCCGGCGGCGACGATCTTTGCGATTTCCTCTTCGGAGGTGATCATCAGGCGGTTGCGCACAAATGGGTGATCCATCCAGTGGCAGCTCAGGTCGTGCACGAACATGCCGGGCTTGAGTTGCCGTACGCTGATTTTCTTGATCATCCGGACCTCCCTCGCAACGCAACGGATCGCCGTGACGGCGACCGGGATTGGCGGTGAAGCCCGGTTAGTATAACGAGTTTGTTGCTGTTCGGCATGGTTTGCCGGCGCATGGCGGCATCACTGCTCCATGGCTGGATGGTCGGCGTAGGGACGGCCGAATACCTCGGTGTAGGTGGGATAGAAGGAACAGTACATGACGACGGTCAGCATCAGCGACAAGGGCAGCAGCACGACCATCACGACAAAGGATTTCGGAATCAGCACGGCGACAATGCTGCTGACGATGGCCGGCACAAGCACGCCGATCAGCAACCAGGCGAGGCCATAGACGAGGAAGGCCTTGCCGGCGCGCTTCACCGCGAAAAAACTGTAGAAAGCTGCCTTGCCCACGCCCATCTTCTGCCACACGATCAGCGGCGCTGCGTACCAGAAGGCCATTGCCGCCGGTGTGTAAACCGCTGCAGAAAACATCATGGCCAGCGACATGTTGGAATTGCGAATGATTTCCTCGTCGAGCTCCCCGGTTCCGCTCACGAGCCGCCAGAACACGCCGCCGTCGATCAGCGCCGACGCGGCGATGGCGGCAACCGCGGCGACCAGATAGAGAATGCCGAGCATCAGCAGCGCGCGGAAGGCAGGCGAACGGAAACCGGTCAGAAGCAGGTTCGGGTAGACCTTCTTGCCCTGTTCGATCTGTGCGCAAGCTTGCATGAATGCCATCGAGAACACCGGCACCAGGACCATCGGCAGGATCTGGCCGAGCAACGGCACGAAACCGACCGCGAGCATCAGGAACATGTAGGCGAGGAACAGCGTCGAGATCTCGGCAGGTTGTTTGCGAAACAGTGCAAACCCTTGTTTTATCCAGAACCAGCCGGTGTTTGCGGGCAGTTTTTCCATGGTCAGAACAGATCGGGAACCGGGTTGTCGACGCGCTGGCGCAGGATGCGTTCGAAATGGGTCGGGTCGTGCGGCGTGAGCATTTCCGCCTCGCGCGGCAGATAGAAATCGTACAGGCGCGACAGCCAGAAGCGCAGCGCGCCGGCTTGCAGCATCGGCCGCCACGCCACCTTCTCTTCGGCGGTAAATGGCCGCACGGCATGGTAGGCGTCGAGCAGGGCGCGCACGCGTGTCACGTCGAGCGCACCGCTGTCGAGGTTGATGCACCAGTCATTGACAGTAACGGCCACATCGAAGATCCACGTATCGCAGCCGGCAAAATAAAAATCGAAGAAACCGGTCAGGCGTTCGTCTTCGAACATCACATTGTTGCGGAACAGGTCCGCATGGATGGGTCCCTGCGGCAGCGCGCGATATTCGGCGGACGCGGCGAAGGCTTCCTGGAAATCGATTTCCGTACGCAACAGATGCTGACCGTCTTCGGGCAGATAGGGCAGTACTTCGGGCGCGGTGACACGCCACCAGTCAAGGCCGCGCAGGTTGGGCTGGCGAATGGCGAAATCGTGCCCGGCGAGATGCATCTTTGCCAACATCGCGCCCACCGCCGCGCAATGCGCTGGTTTTGGGTCGAACTGGGATTTGCCTTCCAGCTTGGTCACGATGGATGCCGGTTTGCCGTGCAGCGCATGCAGGATTTCACCCCGTTTGTTGGCAACCGGCGCCGGCACCAGGACGCCGCGCTCGGCCAGATGGCGCATCAGGTGCAGATAGAACGGCAGTTGTTCGAATGTCAGCTTTTCGAAGATGGTCAGGACGTATTCACCCGCTTCGGTCGTCAGGAAAAAATTGCTGTTTTCAATGCCGGACGAAATGCCCTTGATGGCAAGCGGTTTGCCGAGATTGAACTGTGTGATCCATTCGGTGAGGTCATCCAGGCTGACCGGTGTGAATACTGCCATGAGCGAATAAGAAAAGTGGGAGGAGGAAAGGATTACTTGGCCTTGGCTGGCGCCGGCGGCGGAGCGGGAACGGAAGCGGCTTCCGCCTGGGCTTCTTTCTTTTCCTGCGGACGGTTCAGGTCGAACTGCTTGATCTCCCATTGCGGTGCGCGGAACTGGTTGCTCTGGGCATCGCCTTGAACGGCGCTGCCGGCCGGATCGTTGGGTTTCAGATAATAGGTGCTGCCGCCGGTGGTGACCTTGACTTCCGTCACTCGCCCGCCGGGAGCACGCTTCTCGCTGATTTGGCGCTCCTGTTCGGGTTTGCGGATGGTCACTGCGGGTTCTTCGCCTTCTTCCAGTTTTTCCAGCTTCGGGGGAGGAGGCGGGTTGCCGGTTTGCTGCTGGGCCGCGCTGGGCAGCGATATTGCATAAGCGGCAATACATGCCGCTAGTGCCGGCCAGACCTTGAGTGTGCGCATGATGACGTAGGGTGTAGGGGAAAAGCCATACGGCCCGGTTTTCGCCGAGCCTCTATGAAACATTTTAGCAAACCGGCCCTGCGCCAGCCGTTTCATCCTATAAATAAGCGCCGGTCTGCTTGCCCTTGTCGTCGGCCGTCAACTCGCCGTGCGCTTCGTAGAATGCAAAAATGGCGTCGACCACGTTTGCCGGTTCATCGATCACCTGGATCAAATCCATATCCGTTGCATGGATCATGCCATTGGCGACCAGGCTGTTGCGGAACCAGTCGAGCATGCCCTTCCAGAACTGGGTGCCGACCAGGATGACAGGGATGCGGCGCGACTTGCCGGTCTGGATCAGCGTGAGGACTTCCATGAACTCGTCCAGCGTGCCGAAACCGCCCGGCATGACGACGTAGGCATCCGCATATTTGACGAAGGCCACCTTGCGCGCAAAAAAGTGGCGGAAGCTGATCGAGATATCCTGCCAGGCATTGCTCGCCTGCTCATGCGGCAGCTCGATGTTCAGGCCGACCGACGACGACGCCCCTTCGAATGCGCCCTTGTTGGCGGCTTCCATGATGCCCGGGCCGCCGCCGGAAATGACGGCCAGGCCGGCGTCCGACAGGCGGCGCGCAATGTCCACGGTTTTCGCATAGTAAGGATCGTCGGGCTTGATCCGCGCCGATCCGAAAACCGACACCGCAGGCCGCAGTTCGGACAGACGTTCGGTCGACTCGATAAACTCTGCCATAATCGTGAGCATATGCCACGACTCGCGCGCCTTTTTCGCCGTGGCGCGCTCAATATCAGCTACCTGCCGCAAACGCGGCACGTTTTTTCCTTTTGGCACCATATGAATAAAACCCTGTTGTTAGTGGATGGCTCCAGCTATTTGTATCGCGCGTTCCATGCGATGCCTGATTTGCGTAACGCGGAAGGTGCGCCGACCGGCGCCATCTACGGCATGATCAACATGCTGCGCAAGTTGCGCAACGACTATTCGGCAGCATACATCGCCTGTGTGTTCGACGCAAAAGGCAAGACCTTCCGCGACGACCTCTATCCCGAATACAAGGCGCAGCGGCCGTCGATGCCGGAAGACCTGGTGAAACAGATCGAGCCCATCCACGAGGCGGTGCGCGCGCTCGGCTGGCCGATCCTGATGGTGGAAGGCATTGAAGCCGACGATGTGATCGGCACGCTGGCGGCGCAGGCGGTCGAGCACGGCATGGAAGCCGTGATCTCGACCGGCGACAAGGACATGGCGCAGCTTGTGAACGAGCATGTCACGCTGATCAACACGATGAGCAATGAAAAGTTGGACCGCGACGGCGTCGTCGCGAAATTCGGCGTGCCGCCGGAACGCATCGTTGATTACCTCACGCTGATCGGCGACACCGTCGACAACGTGCCCGGCGTTGCCAAGGTCGGCCCGAAGACGGCGGTCAAGTGGCTGACGCAGTATGGCACGCTCGACGAGATCATCGCGCGCGCGGCCGACATCGGCGGCGCAGTCGGCGAGAACCTGCGCAAGGCGCTCGACTGGCTGCCTCAGGCACGCGTCCTGCTGACCATCAAGCACGATTGCGACCTCGCCGCGCACATGGTGTCGATCCCGGAATCGCTGGTCGCCAAACCGGTCGACAACGATGCGATGATTGCGTTTTTCCGCCGCTACGGTTTCAAGACCTGGTTGCGTGAGTTCACAGGCGAGGGCGGGCCGGTGCGCGCAACGCCGCAAACGCCGGCCGGCGAACCGCAGACCAGGCTGTTCGACAGCCCGCAGGCAACGTTAACGACAGAGTATGAAACAGTGCTGACCGAAGCGCAGCTCGAGCGCTGGCTGGAAATGATCGACGCGGCCGAACTCACCTCGGTCGACACCGAAACCACCTCGCTCGATCCGATGCGGGCGCAACTGGTCGGTATCTCATTGAGCTGCAAGCCGGGGGTTGCCGCCTATATCCCGGTCGCGCACCGTTATCAGGGCGCGCCGGAGCAGTTGTCGCGCGAGCTCGTGCTCGGCAAGCTCAAACCGTGGCTGGAGAATCCCGCCAAGGGCAAGGTCGGGCAAAACCTCAAGTACGACACCCACATCTTCGCCAATCATGGCGTCGCCTTGCGCGGCATCGTGCACGACACGCTGCTTCAATCCTACGTGTTCGAATCGCACAAGAGTCACGACATGGACAGCGTGGCGGCGCGCCACCTGAATCGCAAGACGGTCACTTTCGAGGAAGTGTGCGGGAAGGGCGCATCGCAGATCTGTTTCGATGAGGTTGCCATCGAGCGCGCCACCGAGTACGCAGCCGAGGACGCCGACGTCACACTGCAGCTGCACCAGGCCATGTGGCCGCAGGTCGCCGAGAACGACGGCCTGCGCTTCATTTACGAAAAGATCGAAGTGCCGACGTCGGTGGTGCTGCAGAAGATCGAACGCAACGGTGTGCTGGTCGACAGCGAACTGCTGGCGACGCAGTCGCACGAGCTGGGCATGCGCATGCTGGAAATCGAAAGGCAGGCCTATGAGGTCGCCGGCCAGCCATTCAACCTGAACTCGCCGAAACAGATCGGCGAAATCTTTTTCGACAAGCTGAAACTGCCGGTGGTGAAGAAGACGCCGTCCGGCACGCCGTCGACCGATGAAGAGGTGCTGCAGAAACTGGCCGAGGATTATCCGCTGCCGAAGATCCTGCTCGACTATCGCGGCCTGTCCAAGCTGAAGTCCACCTATACCGACAAGCTGCCGAAGATGGTCAATCCGCAAACCGGCCGTGTGCACACCAACTATGCGCAGGCGGTGGCCGTCACGGGGCGTCTGGCGTCGAATGACCCTAACCTGCAGAACATCCCGGTGCGCACCGCCGAAGGCCGGCGCATCCGCGAGGCCTTCATCGCGCCGCCGGGCAGCGTGATCGTGTCCGCCGACTATTCGCAGATCGAGCTGCGCATCATGGCGCATATCTCCGGCGACGCGAATCTGTTGCGCGCTTTCGCCGAGGGCGAGGATATCCATCGCGCCACCGCCGCGGAAATCTTCGGCGTTGCGCCGGTGGAAGTCAGCAGCGAGCAGCGCCGTTACGCCAAGGTGATCAACTTCGGCTTGATCTATGGCATGAGCGCATTCGGGCTGGCGGGCAACCTCGGCATCGAACGTTCGGCCGCGCAGATGTATATCGACAAGTACTTCCAGCGCTATCCGTCGGTTGCGCAGTACATGGCCGATACGCGGGCGCAGGCCAAGGAGCGCGGCTATGTCGAAACCGTGTTCGGCCGCCGCCTGTGGCTGGCCGAGATCAATTCGCCCAACGGTCCGCGCCGGCAGGCGGCCGAACGCGCCGCGATCAATGCGCCGATGCAGGGCACCGCGGCCGACCTGATCAAGCTGTCGATGATCGCGGTGCAGGACTGGCTGGAAAGCGAGCGCCTGTCGTCGAAGATGGTGATGCAGGTGCACGACGAACTGGTGCTGGAAGTGCCGGAATCGGAACTGCCGCATGTGCGCGACAAGCTGCCGGAGTTGATGCGCGCCGTTGCGAAACTCGATGTGCCCTTGATCGCCGAGGTGGGCGTCGGGCCGAGCTGGGAGCAGGCGCACTGACCGGCGGGAGCCTCTGCGCAATTTTCGTGTTGTCGTTATGATCTCCGTTTGCCGAAATCCGCAGTCTGTGCTTTAATTTGCAACTTTGTTGCAAATTAATCGAGGTCATCATCAACTCCACGCTGTTATCCATTCTGCTGGTCTGCACGGTTTCCGGCGTGCTCAGTATTTCCGCCGCGGCGCTGTTCTCGTTTTCGCTGCTGTCGAAGGTGGTCGAGCGCATGGTCAGTCTGTCGGTCGGCATCATGCTGTCGACCTCGCTGCTGCATGCATTGCCGGAGGCATTCGAGTCGCAGGCCGACGCGCACGCACTGTTTGCGACGCTGCTGGGCGGACTGCTCGGCTTTTTCCTGCTGGAGAAGTTCGCGATCCTGCGCCACTCGCATCATCACGAAGGCGACGGTCATGGCCACGAACACGGACACGATGCGCACGAGGCTGGCAAGTCCGGCTGGATGGTACTGATCGGCGACAGTTTCCACAACTTCACCGACGGTATCCTGATCGCCGCCGCCTTCCTGGCCGATCCCAGTCTGGGCCTAATCACCGGCCTCGCGATCATCGCACATGAAATCCCGCAGGAGATCGGTGACTTCATCGTGCTCCTGAATGCCGGCTTCAGCCGCACACGCGCTTACGTGTACAACCTGTTTTCCAGCCTGATGGCGGTGTTTGGCGGAGTGCTCGGCTACCTGACGCTGGACCGCGCGATGAACTGGATTCCCTATGTCCTGGTGTTCGCTTCATCCGGTTTCATTTACATCGCGGTAAGCGACCTGATGCCGCAAATGCAGCGCCGGGCGACGCTGCGCGAAACCATTCCGCAAGTCGTGTTGATTGCCCTAGGCGTGGCAGTTGTGTTGTTCCTGACCAGCCATACGGAAGGGCACTAACCGGATCAGTCGCCGGTCGCGACCGGCCGCGAGCGGTCGGCGCACCATTCGCTCCACGAGCCGGGGTACAGCGCCGCACCGGACAGCCCGGCGACTTCCATCGCCAGCAGGTTGTGGCAAGCAGTAACGCCGGATCCGCACTGCATGATGCTGGCTTCCGGCATGGTGACCAGTGCGCCGAATTCCGAACGCAGTTGTTCAGCCGGTTTGAAACGGCCATCGGCCAGCAGGTTGTCCTTGAAGAAGCGATTCTTCGCCCCGGGAATATGGCCGCCGACCGGATCCAGCGTTTCGTTCTCGCCGCGAAAGCGGTCGGGCGCGCGCGCATCAATCACGATATGCGTGGGATTGGACAGGTTGGCGAGGACATCGTCGGCACTGACCGCGGCCGCTCGCGGGTAGTGCGGCTCGGCGTTGCCGCGCGGCCGCGTCACCGGTTCAGTGGACAGCGGCATTTCCTGCGCCTGCCATGCCTGCAAGCCGCCATCAAGCACCGCGACCGCCTCGTGTCCGACCCAGCGCAACATCCACCACAACCGTGCTGCGAACATGCCGCCGTGCGCATCGTAGGCAACGACTTGTGAGCCGTGATTGACGCCCCAGCGACGCAGCGTTTCGACGAAAGCGTTGCGCTCGGGAAGGGGGTGGCGGCCCCGGAATTCGCCGTTCGGTCCCGTACTCTTGTCGGACAGGTCGTGGTCCAGATGGGCGAACTGTGCGTCGGGGATGTGGCCAGCCGCATAGGCGGCAGCGCCTGCGTCGGGATTTGCCAGGTCATGGCGGCAGTCGAGCACGACCCAGCTTGCATCGTGCATGTGATGCGCAAGGTCGGCAGCGGAAATCAGCGTTGAATACGACATGTCTACACCTCGGTTGCGATCGGATCGTTGGCCTCGGCAACCGTCGGGTGGTCAGCCGGTGCGGCGGGGGATTTACGCGTATTGTAATAGGTCGCGGCGAGGCCGCTGCCAAGGATGATGAGTATGCCCAGCCAGCCGGACCAGCCGAGCAGGTCGCCCCAGATCAGAATGCCCCAGATGCTGGCGAAGACAATGCCGGTATATTGCAGGTTGGCCGTCACCAGGGTCTTGCCGAGCCGATAGGCGCGTGTCATTGCCATTTGCGCAGTGGTCGCGGTCACACCGATCGACAGCAACAGCACGATGCCCTTACCGTCATGTCCATGCCAATGCGCCGGCGGACCGCCCGTCCAGCCGGCCAGCGTGCCGAGCAGCCCGGTCACCATGCCGGTAAGCGAAAAGTAAAAGACGACACGGTATTCCGGTTCGCCCATCTGTCCCAGTTTGCGCACCTGCAGGTACGCAAGCGCGGACAAGACGCCCGACGCTAATCCGACCAGTCCGGCGAACCACTGATCGGCGTGGAAGGCCGGGCGCAGCAGCATCGTCACACCGACGAAGCTCAGCACGATGGCGGTGCTCAATCCCCATTCGAAGCGGTTTTTCCTACGCCACCAGCCGATGGAAAACAGGATCGCAGCGATCCAGATGGGCGCCATGTAGTTCAGGGTCATTCCTGTTGCCAGCGGAAGCTCGCCGAGCGAGTAAAACCACAGCGACAGCGCGGTGACGCCGACGATACCGCGCCACAGGTGGTGCCATGGGAACGGCGTCTTCAGCGTGCCGCCATGCAGCCTGACCAGCATTGCCATGAACAATACGCCGACAATGCCGCGGTACATCACGATTTCGGCGGTCGAATACATGCTTGACGCCATCTTCACGCACACGCCCATGATCGAAAACATGAAGCTTGCGAAGAGCATCCAGAGAGATTGCATAGGGGTATTAAAAGTAGTCGAGGGCTGGAACTTCCAGCCCTCGTTGATGCGCCGGGACATCAGCGCGGGGCGATGCCGGCAGCGCCGGCTGCAAGATCGCGACCGGTTAGCCTGACCTGGCTTGCAGGATCAGGCCGGCTCTCTACACCGAAAGGTGCCGGCGATACCATTCATGGAAGTGCTGCATGCCGTCTTCCATCGGCGACTGATACGGGCCGACTTCGTTTTCTCCGCGTTCGAACAGGATGCGGCGTCCGGCATCCATGCGGATGCCGATCTCGTCGTCCTCGATGCAGGTTTCCATGTAGGCATCGCGTTCGGCTTCGACGAACCCGCGCTCGAACAACACGATCTCTTCCGGGTAGTAGAACTCGACCACGTTGGTAGTCTTTTGCGGGCCGTTCGGCCACACCGTCGATACCACCAGCACATGCGGATACCACTCGACCATGATGTTCGGATAGAGCGTCAGCCAGATCGCGCCGTAGGGCGGCGGCACGCCGTTGCGGAACTTGAGCACCTGTTCCTGCCATTTCTTGTACTTCGGCGTGCCGAACTTCGACAGGGCGTGGTTGACGCCCACGGTCTGCACGCTGTAGTTGTCACCGAATTCCCAGCGCAAGTCATTGCAGGTGACGAAGCTGCCGAGGCCGGGATGGAAGGGCTCGACGTGATAGTCTTCCAGGTAGACCTCGATGAAGGTCTTCCAGTTGTAATCGCACTGATGGACTTCGACGTGGTCCAGCATGTAGCCGGTAAAGTCGAGATCCTTCGTCACACCCAGCTTCGACATCATCTGCGCGACGTCGACGCCGTTCTGCTCGAACAGCAAGCCGTTCCAGCCTTGCAGCGGTGTCTTCGACAGGTTCATGCATGGCGTGTCGCTGAAGTGCGGCGCGCCGATCAGTTCCCCCTTGAGATCGTAGGTCCAGCGATGCAGCGGACAGACGATGTTGTCCGCATGGCCGCGGCCGTCGAACATTTTTGCCTGGCGATGGCGGCACACGTTCGACAGCAGTTCGATGCCGTGCGGGCCGCGTACCAGCATGCGGCCTTCGTTTTCCCATGCCAGGGTGGCGTAGTCACCCGCATTCGGCACCATCAGTTCATGGCCGGCATAGCGTGGACCTTGTTGAAAAAGTTGCTTGATTTCCTGCTGCAACAGCGCGTCGTCGAAATAGACGTTGACCGGAAGTTGCGCGTTGGATCGCGCGAGCTTGGCGAAAGTAGCCAGATCGGACATCCCCACCCCCAAATTAATTTGCACCAACCTAAGAGAGAAAGAATCCGCAAAAACCAGTATTCAAATAAGATGAAACGGAAATTTTGGACAGAACTGGAGATTATACCCCAGAGAGTTGTCTTAAATGCCGCTTCCGGGTCCCGCGCGGGGGAGGGGAAAGGGTGCTCTCGACGGTATGGCGAGAGTGGATTGTTGTCTTTGAGTCATGTCTTGCGTAGCATGAAATGCGAATGCTTCGCTTGAAAAGCTGAGGAAACAGAGCGAGTTTGATACAGCTTGCCGGGCGGAGTTGTAAATTTCGCATTCCCCGTTGATCGAACTCAGAGTACGGACGAATTTCGCCCCGCCGATGCCTGGTTCCCGGTTGCTTCATCTCAACTGCATAAGGTGGTTTGTTCTAAAATAACGGGCTACACTTCAATTTTGTCCAACATGTCAAAGAAATCAACGCCCGACGACCTGCCGGCATCTTTCGAGGATGCGATGGCCGAGCTGGAACAGCTGGTCGCCCGGATGGAAGCGGGCGAACTGCCGCTCGAAGCGTCGGTGGCCGCGTACAAGCGCGGCTCGGAGCTGGTCAAGTTCTGTGCAGGGCAGCTCGACAAGGTAGACAGCCAGGTCAAGGTGCTGGAAGGCGAGATACTCAAGCCCTTCTCCGCCGACGGTGCTTCCGAGGCGGACGAATGACAGTGCCGCAGGCGTTTGAAGACTGGATGAAGGACGCCCAGTCGAGGATGGAGTCTGCGCTCGGCGCGTTGCTCCCGGACGAGTCCATGGCGCCGGTGCGCCTGCATCAGGCGATGCGCTATGCGGTGCTGGACGGAGGCAAGCGGGTACGGCCGCTGCTCGTGTTTGCGGCGGGCGATCTGTTCGATGCCGATGCGGCGATGCTGGAGCGCGCGGCCGCGGCGGTGGAGATGATTCACGCGTATTCGCTGGTGCATGACGACATGCCCTGCATGGATGACGATGCGCTGCGGCGCGGCAAGCCGACGGTGCACGTGAAGTACGACGAAGCGACGGCCTTGCTGGTCGGCGATGCATTGCAGACGCAAGCATTCCAGGTTCTCACCGAAGGCGAAGGCGCCGACCCGGTCCGCCGTATCGAGATGCTGCGTCTGCTGGCGCAGGCATCCGGCTCCGCCGGCATGTGCGGCGGCCAGGCGATCGACCTCGCCAGCGTCGGACTCAGCCTGTCGCTGGGCGAGCTGGAACGCATGCATCAGTTGAAGACGGGAGCCTTGCTGCGCGCTTCGGTGCTGCTCGGCGCGCTGGCGGGCAAGACGCTGCAGGCGGCTGAAGTGTCCGCGCTCGACGCCTATGCGAAAGCGATCGGCCTGGCATTCCAGGTGGTTGACGATGTGCTGGACGCGACCGCCGACTCGGCGACGCTGGGCAAGACCGCAGGAAAGGATGCGGCCGACAACAAGCCGACCTACGTGTCGATCCTCGGCCTGGACGAATCCAGGGAACTGGCGGAAAAACTGCGGAATGATGCGCATAGTGCGCTCATCCCGTTCGCAGACAAGGCACGGCGCTTACGCGAGATTGCGGACCTGATCGTGCAACGGAAAGCCTAGAATGGAATTGTTGAAGAACATCGATGGACCCCAGGACTTGCGCAAGCTGCAGCGTGCGCAACTCAAACCGCTGGCGGATGAACTGCGCGCCTTCGTGCTCGATTCCGTATCGAAGACCGGCGGCCACCTGTCTTCCAATCTCGGTACGGTGGAACTGACGATCGCGCTGCATTATGTGTTCAACACACCGGAAGACCGCATCGTCTGGGATGTGGGCCACCAGACCTATCCGCACAAGATCCTCACCGGGCGGCGCGACCGCATGCATACGCTGCGGCAGCTCAATGGCGTGTCCGGTTTTCCGCGCCGCGATGAAAGCGAATACGATACCTTCGGCACCGCGCATTCCTCGACCTCGATTTCCGCCGCGCTCGGCATGGCCATGGCCGCGAAAACCAAGGGCGAGAACCGTCATGCGATCGCGGTGATCGGCGACGGCGCGATGACTGCCGGCATGGCCTTCGAAGCCATGAACAATGCCGGCGTCTACAACGACATCAACCTGCTGGTGATCCTGAACGACAATGACATGTCGATCTCGCCGCCGGTCGGTGCGCTCAACCGCTATCTTGCGCGCCTGATGTCCGGCCAGTTTTACGCGACTGCGAAGAACGTCGGCAAGACGGTGTTGCCGGGGCCGATGCTGGAGCTGGCAAAACGTCTTGAAGAACACGCAAAAGGCATGGTGGTGCCGGCCACCATGTTCGAGGAATTCGGTTTCAACTACATCGGCCCGATCGACGGCCACGACCTCGAGTCACTGATTCCGACGCTGCAGAACCTGAAGCAATTGAAGGGGCCGCAGTTTCTGCACGTGGTGACGAAGAAAGGGCAGGGCTACAAGCTGGCCGAGGCGGACCCGGTGCTGTATCACGGACCCGGCAAGTTCAATCCGGACGAAGGCATCAAGCCGGCCGCGGCAAGCAAGATCACCTACACGCAGGTATTCGGCAGCTGGCTGTGCGATATGGCGGCCAGCGACCAGCGCCTGATCGGCATTACGCCGGCCATGCGCGAAGGATCGGGCATGGTGGAATTCGAGAAGCGCTTCCCGAACCGTTACTACGACGTCGGCATTGCCGAACAGCACGCGGTGACGTTTGCAGCAGGTCTTGCTTGCGAAGGCTTGAAGCCGGTAGTTGCGATCTACTCGACCTTCCTGCAGCGCGCCTACGACCAGTTGATCCACGATGTCGCGCTGCAAAACCTGGATGTCACGTTCGCGCTCGACCGTTCCGGCCTGGTGGGCGCCGACGGCGCCACGCATGCCGGCAACTACGACATTGCCTACCTGCGTTGCATCCCGAACATGGTGGTGATGGCCGCCTCCGACGAAAATGAATGCCGCCGCATGCTGTCGACCGCCTACGAATATCCGGGGCCGGCGGCCGTGCGCTACCCGCGCGGCGCGGGCATCGGCGCTGCCGTCGACAAAGAACTGAATACCATTCCGCTAGGCAAGGGCGAAGTGCGGCGCGAAGGCAAGGGCATTGCGATCCTGGCATTCGGCACCATGGTCGCGCCCAGCGTCGCCGCCGCGAACGAACTGAATGCGACTGTCGCCAACATGCGCTTCATCAAGCCGCTCGATACCGAACTGGTGGTGCAGCTTGCGCAAAGCCACGATGCGCTGGTGACTGTGGAGGAAGGCTCGATCATGGGCGGCGCCGGTTCCGCCGTGGCCGAAGCGCTGGCCGCAGCCGGTATCGTCAAGCCGATCCTGCATCTGGGCCTGCCGGACAAGTTCATCGACCATGGCGACGCCGGCCAGTTGCTGGCGCAATGCGGCCTGGATGCGGCGGGCATCGCCGCTGCGATCAGGAAGCGTTTCGACAAGGGCGAGCCGCGGCTGGTCGTGAACAATCAATGACGTAGCGGAGGCCGCGCCCTGCTCGAAGAGGATCTCGGCGTACGGCGCGCATAACCAGCGCTCGCACATCACCGTCAGCGCGCTGCTGGACGGCGACCTCGAAGTGGACGATTTGATCGCGAAGATCGAGGAGCAGGCTTCCTGCGAGCTGTATGGCCTGCTCAAGCGTCCGGACGAAAAACCGGCCGTTTCGGCAGCACGATGCGGGCCACCAGGCCGCCGGCCGGATGATTCACAAGCTGCAGTTGGCCGCCATGCGCCTGCACGATGCTGCGCGCAATCCCAAGCCCCAGACCCAGCCCGCCCTGGTTCTGCTGCCTGCCCTGTTCGAGCCGCACGTACGGCTCGAACAGGCTGCTTAACGCTTCCTCGGGCACGCCGGGGCCGTCATCGCGGATGGCGATTGCGATATTGCCGTTTTCTTCCAGCACCGTGATTTCCGCACATTTGCCGTAATGTAGGGCGTTGTCGAGCAGGTTGCCGATCGCGCGCTTTAACGCCAGCGGCTTGGCGACCACGGTCAGTCCCGACTCCGCAAACGCGACTTCGCGGCCTGCCAGTTGTGCGCCGCGCATCAAGCGGCCGATCAGCCCGTCTAGCCGCACTTCGGTCGGATTTTCATGGATGTCGCTGTCCTTTACGCATTGCAGCGCGCCCTTGACCATCATGTCGAGGTCGTCCAGATCGTCGTGGAATTCGCTGCGCAGCGTGTCGTCGTCGAGCAGTTCGGCGCGTAACTTCAACCGCATGATCGGCGTGCGCAAGTCGTGCGAAATCGATACAAACAGGCGCTCGCGGTCTTCCAGGTAGCGCTGGATACGCTTGCGCATCGCGCCGAACGCGCGCGCGGTGCTGACGAATTCCCGACTGCCGGTCTCGGGAAGGGCGGGCGCGCCTTCGCCCTTGCCGAATGCTTCGGCTGCATCCGACAGCGCCGCCAGCGGTCGCGTGATCGAGCGTACCACCAGGATCGACAGCAACAGCACCGCCACCAGCGACAGCGCTTGCGGCAGGATGCGGTCCGCCGACAGCGGATTGGCGCTTTCCAGGAAATACGGATTGGGCATCAGGCTGGCCAGGTACAGCCAACGGCCGGGTTCCATCTCCGCCTGGATCACGAGCACGGGCGCAGCTTTCGGTTCGATCAGCAGGATGTGCCGCACCCAGCGGTCCGGCAGGTCGGCTACTTCGGTGCCGTCGTCCGATACCGCGAGATTGGCTGGCCATGCGAATCCCAGCCGGTAATTTGTCAGGTTCGGCAAGTCCCGCTTCATCATCGCGCGCACTTCGTCTTGCGCGATGCGCGAGAGCGGCCGGCTGTCGATTTCGCGAATGTCGAGCGGCGCGCGGTTGATGTTGACGAAAAAGCGCGTGCCGCCCATCTCGCGGAATTGCTGGATCACCAGCGGCCGGTAATTCTGCGGCAGGCTGGAGAAAAAACGAATCGTGCTGGCGGCGCTGTGCGCAAGATGCCGGGCCGCGGTCTTCGTTTCCGCTTCCGATTCGGTGCGCAACTGTGCGGACCAGATCGCAATGCCTGCCAGTTGCGTCAGCAGCACGCCGGCCAGCATCACCAGCGACAGCCGTCCCTGCAGCGACTGCGGCACCAGCCGCGCAAGCAGTGTGCGGATGCGCGATGACTCAGCCATTGGAGGGCGTGACATCGGCGGAGAACACGTAGCCGGCGCCGCGCACCGTCTTGATCACCGCCGGCTGCTTGCCGTCGTCGCCGAGCCGCATGCGCAGGCGGCTGATCTGCACATCGAGCGAGCGGTCCAGCGGGCCGGCGTCGCGTCCGCGCGTCTGTTCGCACAGCACGCTGCGGTCGAGTATGTCGCCCGGATGCTCGACGAAATACTTGAGCAGCTGGAAGTCGAGCCCGGTCAGCGGCACCGCTTCGCCGTCGGCGTCCGTCACCGTGCGTTCGACCGTGTCGAGCGTGAAGCCGACGAAGCGGTAGAAACGCGGCGCGACCGCATTGTCGATGCCGGTGCGCCGGTGGATCGCCTTGATCCGCGCCAGCAGCTCGCGCGGGCTGTAGGGCTTGGCGATGTAATCGTCGGCGCCGAGTTCGAGCCCGACCACGCGGTCGGTTTCATCGGAACTCGCGGTCAGCATGATGATCGGCACATTCGAGCGCTGGCGCACCGTGCGGCACAGCGCAAAGCCGTCGGTATCGGGCAGCATCACATCGAGTATCACCAGGGACAATTCATCCGCATAGCGCTGGAATTCGGCGACGAAGGTCTCGCCGTTATGCGCGAGCCGTACCTCGTACTGGTTCTTTTCCAGGTAGGCTTTCAACAGCGTGCGGGTCTTCTGGTCGTCGTCAACGATCAGTATCTTGCGTGTCATTTTCCGGCCTTCATGATTTGCATCTGCGCGACCGCGGCCAGCCGCTGCTGCGCATCGGCGACGCTCACCCGGTCATTGATGAAATAGCGATGCACCTCGGCGATGACCGCGTTCTTCGTCACCTCGTCGGCGGCCATCCGGTGCACCAGGCTCGGCACCTGTACCGTGCTGCCGCGCGCGAACAACTGCCACGATGCGCGCGCGCAGCTGTCCATTTTCGACAGGTCCGGGTTGCGCAATACCGGGATCGATCCCTTCAACTGATTGTAGTCGGCCTGTACTGCCGGCGATACCGCCAGTTGCGCGAGCTTTTCCTGTGCCGGACGATGCGCGGCGCCGGTGTCGAGCATGGCCAGCGTATCGACATCGTACAGGTGGTAGCCGGTGGTGCCGGGCGCTGCCGTGCAGCCGAATGCATCGTCGGTCGCCAGGCCCCAGGTGTTCAACTCGCCTTTCATCCAGTCGCCCATCACCATCATCGCCGCACCGCCATCGGCGAACTGGCGCGCCACCTCGTTCCATGCGCGTTCCTGCAGCGGCGCGGCCATCCATTTTTTCATTGTGCGCAGGCGTTTCAACACATGCGCAAAGCGGGTATCGGTGAACGCCTGCGCATTCTTTTTCACGAACAGTTCGCGGTAGAACGCGGGCCCGGCTTCGGCCAGCACCAGCGTTTCGAACAGCGTCGCCACCTGCCACGGTTCGCTGCTTTGCGCCAGAGGCACGATGCCGGCCTGATGCAACAGCGCCGCAGCGCGCTCGAAATCATCCCACGTCTGCGGCGGCGCGATGCCGTACTGGTTGAACAGTTTGCGGTTGTAGAACAGCGTGTTGATGCGGTGGATGCCCAGCGGGGCGGCAACTACGCGGCCATGCGGGCGCACCAGCGTCCATACCGTCGGCAGCAGCAGCTTGTCCCACTTGCCGTTGGCGGCCACCGCATCGAATTCGCGCAGCAGCCCGAGCGCCGCCCATTCGCCGAGCAGCACGCCATTCAACTGCGCGACATCGGGCGCATCGCCGGCCAGCACCCGGCTCTTCAACACGATGTCGGCCGGGCCGCCCGGGCCGCCAGCGCCGCCCGCGATGCCGCCGTCGCGCCAGGCGATGTTATCGTCGCTGAGCTTGGCCGCCAGCACGCCGACCGCGCGGCGCTCGCTGTCGGACTTCCACCAGTGAAGCACTTGTATCGATTCCGCCTGCGCCGCCCAGGCGCACACCCAAAGCGCGAGCGCCGCCAGCGCGCGCAGCGGGCGGCGGATTGTCTCCTCATGCGGCAACGATTTCTTTTCCGAGATCCGCACTGTCATATCCCCTTTTGTTGTGAAGCAGACTATAGCCGAAGTCGCTCCCGCTACACGGGTAAGGATGCGTCTGCTTTTGTAAGGAAGTGTGAGTTTTCCTTGCGTTTTCTTGCTGCGCTTCGATCCGTCTGCCTCTGACGAAAGTGATCCGCAATGTAAGGAAGTGTAAGCGCGGCGCTTCCTGTTTTTTTAATTAATTCAATAAAAATCAATTGCTTAGTGTTGCCGAACGGTTCCGTCAGGCGCCGGTTGGTATCACATTTTTGCTGGTGTTACTGTCCGCATCGCTGCACAGCACATACAACAATCAATCAACGAGGAGACGCGATGAATCGCACCCTATCGAAAACTCTGGGCGCCGCAGTGCCGCTGGCGCTGGCTTTCGGCATTGCTCATGCGGATGTCACGCAGGGCGAATACTCCGGCTATTTCCGCGCCGGCGCCGGCTCCAATTCAGAAAAGGGCTCGCAAGCCTGCTTCGGCTTGAACGGCGTGGCCAAGTACCGCTTCGGCAATGAATGCGACACCTACGGCGAATTCGCCTATACCAAGGAAATGGTGAAGTCCGCCAACGGCACCAGCTTCGTCGGCACTATCATGCCCAACTTCTACGAACCCAATTCCGGCGCCAACGGCAAGGAGTGGGGCCTGGCGCAGATGCTGGTCGAAGCGCGCAACGTCGACTTCCTCAAGGGCGGCACCGCCTGGGTCGGCAAGCGCTTCTACAACCGTCCCGACATCCACGTGCTCGACATGAAGATGGTGCACATGGATGGCACGGGTTTCGGCATCGACGGCATCCCGCTGGGCGCCGGCAGGTTCGGCTACGCGTTGATGCGCAACGATGCGGACAGCTCCTCCTCGGCCACCCGCCATCACTTCCTGTATCACGGCGTGCCGGCCAATGCCAACGCCAGCCTGAACTTCGACGCCACCGTGATCAGCGCCGACACGGCCGTGCCGAACTCCAAGGGCGGCTATGCGTTGTCGGTGGCGCACGCGCAAAAAGGCATCCTGGGCGGCGACAACACGCTGTGGCTGCAGTATGCGCAGGGCGCCGGGGTGGCGCTGAGCATGGGCCAGGTCGGCAGCCTGCAATCGGGCGGATCCGACACCACCCAGAGCCGCATCGGCGACCAGCTGATCTGGAGCGTGACGCCGGAATTCACCGGCGGCTTCAATTTCGTGTACCAGAGCACCAAGACCCCGGGCGGCACCACCACCTGGACCTCGATCGGCGCGCGTCCGACCTATGCGCTGGCCGACAACCTGAAGCTGGTGCTGGATGTGGGGCATGACCGCATCAAGCCGGCCGGCGGCGGCGATACGCAGCAGCTGACCAAGATCACGTTCGCGCCGGTGCTCACTGCCGGCAAGGGCTTCTGGACGCGTCCGGAGTTGCGCGCGTTCATCACGCATGCGAAGTGGAACACGGCGGCGCAGGCGGCGGCTGCGGCAGGCAGCACGCTGTCGAGCACCGGTGTGTTCGGCAGCTCCACCAGCGGCACGTCTTACGGCGTGCAGGTTGAAACCTGGTTCTGACACACCCGATCATTCATAGGAGACAAGGCAATGAAAATGAAGCAAATCGTATCCGCCGTGCTCGCCGCGGCCGCAGGTGTGGCTTTCACCGCGCATGCCGCGCCCGAAGTCGAAGTGCTGCACTACTGGACCTCGGGTGGCGAAGCGAAATCGGTCGCCGAACTGAAGAAAATCATGGAAGCCAAGGGCGTCGCGTGGAAGGACTTCGCGGTCGCCGGCGGCGGTGGCGAGAATGCGATGACGGCGTTGAAGGCGCGTGTCATCGCCGGCAATGCGCCGACCGCGGCCCAGATCAAGGGGCCGTCGATCCAGGAATGGGGTAAGGAAGGCACGTTGGCCAGCATCGATGCGGCAGCAAACGAAGGCAAATGGGACACGGTGCTGCCGCCGGTGGTGTCGGATGTAATGAAATACAAGGGCCACTACGTTGCCGCGCCGGTGAATGTGCATCGGGTGAACTGGCTGTGGGTCAATCCGGAAGTGCTGTCCAAGGCCGGCGCGAAGGCGCCGACCAACTTCACCGAGTTCTTCGATGCCGCTGAAAAGCTCAAGAAAGCCGGCTTCGTCGCGGTCGCACACGGCGGTCAGCCATGGCAGGATGCGACGCTGTTCGAGTCGGTGGTGCTCGGCGTGGGCGGCGCCGATTTCTACAAGAAAGCGATGGTGCAGCTCGACCAGTCCGCGCTGACCAGCCCGACGATGGTTCGGGCTTTCGACACGCTCGCGAAAGTCAAGGCCTATATCGACAAGGACGCGCCGGGCCGCGACTGGAACCTGGCGACCGCGATGGTCATCAACGGCAAGGCCGGCATGCAGTTCATGGGCGACTGGGCCAAGGGTGAATTCACCGCCGCCGGCAAGCTGCCGGGCCGCGACTACCTGTGCATGGCGGCGCCCGGCACCGAGAAGGCGTTCACCTTCAACATCGACTCGATGGCGATGTTCAAGGTCAAGAACGAGAGCGCGCAGAAAGCACAACTGGTGCTGGCGAACGCGATCATGAGTCCGGAATTCCAGGAAGTCTTCAACCTGAACAAGGGCTCGATTCCGGCGCGCGACGATGTGCGGCGCCAGAACTTCGACATGTGTGCGGTCAAGTCGATGACCGACATGGAAGCCACCAGCAAGAGCGGCGGCCTGGTGCCGAGCTTTGCGCACGGCATGGCGATCGGCTCAGCGAAGCAGGGCGCAGTCACCGACGTGATCGCGAAATTCATGAGCTCGAACATGACTTCGCAGGCGGCGGTGCGAGCGCTGGCGAAGGCAGCCAAGACCCGGTAAGCCGTCTGAGTCTGCAGCACGGCTCCGACGTTCTCCTGTGCGCCGGAGCCGGGAAGAGCGACTGTGTTTGCCTTCCACAAAGGAGAATCTCATGTCCCACACCATTGTTTCGCCTGTGCCGCCGCAGGCCCCGGCCGCATCCTCCAACTCGACGCCGCGCGCCCGCGCAGCCGCCTTCGCTGATCGCTGGCTGCCACGTCTGGTGCTGTCGCCGACAATCGTTACATCACTGGTTTTCGTGTACGGCTTCATCGCGCTGACCGGCTACCTGTCGCTGACCGAATCGAATCTTTTGCCCAATTACGAATTCGCCGGCCTCGTGCAATACGAGTCCCTGTTCGAGCTCGACCGCTGGTGGACTGCGGCGGC
The DNA here is from genome assembly GCA_966212445.1 of uncultured Noviherbaspirillum sp. Taxonomy (GTDB): domain Bacteria; phylum Pseudomonadota; class Gammaproteobacteria; order Burkholderiales; family Burkholderiaceae_D; genus Noviherbaspirillum. The sequence goes on along the minus strand of CBIHRJ010000050.1, from coordinate 13,873 downwards.
CAACCTCGGTTTGTTCGGCCTGCCGTTCATCGCGATCTGCATCGCGCTGGGCCTGTTCCTTGCGGTCCTGCTCGACCAGCGCATCCGCTGCGAAGGCGCGCTGCGGGCAGTCTACCTGTACCCGATGGCGCTGTCGTTCATCGTCACCGGCGCCGCCTGGAAATGGATCCTCAATCCCGGGCTCGGCCTGGAAAAGATGGTCCGTGACTGGGGCTTCCCGAATTTCTCGTTCGACTGGCTGGTCAACTCCGACATGGCGATCTATACGGTCGTCATCGCCGGGGTCTGGCAATCGTCGGGCTTCGTGATGGCCTTGTTCCTGTCCGGCCTGCGCGGCATCGACGACAGCATCATCAAGGCCGCGATGGTCGACGGCGCGAGCCTGCCGACGATTTACCTGCGCATCGTGATTCCGGCGCTGCGGCCGGTGTTTTTCAGCGTGATGCTGGTGCTCGCGCATATCGCGATCAAGAGTTTCGACCTGGTGATGGCACTGACCGCGGGCGGCCCCGGCACGTCGTCCGACGTGCCGGCGGTGTTCATGTACCAGTTCTCGTTCACCCGCGGGCAGCTCGGACTGGGTGCGGCGTCGGCGATGATGATGCTCGCCACCGTGCTGGCGGTGCTGGTGCCGATGATGTATCTGGAAACGAAAGGAGCGCGTCATGCACGCTGATGCCGGAATGCGCGTGACTGCAGGGCGTGTTGTCATCTACCTGCTGCTGGGGCTGTGCGCGCTGTACTACCTTGCACCGCTGTACGTGATGTTGTCGACCTCGGTGAAGTCGCTCGCCGAGATCCGCGAGGGCAACCTGTTGAGCCTGCCGCATGCGCCCACCGCCGCAGCCTGGCTCAAGGCCTGGAGCGGCGCCTGCACCGGCGTGGAATGCGGAGGTCTTGCGCCTTACTTCTGGAACTCGCTGAAGATGACGGTGCCGGCGATGCTGCTGTCGACCATGATCGGGTCATTGAACGGCTACGTGCTCGCGCACTGGCGCTTTCGCGGCGCCGATATCGTGTTTACCGCATTGATGGTCGGCTGCTTCATCCCGTTCCAGGTGGTGATCCTGCCGATGGCGCGGCTGCTCGGCATGGTCGAGCTGTCCAACACCACTGCAGGTCTCGTGCTGGTGCACACGATCTACGGCATCGCGTTCACCACGCTGTTCTTCCGCAATTTCTATGTGTCGGTGCCGGAGGAGCTGGTGAAGGCTGCGCGCATCGACGGCGCCGGGTTCTTCACGATCTACCGCCGCATCATCGTCCCGTTGTCGCTGCCGATCTTCATGGTGAGCTTCATCTGGCAATTCACGCAGATCTGGAACGACTTCCTGTTCGGTGTCGTGTTCGGCGGCTCCGATGCGCAACCGGTGACAGTGGCGCTGAACAACCTCGTCAACACCTCGACCGGGGTGGTCGAATACAACGTCAACATGGCTGCAGCCATCATCGCGGCATTGCCGACGCTGGTGATCTATCTGGCTGCAGGCAAATATTTCGTGCGCGGCTTGACGGCCGGCGCCGTGAAGGGATAAAACATGGCTAGCTTATCGATTCGTAACGTCCGCAAGGTGTATCCGAATGGCGCCGAAGTATTGAAAGGCGTCGACATCGACATCGACGATGGGCAATTCCTGATCCTGGTCGGCGGTTCCGGCTGCGGCAAGTCGACGCTGCTGAACATGATCGCCGGGCTGGAGACGGTCAGCGACGGCGAGATCCGCATCGGCGGGCGGCGCGTGAACGACGTGCCGCCGAAAGCGCGCGATATCGCGATGGTGTTTCAATCGTATGCTCTGTATCCGACGATGACGGTGCGCGAGAACATTTCGTTCGGTCTCGGCATTCGCAATGTGCCGAAGGAAGAGAAGAAGAAGGCGGTCGAGCGCGTCGCCGACATCCTGCAGATTACGCACCTGCTCGACCGCAAGCCGGCGATGCTGTCCGGCGGCCAGCGCCAGCGTGTCGCGATGGGCCGCGCGATTGCGCGTGATCCGGCGCTGTTCCTGTTCGATGAACCCTTGTCCAATCTCGATGCCAAGCTGCGCGTGGATATGCGCGCCGAAATCAAGCTGATGCATCAGCGCCTCGGCTCGACCATTGTGTACGTCACGCACGACCAGATCGAGGCGATGACGCTGGGCGACCGCATCGCGGTGATGAAGGATGGCGCGGTGCAGCAGTTCGGCAGCCCGCAGCAGATTTACGAGCAGCCGGCCAATCTGTTCGTCGCCGGTTTCATCGGTTCGCCTTCGATGAATTTCTTGCGCGGTAAGCTGGTGTCGCATGCGGGCGGGCTTGCATTCACGCTGACACAGGAAGACAGCACCACGCTGCTGCCGCTGCCGGTTATGCAACACGGCCTTGATGCCTGGCGCGATCGGGAAGTGATCCTCGGCGTACGCCCCGAGCACGTGACCGATGCGGCCAGTGCGCGCCGTGCTGAGGTTGCCGGCGGTCATCATCCGGTGGAGGTGCAGTGTACGGTCGAACTGACCGAGCCCACTGGACCGGATACCTTGGTGTTTACACGGTTTAACGGCGCACGGGTGACCTGCCGCACCCATCCGCGCGCAGCGGCCGTGCCGGGCGGACACATGAAGCTGGCGTTCGATCTGTCGAAGGCCGTACTGTTCGACCAAGCGACGGAAATGCGCATTTCTTGAATGAAAACGTAATCATGGACAGAACAGACATTTCACCGCAATGCCCTATGCAAGACGGCACTACCTTTCCCCGGTTGCTGGCCGATATCGGCGGCACCAATGCGCGCTTTGCGCTGGAACTCGGTGACGGCCGTATTGCGGCCGTGTCTGTGCTGCCGTGCAAGTCGTATGCGACGCTGTCGGACGCGGTTGCCGCCTATCTCGCGTCGTCCGAGGCGGCGTCGATGGGCGCGAAAGATGTGCGGCTGGCGGCATTCGCGATCGCCAATCCGGTCGACGGTGACGAGGTGGCGATGACCAATCACCACTGGCGCTTCTCGATCGAGGAGGTGCGGCGCGAACTCGGGTTCGCAAGGCTGTTGGTGGTCAACGATTTCAAGGCGCTCGCGATGGCCTTGCCCTACCTTGGCGCCGACGGCGTGCGGCAGGTCGGTCACGGGGTTGCGCGGCCGCGCAGCGTGATGGGGCTGGTCGGAGTCGGCACCGGCGTCGGCGTGTCGGCGCTGGTGCCGGACGGCGACGGCTGGATCGCGCTCGACAGCGAAGGCGGGCACGTGACGTTCTCGCCGTTCAACGAACTCGAGGTCGCGATCCTGCAGTATGCGTGGCGCGAACATCCGCATGTGTCGGCCGAGCGGCTGTTGGCCGGTATCGGCCTGGACATCATGTATCACGCGCTGGCGCACATCGAGGGCAAGCCCGCCGAAAACCTGTCGGTGCCGGAAATCGTCGGACGCGCGCTTGCGAAGGACTGCGCGCTGTGCGACAAGACCATCGAAATCTTTTGCGAGATGCTGGGCACGCTGGCCGGTAATCTCGCGCTCACCGTCGGCGCGAAGGGGGGCGTCTACATCGGCGGCGGCATCGTGCCGCGGCTCGGGGAGCGTTTCTTCGAATCGGGATTCCGCCGCCGTTTCGAGCAGAAGGGGCGCATGTCGCGTTACCTGTTTGATGTGCCGACTTATCTGATCACCGCCGGATACCCGGCCTTCATCGGCGTGTCGGCGCTGCTGAAAGCGAGTTAGTCCCTAAGGATCGCGGATACCGCGCAATGTTTGTCCGGCAAGGTGCTGCATACGCAGGCATGGCACTGGTAAGCCTGCGTGGTCAAGGACGCGTTCGACGATGCAACCGAAATGCGGGCGCAATGGCAGCGACCGTCAGCGCTCTCGGCCCTTTTCCCACAGCACGTCGTTGCCGCCCGCAAAGCGGTTCAGCACGCGCGACAGCACGAACATCAGGTCCGACAGCCGGTTCATGTATTGGCGCGGGTTGTCGTTCAGCTTTTCGCTGTTGCCGAGGCTGACGATCGCCCGTTCCGCGCGGCGGCAGATGGTGCGGCAGACGTGCGCGAGCGCGGCGGCGCGCGAGCCTGCCGGAAGGATGAAATCCTTCAGCGGCGGCAGGTCGGCATTGTACTTTTCCAGCAACGTGTCCAGGCGTGCGACATGCACGTCGGTAATCAGGGTATAGCCCGGGATGCAGAGTTCGCCGCCAAGGTCGAACAGGTCGTGCTGGATCGACCCCAGCTCTTCGCGCAAGGGCGCCGGCAATTCCTCGCACAGCAATAGCCCGATGTGGGAATTCAGCTCATCCACGTCGCCCATTGCGTGTACGCGCAAACTGTCCTTGCCGATCCGGCTGCCGTCGCCGAGGCCGGTGGTGCCGTTGTCGCCGGTGCGTGTTGCGATCTTCGAAAGTCGGTTGCCCATGATTGTCTGTCGAGGTTGGTCGAAAAGGCGAGGATACGGCAAAAAAGGCGAAAGCGCTGTCGTCCGGATGCCAGTGTCCAGGTCAATGTGCGACGCCGCGCAACGGAGTAGAATCGCTTCAGATGTCCGCCAGAGCGCTGCCAGGCCGCTCGCCAATAACGGAGACAAGCATGAACCACCCCGCCCAGATTGCGGCGCTGAAAAAGCCGCTTCCCGAAGAACTGCTCGCGGCGCTCGGCGCGATCTTCGAAGACCGGCTGTCCACGTCGCAGGCGATGCGCGAACACCACGGGCGCGACGAGTCCTCGTACGATCCGATGTTGCCCGATGCGGTCGTCTTTGCCCAGACCACCGAAGAAGTCGCGCAGGCGGTCAGGCTGTGCAGCAGCCATGAGGTGCCGATCATTCCCTATGGCACCGGCACCTCGCTGGAGGGGCATGTGCTGGCGCTGCGCGGCGGCGTCACCATCGACCTGTCACAGATGAACAAGGTGCTGGCGGTGCATGCGGAAGACCAGACCGCGACCGTGCAGGCAGGCGTCACCCGCAAACAACTGAATCAGGAAATCCGCGATACCGGCCTGTTCTTCCCGATCGATCCCGGCGCCGATGCGTCGCTCGGGGGCATGGCGGCGACGCGCGCCTCCGGCACCAACGCCGTGCGCTACGGCACCATGCGCGAGAACACGCTGGCGCTGACCGTGGTCACCTCCGATGGCCGCATCATCAAGACCGGCACGCGCGCGAAGAAGTCGTCTGCGGGCTACGACCTGACGCGCATCTTCGTCGGCAGCGAAGGCACGCTGGGCATCATCACTGAGGTGACGGTGCGCCTGTACCCGCAGCCGGAAGCGGTCTCGGCGGCGGTGTGCTCCTTCCCCAGCACCGCCGACGCGGTCAATGCCGTGATCCAGACCATCCAGATGGGTGTTCCAGTCGCGCGTGTCGAATTTCTGGACGAGAACAGCGTGCGCTCGATCAATGCGCACGACAAACTGAACCTGCCGGAACAGCCGCTGCTGCTGTTCGAGTTCCATGGCAGCAATACCGGCGTGCAGGAACAGGCGCAGACGGTGCAGGACATTGCCGCCGAACACAGCGCCGCCGGCTTCGAGTGGGCGACCCGCCCGGAAGACCGTACCCGGCTATGGCAGGCGCGTCACAATGCCTATTTCGCAATGCTGCAGATGCGGCCCGGCGCGCGTGCCATTTCCACCGACTGCTGCGTACCGATTTCCCGCCTGGCCGAATGCATTCTCGATACCAAGGCAGACTGTGAAAAAAATGACATCATTTATTCGATCATCGGCCATGTCGGCGACGGCAACTTCCATGTGCTGATGATGATCGACCCGCACGACCCGGCCGATGTCGCGAAGGCCGAAGGCGTGAACGCCCGGATGGTGGCGCGCGCGATTTCGATGGACGGCACCTGTACCGGGGAACATGGCGTGGGCATGCACAAGATGGATTTCCTGGTGCAGGAACACGGTGAGGATGCCATTGCGACAATGCGTGTGCTCAAGCATGCGTTCGACCCCAAGAACATCATGAACCCCGGTAAGATTCTCCATTGGTAGGATCGGGGCAGCAAACCTGCTGCGCGCCGCAATCTCGGGACGGCGATGCACAGTCGTACCCTGGTATCCTGGTACGACTGCGCTTCTCATACCGACCTTGCGCTGCTCACGACGATTTTCAGACCCGATCCGCGAGCGCTATTTCACTTCTTTCATTACCATGGCCATACGTCTTCCTCCGGTTCACGCCTTGTCTGCATTCGAAGCGGCGGCCCGCCACGGCTCGTTCGCGGTTGCCGCGGAGGAGCTGTGCATCACACCCTCGGCGCTGTCGCACCGGATCCGGTTGCTGGAGGATTTCGTCGGCGAGCGCTTGTTCCTGCGCGATGGCCGTTCGGTCAGCCTGTCAGAATTCGGACGGCGCTATCTCGATGTAGTGAAAACGGCCTTGCGCACGCTGACCGACTTCCCGCTACCGCACCGCAGCGCGCCGAGCCAGCCGCGCATCAAGGTCACCGTGCCGCCGACCTTTGCGCGCTGCCTGCTTGTGCCGCGCCTGGAAGAGTTCAGCGCGCGCCATCCGGACATCGTGATCGAACTGTTCCTGTCGGTGCCGCTGTATGACCTCAGCCTGTCGGAAAGTGACGTCGAAGTGCGTTTCGGCGCTGGCCGATACCCGGATATCGTGACCGAGAAGCTGTTCGAGGAACCGACCTTCGCTGTGGCCAGCCCGCGGTATCTGGAAAAGATTGGCGGATTGAAGACGCCGGACGATCTCAAGAAAGCGGCCTTGCTGCGGTCCGCGCTGGAGCCTTGGCAGCCCTGGTTCGAAGTCGCCGGCCTCGACTGGCCGGAGCCGTCGACCGGCTTGCGACTCGATGATCTCGGCCTGTTGCTGGAAGCGGTCCGGCACGGTCATGGCGTGGGACTGACGCGCAAGCATTTCGCGCAGGACTGGATTGCCAAAGGGGAAGTCGTGCATCTGTTCGAGGAGGTGCAATTGAAATCGCCCCCTCACGCCTACTATGTCGTGTACGAACAGCAAGCGCGTGAACGGCCGGAAGTCGACGCTTTCGTGGATTGGTTGCTGGATACTTTCGGCAAACTGTAGGCGCAAGGCCGGCGTCCTGCCGGCCGATGTGTTTCAACGCATCAAAAGCCCTCGGTCCCGTCGCCGTGAAAAATATTCACGCCGGAGGAGAAAGCTTTTCAGCCGGATTCCGCGCCGTTCGGCGCTCAGGCGCGGCTGAATTCGATACACTTTCAAGCTCTACCTGGACCGGACATGAACGCTCCCACGCAACCGCAATTCACCCCCGAGCGCCAGCGCGAAATCGTCGCCGCGCTGTGCAAGCTGCTGCCGGAAAACGCAGTGCTGTTCAATGAAGAAGATACCCGGCCTTACGAATGCGACGGCCTCGCCGCCTATCGCCAATTGCCGATGGTGGTGGTGCTGCCGCAGACCGAAGCGCAAGTCGTCGATGCGCTGAAAACCTGCCGTGATCTGAAGGCGCCGATCGTGCCGCGCGGCGCCGGCACCGGCCTGTCCGGCGGCGCGATGCCGATCGCCGACGGCGTGGTGCTGTCGACCGCCAGGCTCAACAGGATCCTCAAGCTTGATCCATACGCACGTACCGCCATCGTGCAGCCGGGCGTGCGCAACCTGGCGATTTCCGATGCCGCCGGGCCGCACGGCTTGTACTACGCGCCCGATCCTTCATCGCAGATCGCCTGCACCATCGGCGGCAACGTTGCCGAGAATTCCGGCGGCGTGCATTGCCTGAAGTACGGATTGACGGTGCACAACGTGCTGCGCGTGCGCATGGTGACAATCGACGGCGACGTGGTCGAACTCGGCGGTGAAGCGCTGGATGCACCCGGACTCGACCTGCTGGCGGTGTTCATCGGCTCCGAAGGCATGCTCGGCGTAGTGACCGAAGTCACCGTCAAGCTGGTGCCGAAACCGCAGACCGCGCGCGTGATCATGGCCTCGTTCGACGATGTGGTGAAGGGCGGCGATGCGGTTGCCGACGTGATCGCGGCCGGCATCATTCCGGCCGGTCTGGAAATGATGGACAAGACCTCGTCGCGCATGGTCGAGCCCTTCGTCAAGGCCGGCTACGACATCGATGCCGAGGCGATCCTGCTGTGCGAATCGGACGGCATGCCGGAAGAGGTTGAGGAAGAGATCGCGCGCATGAGCGAGGTGCTGAAGGCTTCCGGCGCGACCGCGATCGCGGTGTCGCAGAACGAGGCGGAGCGCCTGAAGTTCTGGTCCGGCCGCAAGAATGCGTTCCCCGCCGCCGGCCGCATTTCGCCCGACTACTATTGCATGGACGGTACCATTCCGCGCAAGCGCCTTGCCGAGGTGCTGACCCGCATCACCGGGATGGAAGGCAAGCACGGCCTGCGTTGCGCCAACGTCTTCCACGCCGGCGACGGCAACCTGCATCCGCTGATCCTGTTCGATGCCAACCAGCCGGGCGAATTCGAGCGTGCTGAAGCCTTCGGCGCCGAAATCCTCGAACTCTGCGTCGAGGTCGGCGGCACCATCACCGGCGAGCACGGTGTCGGCATCGAAAAGATCAACTCGATGTGCGTGCAGTTTTCGCCGAAGGAGATCGAAGTCTTCTTCGCCGTCAAGCGCGCCTTCGACACCGCCTTCCTGCTTAATCCGGACAAGGCGATCCCGACGCTCAACCGCTGCGCCGAGAACGGCAAGATGCGCGTGAGCGGCGGACAGATGAAGTTCGCCCATCTGCCGCGCTTTTAGAAACGGATAACGCATGGAACAGGTATTGCAACAATTTCGCGACGCCATCGCAGCGGCGGCGGCAGCAAAGACGTCGGTCCGCATTCGCGGCGGCGGCAGCAAGGACTGGTACGGACAGACGCTGCAGGGCGAGATTCTCGATACCCGCGTCTACACTGGCATCCTCGCCTACGATCCCACCGAACTGGTGATCACCGCCCGCTGCGGCACACCGCTGACCGAGATCGAGGCTGCGTTGGCCGAACATCACCAGATGCTGGCCTTCGAGCCGCCGTATTTCGGACCTGAGTCGACCATCGGCGGTGTTGTTGCCGCCGGCTTGTCCGGCCCGCGCCGGCAAGCGGTCGGCGCGGTGCGCGATTTCGTGCTTGGCGCGCTGCTGATGGACGGCAAGGGCGAGGCGCTGCGCTTCGGCGGCCGGGTGATGAAGAACGTTGCCGGCTACGACGTGTCGCGCCTGCTCGCGGGCTCGCTCGGCACCCTCGGGCTGATCCTCGATGTCTCACTCAAGGTCTTGCCCAGGCCGTTCGCCGAAACCACGCTGCGCTTCGAGATGGGCGAAGCCGAAGCGATCGAGCAATTGAACCGCTGGGGCGGACAACCCTTGCCGATCTCCGCCAGCGCGTGGCATGGCGGCGTGCTGATCGTGCGCCTGTCCGGCGCAGAAGCCACCGTGAGGGCCGCGGTTGCGAAAATGGGCGGAGAAGAGGAAAGCCAGGCGGAACAGTTCTGGAACGAATTGCGCAATCACGACAATGCATTTCTGGCGGCGACATCCGGGCCCAGTTCGCTGTGGCGCCTGTCGCTGCCGTCGATCGCACCGCCGCTGGGGCTGGACGGCGAGCAACTGATCGAGTGGGGCGGCGCACAGCGCTGGCTGCGCACGGAAATGGATGCAGCCGCGATCCGCGCGGCAACAGTCAGGGCCGGCGGCCATGCGACCTTGTTCCGCGGCGGCGACAAGAGTGCAGGCGTGTTCCATCCGCTTGCGCCGGCGGTCGCAACAATCCACCGCAACCTGAAAAATGCCTTCGATCCATCCGGCATTTTCAACCCCGGCCGGATGTACACAGAGTTTTAAGCATGCAAACCAATCTCGCTGATTTCATCAAGAACACCGCCGAAGGCGAGGAAGCCGACGCGATCCTGCGCAAGTGCGTGCATTGCGGCTTTTGTACCGCGACCTGTCCTACCTACCAGTTGCTTGGCGACGAACTGGACGGGCCGCGCGGCCGCATCTACCTGATGAAGCAGGTCCTCGAAGGCAAGCCGGCGACCGCGAAGACGCAGATGCACCTCGACCGCTGCCTGACCTGCCGCAACTGTGAATCGACCTGCCCGTCCGGCGTGCAGTACGGCCGGCTGGTCGACATCGGCCGCAAGATCGTCGAAGAGCAGGTGCCGCGCCCGCTGTCGCAGCGCATCGTGCGCACTGCGTTGAAAGAAACTTTGCCGCGTAAGTGGCTGTTCACGCCGGCGATGAAGGCTGGCCAGATGGTGCGCCCGCTGCTGCCCAAAGTCTTGCAGAACAAGGTGCCGGCAAGACAGAGCGCCGGTGCATGGCCGACGACACAGCACGCGCGCAAGATGCTCCTGCTCGACGGCTGCGTGCAACCGGCGATGGCGCCCAACATCAATGCCGCGACGGCACGCGTGCTCGATGCGCTCGGCGTGCAACTGGTGGTTGCGCCGAAGGCCGGCTGCTGCGGCGCGATCCGCTATCACATGAACGACCAGGATGGCGGCCTCGACGACATGCGCAACAATGTCGACGCCTGGTGGCCGCTGATCGAGGCCGGTGTCGAAGCGATCGTGATGACGGCGTCCGGCTGCGGTGTGACGGTGAAAGAGTACGGCCATCTGCTCGCGCACGACGAACAATACGCGGCCAAGGCCAGGCGTATTTCGGCGCTGACGAAAGATCTGAGCGAAATCATGCCGGCCTTCGAGGCGGAACTGGTGCAGAAGCTCAAGGGCAGGATCGGCAAGCGCGTCGCCTACCATCCGCCGTGCACGCTGCAGCACGGTCAGCAGATCCGCGGCAAGGTCGAGGGGCTGCTGCGTGCGATCGGCGTCGATGTGCAACTGTGCGCCGACAGCCATCTGTGCTGCGGTTCCGCCGGAACGTACTCGGTGTTGCAGCCGGAACTGTCGTACCAGTTGCGTGACAACAAGCTCGCCAATCTACAGGCACTCAAGCCGGATGTAATCGTGTCGGCGAACATCGGTTGCCAGACGCATCTGCAATCGGGGACGGAGACGCCGGTCAGGCATTGGGTCGAGTTGATCGACAACGCGTTGCCGAAGACGGGGTGAGACAAAGACAGATCGTGGTTCCGCGCCGAGGATTGTTTACACTGTAGCCTTTCTTCCATCTCCGGACAGGCGCAGACCGTGATCAATACATTTGCAACCCTGCTCATCTTCCAGACGCTGGGCGAGGGCTTCGCCTATGCGTTTTCCTTGCCGATCCCCGGCCCCGTGATCGGCATGCTGCTGCTGTTCTGTTTTCTCGTGCTGAAACGCGGTGCGGCGCAACGGCTGGCGCCGACCACGCTGGAATTCCTCAAGCACCTGTCGCTGCTGTTCGTACCGGCGGGTGTCGGCATCATGGTGCATTCGCAGCGGGTCGCGTCCGAGTGGCTGCCGATCGCCGTGGCACTGGTCATCAGCGCCGCTGTTTCGCTGGTGGTGACGGCGCTGGTCTTGCGGGCCTTGCAGAAATGACGCCGGGACTTAACAAGGTCTGGGTCTACCTGTCGGCGTCGCCGTTGCTGTGGCTGACCACCACGCTGCTGGCATATCAGTTGGCCTTTTACCTGTACACACGCAGCAAATTCAATCCGCTGGTCAATCCGGTCGCCATCGCGGTTGCCTTGCTGGTGCTGGTCCTGAGCTCGACCGGCACCGAGTACCAGACCTACTTCGAGGGAGCGCAGTTCGTGCACTTCCTGCTCGGTCCGGCCACGGTCGCGCTCGCGATTCCGCTCTACCAGCAGTTGCCGAAATTGCGGCGCAACTGGTTTGCCTTGCTCGGCAGTGCGCTGGTCGGCGGTGCCGCGGCCATCGCTACAGCAATGGGCGTGGCGTGGGCGCTGGGCGCTTCGCCGGCGACCGTGCTGTCGCTCGCACCGAAGGCAGTGACGATGCCGATTGCGATGGGCGTCGCGGAAAAGATCGGTGGACTGCCGTCATTGACGGCGGTGCTGGTGATGCTGACCGGCATACTCGGTGCGACGATGGCACGATGGATTTTCAATCTGCTGAAGATCGACGACCACAGTGTTCGCGGTTTTGCGCTCGGCCTCACTTCGCACGGCATCGGTACCGCACGTGCGTTTCAGGTAAGCGAGGAAATGGGAGCGTTTTCGGGGCTGGCGATGGGCTTGTCGGGTGTGTTGACGGCCCTGCTGCTACCCTTCGTGTTGAGATTGCTTGGCGTCGTCTGAAGCCGGGAAAGGAGACTCATCACGAAGAGCACAAAGAACACGAAGAAGTTTCTGCCACGGCCGTCGTCATTCCCTTCGCGTTCTTTGTGGTGCAAGACTTGCGGCCGGTTTCGCGGTCAGCCGCGGCCTTACTTTTCAGCCAGCAGCTTCTTGATGTCTCCCATCAATTCCTGCGGTTCTGTCTGCGGCGCATAGCGCTTGAATACCGTGCCGTCCTTCTTCACCAGGAACTTGGTGAAATTCCATTTGATCGCTTCGGTTCCCATCAGTCCCGGCGCTTCGCTCTTCAAATGTTTGAACAGCGGATGCGCGTCGCTGCCGTTGACATCGACCTTGGCGAACAGCGGGAACGTGACGCCGTAGTTCTTTTCGCAGAATGCGCCGATCTGCTCGGCCGATCCGGGTTCCTGCCCGCCGAACTGGTTGCATGGAAAGCCCAGCACCTCGACGCCCTGGTCCTTGAACTGCTGGTACACGGCTTCCAGGCCCTTGTACTGGGGCGTGAAACCGCATTCGCTCGCCGTGTTGGCGATCAGCAGTACCTTGCCGCGATACTGCGCCAGGTCCACCGGCGCGCCGTCCAGGCTGTCCGCCTTGAAGTCATAGATATTCGTCATCAGACAATCCCCAAGTGTTCAGTGCCCTTGCTCAGGTCGCGGCCTTGCGCTTCCTTGCCTTGCAGCTTGATCGCAAGGCGCAGGTCGTTGACCGAATCGGCATTGCGCAACGCGTCTTCATAGGTGATCTTGCCCGCTTCGTACAAGTCGAACAAGGCCTGGTCGAAAGTCTGCATGCCGAGTTCGCGCGACTTCTTCATGATTTCCTTGATCTCGTGCACTTCGCCCTTGAAGATCAGGTCGGAAATCAACGGCGAATTGAGCATCACCTCGACTGCCGCGCAACGGCCCTTGGTGTCCTTCAACGGAATCAGGCGCTGCGAAATCATCGCTTTGAGATTGAGTGACAAATCCATCAAAAGTTGCCCGCGCCGTTCTTCGGGGAAAAAGTTGATGATACGGTCGAGCGCCTGGTTGGAACTGTTCGCGTGCATGGTGGCCAGGCACAGGTGGCCGGTTTCGGCAAAGGCGACCGCGTAGTCCATCGTTTCACGGTCGCGGATCTCGCCGATCAGGATGACGTCGGGCGCCTGGCGCAGTGTGTTCTTCAGCGCGGCGAACCAGTCAGCGGTGTCGACACCGACTTCACGCTGCGTGACGATGCAATTCTTGTGCGGATGCACGTATTCGACCGGGTCTTCGATCGTGATGATATGGCCGTAGCTGTTTTCATTGCGGTAGCCGACCATGCCTGCCAGCGTGGTCGATTTGCCCGAGCCGGTCGCGCCTACCATGATGACCAGGCCGCGCTTGGTCATCGAGACTTCCTTCAGCACTTGCGGTACGCCCAGATCTTCCAGTTTGGGAATGGTGGTGGTGATGGTCCGCAGCACCATGCCGACCTTGCCTTGCTGCACGAAAGCGGATACGCGAAAGCGACCGAGGCCGCCAGGACTGATCGCGAAGTTGCATTCCTTGCTCGCCTCGAACTCGGCAGCCTGCTTGTCGTTCATGATTGCACGCGCCAGCTCGACCGTATGCGTCGGCGTCAGCGGCTGGTTCGACACGGGCGTCATCTTGCCGTCGATCTTGAATGCCGGTGGAAACTCCGCTGTAATGAAGAGGTCCGAGCCGCCCTTGCTGAGCATCAGCCGCAGCAGGTCGTGCATGAATTTGGTGGCCTGATCGCGTTCCAT
>CBIHRJ010000049.1:0-43564 GCA_966212445.1 uncultured Noviherbaspirillum sp. | reverse complement strand
TTGGACTTGTAGCCCCATACGGTCGAGTCGCCGTAGTACTCGACGATGGCCTTGGTTGTGGGCGTGGGCGCAGGAGTGGGAGCAGGTGTTGGCGTGGGCGTAGGCATAGGTGTTGGCGTTGGCGTTGGCGTTGCAGCCGGCGCAGGTGCCGGAACCGGAGTTGTTGTTGCTTCAGGTGTGGCGGAAGGCGAGGGTGTGGTGGCGGTGCTGCCGGCACCGGCTTGTACCGGATCGCTTGCCGCTGTGCCCTCGGATGCGAGTACCGGTGTGCTGCTGCCGGCGGTTGTACTGTCTGCATTCCCGCCCGATCCTCCGCCGCATGCGGCCAGAGTCAACGTCAGCAAGAGAAGCGAGGGATAAGTTGAGTGTTTCAATTCGAACTCCAAGATTGTCTGGAATACACCAACGCTGTGTGGTGACGTGGCTGAACTGACCGCGAACGGTCTTTCTTGATTTTTCTTCATTGCAGCCGCGCAACTGCGGCCCGCGTTACACAGAGCTTTCCTGACGGCAAAAGTTCCGAAAATCATTTCTCAAGATGTAAAGAGACGAAACAGATTGCGTAGCAGTGTGCAAGCTTGAGAGGAAGGCGTGGAGTTCGAAGGGAGAGACAAGCGGCGGCATGATTCATGCCGGAATGAGCTGCATTTTCTGTAGCGCAGGAGCAATGCGGAGCGCGGCTTGCGAGTACACATCGGCGTCTGTGGAAACGGACACCGATGTATTAAAGAATACTTTTATCTACAACATTGCCGGCGCCGATATCAGCTTTCCAGGAAACAGAACCCATTCACACCGAGGCGTATGCTGTTGCTGTCGACAACCGCGTTCTGCGATAGTGTCACCGCCGAAAAATCGGGTGCTGCCGTTTCCTTTTCGACAGTGCCCATGTTGAACATGCAGACCAGCGTCCTGCCTTCATGTTGCCGACGAAACACGAGCACGCCTTCCGGCGCCTCAAGCAGGCCGATTGTGCCGTGACTCAACTCCGGCCGTTCCTTGCGCAACGCAAGCATTGCGCGCGCGAAATGCAGGGTCGAATCGGGACGTGCCTCCTGGCTCTCCACGTTCATCGCCAGGTGCGTGTCGTCGACCGGGAGCCACGGCTCGGTCTGGCTGAAGCCGCCGTGCGACCGGCCGTTCCATGGCATCGGCGTACGGCAGCCGTCGCGTCCCTTGAACTTGGGCCAGAAGGTTTTTCCGAACGTGTCCTGCAGACGCTCGAACGGGACATCGGCCTGCGGCAATCCCAGTTCCTCGCCCTGGTACAGGCAGATGTCGCCGCGCATCGAAAATAGTAGCGCGAGCATTTCCTTCGCGGTCTGCTCCATGTCGCGGCCATTGGCCCAGCGGCTGGCGACGCGTGGCTTGTCGTGGTTACTCAATGCGTAGCAGGCCTTGCCGGGGGAGCGGATTCTGTCTTCGAGCGTGGTGATCACGTTGCGTACATGTTTGTCGCTGCTGTCGGGACCCATCATCGCGAAGCTGTAGGCGGAATGCAGGCGGCCGGGTTGCGTGTACTGGCCCATCAGCCGGAGCGCGTCGTGACCGCCGACTTCGGCGAGGCTGAACGCGCCGTAGGCGTCGAGCAGTTTGCCCACCTTTTCGAGAAACTCCAGCGTCTCCGGACGCGCCTGATCGTAGATGTGCACCTGGTAGCCGTAAGGATGCAGCGCGGCGCTGACGTCTTCCTTCGGCGGATTGTTGCGCAGCAGCTTGTCCTGGAAGATGTGGTTGCAGGCATCGAAGCGGAAGCCGGAGACGCCGAGGTCGAGCCAGTACTCCATCTCGGCCAGTACCTGTGCCTGCACTTCGGGATGGTGCATGTTGAGGTCGGGCTGGCTGGAGAAGAAGGAATGGAAGTAGTACTGCTTGCGCTCCGCATCCCAGCGCCACGCGGTGCCGCCGAATACCGACACCCAGTTGTTGGGCGGGCTGCCGTCCGGTTTCGGATCGGCCCACAGGTACCAGTCGGCCTTGCCGTTCTCGCGCAGCCGGCTTTGCTTGAACCAGGGATGCTCTTCGGAAGTGTGCGAGATCACCATGTCGACGATGATGCCGAGCTTGAGTGACTTTGCACGCTTCAGCAGGCTCTTGAAATCATGCATCGTGCCGAAGATCGGATCGACGTCGCGATAGTCGGAAACGTCGTAGCCGAAATCCTTCATCGGCGACTTGAAAAACGGGCTGATCCAGATCGCGTCGACGCCCAGGCTTTTGATGTAGGGAAGTTTTTCTTCGATGCCGGCGAGGTCGCCGATGCCATCGTTGTTCGTGTCGTAGAAACTGCGGGGGTAAACCTGATAGATGATCATGTGCTACTTTCACTCGCCGCTCGTCGCGGCATGTCGAACACGGCGTCCGTGTTCGAAAATTTTTCCGGCGATAACAAACAGGAAACGCGTTTGCTTCCGAGGAGAAATCACTGCGGAATCCGGCAAATACTAAACGCGTTTTTTATTGCGTCAAGGAATTCTCTTTCAAGGGAGAACGCAAGACGTTTTTTTGCGACAGGGAAATTGTTGAAGCGATATCGAAGCTGTTCGAATGACATCGCATTGAATGGAAAAACGGAATTGTTCTCGCGCGTACAGCTTTTGACGCGGCGTAAGAGTGGCCTTGACAGAATATTTACCATTCACGACAAGCCTGCAATTCGATCGCTTTCACGAGGTAAATCGCAACGTCGTCAGCACCTTCCACCAAGGAATTTACATCTTGCGCCCGCGCGTTCTTCTCGTTGCATCGGAAGCCATTCCCCTCGTCAAAACCGGCGGCCTTGCCGATGTCATCGGCGCCATGGCGGTTGCGCTGTTCAAGAGAAATGTCGATGTTACGCTGATGATGCCGGGATATCCGTCGGCGCTGGCCGGCGCCGACGGATTGACTGCCGTCGCCGAGATCGACGACCTGCCGGGCGGGCCGGCGCGCCTGTTGCAGGGTTGCATCGCCGGCAGCGGCGTTCCGGTCTTGCTGCTCGACATGGATGGCTTCCGGCGACGCATCGACAATCCCTATGTCGATGCCGACGGCTGGGAGTATCACGACAACGCACAGTGCTTTGCATCACTCGCCCACGCGGCAGTGCGCATCTGCGGCGGCGCAACACCGTTTGCGCCGCCGCACATCGTGCACGCCAACGACTGGCACGCGGCATTGATTCCGGTTTTGCTCCGGCTGGCCGGGGTGACCGGTGTCGGTGCGGTGCTGACGATACACAACCTTGCTTTCCAGGGACTCTATCCGCTGGAGCTTGCGTCGTCGCTCGGCATTCCTGCGAGCATGCTCGGTACGGACGGCGTCGAGTTTTGGGGAAAGCTGAATTTCCTGAAGGCGGGTATTCATTATGCCGACCGCATTTCCATTGTCAGCAAAGCGTATGCGCGCGAAGTGCTGACGCCGCGTTTCGGTTGCGGACTGGACGGTACGCTCAGGTCGCGCGAGCAGGCCATTGTCGCGATACCGAATGGCGTCGACACAGAGACATGGAATCCATCCGATGATCCGCTGATTGCGCAGCCGTTTTCGTCGCATGACTTGCGCAACAAGGCGGCGTGCAAGCGCGACCTGCTCAACCTGTTCAGGTTGCCGACGGCCTTGCCCGGCCCCTTGCTGGCGCTCGGCAGCCGCATTACCCATCAGAAGATGGCTGACGTTGCACTCTCCGCGTTGCCGCAGATGCTCGACCAGCATGTCCGCCTGCAAGCACTGGTGCTGGGCTGCGGCGATCGCAGCTACGAGAATGGATTCCTCGCGCTCGCTGCACGTTTTCCGGGCCGCGTGGGGGTGCATATCGGTTACGACGAGCGGCGTGCGCATGCATTGCACGCGGGCGCCGACATGCTGCTGCACGGAACGCGTTTCGAACCGTTCGGACTGACGCCGATTTATGCAATGCGTTACGGAACGATACCGATCGCTTCGCGCGTCGGCGGGCTTGTCGACAGCATTGTCGATGCCGGCGCGGCGGGCGCATTGAATGATGGCGCCAACGGCATCCTGTTCGACGGAGAAACGGATGTCGACATGTGCGCCGCCATCGACCGTGCAATGGCCCTGTTCGCGCATGGCGGCGACTGGCTCGCGTTGCAGCGCAATGCGATGAGCGGCGCTTTCGCGTGGACCGTCCCGGCCCGCAACTACATCGGCATGTACCGGCAGATTGCGGCGCCGGCCGCGCGCGACGCGTTCGCGCATGCGCTTGCCGACGAAGAAGACGGGCAGGCCCCGGTGGCCGCGGCTGTCGCCTGAGGGCAAGCGGCGCTTCGCAAGATGGTTTGTGCACTGCACCGCCATCAATGTGCCGCACAAGCCTGTCGCACATGGAATTAATTGCGCGAATAAATGTCGGCTCACATGACAGCCCGCATGTCGCCGCGTGCACATCGGCGCACGGGCGCCACCCAGAACGACTTCATTCGGAATGAACGCCATGGCTTCTGCGACGCCTTTCTTGCCACGCATCTATTACCTGTATCCGCAACTTCTCGCCGATCTTTCCGATCGCGATGCCTGTCTCGATCGTTGTGCAGCAATGGGCTTCGATCATGTGATGGTTCCCAATTTCGTGTCGTCCGGGGTCGACGCACTGACCGACCTTGCCCGCGCCTGCCGGACCAGGAACATGGAGGTGCTGATCGACGCCGACATCGGCGGTATCGGCAGCGACAAGTCGCTTGCTTCCAGGCACCCGGACTGGTTTGCAGACCAGGCTGAACTCGACGATGCACTGCCCGACCCGCGCAAGCCGCCGCGACAGAAGCAGGGCGTTGCAGTGCGCTTCGATCGGCCGCAGGTCGCCGATGCGGTGCGACAACATTGGCGGAAACGCTTGCAAGCCTATGTGGATGCCGGCGTCGGCGGGTTCCGCTGCATCGGTATCGACCAGGCGCCGCCGGATTTCTGGCGGCAGATCATCGCGGAACTGAAAGGGCGCGCGCCGGCGTTGCGTTTTCTCGCGTGGACGCCGGGCTGCCCTGCGAAACGGATAGACTCGTTGGCAGGCGCCGGTTTCGATGCAACGTTTTCGTCGGGCGCTTGGTGGGATTATCGTGCGCGCTGGCTGGAGGAGGAGTATGCGCGCTTGCAGCGCGTCGCGCCGCCGATTGCGTTTCCGGACAGCCCGATGGAAGCGGCGATTGCGCGCGTGGCCGGTTACGACGATGAGCAGGCGCGGCGCCAGGCCTACCTGCGTGCGTTGCGGCTCGCCGCAGCGACCGGCGACGGCATGTTGATGCCGATGGGATTCGAGTATGGCCTGTCGGGGCTGCCGGGATCGGTGCAGGGCAAACCGGCCGGCTTCATGACGGCGCTGGCCAACGCCGCCTTCGAACTGGCGGACGACATCGTCGAAGCCAATCGTTTCATTGCTGAAACGGGAACAGGATTTTACGGCTGCGGCCTGCGCATCCTGACCGGTATCGAATCCGCGGCTACCGTCCTGATGCGTGCGCGCGACGAAGACAGCCGGTCGCAAGGCGATGCGCTGTTGATGGTCGCCAATACCGACACGGTGCTGTCCGTCACGCTCGGCGAGCGGCAGTGGCTGGAACGCGCGGATGGCCATGTGCCGGTGGCGCGCCTGTGGCCGGGGGATGAGACAGAACCGGATGCGGAACAACTGGAACTGCTTCCCGGCGAACTGTATCTGTTCGAAGCGCGGCGCATGCCACCGATCATCGCGCCCAGCAGCCGCAGCAAACCCGCCACCTTGGCTGCCGCGCGCGCGCCGCGGATTGCGATCGAGGCGATCGCGCCTGCGGTGGACTGCGGACGCTTCGTCGCCAAGCGCAATGTCGGCGAACTGGCGGATATCGAGGCTGACGTTTTCATGGACGGCCACGACAAGCTCGCGGTGACGCTGCTGTGGCGTCCCGCCGACGAGGCGGAGTGGCGCGAGACGCGCATGCATCCGATCGGCAATGACCGCTGGCGTGCCGCGATCCCGCTGACGCGGGTCGGGCGCTATCTGTACGCGGTCGAGGCATGGCGCGATGCCTTCGCCACCTATCGCGACGAGCTGGAAAAGAAGTCCGCTGCCGGGCTGAATGTCGCGCTGGAGCTGGAAGAAGGCCGGCTGCTGGTGGAAGCGGCCGCGGCGTACGCGCACGAAACGGGGCTGGATGAACCGGCGGCCTGCCTGAGGGCACTGGCGAAGTCGCTGAAGGCCGCGTCGCCACGCAGCAAAACCGACAAGAGCAAGGCTGGCGCCAGGGATGCGGAGCGCATCGCTGCGCTGTTGTCGGAGCCGACCGCCGAAGCGATGCGTGCCGCCGACGCGCGGCCGTTCGCGGTGCGCACCGAGCCGGTGCTGCGCCTCGATGCGGAACGCACGGCAGCGCGTTTTTCCAGCTGGTATGAACTGTTTCCGCGTTCGCAGAGCGGCGATGCGAAACGGCACGGCACCTTCGACGACGTGATCAAACGCTTGCCGGCGATCCAGGCGATGGGCTTCGATACCTTGTACTTCCCGCCCATCCATCCGATCGGCAGGAAGAACCGCAAGGGCCGCAACAACAGCCTGACGCCCGCGCCTGACGACCCCGGCAGTCCGTATGCCATCGGTTCCGACGAAGGCGGACACGACGCCATCCATCCGGAGCTGGGGACCATCGCCGATTTCCGCCGCCTGCGCGACGCGGCGGCGCATCACGGCCTGGAGCTGGCGCTGGATTTCGCGATCCAGTGCTCGCCCGACCATCCGTGGCTGCGCGAGCATCCGGACTGGTTCGACTGGCGACCCGACGGCTCCATCCGTTACGCGGAAAATCCGCCGAAGAAATACCAGGACATCGTCAACGTCGACTTTTATGCGGAAGGCGCGATTCCCGGCTTGTGGAATGCGCTGCGCGACGTGGTGCTGTTCTGGGTGAAGGAGGGCGTACGCGTGTTCCGCGTCGACAATCCGCACACCAAGACGCTGCCGTTCTGGGAGTGGATGATCGCCGACGTGCGCAGCCGCTATCCGGACACGATCTTCCTGTCGGAAGCGTTCACGCGGCCGAAGATGATGTACCGGCTGGCGAAGATCGGCTTTTCGCAGTCGTACACCTACTTCACCTGGCGCCATGCCAAGCAGGAGTTCATCGACTACCTGACTGAACTGACAACCACCGAAGTGCGCGACTTTTTCCGTCCGCATTTCTTCGTCAATACGCCGGACATCAATCCGCCTTTCCTGCAGAAATCGGGACGCACAGGGTTCCTGATCCGAGCCGCACTGGCGACCACGCTGTCGGGGCTGTGGGGCATGTACAGCGGCTTCGAGCTGTGCGAGGCGACGCCGATACCCGGCAAGGAAGAATATCTCGATTCGGAGAAGTACGAGATCCGTGTGTGGGACTGGGAGCGGCCGGGCAACATCATCGGCGAGATCACGCAGCTCAACCGCATCCGCAAGGAAAACCCGGCGCTGCAGTCGCATCTCGGCCTGCGCTTCCTGCCGGCGTCCAGCGACAACATCCTGTACTTCCTGAAGACCACCAGACCGGCCGACCGCGACAGCCGGATCGGCGACAACGTGGTATTGGTAGCGATCAATCTCGACCCCTTCAACGCGCACGATACCAGCATCGAGTTGCCGTTGTGGGAATTCGGCCTGCCCGACGACGGCGCACTGGATGCCGTCGACCTGCTCGGCGGCAGCCGCTTCACCTGGCGTGGAAAGACGCATCATCTGCGGCTCGATCCGTTCGATCGTCCGTACGCATTGTGGCGCATCAGACATCAAGGAGCGTGACCATGGACCGTCCCACCTCAGCCCAACAGGCACTCGTCGCTGCCGTCGGCGCCAAGAGCGGCATGCGTATCACCGACGATCCGCTCTGGTACAAGGACGCGGTGATCTACCAGCTGCACGTCAAGTCGTTCTTCGATTCCAACAACGACGGCGTCGGCGATTTCGCCGGCCTGATCGCGAAGCTCGATTACATCGCCGATCTCGGCGTCAACACCATCTGGCTGCTGCCGTTCTATCCTTCGCCGCGCCGCGACGACGGCTATGACATCGCCGATTATCGTGGCGTGCATCCCGACTACGGCGCCATGGCCGATGCGAAACGCTTCATTGCCGAAGCGCACCGCAGGGGCTTGCGCGTGATTACCGAACTGGTAATCAACCACACTTCCGACCAGCATCCGTGGTTCCAGCGCGCGCGCCGCGCGAAACCGGGCTCGGCTGCGCGCAACTTCTATGTCTGGTCCGACAACGACCAGGCCTATGCCGGTACGCGCATCATTTTCTGCGATACCGAAAAATCCAACTGGACCTGGGACCCGATTGCCAATGCCTTCTTCTGGCATCGTTTCTATTCGCACCAGCCCGACCTGAACTTCGACAATCCGCAGGTGCTCAAGGCGGTGCTCGGCGTCATGTCCTACTGGCTCAACCTCGGCGTCGACGGCTTGCGGCTGGATGCGGTGCCGTACCTGATCGAGCGCGAAGGCACCTCCAACGAAAACCTGCCGGAGACCCACGCGATCCTCAAGCAGATCCGCGCCGAGCTTGACCGCAACCATCCCAACCGCATGCTGCTGGCCGAAGCCAACATGTGGCCCGAGGATGTACAGCAATACTTCGGCGACGGCGACGAATGCCACATGGCATTCCACTTCCCGCTGATGCCGCGCATGTACATGGCGCTGGCGCAGGAAGACCGCTTCCCGATCGTCGACATCCTGCGCCAGACACCGGACATTCCGCCGGATTGCCAATGGGCGATCTTCCTGCGCAACCATGACGAGCTGACGCTGGAAATGGTGACCGACAAGGAGCGCGACTACCTGTGGAACCACTACGCGTCGGATCGCCGCGCGCGCATCAACCTCGGCATCCGCCGCCGCCTCGCGCCGCTGCTGGAACGCGACCGCCGCCGCGCGGAACTGCTGAGCGGTTTCCTGCTGTCGATGCCGGGCACGCCGGTGCTGTATTACGGCGACGAGATCGGCATGGGCGACAACATCCACCTCGGCGACCGCGACGGCGTGCGCACGCCGATGCAATGGGCGCCCGACCGCAACGGCGGCTTCTCGCGCGCCAACCCGGCCAGCCTGGTGCTGCCGCCGATCATGGACCCGATGTACGGCTACGAGGCGGTCAACGTCGAGGTGCAGAGCGCCGACCCGTATTCGCAGCTGAACTGGATGCGGCGCATGCTGGAAGTGCGCAAGCAGCACCATGCGTTCGGGCGCGGCCGGCTGACCCTGCTGTATCCGAGCAATCGCAAGATACTTGCCTACCTGCGCGAGTACGACGGCGTCGACCAAGGTGAGGGTGCCGAGACCATTCTTTGCGTGGCCAATGTGTCGGCCTCGGCGCAGGCGGTTGAACTCGACCTGTCGAACTACACCGGGCGGGTGCCGGCGGAAATGGTCGGCGGCTCCGCCTTCCCGCCGATCGGCAAGCTGTCTTACCTGTTGACCCTGCCGCCCTACGGCTTCTACTGGTTCCTGCTGGCGACGGAGACCCGCATGCCGCCATGGCACACGCCGGCGCCGGAACCCTTGCCGGAATTCGCGACGCTGGTGCTGCGCAACGGCATCAACGAGGTGCTGATGCCGCCGATGCGCACCATCCTCGAACAGGAAGCGCTGCCCGCCTATCTGCCGAAACGGCGCTGGTATGCCGCCAAGCAGGACAAGCTGCTCGGGGTGCGCATCGGCCAGGCGACGCTGCTGCCGGCGTCGCAAGCACGGCCATACGTGATGCCGGCAATGCTGGCCGAGATCGAAACCACCACCGCCGCCGGCACCGATCGCTACCTGCTGCCGCTCGGCTACATCCGCGAGGAAGACATCATGACCGCGCTGCCGCAGCAACTGGCGCTGGCGCGGGTGCGGCGCGGACGGACAGTGGGCTACCTGACGGACGCCTTCGTGCTCGACTCGTTCGCCTTCGTGATCCTGCACCTGATGCGCGAGCGCGCCGCGCTGCCAGCCGACGACGGCGGCGAGATCCGTTTCATTCCGACCGCCGCGCTCGGAAGGCTGGACATGGGCGAGCAGCCCGACATCCGGCGACTGTCGGCGGAGCAGTCGAACAGTTCGATGGTGATCGGCGACATGGCGGTGCTCAAGGTGATCCGGCATATCGCGGCAGGCGTTCATCCGGAAGCGGAAATGGGCCGCTACCTGACCGAGCTGGGTTATGCGAACGCCCCTGCCATGCTGGGAGAGGTCACCCGCTTCGGCAAGGACGATGTACCGACCACGATGGTGATGGTGCAGGAGTACATCCACAACCAGGGCGACGCCTGGCAGTGGACGCTGGACACGCTGGCGCGCGCGATCCAGCACACCGCGGTGTCCGAATCGGCGGCAAGCGCGTTGCAGGCGACCGACATCGCCGATCCGGAAGACGAACTGCTGCACCTGGCGCAATCGCTTGGCCGCCGCCTGGGCGAACTGCATGCGGCGCTGGCGACGCCGACCGACAATCCGGACTTCTCGCCGCAATCCGCCAGCGGCGACGACGTTCGTGCATGGGAGGAGGGCGCGCGCCGGCAACTGGATGCCGCGCTCGATATCCTGCGCGGCAAGACGGACTGGAACAGCCCGGACGACGAGATCCGTGCATCGCGCCTGCTGGAACAGCGCGATGCGCTGATGCAAAAGCTCGATGCGCTTGCGCAGGCCGGCATCGGCACCCTGCGCATCCGCATCCACGGCGACTTCCACCTGGGACAGGTGCTGGTGGCGCACGGCGACGTCTACATCGTCGACTTCGAGGGCGAACCGGCCAAGCCGCTGGTGCTGCGGCGCGACAAGAGCAGCCCGATGCGCGATGTAGCGGGATTGTTGCGCTCCTTCGATTACGCCGCCGCCTTCGCCGGCAGCGGCGGTCCGGCCGATCTAGGCGAAGCGGCCGAGCTGCGCAAGCAACAGATCCTGCAGAACTTCGCGCCGGCCTGCAGCACTGCCTTCCTGACGGCGTATCGCGAAGCCGCGCACGCCGGCCATGTCGATGCGCCGGAAGCCGACGAGGGCGCGCTGCTCGACCTGTTCGTGCTGGAAAAGGCTGCGTATGAAGTCTGCTACGAGGCGGCCAATCGTCCCGACTGGATACCCGTCCCGCTGGCCGGCCTGGCTGACATCGTCGATCAGTTGTTGGGCGTTTCGCAAGGAGAAGAGTCTCATGATTGAACATACCGAAGACATCGCGATGGTCGACAGCAACACCATCGAGACCGTCCTCAACGGCAGGCTGACCGATCCGTTCGGCCTGCTCGGCGCGCATCGCATCGATGACCGCAAGATCGTGCGCACCTTCCAGCCCGATGCGCGTGCGGTGGATGTGCTGGCGCGCACCAGCGCCAATGATGCCGAATGCCCGCTGGTCGAGTCGCTGTACAACGTCAACCAGAGCGGCCTGTTCGTCAGCACCACGCCGGCGCTGCACGCGAACGACGCATATCTGTTGCGCATTACCTGGCCCGACGGCAAGGGCGGCGAGCATGTGCAGATCACCGAGGATCCGTATTCCTTCGGCTTGCTGCTCGGCGAGCTGGACATCCATCTGCTGGCCGAAGGCACGCACCGCGAGCTGGGGCGCTGTCTCGGCGCCAACCCGATGCAGGTCGACGGCGTCGCAGGCACCCGCTTCGTGGTGTGGGCGCCGAATGCGCGCCGGGTGTCGGTGGTCGGCGACTTCAACCACTGGGACGGACGGCGGCATCCGATGCGCCTGCGCCATGAAGTGGGCGTGTGGGAACTGTTCATCCCGCGCCTCGGCGCCGGCACCCGCTACCAGTACGAGATCGTCGGCCCCGACGACATGGTGTTACCGCTCAAGGCGGACCCGGTGGCGCGCGCATCGGAGGCGCCGCCGTCGACCGTGTCGGTGGTCGCGTCCGACGTGCCGTTCCGCTGGACCGACGACGGCTGGATGGCGCACCGCGCGCAACGGCACGCGCCATCGGCGCCGATCTCGATCTACGAGGTGCATGCGGGGTCCTGGTTGCGCAACCTGGAGGAAGACGGCCGCAGCCTGAATTGGCACGAGATGGCCGACCGCCTGATTCCGTACGCGCTCGGCATGGGTTTCACGCATCTGGAGTTCCTGCCCATCATGGAACATCCGTTCGGCGGCTCCTGGGGCTACCAGCCGCTCGGGCTGTTCGCGCCGAGCGCGCGCTTCGGTTCGCCGTCAGCGTTCGCCAGCTTCGTCGACCGCTGCCACGCGGCAGGATTGGGTGTGATCCTCGACTGGGTACCGGCGCATTTTCCTTCGGACCCGCACGGATTGATGCGCTTCGACGGCACCGCGCTGTATGAACACCAGGATCCGCGCGAAGGCTTCCACCAGGACTGGAACACGCTGATCTACAACCTCGGCCGCAAGGAGGTGTGCGGCTTTCTGATCGCCAGCGCGCTGGAATGGCTGGAGCATTTCCACGCCGATGGCTTGCGGGTGGATGCGGTGGCGTCGATGCTCTACCGCGACTACAGCCGCAAGGAAGGGGAATGGGTTCCCAACGTGTACGGTGGCCGCGAGAACCTGGAAGCGGTCGCCTTCCTGAAGAGCATGAACCAGGTGATCGCCGAGCGTTGCCCGGGTGCGATCACCATCGCCGAGGAATCGACCGCATGGCCGGGCGTGAGCGCACCGGTATCGCAGGGCGGCCTCGGTTTCAGTTACAAGTGGAACATGGGCTGGATGCATGACACCCTGCGCTACATGTCGACCGACCCGCTGTACCGCCAGCACCATCACCACGACATGACCTTCGGCATGATCTACGCGTACTCGGAAAAATTCGTGCTGCCGATTTCGCACGATGAAGTGGTGCACGGCAAGGGATCACTGCTGAACAAGATGCCTGGCCAGGATATAGCGCAACGGCTGGCGAACCTGCGCGCCTACCTCGGCTTCATGTGGACGCATCCCGGCAAGAAACTGCTGTTCATGGGCTGCGAGTTCGGCCAGAGCACGGAATGGAACCATGACGCGTCGCCGGAATGGCATCTGCTGGACGTGCCGGCTCACCAGGGTGTGCAGCGCCTGATGCGCGACCTCAACCGCCTGTATGCGGGCGAGCCGGCGCTGCATCGCAAGGATGCCGAACCCGATGGTTTTTCCTGGGTGATCGGCGACGACAACCACAACAGCGTATTCGCCTACCTGCGCAAGGACGGCGACGGGACGCCGCTGTTGGCGGTGCTCAACATGACGCCGGTGCCGCGCGAAGGGTATCGCATCGGCGTGCCGGCGCGGGAAGCCGGAAAGCAGGCGACCTGGCGCGAGATCCTGAATACCGACGCGACCGTGTACGGCGGCTCCGGGCGCGGCAACGGCGGCAAGCTGGCAACGCAGCCGCATGCCAGCCACGGCCTGCCGCAGTCGCTGGTGCTGACGCTGCCGCCGCTGTCGGTGCTGATCCTGAAAGCGGCAGCTTGAGCATGTCGACGATCCAGACGCCCTTGCCGCCAATGCAGACCGGCACACCGTATCCGCTGGGCGCGACGTACGACGGCGCGGGCACCAACTTCGCCGTGTTTTCCGCGCATGCGGACAAGATCGAACTCTGCCTGTTCGATTCCGCCGGGCGCAATGAAATAGGGCGCTACATGCTGCCGGAATGCACCAACGAAGTCTGGCACGGCTACCTGCCCGGCGTGCATCCGGGCGCGCTGTACGGCTATCGCGCACACGGACCTTACCGGCCGGAATACGGGCACCGCTTCAATCCGAACAAGCTGCTGCTCGATCCCTATGCGAGGCAGTTGCAAGGCCAGGTGCGTTGGACCGATGTGCTGTTCGGCTATCGTCTGCATACGCAGCGCGGCGACCTGTCCTTCGACCGCCGCGACAGCGCGCCGGCGATGCCGAAGGGCGTGGTCACCGATGCCACCTTCAACTGGCATGACGACAAGCCGCCCAAGGTGCCATGGGAAAAGACGGTGATCTACGAAGCCCATGTGCGCGGCCTCACGATGCGCGCGGAGCAAGTGCATCCGAAGGAACGCGGCACCTTCGCCGGGCTCGCCAATCCGTATGTGATCGACCACCTGCAGAGGCTCGGCGTCACCTCGCTGGAACTGTTGCCGGTGCATGCCTTCCTGCAGGACCGGCGGCTGGTCGCCAACGGCCTGAGCAATTACTGGGGCTACAACACGCTGTCGTATTTCGCGCCGGAGCCGGCCTATCTGGCCGAAGGCAGGATCAACGAAATGCGGCATGCGATCCAGCAACTGCACAGCGCGGGTATCGAAGTCATTCTCGACGTGGTCTACAACCATACCTGCGAGGAAAGCGAACTGGGGCCGACGCTGTCGTTCCGAGGCCTGGACAACCTGGTCTACTATCGGCCGCACGCCGGCAATCACCGCCACCTGGTCAACGACACCGGCTGCGGCAATACCTTCAACACTGCGCATCCGCGCGTGATCCAGCTGGTGATGGATTCCCTGCGCTACTGGGTGCAGGAATTCCATGTCGACGGTTTTCGTTTCGACCTTGGCGTGACATTGGGGCGCGAGCAGTACGGTTTCGATCCCGGCGCCGGCTTTTTCGATGCCTTGCTGCAGGACCCGGTGCTGGCGCGCGTGAAGCTGATTTCCGAGCCATGGGACATTGGTCCCGGCGGTTATCAGGTCGGCAACCATCCGCCCGGCATCGCCGAATGGAACGACCGCTTCCGCGACGACGTGCGCAGTTTCTGGAAGGGCCAGGCCGGCATGCGCGGCGCGATCGCCGGACGGCTGCTGGGATCGGCGGACCTGTTCAATCACCATCGGCGGCGCACCTGGGCGTCGATCAATTTCATCACCGCGCATGACGGCTTCACGCTGCAGGACCTGGTCAGCTACAACGACAAGCACAATGAAGCCAACCGCGAAGACAACCGCGACGGCAGCAACGACAACCGCAGCTTCAACTGGGGCGTCGAGGGAGCGACCGACGATCCGGTGATCGTGGCCAAGCGCGAGAAGATCAAGCGCGCGATGCTGATGACGCTGATGTTTTCCAACGGCACGCCCATGCTGCTTGGCGGCGACGAGTTCGGGCGCACGCAGAAAGGCAACAACAACGCTTACTGCCAGGACAACGAACTTTCCTGGTTCGACTGGAGCCTGGCGGAAAGCGATACCGGGCGCGCACTGATCGACTTCACGCGGCGCTGCATTGCCGTGCGGATCGAGCGGCCGACGTTGCGCCGCTCGCATTTCTTTACAGGCGAAGCGGAAACCGTGGCCGGAGTTCCGGAGACAAGCTGGTACGACGAAACCGGCAATGAAATGACGCCGGAGCGATGGAGTTTTGCCGAAGGCCGTCTGCTTGCATTGCGCCGGGTCATGCGCGAAGAAAGCAACGGCACGGTATCCGCATCCTTGCTGCTGCTCAACGCTTTCTCGCGCGACCGGGAGTTCGTGCTCCCAGTGCCGACCATGCTTTGGAGCGTTGCGATCGATGCAGCGGAACCGTTCGATGCTGGCGACCTCAAAGCGATTGCGCCGCGGCAGGTGGCGCACAACAAGATCGTGGTCGCCGCGCACAGCGCGGTCTTACTGGTGGCGGATGATGTCGCTCTCTGATTCATCGTTTGGTGCGCAGCCAATTTCCGGCTCCGCTAAACCGCGCACACGCTTTCGTTTCTGGGCGCCGGACAGGCAGCAGGTGACGCTGGAAGTCGACGGCATAGCGCCGCTGCCGATGACGGCGCTTGCCGGCGGATGGTTCGAGGCGGAAGCAGAGTGTGGCGCGGGTGCGCGCTACCGCTATCGCATCAGCGAGGATCTTGCAGTGCCCGATCCGGCTTCGCACGTGCAGGCGGGCGATGTGCATGACGCAAGCATCGTTTGCGATCCGGATGCGTATCGCTGGAAACATGCGGACTGGCAAGGGCGGCCGTGGTGCGAGACGGTGCTGGTCGAACTGCATCCCGGCGTGTTCGGAGGTTTTGCCGGTATCGCGCAGCAATTGCCGGCGTTGTCGGAACTGGGAATCACCGCGATCGAGCTGATGCCGGTGGCGGATTTTCCCGGCGCGCGCAACTGGGGATATGACGGCGTGTTGCCGTACGCACCCGACGCGACATACGGCACGCCGGACGAATTGAAAGCGCTGGTCGATGCGGCGCACGGCCTCGGCATCATGGTGTTCCTCGACGTGGTGTACAACCATTTCGGGCCGGACGGCAATTACCTCGGCGCCTACGCGTCGCCATTCTTCCGCGACGACATTCACACCCCATGGGGACAGGCGATCGATTTCCGGCGGCGCGAAGTGCGCGATTTCTTTATCGGCAACGCCCTGTACTGGCTGCAGGAATTCCGTTTCGACGGACTGCGTTTCGACGCCGTGCATGCGATTGCCGACAAGGACTGGCTGGTGGAAATGGCGCAGCGCGTGCGCGCCGCGGTGCCGCCGCCGCGCCATGTGCATCTGGTGCTGGAGAACGACGACAACCTCGCGTACCTGCTCGAACGCGCGCCGCACCGCTTGTTCGATGCGCAATGGAACGATGATTTTCATCATGCGCTGCATGTGTTGCTGACCGGCGAAAGCGAAGGTTATTACGTCGGCTACGTCGACGATCCCGCCGGCAAGCTCACGCGCTGCCTGGCCGAGGGCTTCATCTACCAGGGCGAGACATCGCAGTATGCCGGCGGCAAACCGCGCGGCGAGCCGAGTGCGCATCTGCCGCCGACCGCCTTCGTGTCCTTTCTGCAGAACCACGACCAGATCGGCAACCGTGCGTTCGGCGAACGCCTCACCACGCTTGCCGGTCCGCACGCACTGCGCGCGGCCGTCGCGTTGCTCCTGCTGTCGCCGCAGATCCCGCTGCTGTTCATGGGCGAGGAGTTTGGCGCGATGCAGCCGTTCCTGTACTTCACCGGCCACAGCAAGCAGGAATTGGCCGACGCGGTGCGGGAAGGACGGCGGCAGGAATTCGCGCGCTTTGCCGCCTTTGCTGATCCGGACAAACGGGCGCGGATTCCCGATCCGAATGCAGAGCAGACGTTCACCGACTCGATCCCGAAGCCGGACGCGAGCGCGCCGTATTGGCGGAAATGGGTGAAGGCGCTGTTGGCGGCGCGGCATGAACACCTTGTTCCCCGGCTGGAAGGTGCGCGCGCGCTAGGAGCCGAGGCGATCGGTCCGGCAGCGGTTGCTGCGCGCTGGGAGATGGGGGATGGCAGGGTGTTGATGGCGGCGGTCAATCTTGGCGGCGAACCGCTCACCCTTGCTGCAGATGCAGTGCCGGTCGCGAGCGGAAGTACGGTGCTGTTCGAGACGGAGGGAGCATCGAGTTCGGTGTTGAGGAATGAGATGCCGGGGTATGGGTTTATTGCAACGTTAGGCAGTTGACGTGCGAATCCACGAACCGAATTGACAAGCACGCTCCGTAGAGTTCCTTCCCCCTGCAAGGGGGAAGGAGCCCGTCAGCGAAGGCGCACAGGTAGTCACTTCGTTTCTTCCGTAAAGCCAATTACCGCAACCTCTAACCGTATCAACCACCATCATGAACGACACCGCAATCTACGACCTCGCCGACGCCGCCGGTTTCATACGCGAATGGACCAATGCCAACGGCGAGCGCAAGCAGGTGAGCGCGGAAGCCTTGCGCGTGCTGCTCGAAGCGCTCGACCTGCCGTGCGCCTCCGTCGAGCAATGCCGCGACAGCCATGTGCGGCTGGCGGTGCTGCAGGGCGGCGACCATCTGCCGCCGCTGGTCACCGGCACCGTCGGCCGCGCGCTGCGCCTGCCGCCGGCAAAACATCTCTCGGGCAGACATTACTGCATCGAATTCGAAGACGGCGGTCACACCGACGGCCGTTTCGAGAACGATTTTTCCGGCGGCGCCGAGCTGTTGCCGATCAAGCGCGCCGGCTATCATCGCCTGCTGGCCGGCGACGATGAAACCGTGCTGGCCGTCGCGCCGCCGCGCTGTTTCGGCATCGCCGACGCGTTGCACGTGGCCGAGAACAGCGATTCTCGTTTATGGGCGCTGGGCGTGCAGTTGTACTCGCTGCGCCGCTCCGGCGACGGCGGCATCGGCGACTTCACCAGCCTGGCGCAACTGGCGCAATCCGCCGCATCCCGCAGCGCAAGCGCCGTCGCCATCAGTCCGGTGCATGCCATGTTCAGTGCCGACGTGCATCGTTTTAGCCCCTACGGGCCGTCCAGCCGGCTGCTGCTGAACGCCTTGCACATCGATCCGGCAAGCGTTCTGGGGCAGCAGGGATTGGCTGCCGCGCTCGACGCACTCGGCGGCGACGCCGGTGCAACGATGGCGCGGCTGGAACAGGACGAACTGATCGATTGGCCGGCCGCGGCATCCCTGCGGCTGCGCCTTCTGCGCCAGCTTTACGAACGTTTTGCCGAGCACGGCGACCGCGCAGAATTCAACGCCTTTCGCAGCGCCGGCGGCGACATCCTGGAGCGGCATGCCCGCTTCGAAGCCTTGCACGCCTGGCGGCTGGCAAACGGTGAAAGCGGCGACTGGCGCACCTGGCCGGATGGACTGCGCCGTCCCGGCGCACCCGATGTCGAGCAGTTCGCCCGTAGCCACACGCAAGAAGTAGGGTTTCACGCATTCCTGCAATGGCAAGCCGCGCGCGGACTGAGCGGCGCACAAAAGGCGGCGCGCGGCGCCGGCATGCCGATCGGCTTGATCGCGGACCTGGCGGTCGGCGCCGACAACGGCGGTAGCCAGGCGTGGAGCCGGCAGCAGGAAATCGTCAACGGCCTGTCGGTTGGCGCTCCGCCCGACCAGATGAATCCGCGCGGCCAGGCGTGGGGGCTGGGCGCGTTTTCGCCGCACGCAATGAAGGCGGCGGGCTTCCATGCGTACATCGAGATGCTGCGCGCCACCTTCGCCTACGCCGGCGGCGCACGCATCGACCACGTGCTGGGACTGACACGCTTGTGGCTGGTGCCGCATGGCGCATCGCCGGACCAGGGCGCCTACCTGCGCTATCCGATGGACGATTTGCTGCGCCTGATTGCGCTGGAATCCTGGCGTCATCGCTCCATCGTGATCGGTGAAGATCTCGGCACGGTGCCGGCCGGTTTCGACGAACAACTGGCGCGTGCCGGATTGCTGGGCATCCGGGTGCTGTTGTTCCAGCGCGATGGCGCGCGCTTTCTGCGTCCGGACGAATGGCCGAAGCATGCCATTGCCACCACCACCACCCATGACCTGCCGACCATCGCCGGCTGGTGGCAGGGACGCGATCTCGACTGGCGCACCGGCCTCGACTTGCTGGAACCCGGACATAACGAAGCGCAGGCGCGCGACGCCCGCGCCCGCGAGCGTGCGGCGTTGTGGCAGGCGATGACCGAAGCGGGCTGCGCCGCCGGCTCAATGCCGATACCGCGCGCCGAGTCGGCGCCGCTCGATGCCGCCGTCGGGTTCATGTCCGCCACGCCGTCACCGCTGGCGATGCTCCCGATCGAAGATGCGCTCGGATTGCCGGAACAGCCAAACCTGCCCGGCACCATCGATGCGCATCCGAACTGGCGCCGGCGTCTGCCCGGCAGAGTCGACCGCATGCTGGATGCGCCGGAGGTGGCGCGGCGCCTGGATATCTTGAACAAGTTGCGGAGCTAGTCAATCAAGCAGATGAAGCCGATGGATAAAGGAGTAGCGCAGGTACGAAGCTTGCATTACCTCCGAACGACATTTTGCAGACTATGTTGCAATGACGATCCCACGCGCCACCGCCAGGCTGCAACTGCACAAGGACTTCCGTTTCGACGATGCGACGGAGGTGGTGCCGTATTACGCGGCGCTCGGCGTCAGTCACATCTATGCGTCGCCGATCCTCACTGCGCGCAGCGGTTCCACGCACGGCTACGATATTGTCGATCCGACGCGCATCAATCAGGAACTGGGCGGCGAGGAAGGCTTGCGCCGTTTCATCGCGCGGTTGCGCGCGGCCGGCATGGGGCTGATCCTCGACATCGTGCCCAACCACATGGGTGTCGGCCCGGA
Organism: uncultured Noviherbaspirillum sp.; assembly: GCA_966212445.1. Classification (GTDB taxonomy): domain Bacteria; phylum Pseudomonadota; class Gammaproteobacteria; order Burkholderiales; family Burkholderiaceae_D; genus Noviherbaspirillum. The sequence continues at coordinate 23,627 of CBIHRJ010000049.1, read as the reverse complement.
AAATCCGTGGTGGCAGCATGTGCTGGAATGGGGGCAGCGCAGTCCGTATGCGCACTGGTTCGACATCGACTGGCAACCGCCGGACGAGACGCTGCAGGGCAAGCTGATGGCGCCGTTTCTCGGCAGGCCCTACGGCGACGCGCTTGCAGCGGGCGAGATCACGCTGCAGTTCGACGACAGCCGCGGAAAATTCTTCATCGGTTATTACGCGCATCGTTTTCCGGTCGCGCCGGCCGATTATCCTGCCATCCTGCGCACTGCCGGATCGGAGCGGCTGGCGCCGCCGATCGCCGCTTTTGAAAATTACCGCGGCGATGCGCCGGGCATCACACAGCACAATGCCGACCTCGGCTTCGGCCTGCAGCGCGAGATCGGGCGCAGCCCCGAAGGCGCCGAGCTCATCGCGTCGGTGCTGAATAATTTTTCGGCATCGGCGCAACACGGCATCGATGCATTGCACGCGTTGCTGGAGCGCCAGCATTACCGGCTGGCGTGGTGGCGCTGCGCTGCCGACGGCATCAACTGGCGACGGTTCTTCGAGATCACCGACCTGGCCGGCGTACGGGTCGAACAGGACGATGTGTTCGAGGCAACGCATGCGCTGATTTTCCGCTTGTACACGGAAGGCCTGATCGATGGTGTGCGCATCGACCATGTCGACGGCCTGGCCGACCCCGGCGCCTATTGCCGCAAGCTGCGCGGCCGCCTGCAGGCGCTGTCGTCGCAACGGCCGGTAGAATTGCCGCCGGCGCCGGCCTACCTCGTGGTCGAGAAAATCCTTGCGCCGGACGAACAGTTGCGCACCGGCTGGGAGGTCGACGGCACCAGCGGCTACGACTTCATGGACCAGGTCGGCGCGCTGCTGCACGATGCCGCCGGCGAGGCGCCGCTGACCGCGCTATGGAGCGAACTTACCGGCAGCGACGCCGATTTCCAGGCAGAAGTGCGGCACGCGCGCCGTCAGCTTCTCGTCAACAATCTCGCCGGAGAGTTCGAAGCGGCGACCCGCGCGCTGCACGCGGTCGCGCGCACCGACCTGCGCACCCGCGATTTTCCGCTGGGTGCGATCCGGCGCGTGTTCACCGAACTGCTGGTGCATTTCCCGGTGTATCGCACCTATGCCGACAGCAACGGCCGCGACGAACTCGACCAGCAGGTGATCGAGCGCGCGCTCGATCAGGCACGGCAGAGCGTCGACCGCACCGAAGTGCCGCTGCTGGACGTGGTGGCGCGTTGGCTCGGCGGCGATGCGCCGGTCGATTCGATCAATGCGCGGGTGCGCCATCTGCACCAGCGCGCCATTACCCGCTTCCAGCAATTGACACCGCCGCTGGCCGCCAAGTCGGTCGAGGACACCGCGTTCTATCGTTACGGGCGGCTGCTGTCACGCAACGAAGTGGGTTCCGATCCCGGCTGCTTCTCGCTGTCCGTCGACGGCTTCCATGAAGCCTGCCTTGAGCGCGCGCGGCGCTTCCCCGATGCCTTGCTGGCCACTGCCACGCACGACCACAAGCGCGGCGAAGACGCACGTGCGCGCATCGCCGTACTGAGCGAACTGCCGGACGCATGGAGCCAGGCGGTGCGCGACTGGATGCGCTTGAATGCGGACCTGCGCAGCGAGGTGCCGGCCGACAGCGGCTCCGCCGCCTGCATCGCGCCGCAGCCGGCGGACGAGCTGATGCTGTACCAGATGCTGGCCGGCGCCTGGCCGATCGGGCTTGATCCGGAAGACAGTGCCGGCGTGCAAGGCTTCGCCGAGCGCATCGGACTGTGGCAAACCAAGGCGCTGCGCGAAGCCAAGCAGGTCAGCGACTGGGTGCTGCCGAACGACTCCTATGAAGCCGGCTGCAAGCGCTTCCTGCAGGGCGCGCTCCAGGTGCGGCCGGACAATATGTTTCTGTACCAGATTGCGGAATGGGTCGAGCGGCTGTCGCCGGCCGGCGTGGCCAAGAGCCTTGCGCAGACGGTGCTGCGGATGACGGTGCCGGGTGTGCCGGACCTGTACCAGGGCACCGACTTCTGGGACTTCAGCCTGGTCGATCCGGACAACCGGCGTCCGGTGGATTATGCGATGCGCCTGCGTTCACTGCGGGATGCGTCTGCATTCGTGTCCGGTGTCGACGGATGGCGTGACGGTGTGCTGAAACAGCAGGTCATCCGCAACGTCCTGCAGTTGCGCGTGCGCGAACCGGATCTGTTCGCGCGCGGCGACTATCTGCCGTTGGCAGTGCAGGGCGAGATGGCCGGACATGCGATCGCCTTGTTGCGCCGCCATGCGGGCAGGGCGGCCATTGTCATTGCAGTGCATTTGCCATGCCGACTGCTTGGCGACAACGGCAGCCCGGCAATACCGCCGGAGAACTGGAAGGAAACTGTCGTCATGCTGCCGGAGGGGTTGGCAAGCGGCTGGACGGACACGCTGACCGGACGGCAGCTCGGTGCGGTGGCAGGAAGGGTGTTGCTGAGCGACGCGCTCGCGGTGCTGCCGCTGGCCGTGATGGTCGCCGGATGAAACGACACATTCCCGTCTGAATTCCCGATCATTTTTGCCCGCGCTTCGGCTCCTCCTTGTGCAGATAGGAAAAACGCGGTCGCTGCTCTTCCGGCGTCGGACGCCGTTCCGCATACTCCTGCTCTTCGGCGACATCGAGGTATTGCGAACCGTCGAGCGGCCTGCCTGCATAAGGTCCGTGCGGTGCGGAAGTCTTGATTTCATCGGCGGCGCCCTTGTTGACGGCACGGGATGAAGGTCTGGTTTGCTGTTCCATGGCAAGCTCCTTGTGAGAACTGCTTGTTAGACATATCCGCGGTAAGCGGGTTCGTCGTGCAGCCGGAGACACTCTGCGCCGCACAACAGAAAAGGGTCCATACCCTTTTGAAGTATAGACCCTTTGAAAATTGGTGCCGGCTGAAGGATTCGAACCTACTACCTGATGATTACAAATCAACTGCTCTACCCATTGAGCTAAGCCGGCAACGCCTTCCTCGATAGGAGTATGTTACAGGCGGACCGTCGCACGCCCTTGAGCTTGCACAAATTCCGCTTACGCGGCGCGCAGCGTATCCTCCAGCCGGCGCCGGTACAACGCTGCGATCACGTCCGATTGCGTCACCATGCCGGCGAGCCGCCTTTCTTCATCGATGATCGGAATGTGATGCAGGTCGGTGTCGGACAGCAGCGGCACCAGTTCGACGATGTGCATGGCGGCGCTTGCCGTATGCACCTGCCGTGTCATGATCTGACCGACGACCTCCGCCTTGTCGGAGTGTGTATGCGCAGTACGACGGATGAATGTGCGCAGCTTGGCCTCGAATCCCGGGTACACGTCGAGATTGGCGTTCTTCATGAAGTCGACCAAGGTAACGATTCCGATGACGCGGCGCGCGCGATCGATGACCGGCAATGCCTTCACCTTGTGCAGGCGCAGCAGCGTCCACGCTTCTTGGAGTTCCGTCCCGTACTCGACCGTCACCACGTCGCGCGACATGATGTCGGCGCAGGTGATCTCGCCGAAGCGGCGGCGGTATGCATGCATCTCGGTCTGCAGGAACAGCGATTCCAGATCGTCACGGCTGATGTCGAGTACTTCGTTGTATTGCTTCAGCACGTCGTCCAGGTCGTCCGGCGTAAAACCGAGGCGGTCGCCGGGAAGCGCATCGCCAGTCCCGTGCTTGTTCGTGTGGTCGGTATGCACGATATGCGGATAACGATGCCGCGTGGCGTTGTTGAAAATCACTGCTACTGCCAGCATGAGCAGGGAGTTGATTGCAACAGGCATCAAGGCGAAGCTGAATCCGGCGTCATGGATCGCCGCTCCGCCAAGCACCGCCGTCAACGCGATCGCACCTCCCGGCGGATGCAGGCAGCGCAGCACGAACATGGCGGCGATTGCCCCGGAGACAGCCAATCCGCCGGCCACGAACGGGTCACTGATCCAGCGTGCGCAGGCGACACCGATGACGGCCGAGACCACGTTGCCGCCGACGATCGACCACGGTTGGGCGAGCGGACTCGATGGCAATGCAAACAGCAGGACCGCCGATGCGCCCAATGGACCAAGCAATGCCGGCAGCGACGTCCCCGGGCCGAGCACGAGGTGCGTCACCATGCCGGTCAGTATGATCGCGATCAGCGCGCCGCATGACGCGCGCACACGTTCCTTGCCGCTGACGGCGATCGGCGGCGGAAGATAACGGGAAGCCCCGTGCAGTAGATTCATCATTTGTATGGGTTTTTTTAATGACGCACCGTCACGGCCGATCGGCGCGATTCTGGTTTCAGCGAAGTCGTTCCCGCACCGTTTCCTCTGCGTGTATGTCCTCGCTCGGCCGCAGGATGTCGCTGCGACTGATCAGGCCAATGAGATGCATGCCTTCCCGGCTGTCCACGACAGGAAGCCGCTCCAGCCCATGCACGGCCATGCGGCCGGCAATCGACCGCACTGTTTCGTCTGGCAGCGCCACCACTGGCGCCGGCGCCGCTTCGACCAACCGCCGGCAGGGATCCGAATCGGCAGCGGCGCGCGACAAGCTGTGGCGTTCGATCATGCCGATCAGGCGACCCTCGCTGACCAGCGGGTAGCAACGATGAAGTTGGGCGGGGCCGAAGTAACGGGCGGCGGTTTCGCTCACCGTAAGATCGGCGTCGATCGTCATGACCTCGTGCGTCATGAGGTCGGCGACATGCTGCCGTTCGAGCGGGTCGACGCCGTATTCGCGGTAGATATGGAATCCACGCCGCGCGATCTTTTCGGTCATGATCGAGCGACGCATGGTAAGGACATTGAAACCGTATGAAATCGCGGTCGTCAGCAGCAAGGGCAGTAAGGCTTCGGTGTCATGGGTCAAGCCGAATGCAAACACGATCGCCGTCAGCGGGGCGCCCATCACACCGGCAAAAACGCCCGCCATGCAGACCAGCGCCCACAGCGACGGACTGCCGCCCGGCAACACCGGCGACAGGGCGATTCCCAAGCCTGCGCCCAGCATCAGCAGGGGAGCGAGAACACCGCCGGACGTGCCGGAGCCCAGCGCTATGACCCAGATAGTCGCCTTCACCGCCAGCAGGCCAATGGCGACGGACAACAAGATGCGATTGTTGAGCAGGTCGTTGATGACATCGTAGCCGACGCCGAAAGCGCGCGGTTCGATATAGCCGCCGATGCCGACCGCCAGGCCGCCGATCGCCGGCCACCACATCCAGTGCACAGGCAACTTGCCGAACAGATCTTCCAGCTTGTAAAGCGCATGCGTGAGCGTCGCCGACAGCAAACCGCACAGCAATCCGGCCGCCACGCACGAGCCGAGCGCCACCAAGCTTACCGGTGCCGTCTGCAAGGGAAACAAGGGGCCCGCTTCCAGCAGCAGCGGTCGCAGAAAACCCGCCACCGCGCACGCCAATGCGACCGGCAACAGGCTGCGCGGCCGGAATTCGAACAACATCAATTCGACAGCGAGCAGGAGCGCCGCCACCGGCGTGCCGAAAATCGCCGTCATGCCGGCGCATGCGCCGGCGACGAGCAGGGTTTTCCGCTCCGCGCCGGTCAGGTGCAGGAACTGGGCGATCAGGGATCCCAGCGAACCGCCAGTCATGATGATCGGCCCCTCGGCGCCGAACGGCCCGCCGCTGCCGATCACGATACCCGAGGACAGCGGCTTGAGGATGGCGACCTTGGGCGACATCTTGCTCTTGCCGAACAGGATGGCTTCAATGGCTTCCGGGATGCCGTGTCCACGTATCTTTTCGCTGCCATAGCGTGCAAGCAATCCGACGGCCAATCCGCCGATCACCGGCAAGGCGATGACCCAGGCGCCCAGCGTGTGCTCCGCCGGCATACTCTCGGCGAACGAAAAGCTTTGAAAGAAAAACAGGTTCGTAAACAGCCGGATCAAGCCGAGCAGCACCAGCGCAGCCAGGGCGCTGCATGCGCCGATGCCCGAGGCGACCAGTGAGATGTAAACAAGGCGGCGATCCGCGGCGTAATCCCGCTTCTCGAAGGCGTGCGTGCGCCCGGCCGGCGCGGTCAATTTTGTTTGGTGCATGTTGTTCAATGTCCTGCGTTGTCGTGGTTATTGAAAGCTGTGATCCGTGCCACACGGAATGTGCGCTGCAGTGACCTGAGTTCCGCCTCATGGAGCGAAGCCAGTTTCTCCAAGTGGCGCTCCCCGAGCGGGAGGAGATGTACTTCCACCTGGCGTCGATCGGTTTCGCTTTTCCTGCGAACTACGAAGCCGTTTTTCACGCAGCGAGACAGGAGGGCGACGACGCCATGGTGCTGCAGTTGCAGTCGTTCCGACAATTCGCCGACCGTGGCCCAGTCCCGGCCCGGAAAACCGCGTACGTGCAGCAGGAGCAGGTATTGCAGCGGAGTGATGCCTTCGGCCTTGGCCGCAGTCTCGCTGAAGTGGAGAAAACGGCGCAGTTGGTAACGGAATTCGGAGAGGGCTTCGTACTGTTGCTTGTCTAGTGTCAGCGATGCAGATGCGGGTGACGTTCGGGAAATTTCTTTTTTCATTTCCCGGAATATATCACAACATGATATATTTTTCGGTTTGGCCTCCGTCCTGGTTGTCACTTCAACAACATGTCGGCAAGAAGGAAAGGTGCGCGAGATTTTTCTGTGGATGCGATGTCCGGCATCGATGGCCGGCTGCACATTGCCGACACCGGGCGGCTTGCTGATCCGGAGGAAAGCGATTCACCACGAAGAGCACAACGAGCACGAAGAAACCGCGGAATTGCCGCCGCTGTGATCTTAATGCGGCCCGTGGTTCACGGTTTCCAGGCAGGCTAACACCGCGCAATCACGCGTCGTGACGTGCTATTGCCGGTAGTCGCAGAAAACCCGGATGAATCAACGAGGCTGGCCGATCAAGCCTTGAGGCAGTTCCTGACGCCCGTTTCCTTGAGCAGATCGCCCCACGATTCGATGTGGTAGATGTCGCCCACCTTGTGCAGGCCGACGCCGAACTCTTCGCGCAACCGCATCACGCCGGTATCGACCGCCTCCCTGTCGAGGCTGGTCAGGTCGGCGATGGCCGAGAGCGTCGGCCGTTCCAGCAGGTCGATCGCGGCCAGCAGGACCAACAGCCTGCGCACATCGTTGTCGGGATATTGGGGTACGCCGAACTGGTTTTTGGGGGTGTTCATTGGACGCCTCTTGCTGTTGCTGTTGGGACCGTCGGAAAACGGTCACTTCTTCAAACTGCGCAGATTTGCCTTGAATTCTTCCGTTTTTTCCGTCGCATTGCGGCGATTCATCGCCTGCACGCTGACCAGGATCGCCGCGCCGCCCTCGGCACGGCCTAGCGCCTGCTCCTCGCCGAGATGGCTCAGCGCCGCCTTTGCAGTGCGCTCCAGCAGTTCGCGATACGCTTCGTGCAGCGCCCCGTAGGCGCGGTTGGTGACGCCGACATGCGCGGCATCGGCAATGTCGCGCGCGCTTTTCGCATAATAGACGAGCAACTCCTCGATACGTTTCGCGCGGGTCAATGACAGGCCGAGATCGGCGACCAACGTTTCCGCAAGCGATGCCGCCGATTCCGCCGGATCGTTTCCCGGCTTGCCGAGGTGCGCAAGGCCGAAGCCATGGGCCTTGAGTCCGGTGACCAGTTTTTCGATGGAGTTCAGCGTGCGCAACTGGTCAACCTCGGCCGTACTCCGGCTTCTTTCGCGCGCTCCGGCGACGGTCATGCCGGCGAGCCATTGTTCGAATTGCGGCGGCACCGAAGCCGGGTTGCGCCGCAGCCATTCGATGGACATCTGTTTGTACTCGTCCATCAACAGTGCATGTTCTTCATCGCTCAGCGTAATGGTAACTGCTGGCATCAATCTCTCCCGCGACATAGTGCGTACGGTACTTCCTGCAGTCGTCGCCGTCGCTTGTTATTCATGCAATCAAAGTCGATCTGCCGGACTTGCCGATGAACATCCAATGCGTTCACCGGGGATTCCGGCATGGGTCGATTGTAAGACGGTTTACCGTGCTTGTCGCCATCGTGCTGCAGGTCATCCCGTCATGCAAAAACGCGCAGGCCCCCCGGTAAAAATTTCAGGCAACGCGATGACATGCAGGAGCTTGTACTGCGAGCAACGACATTCCGGCCCGGGCACACTTTTCGCTGCACAAAACCGGATACAGGAGCGGCCAGATGAAAATTCGCCTGAAAAAACTCGGGGAGCAAGTGATCGTGATCACCGGCGCGACCAGCGGCATTGGCTTGGCCACCGCACGCCGCGCCGCGCAGCGCGGCGCAAAAGTCGTGTTGGTGGCGCGCAATGAAGATGCGCTCAAGCAGCTTGCGTTCGAGCTGGGCAAGAAGGGCTGCGAGGTCATGCACGTGGTGGCGGACGTCGGCATCGAGGAAGACATGCGCCGCGTGGCGCGCAGCGCGATCGAGCGCTTCGGCGGCTTCGACACCTGGGTCAACAATGCGGGCATTTCGATTTTCGGGCGCAATGAAGACGTGTCGCTGGAAGACCAGCGGCGCCTGTTCCAGACCAATTTCTGGGGCGTGGTGCACGGTTCGCTAGTGGCGGTCGAGCACCTGAAGCAGCACGGCGGCGCAATCATCAACCTGGGGAGCGAAGTATCGGACCGCGCGGTGCCCCTGCAGGGCATGTACTCGGCGTCCAAGCATGCGGTCAAGGGCTTCACCGATTCGCTGCGGCTGGAACTCGAAGCCGAAGGCGCGCCGGTTGCCGTCACCCTGATCAAACCGGCCTCGGTCGACACCATGTTCGTCGAGCATGCCAAGAATTACCTGGAAGTCGAACCGCGCCTGCCGCCGCCCATCTATGCGCCGGAAGTCGCGGCTGATGCGATTCTCTACGCTGCCGAGCATGTCAAGCGCGACATGTTCGTCGGCGGCGCCGCCAGACTGGTGTCGTCCACTGCGCATTACGCGCCGAAAATGATGGACGGCTACATGAAACATTTTCTTGAGCGCCAGCAAAAATCCGGCAGATCCGCGCGCGACCGCACCCAGCACAGCCTGTACGGCCCCGGCCAGGATCTGCAGGAAAGACAGGGCTACGAGGGACACGTATTCGAGTCCAGTCTCTATACCCAGGCGGAAACCCATCCCAGGACAGCAACTGCGCTGCTTGCCGCCGGCCTCGCCTTGCTCGCGTGGTGGGGCTTGCGTGAGAGGCCGGTGCGTTAGCCTCCCGATTTTCGTTTTCCAACACTGAGAGACAAGCATGTCAAACCTGACCGAGGAGCAACGCGCTCATTTGAAGCAATTGCTGGACAACCGCGACAAGGAACTGCGCGCCGACCTGCAGCGCGAATTGTCCGAAAAGGAAGCGTTCACCGACGTTGCGCCGGAGCTGTCCGACCCGGCCGACCTGTCGTTCGCCGATCTGACCGCGGACCTCGGCAATGCCGCCATCACGCGCGATATCGTCGAGTTGCGGGCAATCGAAGCGGCACGCCAACGCATGGAGAACGGCACCTATGGCGACTGCGTCCAGTGCGAAACGGAAATCCCTTATGTGCGGCTGGAAGTTCAGCCGACCGCCGAACGCTGCGCGCCTTGCCAGGAAATGTACGAGAAAACGCATGCGGACGGTACGCGTGGCGGGGCCATGTAGACTGTCCGCATCGGGTTTCGCATCGTGCTTTTATCCAGCCAGAATCCCCGGTTCGCCGTAAAATCGCTGCATCGTTTGCGACCACATGGAGAAGGGGGGAAGAAATGGATGCGACACTGCGCACCACGCTGGAAAAGATGCCGAAGGCGGAATTGCACATGCACATCGAGGGCTCGCTGGAACCCGAACTGATTTTCGCACTCGCCAAGCGCAACGGCGTCAAGCTGAACTACGGCTCGGTCGATGAGTTGCGCCGGGCCTACGCATTCACCGACCTGCAATCCTTTCTCGACATTTACTATGCCGGCGCGAGCGTGTTGCTGAAGGAACAGGATTTCTACGACATGACCTGGGCCTATCTGCAACGTGCGCACGCCGACAACGTGCGCCATGCCGAACTGTTCTTCGATCCGCAGACGCATACCGAGCGCGGCGTTGCCTTTGCCACCGCGATCGACGGCATTCATCGTGCATTGCAGGACGCGAAGACGAAATGGGACATGAGCGGCGCGCTGATCATGTGCTTCCTGCGCCACCTGTCGGAGGAGGAAGCATTCGCCACGCTGGAGCAGGCGTTGCCGTATCGCGACAAATTCATCGGCGTCGGCCTCGATTCCTCCGAACGCGGCCATCCACCGGAAAAGTTTGCGCGCGTGTTCGCCCGTTGCCATGAGCTGGGACTGCATCTGGTGGCGCATGCCGGCGAGGAAGGCCCGCCGGAATACATCCGCACCGCGCTTGACATGCTGAAAGTGGAACGCATCGACCACGGCGTGCGCTGCCTCGAAGACGCTGAGCTGACGCAGCGGCTGGTGCGCGACAAGGTGCCGCTCACGGTATGTCCGTTGTCCAACATCAAGCTGCGCGTATTCGACAAGACATCCGACCACAATCTGCTGACGCTGCTCGACACCGGCCTGATGGTGACCGTCAACTCGGACGATCCGGCGTACTTCGGCGGCTATGTCAACGAGAATTTCATCCAGATGTTCGAAGCGCTGCCGCTGACGAGGGAGCATGCGTACCGGTTGTCCCGCAACAGCTTCATCGCATCGTTCATCGACGAACAGGCGAAGCAGAAGCTGCTGGATGAGGTGGATGGATTTTTCGGGAAGTAGCGCCGAAAATGAATTGTGCGCGATAAAGGAATAGGGTGGGCACGAGTGCCCACCCTACCTGTTGTTCCTTGCGCTCATGCCGTTGATGGCGCCAACGATGAAACGCAACCTGAAGAGACAACAATGAAGGATGCCGCATTCCCGGTCGTGCTGATCGTTCTCGGCATTACCTGGCTGCTCCACAGCCTCAACTGGCTGCCGGACGTGCAGTGGCTATGGATACTCGGGCTTGCCGGCGCAGGCATTGCGATTCTCGTGCTCGACGGCATCACCAAATCGTCCATCGTCGCCGGCCCGTTGCTGATCCTGGCCGGCCTGCTGTCTTTCTGTCGCCAGTACTACGACCTGGGCTGGCGCTTCATCATTCCGGTCATGCTGATCGCAGCCGGCATATTCATGCTCGTGGCGCGCTCGCCGTCGATTCCGGAATCGCGCACGCTGAAGCGGCGCTTCGAGCGCCATCCGCCGGAAGGAGACAGTCATGGTTGATACGCTCTCCGCCGCCGCCCTCGCCGGCGGCTTGTCCTGGGCCAGCGGCATCCGGCTGTACATGACGCTGTTCATTGCCGGCTGGTTCGGCCGCGCCGGATGGATAGACCTGCCGCCCGCGCTGCAGGTACTGGAATCGCCCTGGATGATGACGCTGACAGGCGTGCTGCTGGTGGTCGAATTCCTCGCCGACAAAGTGCCCGGCATCGACTCCGCATGGGACGCGTTGCAAACCTTCATCCGCGTACCCGCCGGCGCGGTTCTCGGCGCAGCCGCACTGGGCCAGATGGGGCCGGAATGGAGCGCAATCGCCGCCGTCCTCGGCGGCACCTTCGCCGCCGGCGCGCACGCCACCAAGGCCGGCAGCCGCGCGTTGATCAACACCTCGCCCGAACCCTTCAGCAACTGGGCCGCATCATTCACCGAGGACATGACGGTGCTGGGCGGCTTGTGGGCAGCGTTCTACTATCCGTGGGTGCTGTTCGCGTTCCTGCTGGTGTTTTTTCTGGTTGCGCTGTGGTTGCTGCCTAAGCTGTGGCGCGGACTGCGGTGGATTTTCAGAAGATTGAGCACTTGAACGCACTGTTTCTTTGTGCGTGTACAAGGAGGGGAACGCCATCCCTCTGAAATATCCGTTCAGAGGGATGGTTTCGGTCAGCCGGACTTACGCTACTGACTATTCAGTAAATGATTAACATGTCATAGCGCAGTTCAGCTTGTTGTCAGAATACTTGGACGAGCTTGTGACGGCGCAGCAGCGACTTCAACCATCGTTATGCAAAGTCGCTGACCTTGGCCAAGCTCGCCGGGTACAGACGGTCGATTTCGTGCTTCATCAAATAGGCCAGATCGCTTCGACCGGGTTCGACTTTGATTCCGCAGAAACTCCCTTCTCGCCCAGGTTACCCCAACTTGACCGCTCCTTGCTGCAGTTGAGGCCAGGAATGCAGCGTCTGCGGATGGAAGCCGTTAAAGCCTGCCTCTGACAGGCTGCCTTGCGCCGCCGCAAGACTCATCCCCGCCAATGTTCCGTTGACGCCATACTGATAGCTCAAATCGCCACCGATCGCCGCCGTATTGCTGCCGGAAAGATGGGCATCAAGCAAGCCACCCATCACCGCCCACTGGTCAAGCGACGAATTTTCCGCGCGTACCTCATCGAACTTTTGGACCAGTTTGCCGAAATCAAAAATCTCGACGGCGTGGTCTTGGAGGGCATCAACGGCGCTTGCCTCGTCATCGCCTCCGGCAGCAGAAGTGATTACCTGCAAGCGCCCTACACCGTGATAAAGTTGACCAAGATACCAGTTCTTCAACGTGATCGAGTCGCCTTGGCCCATGCCGAACAACAGATTGTTGCCTGCCTTCGACAGCGTCAAATCGGCAAAATCGATGCCTTTTCCGATCGAAACCGTATCGTTGCCGTAGAGGCTGTTGACGATGGTATCCATGCCGTCGCCACGATTAAAGGCAAACACGTTCTGGCCTGTGCCGCCATCGATCGTATCGTCGCCCTGGCCCCCGGCGATCCACTCCTGTCCACGGCCGGCCGCGACCATGTCATTGCCGGCGCCCATATCGATCAGGTTATTGCCGCCATACGCGCTTATCACGTCATTACCAGCCCCGGCTTGCAGGACGTCATTGCCATAGCCGGCCTGGATTTGATCATCGCCGCTGCCGGAATCGACATAATCATGGCCCTCACCGGCTTCGATCCGGTCATTTCCTCCCTGTCCATACAACAAATCGTTGCCATTACCGCCGTAAAGCTTGTCATTTCCGCCCATGCCGTAAAGGATGTCGATGCCGTCGACGCTAGAGATGGTGTCGTCATTGCGGGTGCCGGTTAACAAGTCATTACCACTGCTGCCGCTGGTGGTGACAGACTTGATCAAGAGATCATCGAAGACAAGTTGCTGCCCGTCGCTCAACACGAATTTTTCGATCGGCGAAACAATCTGACCATTGGCGGCAACGGAAATCGCGAAATCGATTCCTTGCGTTTCCTGCTCATTGCCGTCGGCATCCAGAACGCGTATCCGGGCAAATTTCTGGTTGTCGACCGTAACAATGCGCAGTGCAAGGTTGTCCGGCGTCAGACCGGCGCCGAAGGTCACAGTATCGATTCCGCTCGCATCGGTGAGCAGATCAAGTCCATCGCCTTGACCGTATATGTAGATATCGTCGCCCGGACCGCCATCGACGGCGTCATTGCCAGCGCCGCCGATCAAAATGTCATTGCCATCGCCGCCCAGCAAGACATCGTTGCCGTTTTTCCCGGTCATGTTGTCCGCGCCGGTGCCTCCGTCCAGTGTATCGTTTCCGGACGATCCGGCGAGGGTATCGGCATCGCCTGTGCCGACAAGCGTCTTGTCGGGCGCAGCAGCAACCGTCAGATGGAAGATGCCGGATACCCGCGCCTCCTCGGAATCCGTCGCAGATACTTCGATGCTCAAGTCGGCTATGTCATCTTCTCCCGGTATGCCGGAAAAGGTTCTCGTGTCGGCATCAAAGCTTAGCCAGCCTGGCAATGCAGTACCATCAGCCAGTCTCGCGCCGTATGCCAGCATATCGCCCTGATCGACATCCATAAAAGCATCGGACGGCAATGTATAAACGAACGGCGAATCTTCCTCGGCCAAGTTGTCGGCGATTGGATTGGACACGACCGGAGCATCGTTGACATTGTCGATATTGATCGAAAAACTGTTCGATGCGCTCGCACCGGATCCATCGGTGGCGGTAACGTTAATCGTGATGGCGCCGACGTCCGCATTGCCAGGTGTGCCGATGAACGTGTTGCCTGTCACATCAAAGTCAAGCCATTCCGGTAGTGCCTCCCCGGTTGCCAAGGTCGCCGCATATGTCAGCGTATCGTCGGCATTGCCGTCGACAAATGTCCCGGCAGGAATAGTAAAGACGAATGGCTGATCCTCGGTCGCCGATTGGTCGGTGAGCGCCTGTGCCACCTCCGGCGCCGCATTGGCGCTATGTAGAGTCAGATTGAAGCTTGCTTCCGCAGTCAAACCTGTCTGATCCGTTGCAGTCACTTTCAAGACAAGCGTGCTGTCATCCTCCTCGTTCGGAGTGCCACTGAAAGTTTGGGTATCCGGGTCGAATGTGAGCCATGCCGGCAACGCATCTCCGTTGGACAGGCTGGCAGAGATTGTCAAGGTATCGCCCGCATCGGCATCAGTAAACGTATTCCCTGGAATCGTGAAACTGAACACTGTTGATGGCTCTATCGTATGATCGATCAGCGGAAATTGAAGGACAGGCGCATGACCGGTGGTCGGTTCCTGCTTTACCTGCGCGAGGAATTCCTGCATGGTCAAAACCGTACCGTCCTGGAACTGGAATTTTTCAATTCCGGCCGTGCTCATGGTGCCCTTGTGCTCGAAGTCGGGATCGTTATAAAACACCGTCACACTGTCGTCTGTGCCCCAAGAAATACGCATTTTTTTGGTAGGCTTCCCCTCTAATTCATCCGGAATCCATCCGTAGTATTCATCGGGAATATTTACGCTTCCGTCCGTTGTATAACGGATATTTTCCTGACTAATACCGTTTCCAAAAACCAGCGTATCTTTTGTTGTAGAGTCGCCAAACTTTTGAATTAACGCACTTACCGAATAGTAAGTGTCCCAATAGAAATAAGGATAAGGTGGTTCATAGCTACTAAGAGTCGATGCCGGAGATATGGCGCCATCGAACACAATATCTTGTCCGTCTCCTGTATTGATGTAATAAGTATCAGAACCTACTCCTCCTTTCATAAAATCATTGCCTTGTCCGGCAATAAAGATATCGTCTACATTGGTTCCCACCAAAAAATCATTACCTGCCCCACCGTCGATAACGGCACCTAAACCTTTATGTCCACGCTTAGGTATCATTGCCCAAATTTCGGCAAATTGGCCATCGCCCTCGTATTCCTCATCTTGCCAAACGTCGTGAACCAGTCCAAATCCCAATCCCAGTACAACGCTATCATCGCCGTCGCCAGCGTCGATCTGGCCACGGAACTCTCCATCAACCTCGATATTATTGTTGCGCTCGTCGCCTGTGATTTTTTGAATGGCGAACGTTCCCTCTTGCAAGGTGGTTATGCTGTCGTATTCCTCGTGCACATGAACTGTTTGATAATCAATCGCCATGGAAACCGACATAGTTCCCAAATAGCCGATCAAGGATCCTTGCGGTTCGCCGTAGGATGGGTCGCCGTAGTGCAGTTTTCCGTCGTCACCGGCGAAAACAGGAACGATTTGCTGACCATCATGGTTTTTCCAGGCTTCGTTTTCACCTAACGTGTGGAAAGTTGTCTTGAGTCCAGTCGAATATACGGGTTCCTGGCTATAGGCATCAACGACGACGTGTTTGGTCACCGAGTAATCCTGGCTTGTCTGCGACGACGGCAGCACGGTGTAAGTGGCATATTGGTCGAATTCGCCTTCGATTCCGTCAATGGCCGAATCGCTATGAACAACACCTTTGAACACCCACGTTGCCGAGTTGTCGATACCGTCTTCCGTCAAGACCCACTGGTTTTTACCCCAATCGGTCAAGCTGGATTCCAGGGACTGCAAGAAATTTGCCTTGATAAGCGCCATATTGACTGCGGGAGCGACGCCGCCGGAAGGCGGCAACCGATCCGCTACCCAGTCATCGAGGGACATGGAGGATGCAGCGTCTTCGGACACTTCCAACTGCCAGGTTTTTCCCTGAGACAGCGCCTTGAAATAGTCGCGTATCAGGAATCCGTCTCCCTGCGCGGTTGACAGGATGAGATCCGAATTGGTCCGTTTCGCCGTCAAATCGGTGAGCAACACGCCGTCAAGGCGGATTGCATCTTGACCTGTCAACGTATCGGCGATGAGATCCAGCCCGCTTCCTGAAGACAGGACGTAGATGTCCCGTCCGCCCCCGCCATGCAGCATGTCAAACCCTGAGCCGCCGTCGAGAATGTCATTTCCATCTTCGCCGCTGGAATCAACACCGCCATACAGCACATCGTCGCCGGCGCCGCCCAGGATCGTATCGTCGCCGCCATGGCCGAACAATTGATCGCTTCCATTCAGCCCTTCGATCACATCTCTGAGATTCGTTCCGTGCAACTGATCGTCGAACCCGGTTCCTTGCACTGACTTGACGGGAACGGTAGCAATCATGTCCCCCAGCGACATGCCGCTGCCGTCAGCAAACGTCAATTGAATGAAGTTGAAGTTGGCGCTTTTGCCGTCACTTACGACAAATTCGATCGTATCGCCCTCTGTGCCATAGGCCAGCCGCAGATTGTCTTGCTGGCCATCCGCTCCGACATCGCTGATCTGCAATGAGTCCTTGTTGATGCCGGCTTCGAATATGATCTCCGGCGCATTGTTTCCGTCGCCGCCGGATAAATCAATGATGTCCTGTCCGTCACCGACCGAAAAAACATAGCGGTCCCCGTTGCCTCCGCCGGCTAGAACATCATTTCCGCGCCCGCCGATGAGCGTATCCTGCCCACCATAGCCATATAGGGCTTCATCGCCATCGAGGCCGCTCAACGTTTCGCCAAGCCACGTTCCCGTGACAATGCTTCCAGGCGTCGCCGCTTCGGTATGCAGATCGCTGACCGGCAACGTGGCCATGTCCAGCACATCGCCGTTGTCGAACCGGATTTTTTGAATGGTTGGCGCGTTGTTTACGCTGGCGCTGTTGTCGATCCGGATGCTGTCGGCAGGATTGTCCGAATACCGGATCACCAGATTGCCTTGCTGCACCGAGTACTGCAGGTCGGCCGCGGTGATGCCGCCGGTCAGGGCAATGACATTATCGAAGGCAGCGATGCCTTGCGCCTGGCTATCCCCGACCTGCCGGATGATGTCCGCACCGTCGCCTTTTGCGAAGCGATAGGTATTGCCTTGCTTCTTGCCAATGAGCAAGTCCTGGCCGGCCCCGCCGACCAGCACGCTGCGGCTGCCGTGGCTGGTGATCGAATTATTGCCGGTGTCGCCGTAGATGGTCGCATCGTTCACAAAACTGTTGATCGGCTCCGGCGTCGTGACGTGGGCGCGAATGAATGTGTCGGCTTCGACAACGTGGCCGTCGTCGAAGCGGTATTGGCCGATGCCGGCCGCGAAGCCGGCCTTGATGCGGATGGTGTCGCCGGCACTGTACGCAAGCATCAGGTCACCCGCGTCGTTCCGTTCGATCCGGATATCCTCTTCGCTGATGCCGGCGCCAAAAACAATCGTATTGTCGCCCTGGAGATCGTCGATCTGTTCGATCATGCCGTTGAACGCCGCCGAGTTGCCGATGTTCAGGACGTAGGTGTCGTTCCCTTCCTGGCCGGCCAAGGCGTCCCGCCCGGCGCCGCCGTCGATGGTATCGTCGCCCGCTCCGCCGGAGAGCTGGTCGTTGCCGGCTCCGCCCTTGAGAAGGTCGTTGGCATCGGCGCCAATCATGATGTCGTTGCCGCGCCCGCCGCTCAACGTCGCGCCGATGCCGTCGACCGCCGTCAGCGTATCGTCCTCGATGCCGCCGAACGCCGCGCCACCGGTTGCGGCAAGATTGACCTGCGTAATGAGCGTATCACCGACCAGTTCGGCATGCGCAATACTGCTGCCGTCGCTGAATTGATAGCTGGAGATGGCATTGGAAGTCAGGCCGTTCTTGATGAAGACCGCTTCCTGTTCGCCGTACCGGACCGCCAGGCTGGCATCGTTGTCTTCGCCGATCAGGGTCATCTCGATCGACCCGGCATGCACGCCGTCGTTCATGACTAGCACGTTGTCGCCGTCGGTGTCGACGATGTAATCGCCCGCGCCGGCAAGGTAGGTGTCGTTTCCTTCGCCGCCTTCGAGCCAGTCGCCGCCGACAAATATGCCGTCCGCTCCCATCACGCCTTCGCCGCCGCCGATCAGCGTGTCGTCACCCTCGTTCGCAACCAGGGTATCGACGCCATGCCCGCCGTCGAGGACATCATTTCCCTTGCCGCCTTCGAGGTAATCGCTGTCGGCGCCGCCGTCGAGGCGGTCGTCATCGTCGCCGCCGGACAGAGTGTCCGCCCCGGCTCCGCCGCTGAGCGTGTCATTGCCCGCGCTGCCTTGCATGTTGTCATCGCCTGCGGCGCCAAACATGGCATCGTTACCGGCCCCGCTATCGAGAACGTCATCGCCTTCCTCGCCGTCCAGATAGTCGTCACCCTCCTCGGCGAGCAGTTGATCCTTCCCATCGCCGCCAAACAGTTGGTCATTGCCGCCATAGCCGCGCAAGTAATCGTCGCCGCCTTCGCCGTCCAGGTAATCGTTGCCTTGCTTGTCTACGGGCACGTCGTCGGCATCGCCCAATAATTGATCGTCGCCTTCGCCGCCGAACAGTTCGTCGTCGCCGCTGCCGCCCATCAACCGGTCCTTGCCGGCTTCTCCGTCGAGGTAGTCGTCGCCGTCGCCTGCGGCATTGATAGCGGTATCTGTCTTGGCGCCTCCCCATAGCTCGTCATCACCTGTACCGCCGAACAACTGGTCGTCGCCGCCATCGCCTTGCATGAAGTCGTTGCCGGCGCCGCCATCCAGATAATCGTCGCCTTGAACAACAGCTTCGCCGCTGCTGTCATAGGCCATCTTGCCGTAGTCGCCGGTCATCCTGTCGTCGCCGTCGCCGCCGAATAGCATGTCGTTGTCGTTGTCGCCGACCAGCGTGTCGTTTCCTGTCTCGCCATACAGGGCGTCATCGCCGACCAGGCCTGCCATGAAGTCGTTGCCGGCGCCGCCATAGAGCATGTCCGCGGCGCCCTTGACAGGATTGCCGTTCAAATTCAGTGCCTCAGAAGTCAGGCGGTCGAACGGATTGCCGACGTTGGTGATCGTCCACGTCGTGCTGTCGACCGCCATGTAATCGTCGTCGCCATTGATAACGTCATCGCCGGCGCCGCCGACCAGGATGTCTTTTCCGTCGGCGCCGAACAGCGCATCGTTGTCGGCACTTCCCACGACGATGTCGTCCCCGGTGCCGCCGTTGAGCCAGTCGCCCCGGTTGCCCGTGCCTTCCTGTGTGCGCCCTTGTGCAATCGCGTCGGCAAGGGCGATTTCCACATTGCCGTAAATCCGGTCGTTGCCGGCCCAGCCGCCAACGATGTCGCTGCCGGCGCCGCCTTCCAGGATATCGTCGCCGGTATCGGTGCTGCTCTGGTAGGCGTCTTTGTTGTAACTCACCTGCCCGCCCCATACTTCATCATTGCCGTCCAGCCCTTGAACGCGGTCGTTGGCAACACTGCCTTGCAGGAAATCTTCCTCTCCCGCTACGGTATTGCCGGTCGGATTACCCAGCTCGTCCTGTGCCTTGCCGTCAGGCCCAAAATCTTTGTCGCCGGTGATGACGCGGGTAGTGGCGTCGGTGGCCGGCTTGCCGTCCTGCAGCGTGATGCCGAGGTTGCCCTGGTGCCAGTGCCTGATGGTCGTGGTCGTATCGCCGCAGCGAATGGCGAGGGTGGCGTCGGGCTGCCCTTGCGCATCGACATCGATAGTGAGCAGGTATTGCGTGCTCTGGTCGTCCGATTCCCAGACGCCGCCGGCGCTCAGGGTGCCGCCCTTGCTGCTGCCGCCCGACACGACCTTGCCGTCGATCGTGATCGTGCCTAGGCCATCGCTGTCGATGAGGATGTCGTTGCCGTCGCCGGCGGCGATGACGTAGGTGTCGTTGCCCGAGCCGCCTAACAGTTCATCCCAGCCTCCGCCGCCCGTCAAGCTATCGTTGCCGGCATTGCCTTCGAGGCGGTCGTTCTGCTCTTGTCCATCGAGGATGTCATTTCCATCGCCGCCGTACAGACGGTCGCTGTTGGTTCCTCCCAGCAGGGTGTCGGCGTCGTCGCTACCGAACAGGAAGCGGCGTTTGTCCGAGTCTCCCACGGGCAACCAGCCTGCCTGCAAGCGAATTTCGGTATGAGTCGACAAATCCCGGAATAGCACGTCGTCGGGACCGGACATGGTGGCTTTCTGATTGTCCTCGGCGTTGCGCTTGACAATCCAGCTCAGCATCGCGGCGCGGTCGGTCAGGTATTCATCGCTGAAATGGGCCTTGCCTTGGGCGCGATCTTCCGCGCTGAGGTTTTTGTCGGCGAGCCAGTTGTTGTACTGGGTGTCCCATGCGCTCGCCAGGGTTGACTCTAACGTGCTGTCGCCCTTGAGCGCGAAGGGACTGAGGTTGTACAGGCCAAGGAATGCGCCGAAATCGGTCTTGGCAGCAAGACCATCGGTCGGTGGAGCAACGATTTTGACCTTGCCTTGCAAGGACGCGAATACGCCAGTGGGGTTGCCTTGGGCGTCGGGCGCCATCAAGCCATACAGGTTGTCGTAGAAGTCGGCGCGTTTCGGATCGCTCGCGCCGGACGATACCGGTGTCGATGTTTGACTCTGACCCAACAGCATGACGCGCATCGCGTCCAGCGTCTTTTCGTAGGCATCCTCCGGCACATTCGATGCGGCGCGGATAAACGCGGAAAGTCCTTGCGCATTGTTGGCATAGCTTGGATCGAGCTTTGCCATTACCGCCATCAAAGCCAATGCGTCGTTGCCGTTGACGCTGGAGTGGTTGCTTGAGATCGCGGCAATTGCGCCAGCACCGGTCTCCTGCGCTATTTTTATTGTGCCACCCGGCCAGATCGTGCCAATTTCCGAAACACCGTCACCATCCGCTTCGATGCGGGTGATATTCGATTGATCCCACACCGGAAATCCAATTTTAACTAACGCAGCATCCCCTTGAATAAAAAAGCCTGGAGCGTTCAAGGTAACGACCTGATCGGTCCTGTCGGGAAAGAGCCGTTGAAACAGCATCGCAAGATGTCCGCCAAGGCTATGCCCGGTCACATCGACTTTTTCTGTCGGAGACAGCACCGATTGGCCGGCCGGTTGACCTGCGATCACGCCCGTGTCTGCACTCAGTTCCTGCTTGAAGGCGAGAAAGGACTGTGTCAGGGCGACAGTCAGCAGTGGCATTGTCGGGACCAGAGGCACCAGCAGGGAATTCGCCAACGCAAAGAGACGCCATTGTTCATCGTCGGTGTATTGCACCGGCTGTCCGCCTACCGTGGTTAGCCGCTTGTAGTAGCGATACATTTCGACGCCCTGCGTGTTGGCGAAGCCGTTGAGGCCGATGGCGCCCATATCCTGCATCAAGAGATCGGTTCCAATCCCGGATGGCGAATTCATCTCGGTACCGCGCATGGCGATCACGTGTTTGCCGGTTGTCTTGTCTTCGAATACGGACGCGCTGAAACCGTTGAAGTCGACGTTTTGGAGTTGGTCTACAAGCGTGTATTGGGCGACAAATTGATTGGCTTGGGTGGGGGTGAAGTTGGCGAAATTTTTCGTGTCTGTAAGCGACTCTTTTAACGTATCTTTTTTGAGGTTTACGCCATAAGTTGCAACTAAAGTACTTGAAAGTTTACTGAGTTCTGAAACTGATGTGATTGTCATTGCTCAACCCTTTTTGAGAAACATTTTAAAAAACTGATCTTCACTATCATCGTCCGGACATTGAACGCCCGATGGTGCGCCAAAAAGTGTTTTGTTTTGGTCGAATTGACTATATCCAAATCCTGTATAGGTAACTAACACTTGATTTTCTGGAATTGAAATAACTGCATATTGCGTCTTCCCCAACCTAAGCTCGCCTGATACAAACTCATTTGTGCGTTTCAACATATATTTTGGTAACTTTGATTCATCTACCGGCTGGAAAACATAGTCTGGGTCCTTAGGCCACGGCTTCGGTTTGATATACACATCAAAGCGCGCTCCAGTCTTGTCTTGGTAGCGAACGAAAGCGACCCGCTTGAAGACAAACGGCAGTTGGTAATCTCGCGGATCGGTTCCAGCCGCAAGCCAGCCTTGATCGGGCAGCACTTTTCCATACACTTTCAACCCGCCTTCACGCACGCAATATTGTTTGAAACGGTATTGCCCATGAATGTTGGGCCAGAACCAAATGACGATCAGTCCGGCCACGATCGAAAAACGGATGAGAAATTTATGCATGGCGCTGCCCATGAAATTTGACCAGTCGCCTGCAGTAGCGATACATTTCGACACCCTGCGTGTTGGCGAAGCCGTTGAGGCCGATGGCGCCCATATCCTGCATCAAGAGATCGGTTCCAATCCCGGATGGCGAATTCATCTCGGTACCGCGCATGGCGATCACGTGTTTGCCGGTTGTCTTGTCTTCGAATACGGAGGCGCTGAAACCGTTGAAGTCGACGTTTTGGAGTTGATCTACGAGTGTGTATTGCTTTACAAATTGATCGGCTTGAGTGGGGGTGAAATTGGCAAAGTCGTCGGTGTTGGTCAGGGTCGTCTTTAAATCATTTTTTTCTAAATGAATAGCGTAACTTGCGACCGCTGTGCTTGTAAGTTTGCTAAGCTCGCTCACTGATGTAATTGTCATGAATATTCTCCCTGTCTAGTTGGAAAACAAATTAAAAAAATGGTCTTCCCTACTTTCGTTCGGACACTGAACACCGGACGGCGCGCCCAATAACGTTTTGTCTTGATCAAACTGCCTATATCCAAATCGTGTATGACTCACAATTACTTTATTTTTAAGAATTGAAAAAATTGCATACTGACTCCTAGCTAATCTCAGTTCTCCAGGCAAAAAGCCATCCTGATACTTCAGCATGTACATCACTGGCTTGGATTCATCTACTGGCTGAAAAACATAATCAGGATCCTTGGGCCAAGGATTCGGTTTGATATACACATCGAAGCGCGCTCCAGTCTTGTCCTGGTAACGAACGAAAGCCACTCTCTTGAAAGAAAACGGAAGTTTGTATTCCTGGGGATCGGTTCCAGCCGCAAGCCATCCTTGATCGGGCAACACCTTCCCATACACTTTCAACCCGCCTTCACGCGCGCAATACTGTTTGAAACGATATTGCCCATGAATGTTGGGCCAGAACCAAATGACAATCAGTCCGATCACGATCAAAAAGCGGATGAAAAATTTACGTATGGCGTTGTCCATAAAAATGGTTATAAATATTCGAGCAGATCAATATGTTCATGTTTATTTCCTTTTCTTCGGAGAGTTCAAACTGAAGTTGGTTGGGCCACAATATATAGGGCCAGACTCGACATCATTTCCTTATGTCACCTCGTTCCAAGGACTTCTACCGCCAGATGAAGGAAAGGATCGTCATTTCCCTGTTTTTCATGTCGATGTTCTGCAAATGCCGCACATCGATATTTCATAAATTGCAACAATGTTTGCAAGAAACCATCAGGTCGGCAATCCCTACTTTATGGGATATTTGCGGTGTGCTGTCGTATGTGTCGTGTGGAGACTCTATGCCGTTTGCCGTGCCCGGGATGCAGATAACTGCCCCGGAAAGTTCTGATGCACGAAGAGATAATTCACCGTTCTCGCCCCGCTTCCGACACCGC
>CBIHRJ010000048.1:0-44489 GCA_966212445.1 uncultured Noviherbaspirillum sp. | reverse complement strand
CTCAGTCTGGCACATCCGATGCCGTGGGGGGAGGAGTCCATTCCATTGCCCTACAAATCTGCCCCGCAATCGACATCCCAACACAACGCGATGACCATGGACCGCCTCGAACAAGGACACGACGACACCGGCACGAATGCTGCGCACACAGCGGAACAAGCCTCCCCGCACTGGCTGGAAAACGGCCTCGCGCTGGCCGGCGGCCATGTGACGATCACCGCGCAGCATGCATACGCATTGCGCGCCGTCCGGATCGATCAGCCTTTGCTGATACTTCCTCTTGCCGGGCAAAAACGTGTGGCTCTGGGTGCGGACCAGACCGATATCGGGTGCGGACGTTTTCTGATGGTGCACCAGGTCGCCTGCGTGCAGGTGGAGAACCTGCCGTCGCGTGCAACCGGCCAGGATTACCGGGCGTGGATAATCCCTTTTTCCTGGCGCATCGTCGATCTCGCGCGCACGCTCCTGACCGGATACAAGCTGTCCGCACCGGACACTCATGGAACATCGCCGTGGACGGCGGGCGATGCCGCGCCGCTGCAGCCGGCGCTCCGGCATCTGCTTGCCGCCCTCACCGAAAGCGCAACGCCCGACGCGGCACTGGTCGACCATGGTCTTCTCGGCGTGTTGGTGGCGCTGGCACGCAGCGGGCATGACCGCTTCCTGCGCGCCACTGATCCCTCGCCGGGCGCGCGCATTCGCCTGCTGGTTGCATCGGCACCGGCGCGCGAATGGACTTCGACCGATTTCGAAAGCCATCTGCACGTCAGCGGCGCCACGCTGCGGCGCCGGCTGGCGGAAGAAAACACCTCTCTGCGCGACCTGCTGCGCGAAGCGCGCCTGCATCACGGGCTGGCATTGCTGCAGACCAGCCGCAAACCAATCAAGTCGATCGCGCAGGCCTGCGGTTACCGTTCGGCACCGAGCTTCACGCGAAATTTCATCGCTCATTTCGGCGTCGAGCCGTCAGCCGTCGCAATCCGCTAGGCTGAGCGTTTGACGCACCGGATTGAGCGCCGGACAAGCTCGTGCCGCGACATCATAAGGACTCCCGTTTCGACAAGGAGTCATTCATGCGTCATCTCGTTTCCAGCATCATTCTCGGCGCCGCCATCGCTGCCGGTCAGGTCCATGCCGGGCAGGCATTCACCGTGGCAAGCGACGACATCCGCGACGGCGGCATCCTGAAACCGGATCAGGTCTACCAGGGCTTCGGCTGCCAGGGCGGCAATCGTTCGCCGCAACTCTCCTGGTCGGGCACGCCCGCCGGCACCAAAAGTTTTGCCGTCACCGTCTACGACCCCGATGCACCGACCGGCAGCGGCTGGTGGCACTGGGTCGTGTACAACATTCCGGCCTCGGTAAGCCGGCTTGACGGCGATGCAGGACACCCGGGAAAGCTGCCGCAAGACGCCAGCCACGGACGCAATGACTACGGCACGCAGGACTTCGGCGGCGCCTGCCCGCCTCCCGGCGACAAGCCGCACCGCTACATCATTACCGTGCATGCGCTCAAGGTCGAAAAAATCGATGTCCCGCAGAACGCTTCAGCTGCCCTCATAGGCTACATGCTCAACGCAAATCGCCTCGGCACGGCGACACTGACGGGAATGTATGGACGCTGAACGGCAACGTCCGGGCACTCCACCCGGATAGTGCGCGAGACGGCGACGAGGCGCTGCCGGTCCGAAAAAATGAGAATCCTTTCGATACGCATCAAGACGCGCCCTGCCTTACGCAAGGAGCACGCACTGAGCCCCTTCCCGCTTTGCGCGCGTCTGTCGAATGAAAAAAGCCGGCATCCGCAGGCTTTTTCTTGACAAATAGGCTTAACGAACAAGCTTCACGGCTTCGGCAACACCTCGATCGTCAGTTCCTTGCTGCCGATGTAATACGGTACGTGATTGTGATCGGCGAACAGCAGGCGCAGGGTGTGTTTTCCGGGAGGCAGGTCGAGCACGGTTTCGGTCTCGCCGCGGCCGAAGTGCTTGTAGTGCTGATGCAGGAATTCATCCGGCTTGTCAAACGGAACCGGTTTCTTGATGTCGACCGGCAGCGGCATGTCGATCAGGATATGGTGATGGCCGGTGCCTTCTATCTTGCCGGCCTGCACCGGCGCCACACCCATGCCGCTGACCGAGAACGCGACCCGGAACGGTGAACGCACCTTGTCCCCATCCTTGATGTTCACGAAATAGGCGACCTTCTCCGCGACCGGAAAGGGGCGCGTCCGCTCCTGGGCATTGATACTGCTGATCACCGATTCGGTGTTGAAGCTCGGTTCGCTGCGACGCGATTCCGCAATGCCGCGAGGGGCGGCTGCCTGTGCGCCTCTGGTTGCCGTTGCGGCGGTCGGTTCGGCTGAATGGGCTGCCGGCAACGCAGCGATCAAGGCAAGGGCTGTGAGAATGCGGCGCGGCGCCGCGAGGTGATGGTTGTGCATTTCGATCTTTCGTCAATGCTGCATGTTGCAGCGCCAGTCTTGTGCTGTATCGGTAATACGAAAAATCGAAGGATTCTATTCCACAAGCTGCCCGGGCGTCATCTTCTCCTGCCACATTCTCACGATCAATGTTGTCCACCGCACTTCTCGTCTCAAGGAACGATCGGGGATCGGCGACAGTGAGGTTTGCGACGCGATGCGGAGCTGATGCGCGTAACGCATCGCACCATGAATTCTTTGCATTGCCGACGCGCAGCGATGTGATAACTTCGTTCTCGCCTAGCGCTTTCCGCCTGGCAGGAGACAAGGCGAAAAAACGTCGATGCGCAGTCTCGCTCCGGGACACTTCCGCCATCACGGACAACAACAAGAGGAGAAACGATGATCAGGCATTTCATGGGATGTGCAATATTGCTGGCAGCCTTGCCGGCATTTGCCAGCAGTACTTATTGGGTCGTTTCCGAACAGGTCGATCGCCGGACCTGCCCGTCCGAGCAATGCGGCGCCGTCGGATTCCTGCTGTTTCGCGACAAGGCGGACGTAATCGACATCAAGTCGGGATGGGCGCGCATCAGCAAAGACAACGATGCGCAATGCAGCGACGGCCGCAGCGGCATCATCGAGTCCGGCAATGACGAGTGCAGTGCAAAGAACGGCATCGTGAACGGACGCTTTTCGGAATGGGTGCCGGTGCAGCAGTTGAGCAAGACGCGTCCCACCGGCACTGCGCCAAAGTAGCGGCGTCGTCCGCACACAACCGTTGCACCGGAATCGACACCGGCACGTGCGGCGCTGTTTTCACAACGGATTTGCACCATGACGGCACATGCCGTACAGGCAAGTAAAAGAAGCGCGACAGGCGGCGATGCCGCTGCCTATAATCACGCTTATCGAAGCCTGTTGAATCCTGCGCAGCACCGGCCGTCATGCAACTGCCCCGTCCACACATCATCACACTGCTGCTTATCGGCCTGTTCGCGCTATATGGCATGACGACGCCGGCGCGTGCCGACGCGGTGAAGGAAGTGCAGATCGCCATCGGGCTGACCAAGCCGCCGTACATCATGGGACCGGGAGGAACCGGCCTCGAGTACGACATCGTGGCGAAGGCGCTGGAAGTGCGCGGTTACAGGATGGTGGCGCGGAGCTATCCTCCCGCACGGGCGCTGGCCTTGATACGCGCAGGACAGCTTGACGGCATGGTGACGGTGACCGAGGGCATCGGCGGCGACGGCTACTTCTCCGACGACTATGTCACCTACCAGAACGTGGCGATCACGCTTGCCAGCCGCGGCATCCATCTGGCGAGCGTGCGCGACCTATCGGCGTACTCGGTCGCCGCGTTCCAGAACGCGCGCTACATCCTCAACCGCGAGTTCGCCGATACCGTCAGCCATCACGCCAACTACACTGAATATCCGCAACAGCTCACGCAGAACAAGCTGCTGTTTTCCGGACGGGTCGATGTCGTCGTCGGCGACCGCCTGGTCTTCCGCTACCTGAACCAACAGGTCGAGGCGCCGATCGACGCCACACAAGCGGTCACCGAGCACAAGATTTTCCCGCCGACACCGCGCAAGGCGGTATTCCGCGATGCCGGATTGCGCGACGAATTCAATGCCGGGCTCAGAACGATCCGGCACAACGGCGCATATGCCGCCATCCTGCGCAAATACCGCGCTTATCTCGCACCGTAGACCGGCCCATCTGCTTGTGTGGTTTTCAGTGCACAGCAGGCACGAAGTTGAAAATACGTCTATTGACACACGGAAACTTCAGGTCCAGGATCAAGCAACGCGTCCGGCGAGACGCGCGGCCGGGCTTCCCTGCAACCCCGTTTGTCCGGCCATCAACCAAACCCGAGGAGACAAAAATGAAGATCCTGCACAAGCTCTTGATTGCCGCCGCATCGCTTGCATTCATGGGAGCCGCATGCGCTGCCGGCAAAGGCACCGCCGCCGAAGCGGAAGCCATGGTGAAAAAAGGCGTTGCCTATGCGAAGGCCAACGGCCGCGACAAGTTCCTGGCGGAAGTCGTCAACAGCAAGGGAGAGTTTATCGACCGCGATCTCTACATCAGCGTGTGGAACACCAAGGCGGTGGTTCTGGCGCACGGCGTCAACCCCAAGCTGGTCGGCAAGGACATCATTGAACTGAAGGATGCCGACGGCAAATTCTTCATGAAGGAAATCGTTTCAAAGGCCGCAAGCGCCGGCAGCGGCTGGGTCGATTACAAGTGGGTCAACCCGGTGACCAAGGAGATCCAGGCGAAGTCGGCGTATTTCGAAAAACTCGACGACATGATCATCTCGACCGGGCACTACAAGTAAACCGGAGGACGCTCCGGTATCGCTCAATCGACCGCACCCTGCTCCTGCAACCACTGCACCAGCTTCTGCAGGTTGTCGCGATTGATCGCCATCGCGCTCGTCACCAGCCCTCCGGCGCCGTCTTCCCTGATCTGGATATGGGCGCTGGAGTCGCTGCCGGGGTGCAGCGTCACGACCAGTTGTTCGGTGCCGGCAGCGCCGGTGTTCTGGATCACGGCCTGTCCGGAGTCGGATGCCTTGAAGGTCGATTGCATGTCATTCTCCTGTGCGCGGCGCCGGGCGGTGCGCGCGTTCATCCAGCACGCGCGCCAGCGCGCTCTCGATTTTCCGTTCCAGCATCTGCTCCAGTTGCGGCTCCATCGGAATGATGGAGATGCCGCCGCTCGCCTCCAGCACCGCGTACTTGATCTGCTCCATGCGTTCCAGCCCTTGCGACATGCGCGCGCTCTGCAGGATGTCGTCGCTCGTGACTTGCGTCTTGCGCAACTGCTCGTCCATCACCTTGCCGTGCTCCACCAGGACCAGCGGCGCGCCTTCCGCGATCCTTTCGATGGACGGGAAACGCACCTTCACGAGCGACAGTCCGAGATCGAGAAGTACCAGGGTGAGGATGACCGCCATGCCGGTGGTCACCGAATAATCGTCGCCGAGCAACGCGTTTTGCGTCGCTTCGCTGATGATGAGCAAAAGGACGAAATCGAAAGTGGTGATTTCGCTCAGGGTGCGCTTGCCGGTCAGCCGGAACAGCACGAGCAGAAACAGGTAAACACTGGCGGTACGCAGGACGGTTTCCACGATGCCTCCGGATTCAGGGGTACACGAATTGGCTGAACGGGTAACGGGTTTGCCCTTTCATGCCGACCCAGCCGTGCAATGCGCCTGTGTCTTCCGGCTGGATGTCGAACGCGATGTGCACCGGTTTGTCCGCCACCGCATGAAACACGAAATCCATTGCGTCACCATCGATGACGACGCGCGCCGGTTGCGGTGACATGTTCTTGATGTCGATCTGTTGCGCATAACGCGCATCGAACACGACGTGCGCAAGACCGGAGGATGGTGTCACGGTCAGGCGCAGCGTGTCGGGAGAGTGCCGCCGCAGGAAGCGCTGATACTCCATGTAAAAACCCTTGTCCGGCGCGCCCACTTCCGCATTGCTCATCGGCCCCTTCCCGATCAAACCAAGCGCGATGCCGGCCAGCAATGCGTACAGGAATATCCAGGCGATCCGCTGTACGGCCCACTCCCACCGCTGCTGATGCAGGTCTTCGCTGATTTGCAATCCCGGATGTCGCTGTTCCATGTGGTGCTCCACGAGAACGTGTCCGCGCGGATGCGCGCGCTCCGATGCGCTTTACCGATAGCGTGACCGGGCGGAAAGACGCGAGGGACGGAAAGAAAAATCCATCCCCGAGCTCGCGGCCCCCTTGCAACAAGGACACTCCGGAGCCGGGCAAAGTTCCGGTACGGCGGCAGAGATCTTGGGCGGACGCAAACAATATGGTATGACGTTTATTGCCGCAAGTGCATGCATCGCTCGCTTAGAACGTCCGGCTGTACTGCACGCTGAGAATATTGACGTTGCTCTTGTAGCTGCCGGTCAGCGTGCCGCCCACCGGCGGCTCCGCCTTGTTGATCGACGCGTCCTTGATGAACAGGTGCGCGTAGCCCATGTCCCACGCGCTGTGGCGGTCGGGCCGGTACTGCGCGCCGACGCTCAGCCAGGTGCGATCGGCGTCGGGGATGCGCGGCGTGCGGAATTCGCCTTCGACCGGACTCTGGTCCCAGGCGACGCCGCCGCGCAGTTTCCAGGTATCGTTGTAGCGGTAGTTGAGCGCGGCCGCCACACGGAAGGTGTTGCGCCATTCTTCCGGCGTGACGCTGTCCGGCGCGCCGTTGTCGAAGCGGACGCGCAATTCCTTGAAGCGGCTCCAGCGCATCCAGCTCAGGTCGGCCATCGCCGACCAGCGCTGGTCGAGATCGGCATAGCCATGCAGGCTTACCGATTCCGGCAGGTCGACGCTGGCGCTGGCGCCGCTGTCCGAAAATACCGGCGATGCGGCGAGCGGCGCAGGCAGGCCGGCGGGTCGGACGAAGCTGGCGTCGCCGCTCAGCGTATGGCTGATCTTCGAACGGTAGGTGATGCCGAAACGGGCATTGAGCGCCGGCGTGAACAGCACGCCGAGGTTGAAACCATAACCCCAATCGTTGCCGCTGACCGTGACCTTGCCGTCGCGCGCCTGCGGCAGGAAACCGCCCGGCGCGCAGGCGGCGACGCCCAGGCTGCCGACGCAGACACTGCCGAAGTCGATCGCACGCGACAGCTCGACGTCCACGTATTGCGCGCTGACGCCGCCGCCGACGGAGATCAGGTCGTTCACCCGCCATGCCAGCGCCGGATTGATGTTGATGCTGGAGAGTTCGGACTTGAGCGCCTGGTAGCGTCCTACCCATCCCTCGTCGTATTCCGTCTTCAGGCCGAACGGTGCCTGCAGCCCGATGCCGAAGCGCAGGCGCGGGCCAAGTTCCATGGTGTAGAACATCGCGGGCACGAATGCCCAGTCGCCGGCGTCACCAGCGCCTCCGCTCAGCGGCGCGCCGGTCGCGGTGACCGAGCCGGCGTTGCGGAATTCCACCGAGGTACGGATCGCGGACGTGGCAACCGAGACACGCCGGCCGCTGAGAAGCGTCATGCCCGCCGGATTGTAAAACACGGTGCTTGCGTCCTGCGCCGCGGCCGCGCCGGCGTGCGCGTTGCCGACGCTGGCTGCGCTCATTTCATTGAACGCGAAGCCGCCGGCGAGGACATGACTGGAACACAAGAAAGGGACGATCGAGGCGGCAACGGCGACGCGGACGCGTTTCATGTTCTGGCTCTCCTCCATGCGCCGCCCATGTGCACGAGAGCGGCATGAAAATGCGAAGTTGTTTTCCGCCAGTCTTCAATATTTCGTGCATCCGCGACCTGCGCAACATCAAGCGCGCAAGCCGATGTATGTATTTGTCCACATGCCTGCCGGCAGCGATGCCGAACGGATGCAAGACTGTCAGTCGCACTTTCCCTGCAACAACGCATGCAGCTTGCCGCGATCGAGTTCGCCTGACCATGCGGAAATCGCGATGCAGGCAACACCGTTGCCGATGATGTTGGTGAGCGAGCGGCATTTCAGCAGGCGTTCAATGCCAACGATGAACACCAGGCTCGCGTCCGGGATCTCCGGCACGGCTGCCAGCGTCGCCGCCAGCGCAATGAAGGCGGAGCCGGCCACCCCGCTCGCACCCTTCGACGTCACCATCGCGACCGCAAGAATGGTGAGCTGCTGCGTCAAGCTCAATTCGAGTCGTAGCGCCTGCGCAAGGAACATCAGCGCCAACGTCAGGTAGATGGCGGTGCCGTTCAGGTTGAATGAGTAGCCGGCGGGGATCACGACGCCGGCCACCGTCTTCGAGCAGCCGGCGCGCTCCAGCTTTTCGATCAGCTTCGGCATCGCGGCCACCGAGGACGCGACGCCGGCGACAATCAGCAGTTCTTCCTTGATGTAGACGAGAAAGCGCAGCAGGCTGAACCCGCTTGCGCGCGCCAGCGCACCGAGCATAACGGCGACGAACAATGCCATCGTCAAGTACAGCGCGCCAAGCAGCCTGAGCAGCGGCTCCACCGACGCTGCTCCGTATTTACCGACGGTGAAGGCAATCGCGCCGAAGGCGGCCAGCGGCGCAGCTTTCACGATCACGCCGACCAGCCGCAACAGCCAGGCGCCGCCGTGCTCGCAGAATCGGGCCACGCGCTGCCCCCGCATGCCGAGCAAAGCCAGTGTCACGCCGCAGAGCAGGCCGGCCAGCAGGGATTGCAGGACCAGGCTGTTGGTGAAGGCGCGCACGAACGTGTCCTGCAGCGATGGCGGCATTGCGCCGGCGTGTCGGGCCAGTGCATCCAGGTGTTCGATGCGGAATCCCGCGCCCGGTTGCAGCAGATGCGCGCCGGCCAGGCCGGCCAGCAGCGCGAGCAGCGACAGCGCTTCGAAGCACACGACGGCCTTGATGCCGACGCTGCCGAGCCGGCGGATATCGCCGATGGCCGCGAGCCCGGATGCGACCGTGAAGAAAATGACAGGTGCGACCAGCAGCTTGATGGTGCGGATGAAGATGTCGCCGAGCGGCTTCATCTGCACTGCGATCGACGGCCACAGGTAACCCAGCAGGATGCCGGCAGCGATGGCGAAAAGCACCTGGACGAACGGATTCCGGTAGAGCGGTGTGTGCATCCGTTCGGACGGGAGCGGAAGTGGTGGAGCGCGTAGGATAGCGCATCGCTCCGGCCGGATGGTGGCGGCGGCGCAACCACGGCCGCGCCGCCGCCAACAGCAGACGAATCAGAACGTATGCATGATGCCGGCGGAGATGCCGGTCTGCCGCGTCTGGTTCAGCGCGCGGGTGCCGCCGCTCTCATAGGAACCCGCAAGTTTGTGCAGGTCGACTTCCGAATACAGCGTGGTGCGCTTCGACAAAGCGTAGATGGCGCCGAGCATGTAGAGGTCCTTCTTGCCGTCGCCCGCGCCGACGCTGGCGGTGGCCTTGTTGTTGAATACCTTGATCCGGTACCAGGCGCCGGTGACCGCGAGTGCCGGGCTGAGCTTGTAGCTGAGGCCAGCCCAGGTCCATTTCGAGGTATCGTCACGCGCCGCGACGGCCTGCTTTTCGTCGACATAGCCAAGGTAAGCGGTGGCGGCGCCGAAGCGGTAGGCACCGCCGATGGCGAAATGATCATAGTTGCGGTAGTTGGGCGCGGCATTGCTGCCGACGTTCAGCTTGCCTTGCGTGTACGACGCGCCGACCTTGAGCGGGCCGCTTGCATAGTTCGCGCCGATCGCCTGCTTCGCGCCGTTCGAGGTGCTGCCCGCGACTTCGCCGAGCGCATATTCGGCGCGCAGCGTCACATCGCCGAATATGCCGGTGTACTGGATATCGTTGCTGTTGCGCGTGCCGGCGGTCGACGAGATGGCGTAGGTGACGCTGGGGTAGCGATAGACGAAGGGATCGAAGGCGAGGATGGTCCTGAACGCGGCCGTGTACTGGCGTCCGAAGTCGATGTCGCCGAACCCGCCCGACAGGCCGACAGTGGCTTCGCGCTGGAACAGCACATTGCTGGTGTTGTTCAGGGCGCCGGTGCCGGTATTGAATCCGGTCTCCAGCACGAAGTTGGCCTTGAGCCCGCCGCCGAGGTCTTCGCTGCCCTTGAAGCCGAGGCGGTTGGATCGGAAGGTGCCGTTCGAGCCCATGG
Source organism: uncultured Noviherbaspirillum sp. (assembly GCA_966212445.1). GTDB lineage: Bacteria > Pseudomonadota > Gammaproteobacteria > Burkholderiales > Burkholderiaceae_D > Noviherbaspirillum. Next base: position 34,436 of record CBIHRJ010000048.1, on the reverse strand, counting down.
TCAGGCGGTTGTCGCCGGCGGCGTTGACGTTGGTGAGATTGCGCAGACCGCCGTCGATGGAGCCGTAGACGGTGACGTTGGACTGGGCGAAGGCAGCGCCGGATGCGGCGCCGAGGATGGCGAGAGCGAGAGTGGTGTGTTTCATGTTCCTCCTGGGTGGCAAGGTCGGATGGGGGGACCTGTGGCGGTCCTTCTGGATAGCAGCGGGGAGTCATCCTCTGAAGAATGATCGACGCGCTGCAGGGCTCCTTCCCCCCTCCTAGGGGGAAGGGACTTTACGGAGCGCAGGTTTCAGCAGGCTCCAAAGCGGACACTGCCAAAAAATCACGCATGGCACCCCGCGCTCACCGCGGCGCCACTCGCGAAAACAACGGCTGCGGCACATACTTCGTATCGAAGTGACACCCGCCCTCGAACCACTGCGCCTGCTTCTCGCACGCGGCGGCGACCTGCTCCGCACTGGCGCGCTTGCCGCTGCGCACCCACTGCATCAGCACATCGAACAGCGCCGCGTACTCGGCTTCCGATAGCTTGCTGTGCTCATGCTCGGTGGTGAAGGTCTGCACCAGGTTCTTCTGCCGGCCGGCACGCGCGACCAGTGCCTTGTATTCCGCTTCGTACTCGACCATCGCGGTCGGGTCGTCGATCGCGTGCATGGTGATCACCGGCACCGGGATCTTGCCGCTCATGTCGGAGTCGGCGGACAGCGCCGCCAGTGCCTTCGGGTCGGCATCGAAGCGGACCACGCCGCGATTGAGCGCCGCATCGTCGTCGGATCCGCGATACACGACATTGCGGTTGGAGAAGGGATTGCCGCCGCCGAGCACACGCTGCGTGACATCGCGGAACAGGAAGGTGGCCCAGTTCATGTGCCCGGTCAGCGTGCGTTCCGGCACCTTGATCACGCCGAGGATGTTGGCAAGGTTGCGGCGCTGCGCCTCGCTGCGCTTTTCCGGCGGCAGCTTGACGCCGGTGCATTCATTGACACGGGCGACGATGTCCTTGGTGGTCAGCTTCGAATCGGCGGGCAAACCCATCCACAGCGGATACTGCGGCTCGTCCGGACGCGGATGGTTGTTGCAGTAGTACTGGTAGACCGCGCGCAGGTCGGCGCGGTGCAGGTAGTTGCGGGTGCCCCCGGCGATCATGCCGCTGGTCAGCACCGCGGCGTCGTAGTTGCGCGTGCCGTCGGCATTCACGCCGTACAGCTCGATGCCCTTGGCGGCGACGTTGCCGCCCCAGGACTGGCCGTGGAAGATGGTGTGCGCCGGCTTGCCGAACGCCTTCACGAATATCCTGCGCAGGTTTTCCGTGTCTTCGGCAGCCATGCGCACGCCATAACCGGGACGGCGGTAGCTGGAGCCGGCCCACGCAAAGCCCTGCTGCACGGTGACCGCGAAACGCTTGAGATCGGTCAGGTTGCTGTCGTGGTCGATCGCCTTCAGGCGCGGACCGCCGTGCGCGTGCATGACCAGCGACTTGTTCCAGTTGGCGGGAATCGCGATCCAGTAATGCGCGCCATTCTGATCGACGCCGGTATAACAGCGCGCCTGTCCCTGCAGCTCATCCGGACAGATGTCGACGGCTTGCGCGAACGCGAAGGAAGCGGGCGCCAGCAAGCCGGCAAGGAGTAAAGCGGAAAGCGGTTTTTTCATTGTCGTCCTCATCAACGGGGTATTGTGATCGCCGCCGCATGGCGGTCTTGTTTTGCAGAATGGTATGGAGGTTGGAGAGGAATGTAAAATATCTTGATCACGCAATTTCAATACTTTAAAAATATGCCCATGATGGAGAGCGGAACATGGAACTGAGACATCTGCGCTACTTCCTGGTGGTGGCCGAGGAAGGCCACTTCACCCGCGCGGCGGAGCGGCTGGGGATGCAGCAGCCGCCGCTGAGCCAGCAGATCCGCGCGCTGGAACAGGAACTGGGCTTTGCGCTGTTCCGCCGCCATCCGAAAGGCGCCGACCTGACTACCGGCGGCGCGGTATTCCTGGCCGAGGCCAAAGCCATCCTCGAACAGGTGGAGCAAGCGGCTGCGCGCGCGGCACGCGCGGCCGACGGCTCGGAAGGCAGCATCACGCTGGGCTTCACCAGTTCCGCCGCAGCACATCCGCTGATTCCGAAGATGGTGCGCGCCTATCGCGACGCCTGGCCTGGCGTCAGCCTCGACTTCAGGGAAGGCAATGCAGCCGAGCTGACTGCGGCGATCGAGAGCGGCAAGCTGAACATCGCGTTTCTGCGCCTGCCGGTGAGCCGCCCGCCGCAACTGGCTTTCCACCAGTTGCTGGAAGAGGAAATGCTGTTGGTGCTGCCGGCCAGGCATGCGGCATTGGGTGGGGGACATGGCGGAGAAATGCCGCACGTGTCGTTGAAGTCATTGAAGGACGAGCAGTTCATCCTGGTCAGGAAGCACGGCGCGCCGGGCATGTATTCCAATCTGATCGAGGCCTGCGAACGCGCCGGCTTCACGCCGAAGATCGCGATCGAGGTCGACCGCATGCTCACCAATATCAGCCTGGTCGCGGCTGGAGCAGGAATCTCGGCGGTACCTGCGTCCATGAAGGGATTCCATCGCGAAAGTGTGGTGTATTGCCGCATCCGCGACGGCGGGCCGAAACTGGGTGCGCCGCTGACGCTGGTCAGCCGGTCCGAGGGACTGCCGCCGGCGGACCTGAATTTCATCGCACTGGCGAAGACCTTCTCCGCGTCGAACACTGCGCGCCGTTCCTGATCTGCGGTTTGAACAATGTACGCGAATGGCGGTCTGAACAGCGAGAGCCATGTTTCCCATGTCCCTTGTCTTACTGTATCCGCCGGGCCCGTTGTACGCGAAGTACCGCGCGGTTGAAGACGCGCTGGCGTTCGCGAAAAAGATGCACGAGCGGCAGTTGGCGTTGCAGCTTGCGCATCCGGAATTCCATGATCCGGACGTGCACGCGATCGTGCTGGCGTTCAATTTGCGCGTGATCGGCCGCAAGATCGATGCGCTGATCGCCGCCTTTCGGACCTGCCTCCATCCCGACCGGCATGACGGCGTATCGGCGCGCACGGTCGAACTGCAAACGGCCTTGCAGCACTACAACGCCGCAGTGGCCAGTCGCGATGCGTGGGACAACGCGGTCGAAACGTCGCTCAATGTGCTGGACCTGGCATTCGATTGCCTGGCGTCAGTGGAAGAGGATGTGCAATTGTTTGAACAGCACAACGGCTGAACAGGGTCATGCGCGCACTCATTCTTCCATACCGTTGAGGGCTTCGATGTCGGCAATCGCCATGCGCAGCATCAGGTCGGGCGATGCCTCGTGCGGCGCCATTCCCGCGGCCATGGCATCGGGAAACGCCTTTTTCATCTCGTCATCGCGGCGGATGAAATACTCTCCCTGGTCGTACTCGATGGTGTAGGTGAAGCGACGGCCTGTGCGGCGCGTGTATTCATACACTGGCATTGTTTTTCTCCAAGCGGACTGGTTGCGACTCGCTTCGAGTGTAGCATCATGAATGAGACGGCAGCGGGGGTTCCATCAAAGCTGATTCAGGTCTTTTCCGGGTCTTTTCCGATGGGTGACGAGAGGAGGAATGCCATGCCAACCGAAACTGTCGGCGAATATGAGATCGAGTATTCCGGCCTTCCCTTGCCGGAAGGCGAAGGCTGGGGCGCGCACCTGACCATCTACGGTCCGTCGCCGAATCCGATGCATCGCAAACCTGTTTTCCCTGCGCAACGGGTAGCGGTGGAAACGGTTTTTGCTACCGAGCGTGAAGCCGAGGCGCAGGCACACGCAATCGCACTTTCCATGATCGAACAGCGCGCGCCACGTCCGCAAGAATAAATTCATCGACAGTTTGCGGTACATCAGTCGCTTCCGCCATGCGCGTCGCGCGAACTGCGCGCTTGCCTATAGTGATATCCCGTTCCCTGTCCACGGATATGAACTCATGGAGGTGCAAGATGAAAACCCTGATCTTCGCAACGCTGCTCGCCATGCTCGCCGGCTGCTCCAGCATGGGCACCAGCGGATCGAGCATGGGATCCAGTTCCGGCTCCGGCGCGCAAAACGACTATTCTCAGCAAGATGACGTCTTCCAGTCCTATGTGAACTGAGTCACTGAGTCCGCGATGATGTCGCCTCACCGGGGGACCTGCGGCGTCTTCGTGCATACGGCGTTCACTTTTTTGCCGGCTGATGCGCATCAATGCCCGCCACGCCACCCGATCCGCACCGGAAGCGGCAGCCTATCCTGAACTTGGAAGGTGCCTGAATCCGGTTGCCGGACGCGCAGTGTTTACGCGATGAAAGGAGGCATGCAGTTGCGTTGCCCGGTAGCGAAGCAACATCTCGGGGAGGACAACCCGAACAACAGTTTTACGGAGGTCCGCCATGAAAAACCTTTCCATCCTTTTAGCCACGCTCCTGCTGGCAGCCTGCTCCGGCATGGGCACGTACGGCGGCTATGACACCAGCGGAAGCAGCGCCGGAACCAGTGGAAGCCCCGGCATGACGGCTGCAGACGATGCCTGGTACGCTACCAATCCCGGCATGTACCGCGGCGATCCGACCAAGAGCCTGTACTTCGGCGACTGATCGCGTTGCCGTCTTTCCAATCCGCTTTCGGCAGACGCAGTGACGCTGTCGCAGTGAAGCTGTACATCGTGTGGCCTCACTGCGCGCCCTTCGCTTCCACCGGCCGGTCGCCCGCTGTCGCCGCCAGTTCAAAACTGAGGCTGCTCCGGAAGCTGTCCCAGTCGATGTCGGATACGCCCTCCGCTGGAATCATGTGAACCGCGCTGAGCATCCACACTCCCGCGAACGGCAGGGTGACCGATGCCTTGCCGTCCGCACCGGTGTGGGTGCGGATGATGACCGTCTGCCCGTCGTGCGTGTGCCATGCCTTGACCAGGACGCCGGCGAGCGGCTTGCTGTCGAAGAAGAGCGTGAAGGCGAGCGTGTCGCCCGCCGCCCTGGAAAGCGGATCGGCCGCCGGAACGATTTCCAGCCGCTGCCCGGTGAGCGCCGCATAGGTGCCGTCTGATTTTCCGCCCACGCCGACCAGCGTCTTCACATTGCGGCGGTAGCGTTCCCGCCCCGGTTCGGTATCGGCGCCGGCTTCCTGACGCTGCCGGGCGATGGCGTCCAGTCCTTCCTCATGCAGATAGGCGTGGAAGCGCTCCGGCGGCAGCTCGATCCGGCTCGGCTCGCTGTCGTAGGCCAACATGATGGTGCCGCGCTCCTTGAAGCTCAGCGTCAGCGCCTGCAAGGCCTGATCGGCCGGCAGTTGCGGCAGCAGGTTTTGCGTCGACGCTTTCGTGTACAACTGCAGCGCCGCGGTCTGTGCGGCGGTAAACGGCAGCAGTTCGCCGTTGAAGTATTCGCCCCCGTGCAGCGTGAACATCACCGGTGCGTCGACGGCCGGCGAGAAGGGCCGTGCGAGCATCCACAGTTCATTCGCCATGCCCGGCAATGCTGTTGTCAGCGCCAGTATCGCCAGCGCGGAACGAAGCCGTTTTTTCACTATTGATCCTTACGTAATTCGCGACAGCGAATTACGTCTGTTCCCACCCTCTCCCTCCGGGGCGAAGGCGGGGTTTCGCAGACCATGAGTCTGCGCCGCCGTAGCCGGCTGGGCTTGCAAGCCCAGCCGTGGGGCGCGGAGCGAGGCCGGGGGTGGAGCAGGGGTTTCAGACGGCATGCCGTCTGCCTGCGAAACAGTTTCCGCTTGCAAGCGGATATGCGCCCTGCAAGGGAGGGATTGAGCGTTCCGACTGTCATCCATGATGTAACGCTCAATCGCTGCTCGGCTACGCGGCTTTCCGGATCATCAGGAAGAAGTGCGCTTTCGCACCCCACACCCGCTTGTGGCCGACATCGTGCTCCGGCGCTCCGGACAGCAGGCCGGCGCAGCGGTACAACTGCGCCGAGTCGACCGGATTGAATGCGGCACCGGATGCCAGACGCGCGCGTCCCGTCCAGCGCAGCAGGCGCCGCCACCAGGCGTCGGGCAGCCAGTGCAGAAACGGCAATCCGGTATTGAATTCGAGCGGGTGACGACGGTTTCCGGCAGTGACGAATACTCCTTTGCGCGCGACCCGATAAAGTTCTTTCACGAAGGCGCACTGCCGGTCGCTGCGGCCCGCGTGTTCCAGCGCCTCGTTGCAGAACACCCAATCGAATTCGTCGTCGCCAAACGGCAGCCGAACGGCATCCGCTGCCCCCGCCGGCTCGATGTCATGCAAATGGATGCGTGCACGCTGCCGGGCATCCGACCAGGCAACGAGGTAGGCCGGCTTGTCGACACCGGCATCCCGGCTGACGCCGACATGGAGCACGCTGCCGGCGCAATCGCCTTGCCTGAATGCCTTGAAGGCATCGAACATCTTGCGGCGCTGCGCGGTAAGGATGTGGTAGACGAGCCCGCCGCCGGGCATCGCTCCGTATTCCGCATCGATCGCGGTTTTCAATCTGCCTCTCCTGAAGAATTCGACCTGTTGCTCTGCGTATTATTGATTGGCGACGATGGCTGGCGGTTGTGGAAGAACAAGCCGGAGCGCCTTGCCTGCCGCTTTCCTTTTCCTGTGCAGAACATTGCCCGCCGCAACCGGTCTATCGCAACTGTCGCCTCGTCCATTTTTCGCGGTTTTGCGCAAGCTCAACACGACGCTTTCAGCCTCGCGGTATTGAATGGCGATCCCCCGATGCGCTGTCCGGCGCCGGGCTTTGACCTTCTTTCCGGAGCGGCCATGAAGTGGGCAATGGTGTCGTTTTACCTTCTTTCCGTCTTTCACATCCATTTCCGCGGCCGGGTGCGCTTACCCTTGCTGCGGCAACTGTTCGACCATTCGTCATTCATGGCGCCGATCAACCTGTTCATGCACGCATTTTCCGGCGTGCCGGCGACGCCCTACCTGCGCACGGCGGAGTTCCGGGAACTGGCGCCGCTGCAGGACAACTGGCAGACCATCCGCGCCGAAGCGCTGAACCTGCTGGCGTTGCAAAAGATCAAGGCGGCGGAAAGGAACGACGATGCCGGGTTCAATTCCTTTTTCAAATACGGCTGGAAGCGCTTTTACCTGAAGTGGTACGACGCCAGCCATCCCTCGGCCGAGCGCCTGTGCCCGCAGACGGTCGCACTGCTGCGCGGCATCCCGGGCGTGAAAGCGGCGATGTTCGCGGAACTGCCGCCCGGCGGCAAGCTCAACCGGCACCGCGATCCGTTTGCCGGCTCGCTGCGCTACCACCTCGGACTGGCGACGCCGAACAGCGACGACTGCTTCATCGAAGTCGACGGCCGCCGCTACAGCTGGCGCGACGGCGAATGCGTGCTGTTCGACGAAACCTTCATCCACTGGGCCAGAAACGACAGCGATGCCAATCGCATCATCCTGTTTTGCGATATCGAGCGGCCGATGCGCTATCGCTGGGCACAGGCAGTCAATCGCTGGCTCGGCCGCACCATGATGACTGCCGCCAGTTCGCCCAACGAAAGCGGCGACCAGCTCGGCAGCGTCAACAGGCTGTTCCGCGTCGTCTGGCTGGCCGGCCAGTACCGGCGCCGTTACAAAGCGTGGAACCGGCATGCCTATACGGCGACCAAGGCGGCGTTGATCGTCGGTGCGGCAGCGCTGATCGTGCTGGCCTGATGCCGGGCGGGTCGGCTGCCATGCAAAGGACTGCGTTACGCCTCCGCACAGCGAACCGTTCTACCTGATCACACCGCAGGCGACCCGCTTGCCGGAATTGCCGGTCGGTTGCGTCTGCAGGTCATCCGCGTCGGCATGCACGATCACGCTGCGGCCGATGATGCCGTCGGACGCGTTTTGCGCCAGCACCAACTGGCTGGCGGGAACCAGCATCTGCATATGCGCCTTGCCGCTCGCGTCGGCGGTCAGGTTGCCGAAGTCGCCGGCGTGGTGTTCCTCGTGCAACGGGCTGCCATGGGGTTTGCCGGTCGGATTGAAGTGGCCGCCGGCGCTGGTGGCATCCGGCGCGCTGCAGTCGCCTTTTTCGTGAATATGAAAACCGTGCAGTCCCGGCGTCAGGCCTTCGACCCTGGCGTCGACCTGCACGATATCGCCCTTCGGCACGAAGCTGACCGTGCCGTGGACCTTATTGCCCAGGGTCGGCTTGAGTTCGGCAACCGCCGCCGGTTTCGGTTGGCCGGACAGGCTCGCGCAGGCGGACAGGGCAACGCCGGCGAGCAGCAGGATGGGTGTGGCGCGCATGGAAATCTCCTTGATGGCATGGTGGCTCTGGATCGGACGAACACACAAGCTACCGGATGATCGCATGCAACACGTGGCCTTCTCAATCGATCTCCGACCAGCAATGCCGCTGTTTGCGCCATATCATGTGACGGCCGCTGCAGGTAGAATGGAGAACAGCCATTTCCCGGAGGTATCCCTTGAACAAACGTGACTTCCTTGCTGCAACGACACTCGGCGCCGCCGCCCTGCCCGCCTTCGCGCTCGACGCCAGACCAGCGTCGCACGGCCCGACCCTGTTGACCGTCACTGGAGCTGTCAGCCGCGTAAACCGCGGTCCGCTCGACCCGGCGCTCGACCAGTTGATGAAGAAGCAGGGCGTGAAGTTCGACAAGGCGCATGTCTTCGATTTCGCGGCGCTGGCAGCGCTGCCGGCGGTCACGGTCAGGCCGACCCTGGAATACGACGCCAAGGCACATGCGTTGCGCGGTCCGCTGCTGACCGATGTCGCCCGCGCCGCGGGTGCGACTCTGGGCGACAACAGCAAGCTGGTGCTGCGTGCGATCGACGGCTATGCGGTGGCGGTCGGACTGGCCGATGCGCACAAGTACCGCTTCATCGTCGCCACCCATATCGACGGCCGGCCGCTGCCGCTCGGCGGACTCGGTCCGCTGTGGGCCGTGTACGACGCCGATCGCTTTGCCGACGTCGCAGCCAGGCCGCTCAACGAGCGCTTCAGCCTGTGCCCATGGGGGCTGTACCATATCGAAGTGCAATGAGGCGCGCGTCCGGGCGGCCTGAATCCTGCTGCAGCTGCCGTAGCTGGCATAGCGGCCGCAACCGATTCCCGACTACGCTCATCCCATGACTCCCGCATCCGGCGGCACCGTCTGGCCGCGTCTGCGCTCGCCCGGCGGCATCGTGCTGCTGTATATCGTCTTTTCGGCAGCCTGGATCGCGGGTTCGGACCGCATGCTCGGGTCTTTCTTTCACGATCCGACACAGCTCGAGCGCATGGGCACGCTCAAGGGCATGCTGTTCATCGCCGTCACCGGCGCCCTGCTGTACCTGCTGCTGCGCGCATGGCACAACTCGCTGACACAAGCATTGAGCGCGTCCACGCATTACCGCGAACGCCTCGAGCGTGTCCTCAAGGGCACCAATGACGGCTGGTGGGAATGGAATCTGGTCGACAACCACGTCTACTACTCGCCGCGCTGCTGGGAAATGCTGGGCTACGCGCCGGGCACGCTCCCCGCGGACGACAAGCTGTGGCGGCGGCTGACGCACCCGGACGACATCGCCCGCGCCGAACGCGGTTTCGACGAGGTGCTTGCACAAGGCGTGCAAAGCAGTTCGGTCGAGGTGCGGCTGCGGCACAAGGACGGCCATTACATCCCTGTACTGGCGCGCTACCTGGTGCAGCGGGACAGTACCGGCGCGCCGGTATCGGTATCCGGTTCCAACATGGACCTGAGCGAGCGCAAGCGCGCCGAGGAACGGCTGCGCGAGGCGGCAGCGGTGTTCGAAACGACCCGCGAAGGCGTGATGATCACCGACGCCGACCAGCGCATCGTGATGGTCAACACGGCCTTCACGGCCATCACCGGCTATACCGAGGAAGAAGTGGCCGGCGCCACGCCGCAGATGCTCGCCTCCGGCCGGCATGACGCCGAATTCTTCGCTGCGATGTGGGCCGGCATCGGCGCCGGCGGCTACTGGCAGGGCGAGATCTGGAACCGGCGCAAGGACGGCGAAGTCTATCCGGAACTGCTCAGCATCAGCGCCGTCACCGACGGTGCCGGCAAGATCACCAACTACGTCGGCGTGTTTGCCGACATCTCGCGCCTGAAAGCGTCCGAAACCGAACTCGACTTCCTGGTCCATCACGATCCGCTGACAGAATTGCCGAACCGCGCGCTGCTGCTGTCCTACCTGGAACACGGGATACGCGCTGCGCAGCGCGACAACACGCGCGTGGCGCTGCTGATGCTCGACCTCGACCGTTTCAAGGACGTCAACGACAGTTTCGGCCACGGCGCCGGCGACGAGTTGCTGCGCCAGGTCGCGGAACGCCTGTCCGCGCGCCTGCGCGGGCTGGATGCCGTAGCGCGGCTGGGCGGCGACGAGTTCGCGGTGATGCTGCAGGAGGTCGTGCATGCCGAAGACGCGGCGCTGACGGCCAACGACATCATCACCAGCCTGCAGCAGCCCTGGACCCTGTCCAACGGCGCCGAGGTGCGCCTTGGTGTCAGCATCGGCATCAGCCTGTACCCGGACCATGGCGGCAGCACCCAGGAACTGCTGCAGCATGCGGACGCCGCGCTGTACCAGGCCAAGCACGAGGGACGCAGCTGCTTCCGCTATTTTTCGCAAAACCTGACGCGCGCCGCGCGCGAGCGCATCGATCTCGAAGCGCGTCTGCACCGCGCGATCGAACAGGACGAGTTGCGCGTGTACTACCAGCCGCTGGTCGACATCCGCAGCGGGCGCATCATCGGCGCCGAAGCGCTGGTGCGCTGGCAGGATCCGAAGGAAGGCCTGATCTCGCCGATGCGCTTCATTCCGCTGGCGGAAAGCACCGGCCTGATCAACGGTATCGGCGAATGGGTGCTGAAGCACACCTGCCTGCAAGGCAGCCGCTGGATCGCCGCCGGCCTGCCGCCGTTGACGCTGGCGGTGAACATTTCGCCGCGCCAGTTCCTGCACGGCGACCTGGCGGAAACGGTGTCGAAAACGCTGGCGCAGACCGGCTTCCCCGCAACCCGCCTCGAACTCGAACTCACCGAAAGCGCGCTGATGGAGCGCGAAAAGGATGTAGTGCAGTTGCTGAACCGCCTGCGCGGAACCGGAGTGCACCTGGCGATCGACGACTTCGGCACCGGCTACTCGTCGCTGGCCTACCTCAAGCGCTTCCCGCTCGATGTGTTGAAGATCGACAAGAGTTTCATCGACGACATCCAGCACGGCCAGAGCGGGAGCGAAGGCGCCATCGCCGCCGCGATCGTCGCGATGGGGCATACGCTGGGCTTCAAGGTACTGGCCGAAGGCGTGGAAAGCGCCGCTCAACTGGCCTTCCTGCAAGGGCTCGGGTGCGACATGTACCAGGGCTATCTGATGAGCCGGCCGGTGCCGGCGGACGAGTTCGAGCGGCTGGTGAGGCAGGCAACGTAGCATGCTTTCGCGCCTGCACACCCGGCGCTATCACTGGAGCCTCTAGTGGGGAGGAGCACTCCGATTTTCGGTTTGCGACGGATGGGGTGGCTTTCGTCGAGTGGTGGCATTGGGTGTTTTCTCTTCTTCTCTTCGGTGATGCAGTTCTGTAGTCACTTCGTGGAGAGTAGCCGGGACTGGCCCCGGCGGGCCACTCACTTTCTTTGCTTCGCCAAAGAAAGTAAGCAAAGAAAGGCGACCCCGCTGCCGCTGCCCTTCGGGTTCCCGAAAGAACGAAGGCCGAAGCGGGAAGCGCAGAAACTCGCCTGCGGCTCAAACATCTGCGCTTCTTTATCCGCTTCAGCCTCCGCTCTTTCGGCAGCGTCAGAAGGGGATCAACTGCAAAACCCCACCCCACCCTGGCCCTCCCCGGTGGGGAGGGAATTGTTGCGGTCTTGGCCATCGTCGTCGATGCCTCATGCCAACGGCTTTGATTGTGATGATCGTGAGGCAAGCTCCGGTCGAATCAAAGAGGCTGTGGCCGTTGCAGTTCCGCTGTGAGCAGCCGAAGAAGGGAGGGGCAAAGCGGATAAAGAAGCGAAATTTGTCTGAGCCGCAGGCAAGTTTATTTCGCTTCCCGCTTTGCCCCTCCCTTCTTCGGGTACCCCCGAAGGGGGCTGCGAGCCGCGGTCGCCTTTCTTTGCTTACTTTCTTTGGCGAAGCAAAGAAAGTAAGTGGCCCGCCGGGGCCAGTCCCGGCTAGCCCCCACGGAGCGACTACCGAACCGCATCACCGAAGAGCAGAACCCAATCAATCCCATTCCGCAACGCCGACGAAAACCAACCTCCCCGCACATCAACTCGCAAGCAATCTCAATTCGGGCGGCGAGCATCGAAGCCTAAGATGGCGCGGCCGGCGTAGGCCCCCCCTTGCACGGACAGGAAAATTAGACCACTACAATCGTTCTACGGCTTCAACACCACCTTGATGCACTCATCCTGCTTGTTGCAGAAAATGTCATAACCGCGCGGCGCGTCATCGAGCGCCATGAGGTGCGTGATCACCACCGACGGATCGATCTCGCCCTTCTGGATGCGTTCCAGCAGCGGCTGCATGTAGCGCTGCACGTGGGTCTGCCCGGTCTTGATGGTGAGCGAGCGGTTCATCACCGATCCGAACGGGATCTTGTCCAGAAAACCGCCGTAGACGCCGGCCACCGACACCACACCGCCGTTGCGACAGGCCATCAGCGCATCGCGCAAGGCGATCGGGCGATCGGTCTCCAGGCGCATCGCCTGCTTCACCCGGTCGTACGCACCCAGCATGCCGATGCCGTGCGCTTCCATGCCGACCGCGTCGATGCAGGCGTCGGGGCCGCGCCCGCCGGTCATTTCCTTGAGCGCGGCAGCGACGTCGACTTCTTCATAGTCGAGCGTCTCGGCCTTCGACTGCTCGCGCGCCATGCGCAGCCGCTCGGGAATGTGGTCGATGCCGATCACCTGCTCCGCGCCGAGCAGGCGCGCGCTCTGCATCGCGAACTGACCGACCGGGCCGCAACCCCAGACCGCCACCACCGAACCCGGCCGGATGTTGCAATTCTCGGCCGCCATGTACCCGGTCGGCAGGATGTCGGACAGGAACAGCACCTGCTCGTCGCTCAGATCGTTGGGAACCTTGATCGGACCGACGTCGGCGAAGGGCACGCGCGCATACTCGGCCTGGCCCCCCGCATAACCGCCGGTGAGGTGCGAATAGCCGAAGATACCGGCCGGCGAATGACCCCACATCTTTTCCGCCATCCAGGCGTTCGGATTGGAGTTTTCGCACACCGAATACAGCTGTTCCTGGCAGAAGAAGCAACGACCGCAGGCGATCGGAAACGGCACCACCACGCGGTCGCCGACCTTGAGCTTCCGCACGTCGCTGCCGACCTCGACGATCTCGCCCATGAATTCATGGCCGATGATGTCGCCCTTTTCCATGGTCGGCACCAAGCCGTCGTAGAGGTGCAGGTCGGAACCGCAGATCGCGGTCGATGTGATCCTGACGATGGCGTCACCGGGATTGAGTATCTCCGGATCGGGCACGTTCTCGACGCGCACATCCTGCTTGCCAAACCAGACAGTCGCTTTCATCCCGGTGCTCCTTTCCTGAAAAGCAGGCGGTTGATCGCACCGCGCGGACCCGCCGGCTGGCCGACCGTGGTCGGGATCTCGCCGGTTTCGATCAGCCACTTGAAGCGGCGCAGGTCGTCGTCGATCTGCTGCGACGGCTCTTCGCCGAACAGCCTGGCCACCATGCTGCCGGCGGCGCCGCCCGGCGGCCGGTACTGCAGGTCGACGCGCACGATGGTGCCGCGTCCGCCCGGCGCCGGTTCGAAGCGCACGCTGCCGGCGTTGTCGACGTCGGCGCTCTGCAGCGAACGCCAGGCGAGGAAGCGGTTCGGTTCGTCGGCAACGATCTCGGCATCCCATTCGACGGTCAGGCCGGCCGGTCCCCTGGCTTTCCAGCGCATCCGGTTTTCGCCGGTCAACCGGACCGACTTCAGGTGCTGCATGAAGGTGGGGAAGTTTTCGAAGTCATGCCAGAAGCGATAGCATTCCTCGGGCGAACGGTTGACGGCGATGCTCTTGTGCACCTCGGCAACGCCGCCCGTGTCCTCGCCGCGCTCGCTCTTTTCGCGTTGCGCGTTGTCGATACTCGACAACAGGTCGAGCACCGCGACGCCGGCCACCGCCGCCGTCGCCAGCGCCACGCGGCGCCGCTGATCATAGGTATGGGTCGAACGCGCGGCCATGCCCAGCATCGCCAGGTCCATGGCATCGCCCGCGACGCGCGACCAGAGCCAGTTGGCCGGCCGTGGCCGCGCCAGGATGCCGACGCCGCTGGCCAGTTCGCGCACACCGACCGCACGCATCAGGTTGCCCTGGTCTGGTACGCCTGCCGCTTGCGCCACGCGCCGCGGCGCAAGCAATTGCGCGATGCCGAGGCCGATGCTGAACCAGCCCAAGGCCTTGGCAAGCTGCTCTGCGCGATCGGCATTGGAAGAACGATAATGAACGTCGTAGCCGGGATCGGTTTGCCGGTGGCGCGGAGAAGCAATGTCGTCGATCTCCGGCACCGGCGCTGCTGACGCTACCCCACCCGGCCGGTCCGGGCTTGCTGCCTGTTCTTGCATGATGTTGTCCTCCGTGGCTGGCCGTGCGGCAACGCCGCAGGGGACAAGCGCCGGCGGACGCGGCACGACGAAATGGGCGGAGCCGGCACGATGGCCGGGCTCGAAACCGTAAGTGGTCAGGTTAGGAAGAGATCGGCGGGCGGGAGTTCCCGCGACGCGAGAGGACTATTGCGATGGACGCAAAGAAGCTGCGGAACAGGCCGCGGAACAAAAGAGAAAGGCGTTATTTGCTGCCTGCCCGGCGCTCAAGGATTGCCTTGCCGGCCGTCCTTGTCGCGCTCGAAGGTGGCCATTTGCTCGAAGGTTTCCCAAGGCAACTCGGTGACTTCCGGCTTCGGGATATGGCGATAGTTTTCCAGGCCCTCGTTGATGTACTCGTCCGAGGTTTCTTCCGGCTTCTGTTGGCCGGGCGCGACACTGCCGGGGGCTGTGGCCGGAGCGGTGCCGGCGGCGGCACCGGCCGCAGTGGCCATGACGGCCGATTGTTCGGCTTCCTTGATCGGGAACCGCCAGTAGACCTTGTCGAGCTCCAGGCCACAGGTCTTGCGCACATGCTCGCGCAGTGTCATCTCGATGATGTGCGACAGACGGAAACGCTTCATCGGTTCCGATTCGACCACCAGGGTGAAACGGCCGTCGGTGCCGAGGCTGGTGCAATCGACCGACACCTGCACGCCGCTGCGGCGGAAATAATCGATGATGGCGGCGCGGATGGCCGCCTTGTCGCGCTTCGCGCGGCGCGCTTTCGCCTTGGCGACTGCGACATACGAAAAAATGCCGACAAGCATGGCGGCGAGCAGCGCGATCAGAGTCAGGGTGACTGCGTCAACATTGAAAGACATTCTTGTTCGACCTCTGGCAGTGACAGTTATTTGCTCAAGCAACCCGATTCCGGATCATATCACTGGCGCCGCGGAATGACTTGGTTTGATGCAAGTTGCGGCTGGCTTCCGGTCAGCCGCAGCGGCCTTGTAGGACGATGACCGACATGCGCTGCCGGAGCAACGCCGACACCGCCAGTTCGTTGAACAGGGGGCCGAGTTACTCCGACTTCGCCAGCAGCGTGAAATGCTCGACCACCGGCGCCGCCGCGAAGTACGCGCCGACGATGCCGCGCCATTCCTGGAATGCGGGCGACTGGCGGAAGTCCACCGTATGGTTTTCCAGGGTTTCCCAGAAGATGGTCAACACATAACGCTCGGGCGATTCGATGCCCTTGTTGACCTTGTAGCCCTTGAAACCCTTGGCCTTGGAAATGACTTCCTGCAGGCCGCGCTGGATGGCGGCGTCGAATTCGGCTTGCTTGCCGGGCTGGATGCGGATATCGGCGAGTTCGAGGATCATGGCGGGTTCCGTTTCTTGTAGTTGGGGAAACGGGGATTATGGCATTTTCCGGTCTAGCCGTTCCTGCAGCAAGGCCACGACCGCCGCCTCTTCCGGGCCAGAACGCCTTGATGGTTGCCGGGGTTTCCATCATGTCGGCGCCATTTCCCTTCCCGTGGCATGCACCGGAATCGACAGCCGCAACACCGTACCCTTACCCGGGGAACTCTCGATGTCGAGCGCGCCGCCCAGCATCGTGACCCGCTCCTGGATGCCGATCAGTCCGTAGCGGCGGATCTTGCGGCGGTCGCCCGGATACATGCCGATGCCGTTGTCCTTGATCGCCATCGTCAGCCGCCGGTCGTCGATGCGCAGCTCGATGCGCACGTAAGTGGCGTGCGCATGGCGCCCGATGTTGGTAAGCGATTCCTGCAGGATGCGAAACACCGCAGTCGCTTCCGTATCCGAAATGCGGGCGCCTTCATCGCTCATCATCAGTTCGCAGGGTACGCCATTGCGGCGCTCGAACTGCCGGACCTGCCACTCGATCGCCGCCTGCAGCCCGAGGTCGAGCACCGAAGGCCGCAGGTTGTTCATGATCGCGCGGATCGATTTCATGGTCGCATCGATATGGTCGAGCGCACCGGCGGCACGCTGTTGCAGGCGCGAATGGCGCTTGCCGGCGCGCTCGTGCAGCATTGCCACGTCCAGCCGCAGCGCCAGCAGGTTTTGCCCGAGTTCATCATGGATCTCGCGCGCGATGCGCTTGCGCTCGTCCTCGCGGATATTTTCCTGGTAGGCCGCCAGTTCGCGCAGCGTCGCCTGCGACTGGCGCAGCGCTTCTTCGACATTGCGCCGTTCCGCGATTTCGTGTTCGAGCTGGTCAATGGTCTGCTGCAGAACCGCGCTCCCCGGCAGCCTTGCCGCCTTGGCGAGCTGCGGCCAGAGCATGACAGCGATGATGAGGGACACTGCGGCGGTGAAGGCGGCCGAGAACACGCCGAACCGGTAGTCCGGGGACCACACCAGGTGCAGTGCCAATGCATGGGTGCAGGCGCCGCCCAGCGTCAGCAGCGCAAACAGGGAAAACACCTGCTTGTATCGGCTTTTGACGCGCTTGCTGACGAGACGGGCGAGGGCAAGAGAGATCGAGAAGAACACCAGTGCGATCATGGCTTCCGACAGGAGGTAAGTCCAGAGCATTGCCGGCGGCCATTGCGAAAAATCTCCGCGCGGCACTGCTCTGCCGGAAAACACTTGCACCAGGATATTGACCACCACGCCCCCTTCTCCGCACTAGCACCGCTTGCCGGCAAACCGGCACTCTTGTCTTGTCCGCAACCGGTTAAAGCGAAATGATGCCTGAGATTCGCCGGCGCTGCTCTTTTTGCAACAGAGGAGTGGCTCTCATTGGACTTCCGTCCATGGATATGAGGCGAAAGAGACAAAAAAAGCGGCGCACGCAGCGCCGCTTTTCAGATAAAAATCCCTGCGTGATCAGTAACTGGTCAGCGCCACCGGCTGGCCATTCCTGAACGTGAATATCGTTACCGGCGAGGAGGTCATGTTGCCATGCGCATCGAAGGCATAGGTACCAGCCACGCCTTTGTACGAGCCTTTGGAAATGGCTGCGCCGACCTTGGCCGGATCGACCGAGTTGGTCTTCTTCATCGCATCGGCGAACATCATCATGCCGTCGTAGAACGATGCCGCATAGACATCCGGCACCTGATTGAAGCGCTTCTTGTACGCTGCCTTGAACGCCGGACCGGAAGCCGCCTTGTCGAGGATCGCGCCGCCCTGCGCGCACAGCACGTTCTCGCCGACCGCATCGCCGCCGAGACGACCCATTTCCGCCGCGCAAATGGTGTCGCCGCCCAGCAATTTGGCATTGATGCCGAGCTGCTTCATCTGGCGCGCCATCGGACCGCCCTGCGGTGCATAGCCGCCGAGGAAGATCGCTTCGACCTTCTTCGACTTCAGGTTGGTCAGGATGGCGGTGAAGTCGGATGCCTTGTCGTTGGTAAATTCATGGCCGAGCAGGTTCATGCCGGATGCCTTGGCCTGCTTCTTGAACTCTTCGGCAACGCCCTGGCCATACGCAGTGCGGTCGTCGATCACGGCAACGTTCTTCAGCTTCAGTTCCTTGGCCGCGTACAGTGCCATCTTGGAGCCGAGCTGGGTATCGCTGGCGTTGATGCGGTACAGGTTCTTGTAGCCTTGCTGGGTGATCTTCGGATTGGAGCCGACCGTCGCCACCACCACGCCGGCGTCGTTATAGACGCGCGAAGCGGGAATCGCCACGCCCGAGTTGTACGGACCGACCACGAACTGGACTCCGCTGTCGATCAGCTTCTGCGCCACGGTGACGCCGGACTTCGGATCGCCCTGGTCGTCTTCGCTCATCAGTTCGAATTTGATTTTCTTGCCACCAACGGTGATCGGCTTGGCATTCAATTCTTCGATCGCCAGGCGCACGCCGTTTTCATTGTCCTTGCCCGCGAACGCCTGGCCGCCCGACAGGGGGCCACTGTGGCCGATCTTGACCACCATCTCTTGTGCAGATGCCGCGCCGACCATGCCCAACAGGGCGATACCGCTGATAATCTTGTTCAATTGCATATCGTTTCCTCGATTGAATGACTCTCCCTGGCGCGGCCCGATCGTGTCGGGCTACGCCAATCGTGGTGAACCGGTGGTTTCACGAAGGTGGATTATGAATAGGCTTGCGGAAAATTATCTTGCGTTCTTTTCATTGATTTGCGCTTGACGCGACCGATTGTTTCGCTGTTGCAGCAAGATGCAAATTTAATTCGGGCTACGCAATGACGCGGCAGAAACCTTGACTCGGCGACAACAGACAAAGGACGACATGGACCTCGGCAATCTATACGCATCGATCCCGGCGCAACTGTCGGCGGAACTGGTCGACACGCTGGCAACATCCGGCACCACCCGGATCGAACGCATCGTGTCGAAAGGCCACTGCTCGCCGCCCGGATTCTGGTACGACCAGGAACAACGCGAGTGGGTGATGGTGCTGCAGGGCGAAGCGGCGCTGCGCTTCGAGCGCGACGGACGCCTGGTGCACCTGAAGGCAGGCGACTACGTGCACATCGCAGCGCATGAAAGGCACCGCGTAGAATGGACCGTCGAACGAACCGAAACCATCTGGCTTGCGGTGTTCTATTGAACACGCACCCGCCTCCATCGATACCGCAATGAACGATACCGTCATCACCTCCAACGAGGCCGCAGCGTCGGCGCAATTCGGCAAACCCGACAGCGGCCTGCGGCTGCGCCTGTACACCATCATCTTCGAAGCGGACACCGCCGCCGGCAAGCGCTTCGATACCTGGCTGATCGTCGCCATCCTGATCAGCATCGTCGTCGTGATGCTCGACAGCGTGAAGTCCATCGGCGATAGCCACGACATCACGCTACGCGCGTTCGAATGGGGCATCACGCTGCTGTTCACTGCCGAATACGTGGTGCGCCTGGCCTGCGTGAAATATCCGCTGCGCTACGCCACCAGCTTTTTCGGCGTGATCGACCTGCTGTCGGTGCTGCCGACCTATCTCGCGTTCTTTGTTCCCGAAGTGCACTCGCTGCTCGACGTGCGCATCCTGCGCCTGATCCGCGTATTCCGTGTCTTCAAGCTCACGCTGTATGTGCAGGAATACCAGGTGCTGACGCGCGCTGTGCGCGCCAGCGGCCGCAAGATCATGGTCTTCCTGTCACTGGTGTTGATGGTGGTGCTGCTGATGGGCACCTTGATGTATGTACTCGAAGGCCCGGAACATGGCTTTACCAGCATTCCGAAAGCGATGTACTGGGCGATCGTCACCATGACCACGGTCGGCTATGGCGACATCACGCCGCAGTCCGACGCCGGCAAGGCGATCGCCTCGCTGATGATGCTGCTCGGCTGGGGCGTGCTGGCGGTACCGACCGGCATCGTCACCGCCGAGATGACGACACAACGGCTGCAACGCCCGCCGACCACCCGTACCTGCCACCGCTGCCTGAGCGAAGGCCATGAAGCGGACGCGAAATTCTGCAAGGACTGCGGCGCGCCGCTGCCGCCCTATCAACATGAATAAGGAAGCTGTATGGACCTCGTGATCCGCAATGCCACGCTGCCCGACGGCACGCAAGCCGATATCGCGATCGAAGGCGGCCGCATCGCCGCGCTCGGCCCCGCACTCGCCGCTCGCGGCGTACAGGAAATCGACGCCGCGGGCGATCTCGTCACGCCGCCCTTTGTCGACGCCCATTTCCACATGGATTCCACGCTCAGCTACGGCCAGCCGCGCGTGAACCGCTCCGGCACGCTGCTGGAAGGCATTGCGTTGTGGGGCGAGCTGAAGCCGTTGCTGACGCAGGAAGCACTGGTCGAACGCGCGTTGCAGTATTGCGACTGGGCGGTGGCGCGCGGCCTGCTCGCGATCCGCACCCATGTCGACATCTGCGACGACCGCCTGCTGGCGGTGGAAGCGCTGTTGCAAGTGAAGAAGCAGGTCGCACCCTGGCTCGACCTGCAACTGGTCGCCTTCCCGCAGGACGGCGTGCTGCGCAGTCCGACCGCATTCGCCAACCTCCAGCGCGCGATCGCGATGGGCGTGGACGTGGTCGGCGGCATTCCGCATTTCGAGCGCACCATGGCCGACGGCGCCGAATCGGTGCGACTGCTGTGCGAGTTCGCCGCCGAAAAGGGCTTGCGCGTCGATATGCATTGCGACGAATCGGACGATCCGCTATCGCGCCACATCGAGACGCTGGCGTATCACGCGCAGCGTCTCGGCCTGCAGGGACGCGTGGCAGGCTCGCACCTGACCTCGATGCATTCGATGGACAACTACTACGTCAGCAAGCTGCTGCCGCTGATCCGCGAAGCCGGCGTCGCCGCGATCGCCAACCCGCTCATCAACATCACGCTGCAGGGTCGGCACGACACCTATCCGAAGCGACGCGGCATGACGCGCGTGCCGGAACTGCTGACCGCCGGTGTCGATGTCGCCTTCGGCCACGACTGCGTGATGGACCCGTGGTACGGGCTCGGTTCCGGCGACATGCTGGAAGTCGCGCACATGGGACTGCATGTCGCACAGATGACCGGCCAGGAAGCGATGCATGCCTGCTTCCTGGCGGTGACGGAAACGCCGGCGCGCATCCTCGGCCTCGACGGCTACGGCCTGCGGCCGGGCTGCCATGCCGACCTGGTGATCCTCGACGCCGGCAGCACCATCGAGGCGATCCGCCTGCGCGCCGCAAGACGCTATGTGCTACGGCGCGGGAAAATCGTCAGTCGCTCGCCGGCGCCGCATGCGGCGCTGGAACTGCCGGGCCGCCCGGTGCAGGTCGATTTCCGGCTCAGGCGCTGACCGCAGCACGCTGCTGCAGCAGGAACAAAGCCGCCGCCACGATGAGGCATGCCACCGCCACCACATCGGCAATGACCACCCTGCTCAGCGATGCGCCGTAGCCGCCGACGGACTTCGCCAGCCAGAGGAAGGACACAGTACTGACGAAGCCTGCGACAAAGGCCAGCGGCTGCAACGCCGGCTTGAACGCCGCATACAGCAGGAATGCGCCAAGCAGGCCGAACAGCACCGCCCGGTGGCGCATCATGATCAGCAGGTCGGGGTCCGCGAATGAGATGCCGTACAAGGCCGTCAGGCGCTCGGCGCCGAGCACGCCCGACAGCGGCAGCAGGTGGATGACCGCCACCGCGGCCAGTAATGCGGATACTGCCTTGTCCATCATGTTCCTTTCATGTCGTTTCAGTTCAATGCCAACTGCAGAATGCGAACCGCGATCACCCAGCACACCGCCAGTCCGCCGTAGTACGCCAGCACCCGCCAAGGCTGCAAGCCGCGCAGGTATATCACGGTATGCGCATAGCGCAACAGCACAAAGGCGGAAAACAGCCATTGCGCGGATTCCAGCGGAGCGCCAAGCAGCACGTAGACGAGCGCCAGCGCAATGAACAAGGGCAGGTTTTCGACATCGTTGCGCCACACATTCGCACAACGCTGCACGAAGGGCGATTCAGCCTCGCGCGGCTTGGTGCGGGCCAGCGCCGCGTCCTCCGGCAGCAAAAATGCGCGCGAACGAAAGCGGCTTGCGACCTGAAGAATACTGGTCAGCGTGGTTTTCAGGAACAGCGCGACGAGTGCGAGCGCGAATGCAGGCAATGCGGGATAGGTCGTCATCATGGTGTTTCCTTGTTAGTTGATCGAGCGGCCATTATCGAAGCCGGCCTGCCCGGCTACCATTGTCTGAATCGACAATTTCATGGTGTAATTCGCCAAATGACAATCAACACCATCCGGATCGGCATCCTGGTCTATCCCGGCTGCCTGCGCGGCGGCGCGGTGATGCCGCTCGACGTGCTGCGTATCGCCAACACGCTGGGCGCCTACCGGCCGGCCGCACAACGGGTGCATTTCGATGCACAGTGGTTCAGCGCGCGCGGCGACGAAACGGTGACGGTCGACGGCCTGAGTTTCCGCATGCAGCCGGTCGATCCCGGCAGCCTCGATGCGCTGGTACTGCCCGGGATCGATCACCAGGGACCGTACGACCTGACGCCGATGCTGGAACGCCTCGGACCGGAGCAGAAAACCTTGCGCCGCTTCGCGCAGGGCGGACGGCTGATCGTCTCCAGTTGCTCCAGCACCTGCCTCGTCGCCGAGGCAGGTCTGCTCGACGGCCGCCGCGCGACCACCAGCTGGTGGCTCAGCGCCTACTTCCGCAAGCGCTTTCCAAAGGTGATCCTGGATGCGGAACAACTGGTAGTGGAGGACGGCAACCATGTGTCGTCGGGCGGCGTCGCCTCTTACCTGGATCTCGCGCTGTGGCTGGTCGGACGCTTCGGCGGCGAGGAATTGCGGCAGGCGGTCGCAAAGGTGCTGGTGATGGATGGCAACCGTTCCAGCCAGGCGCCGTACATCGCCACCGCCATGATCCAGGACCAAGGCCACGTGGTGATCGAACGCGCACGGCACTGGCTCAACCAACGGCTCGACAGCAACTGGTCGATGGCGGAACTGGCGGCACACTGCAACACCAGCCAGCGCACGCTGCTGCGGCGCTTCCAGGAGGCGATCGGCCACAGCCCGGTACACTATGCGCAGCTGCTGCGGGTCGAACGCGCGAAAGCGCTGCTGGAATCGACCCGGCTGTCGCTGGAAGACATCACCGGCCGTTGCGGCTATGAAGACGTGTCGAGTTTCAGCAAGGTGTTCAAGCGCTGGGCGCAGCTCACGCCGCGCGAGTACCGGGCGCGCTTCGGGCTGCGGCAGTGAGGCTGGCGGCACGATCCCTGGGGCCGCTAGTGAAAAACCGCGTCGAACAAGGGTATGATTTGCCGACATCTCTCGTCCGCCCGCGCGCGACGGCGGTGTCTTTTTCCGATCCAGACAATCCGTATCGACCATGAATATCAAGCGCGTCGCCGTTTTCGGCGCCATCGCCGCCGGCATGCTTACCGCCGCGGCCGTCATTGCCCTGCACTTCGCGACCGGGGCACTCAAGAGCCAGGTCGAGCAAGCGCTCGGCCCGGAGAGCGAAGTCGCCGAGATCATGGTCGGCTGGTCGTCGATCACCTTGCGCGACATCCGCATCAAGGCGCCGCAAGGCTGGCCGACGCCGGAGACGCTGCGGGCCGAACGGGTGGAAATCCATCCCGACCTGCTTGCGCTGTTCTCGGCGCGGCTGCATGTGCCGCGCATCGTGATCGACAACGCTTATGTGTCGGCGCTGCGCACGCGCGACGGCAAGTTCCGCATCCTGCCGACGCTGCTCGCTGCATCGTCCAGTGGGACCGGGGATGCGCCGCAAGCGCCGCCGTTCAGCATCGGCACCATCGAACTGAGCCACGGCGTGCTCGAATTCTTCGATGCCAGTGTGCGCCAGCCGGCGCACAAGACGCGCATCGAGCAGTTGCATGCGCGGGTGGAGAACCTGCAACTGCCGTCGCTGTCCGGCCGCACCCGGATCGCGATCGACGGCGCGATCAAGGGAGTCCGCCAGAACGGCAGACTGTCGATGGATGGCTGGGTGGAACTGGCTGCCAAAAATTCGGAGATCGCGACCAAGCTGCATGGCGTCGACCTGGTGGCGCTGCAGCCCTACCTGATCAAGGCCTCGGAAACCGGCGTGCGGCGCGGCACACTCGACCTGCGGCTGAAGTCGACGGTGCGCGGCAACCGCCTGAATGCACCCGGCACGCTCACGCTCAACGGCCTGGAGCTGGCGCCCGGCAGCGGCCCGTTGAGCACCTTCATGGGTGTCCCGCGGCAAGCGGTCGTGGCGGCGCTGAAAAACCGCAAGGGCCAGATCAGCATCGACTTCACGCTCGAAGGCAACCTGAGCGATCCGCAGTTCTCCCTCAACGACAGCTTCGCGAAGCGCGCGGGCGCGGCCGTTGCGGAAACCCTCGGCATCAGCATCGAAGGACTGGCCAAGGGTGTCGGCGGCGCGGCCGAGGGGCTGGGCGGCGTGGTCAGGAAACTGTTCGGGAAGTAAAACTGCCCTAATAGGGTTTGTACCCCATCCCGTAGAACGGCGGCACCCTGCCCACCAGCTCTTCCAGCATGATCAGCTCGCTGTCGGTGTGATTGATCACGCTTGCCGGCTTCATCACCTCGTGCGAGGTCTCGGTGTCTATCGTCATCGGATGCTCGTGGTGCGAGGTGCTTATCGTCTTGCGCATCCCCGGCATTGCCAGCGGCTCGATGTCGGCAGTGCCATAGCACAGGCAAAAATAAACCTGCTCCGGCATCGCCTCGATGTAGCAACCGGTGCCACGGATGCCGATCGTCGCGGTCGGCGTTTCCAGCCGCTTCCCGCCCTTGCCAAACACGCTCAGTATCTTGCCGGTGAGATAGCGCAGCACCACCACGCCGGCGGCCGAATCCGTTTCGAAACGGCTGTTTTCATGCTGCAGGAATGCGTTCTCGCCGATCACGAACACCGCCTCGCCTCCCGGACCGGTACTCACCTGCTGCCCGAGCCGTATCTGCTGCCCCAGGGTCGCCGGTTGACCGTCGACAAGTACCTGGCCCTTGATGCTGCGCATGCCGGTTTGCCGGCCGCCCGCCAGCGCCGCCTGCAACACCATGGACAGGCCGCCGGCGCCGAGCGCTCCGCTCCAGGCCAAGTGCCGCAACATGCGCCGGCGCGCTGCGAAATAATGCTTCAAGTCCTTCATTCATTCCCCCTGTTCTCTCCCTCCGGAAAGCTTTCCGATGCAAAAGTTATATTTTTTGCTACAATTTGCGTTGCATTTATGTTAATGATGCTCTCTTGCTTTCAAGCATTCTTTCATGCCTTGTCCGGCAGCATAGCAGTGAGCGGACGACGGCCCACTTCAAGGGGAAACAGATGTTATCGAAACTCATGGCCGCGGCACTGGCGGCATCCTTCTTCATCACTCTGGGCGGCTGCGCACAGGTCGACACGCGCCCCGCCGATGACACACCTGCAGCAACGACAGCGGCGGAACCGGCAGAACCTGCTCCGGAAGTACAATCGGCAGCCGTAACTCCCGACGCCGAACCGCAAGTCGCCATCCCAAACCCGGCCGTCATCGAGTTCGCGCCGGAAAGCACCGAGCTCGACAGCGACGCCCAGGCACTGGTCAACCGGCTGTTTGCACGCGCCAAACGGGCCGAAAAGATCGTACTCAAGGGCTACAGCGACCGTCGCGTCAACGGCAACGCGGTGCAGGTTGCGATTTCCCGTGCGGTCCAGATCAGGAACGAACTGGTGAAGAACGGAGTGGATGCAAAGAATGTCCGCATCCGCTACAACACCGAGCAGGCGAAAAACATGGTCACGGTCGACCTCGGCGAACAACCCTTGCGCGTCGAGAACAAAGCAACGGACAAGAGCAGGAACTGAGTCCGCGGACGTCCGGGACGGGCCGTGCGGCACTGGCCGCAGCGACCGTCCCGGACGCAGTCTTCCGCCGATGAACCGGACGATTATGCGTTAAGCTAGCAGACTCACAAGAACATCTGCTGCAATGGAAAACCGGCTTACCGCATCCCAGATCGAACAATTCCGGCACGACGGCTACCTGATTTTCAGGAAGCTTGCCTCTTCCGCAGCCTGCGAAACCATGCTGGCGGTCACCCGCGACCACTTGCGGCACGAAATCGCCCCCATCGAATACGAAGCCGAACTCGGCTACCCCGGTGCACCGACGTCGCTCGATGCGCCCGGCGGCCGCACGGTGCGGCGCCTGCGCGATGCGTGGGGCCGCGATGCCAGCTTCCGCGAATGGGCGGCCGGTCCGCAACTGGTCGGCCGGCTGGCGCAACTGCTGGGCGAGAATATCTGCCTGACGCGTGCGCACCACAACTGCGTGATGACCAAGCATCCCGATTTCGGCACCGCCACCGGCTGGCATCGCGACATCCGCTACTGGTCTTTCGCGCGCCCCGACCTGATTTCGGTCTGGCTCGCGCTCGGCAGCGAAACCGAAGCCAACGGTGCGCTGAAAATCATCCCCGGCTCGCATCGCCTCGACATCGGTCGTGCGCAACTGGACGACCTCGACTTCCTGCGGCCGGACGTGGAAGAAAACCAGGCGATTTTTGCGCAGGGACGGACGGTGGAACTGGAACAGGGAGATGTGCTGTTCTTCCACAGCGGCCTGTTTCATGCGGCGGGCAGAAACACGGGCAATGCAGTGAAGCATTCGCTGGTGTTCGCGTATCGCGGCGAAAGCAACCCGCCGGTTGCGGGCAGCCGCTCGGCGGCGGCGGGGGATGTGGCGCTCGGGGCCTGAGCAGCGAAGCAAGCGCCAATCTTCTTGGCAAGCGCAGGAACGACGTACCGCAGTCTGCTTGCGCCGCGCGGGTTAGCAAGACGCATCGCGCCCGTCATGCCGGGACGCGGCATGCGAGATCGACGCCTGTGACTTGTTGGCTGACCAGTTCGTCGGTCTGCTCCTTGATTACCGTTTGCCGCCATGCCCAGTTGTAGAAGGTGTCGTCAGGATTTTCAACGTACTTGTTGAGGTCCTTCTTCAGGTCTTCATAGCGTTGCTTGCTGTAGGTGGCCAATCTGTCGTAAGCAGTGCCTGCGGTTTCCTTGATTTTTTCGCCCAGATCCACCCAGGTGTTCTCTGAATTGGGTAGTACGGGCAGGAGGAATTGGTTTCTTTCCGGTCCGCCAAACTCCTTGCTCCCCGACTTCATCGAAATCGTCCCCGGACATTCAAAGCTAACGTTGCCGCCTTCGAGGGTCAAACTCGCCCCGCCCTCGGTGCACAGCACGATGCTCTTCGCGGCCGCGAAGTCGATGTGGCTGTCGGCGCTGACCAGCTTCACCAGCTCCTTCGCCGCCAGCGTCAGCTCGTCGCTCTGCGCCTGCAGCTCGACATCGCCCTGCCCCGCGAACAGCTTGAGGCCGCTGCCGTCGTCGCCCGGCCCGACCGCCCCCGCCAGCAGCCCGATCGCCTGCCCGCTATGCACGAATGCTGACCGGATGCCAAGTCGGTGTGCCTTGTCATCGGCATTTTGTCAGGCGCTTCTTACCGTGCTTAGGCTGCAGATCGCTCCGAGTAAACCGAGTCGACTTCATCCTCATTTTCCAGTGCCGCATATTTATATTTCTGATCGCCACCGAGATAAATCACGCGCGGGTCGGACAGCAGCGTAGCGTCCTTGGCGAACCCCGCCAAGGAATCATGGATATAGTTGTCGAAGAACGCGATGATCTTCTCATCTGTCAAACCGCAGCCGTGGATGTATTCGTTTTCATAGGCAATCATCATCGCCTTGTAGTGGGGCCGTAAGCTGGCTCGCACGGCCGGGTCAGGCGCAGATCTGCCAATCGGAATTCTGGTATAGACCTCGTAGATTGCGCGGGCGTCGTCCAGCAACTGTCTGTCATACATTTCGATCCGATGTTCCAGGCACCCGGCTTGCGGTAAGGCATCCCGTTTTGCCTTGGCTCGCAGGAGTTTGTCTTGGGCGACGGCTTGCTCACGACGCGCCGTAACTATCTTTGCGTCGTAAGTTTCAAGTTTTTCCTTATTGGAATTACCATATCCATTCATCAGAAAGGAGTCCCGCGCCAGTTGCGCTTGCTCCACTTTTTTCCATGCTGCGTTGTTTTCTACTTCCAGGGCATGGATTTGCTTATCCAATGCTTCCTTCTCGCTTCTGTAGATCGCGTCATTCTTGGTGATCAGATCTTTTTCGCGGTGATCACCCTGCGCCTTCAGCCGGATCGCCCGAAACCGCCATGCGTAGTACAGGGCCATATGTGCATTAAACAGGCCGCCAAGTGTCGAAGAGGAGGGCACTCTGCTCAAATAATAAGCATAATTTGCAAGGACTTCCGAAGCCAGTGCAAAGTCATCCTTGTTACGTTGCTGCCATGCCGTTTCCGGCAGTAACGGCACTCCCTTGGCAACCGCCCGGTCATACATGTTTCTGAGCGGAATCAAGCCCAGTTTTTGATCCGAACGTTCGCTTCGCGCGCCCTCCCCGGGGCGGTAGCTGCCGCCGAGGTCCGAATGAACTCCCGGATAAACGGTTTCGATAAACTGCGGAGGCTTACGAATGGAGCCATCCTCAAGTTCGCTTATGCTGTCGAGAGGGAAAGAATTGCGCAATTCGTGGGCAGCTACGAAATGTTGCACCTCCTCCACCATGTCCGGAATGTGTAGGTCGGCTCCATATCCGGCGTGACCGTCAAAATCGCCGGGAGCCGGGTCTGCGCCGGGGCGCGCATTGTGGGAAAAAGCGAGACGCTCCGGCCGCGTATCTGCATAGGAAACGTCTTCCAACCGCGCTTTGATGATGTATGAAACGCTGCCGATCGTCGTACCGATTACGCTCGTATTATTGGCGCTCATCGGCATGCCGACCGACGCTACCGTGTCGAACAGCCCCATGAAACGAATACGAACCGGATATCCGCCCGGAGTCAATCGCCAGCGGCCCTCGGTGTCTTGCCGGCACCGTCGCTTCACAAAACGATGGATGAGCGCGCGGGCAAGCGCTGCCCCACGGCTGAAGCCGAATGCCGAAATATTGATTTCCACGATCGCGTTGGCAGGGTTGTTGGCACGAGCGATATGGAACTTCATTCTTTCGTCAAACTGTTTTTGCGCCCACTCGATGCGGTCCGCCCCTCTGTCGCCAGAACTACCACCCAGAGTAGTGCCGCCTTCGTCACCAATATCCTTGAAGTAGGTGCCGACGCCGGGAATGTAAATTCGGTATATTCCTTCCGCCGTATCAACTTCTTTATGGACGCGATAAAGCCGGGTGACGTTGCTGTGCTTTAGTGTGCCAATGTCTGCATCAAGGTTATTTCCGGTGCCGTCAAAGAAAAAGCTGAACCATAGCGTTTGTACGCACGTTCCGGGAGGTGAAGCGCTTGCTGCGTGGTTTGCCAGGCACGTCGCAAGATTGCCGATTTTGGTGGGCAGCACTGGCTTGGAGGCTGCTTCTGCTGGAATATGCAAACCTTGGTCGGCAGCAAAGCGCAGGGCCTGTGCATTCGCCTGCAGGGGAGGCGAAAGCGTATCGCCAACAGCATCATTCTTTCGACTTTTTGTCATTGGGGCACTGTCTGTAAGGGGATCGATCTTCGCGACTCTTGTTCAACTTCAGGCGAGGTGGTGACGCATGTTCGGTAATGGCTGCTTCCACATGCCCATCCGGATAAAAATGCACTTCGAAGTAAGCGGGAAAATCAGGAATATGCGGATCTACCTGCACTTCGACTTCCTTAAAAAAACTGTAGATGTCCGAGTGTTTTTCGCCATTACTCCAGGTTCGTTCGTCGTATGTGCATGCATCTGCCTGCCAGCGAATTTTCACCTTCCTGGCGTGAGCTCCTGAGACGATGTCCACGCAGCAAACGTCACCCCCGCCGCCACTGGTGGGCCCACTAACAAACAAATTTCCACCGCCGACGCCATCAACACTAAATTCGTCGATATAGCGATTCGTGTAGTTATAGCCCACGAGCGTGAGTCCTACGGCTGTTCCAATAGGAGCTTTCTTCCGCGGCTGATCGGCAGCATTTGCGTCCGACGTCTGGGCTTTGCATGCAGAGAAAAACAAGACAATCAACATCAAACTCAGAAGCAACAACCCCCGTGGAAGAGCAAGGCGCTTCCTGAAAATTGGGTTCATATCGAATTACACCTCCGGCTTTTTGTCATTGGGGCATTGTCTATAAGGGGATCGATCTTCGCGACTCTTGCTCAACTTCAGGCGAGGTGGCGACGCATGTTCGGTAATGACTGCTTCCACATGCCCATCCGGATAAAAATGCACTTCGAAGTAAGCGGGATGATCTGGAACATGAGGATCGACCAGTACGTCAGCCTCTTTAAAATAGCTATAGATTTCGGAGTGTTTTTCACCGTTGCTCCAGGTGTGTTCGTCATAAGTGCAGGCATCAGCCTGCCATTTCACGTGCACCTTCCATTCTCCTGGCCCTGTAATGTAGTTCACGCAGCAAACGTCGCCTCCGCCGCCACTGGTGGGGCCACTAACAAACAAATTCCCACCGCCGACGCCATCAACACTAAACTCGTCGATATAGCGATTCGTATAGTTATAGCCCACGAGCGTGAGTCCTATAGTTGTACCCATCGGCAATTTCTTTCGCGCGTTCTGAGTGGCATCGCTTGTCGGCGTCCGCGCGCCACATGCGGAGAGACCTGACACGACTAGCAGTAAGCCAACGAAAAACGTGCTCCACCGTTTGCTGAAATATTGGTTAAAAATTGCGCTCATAGCAAATACAGCTCCGGTCTCTTTTTCGGCATGGTCTATACAGACGACAATCTTAGCGCTCTCGCTATCTATCCCTCTGCGGCCGCCTGCATCACGGCCTTTGTCAAACTGAGGTTTCCCGTTCGAACCTTTTCAAGCACAGGCTGCCACTCCTTTTCCATCGAAAATCCTTCGCCGTACAGAAGGGCCAGGCCGCAGTAGAGGCCGAGTTCATGCGTCGGCTGAATGCCGTAGTTTCGCGCAGCATTCATGTGCCGCAAAAAAAAGTCGTGCCGTTCCGGTGCCGGCAATCCCTGGTAGGCCTCCGGCATCCGCTCTTTCAACATGTTCGCCACCTGATCTGGCTCGCTCGCGTCCAACAATGCGTGCTCCTGTTCCTGGTTCAAATTTAACGGCGAATCCAGTAGATCGACTTCCGAAAATTTGGAATCGACGTGTCTCAGCTGCCCACGTCTGTCGACAAACCACCAGTCATGAGCCACACCGAGGAAGGCCGCCCTTTGTTCGGGGCTGAACACTTGGACTAGTTGCTCGAAAATGCGTGGATCAAAGAATCGCAGAGTGATCGTCACGTTTTCGGGCAAGGCGACGTCAAGACGTTCCGTCAGGCGGCGTGCCAGCTCATGCCGAGGAAGGGGAGACGCCAGCAAGACGAGGCTTGAAGTATAGGT
This sequence comes from uncultured Noviherbaspirillum sp., assembly GCA_966212445.1. Taxonomy (GTDB): domain Bacteria; phylum Pseudomonadota; class Gammaproteobacteria; order Burkholderiales; family Burkholderiaceae_D; genus Noviherbaspirillum. Next base: position 3,131 of record CBIHRJ010000048.1, on the reverse strand, counting down.
ACCCCGATATCCTATCCAATCGAGAAGACTATCTTGTCGCGGGCTTTCAGTGGCCTGAATCGGGAACAGCAAGGGAGCTGCCGCCAACGCGTCGTCGCGCCCATCACCGAGCAGATTCGTCCAGCTTACCTTGCTTGCTGTGAGCTTCTGCGCCAATCCCGGCATTCCGGCGTGATCCGCCAATGCGTATAAAGTATCGGAGCGCGCTCCCCCGATGCTGGCAAACAGCTTGTAAAAGTCGTCGTGATTGAGCATGCTATTTCCATGCAAAAGGTGAACCTGCGGCGCGCGCCTTGAGCAGGCATTCGACGCAGACGGACTTCGGAAACGCGAGGAGTGGGAACGTCATTTTCTCCGGTCCGCCAAACTCCTTGCTCCCCGACTTCATCGAAATCGTCCCCGGACATTCAAAGCTGACGTTGCCGCCTTCGAGGGTCAAACTCGCGCCGCCCTCGGTGCACAGCACGATGCTCTTCGCCGCCGCCAAGTCGATCCCGCTGTCGGCGCTGACCAGCTTCACCAGTTCCTTCGCCGCCAGCGTCAGCTCGTCGCTCTGCGCCTGCAGCTCGACGTCGCCCTGGCCCGCGAACAGCTTGATCCCGCTGCCGTCGTCCCCGGCTGCCACCGCCCCCGCCAGCAGCCCGATCGCCTGCCCGCTGTGTACGCTGAGGTCTTCGCCCACGGCCAGCTGCAGGTCGCGCCCAGCCGCCAGCACCGATCCATCCGGTGATCCGCCTTCAGATGCCCGATCGCTGGTTCCACTGCCTGCCGCCGCTTGAGCCAGCGCCGCTGCGACCGGCTCAGACGCTTGTACTTGCCGCGATGAATCATCTCGACCGACGGGTTATCGCCGTCAACACCCCGGAATCCCAAATCGACCACCACTTCCTTCGGCACGCGTCCCACGTCTTCCAGCAGGATCCGCGTTTGCTCCAGCTGCGCCGACAGGATGTGGCCGTCATACGGGTTTCCCGGAAACGTGCGCGCCCCGACCATCAGCCCGCTCTTGTGCGTGACCGCGATGCTGGTCTTGACGCCGAATTCATACGGCTGGCGCGCGCCTTGCCCTTGCCGATGTATTCCACTTCGGACGCATGCAGCGCATACAGCTTGTGCTTGTCCTTCGGCTGTTGCCGGCGTATCCGTTCGGCGCGCTCGAGCAATTGGTTCAGACGGGCGAGTGCGCCGGCCCCGAGGTTCGTCGCCGCACAGGCGAGCTTGCGCCGGACTTCGCGCAGCACGATGCCGAGGATGGTGCGTTGCCGCTTGACGGTGCGCCGCAGCCGCTTGAACTGTTTCGCATGCGCATAGCCGCCCGCTTGGCGTCGTAGTGTCTTGCCCTCCTTGACGAACGTCTGCTTCAGGGCCATGTTGGCGCCCTTGGCCGCTTGTACCACCTTGGCCCGGGCGATTTCCAGCAGCCGGCTGTCGACCGGACGGGCGATCGCTTTCTCCTGCACCATGGTGGCGACGATCACCCGCTCGAACTCCGCCGGGCGGATCGCCTTGCTGTGCACCGCGGTGTCGATGGTCGCCTTGAGCAGTTCTTCGACGCCGGCTTCGCCGACGGCGCTGCGAAAGCGCCCGATCTGGGTGGCGTCGCACGGCAGCGCCGGCGTGTAGTACTCCTGGCCGCTGAAGTATTGCCACACCACGTTCTCGCTCCAGCGTTCGACCACGTCCTCGTCGCTCAGATCGAACGCATGCTTGAGATAGAGCAGCGACGCCATCCGCCGGATCGGCAAGCGCCGACGGCCTGCCGCACTCGGGCCGCCGCCGGCGATTTCCAGCGTGGTGCCGAACAGGTCGTCCCCTTCGATCGTCTTCCCGGGACGGCGCTGGCGTGCGAATGTGGGCGCCAGCGCCGCTTCGATCTGTGCCCACGGCATGCGTTTGGCCAGCACCGCCAGCGGATGCCGCAAGTCGATCATCTGTTCCAGCCGGGCCCGGAAAAAATCGTCGGTCGCCATCCCCAGTTCCTTCAATTTCTCTCAGGTTTATTTGCCGTCATTTTAATTTCTCGAGGATTTCAACACCACATTGCCGCACGCGATGCCTTGGCTTATGCGGCTTCGCCGGGTTTTGCAGGGGCGACTACTTACGTAGGTGATACCTTCACCTTTTTTCCCTTGCGCTTGCCTGTTTTGATGATTTCTTTCAACTGGACATGGCTTCAAACTTTTGTGGTGAGAGACCGAGTCCACCCCGCCACAACCCATTGAATTACCAGGAGTAAAGTGCTTTGCAATGTTAGTCAAAAGCGCTTCGCCCGGTTTATTTTGTATGAATTTTGCAATCTTTTTACTTAGTTTATCTAACTCATTGATAATTTTTTCGCTTTTTGTGTTTAGTAATCCCCTATTGGCTGAATAAGCGCACCGGAATCTGCGCTTCCGCCGAAAACGCCGAGAAGACTCTTATGACATACGATAAACCCGTCTGTTGTACCTCCCATTTTGAATAAGAGTCTCTTTTCCAAAGACGTTTCATCTAATAGAAATTGATTTAAGCTGTAGCTGTACATCTCATAGGATTCGCCCCCTAGCGTTATCGGATCAGGATCGTAGGAGGAATTTTGTCTGTCCCAACAGTCAAACTCTTCGGTAAATGTCATGTACCAATAATTTTCATACCAAGTGCCGTCATCATGAATGTAAACTGCTGGGTGCAGATACATATTTGGGATTTCATAATTTAGTAATTTTTCCCGGATTGCTGCTTCCACGACGAGATTGGAACCATTAAACAATATACTTGGAGGTGCTTTAACCACCTTCACTCGATGCTTCTTTTGATAGTCCCTCGCGCCGTTTGTAAATACTAATGGCGGGGAGCCCACGGGTTGTTTTGCAAAGCTAAATTTTCGGTCCTCAGTGTTTTTATCTGGGGTGAGCGAAGGCAGATCTTCTCTTTCTATCTGCTTTCTAATAAAAAAATAATCATCGTCACAACTATTCATTTTAATTTTTATCCTGCACCGTTTAGCTAACTCGCGCGCCCTGGGCGACACGGAGGATGGAACGCCACCATGGCGCTCCTCGCCAGTGCAACGCGTTGAACAACTCGCCCAGGCTGTGCCCACCTCATTACACACAACTTCCCGACGTTTTGTAAGCGCGAATTCCGGCGGC
>CBIHRJ010000047.1:0-45341 GCA_966212445.1 uncultured Noviherbaspirillum sp. | reverse complement strand
AGCTGGCGCGACAGCAGCACGCCGTTGCCGAACACGTCGCCCGACATGTCGCCCACGCCGACGGCGGTGATGGGGGTGCTGTCGAGGTCGTGGCCGATTTCATAGAAGTGGCGCTTGACCGCTTCCCACGCGCCTTTCGCGGTGATGCCGAGTTTCTTGTGGTCGTAACCGTTGGAACCGCCGGAGGCAAAAGCGTCGCCCAGCCAGAAGCCCCGCTTGACCGCAATGCCGTTGGCGATGTCGGAGAAGGTCGCGGTGCCCTTATCGGCCGCCACCACGAGATACGGGTCGGCATCGTCGTAGCAGACGGTGTCCTGCGGCGCGACGACTTCGCCGCGTACGCGGTTGTCGGTGACGTCCAGCAGACCGGCGATGAACAGGCGGTACACGGCCTCGCCTTCCACCGCGACCACTTCGCGCGTCGCTTCCTTGGGCATCATCTTGCAGACGAAACCGCCCTTGGCGCCGGCCGGCACGATGACGGCGTTCTTCACCATCTGCGCCTTCACCAGGCCGAGCACTTCGGTACGGTAATCTTCCATGCGGTCCGACCAGCGCAAGCCGCCCCGCGCAACGGGGCCGCCGCGCAGGTGCACGCCTTCGAAGCGGCGCGAGAACACGAAGATCTCGCGGTACGGACGCGGCTGCGGCAGCAATGCAAGCTGGCTGCTGTCGAACTTGAAGATGATGGTGTCGCCCTTCTGTGCGTTCTGGAAGTACGAGGTGCGCAGCGTCGCCAGCATCAGGTCGGCAATGCTGCGCAGGATGTTTTCGGTGTCGGCATGGTTGATGTCCGCCAGCCGCTGCTTGAAGGAAGACAAGGCTGCGCTGCCGAAAGCGCGCTGTTCCGCGCTCAGGGACGGATCGAAGCGCGCGGTGAAGGCTTCCACCAGCGTGCGCACGAGCGCCGGCTGGGTCTTCAGGCGTTCCGCCATGTAGCGCAAGCTGAAGCGGCAGCCGGCCTGGCGCCAATAGCTGGCATAGGCACGGATCAGTTGCACTTCGCGCATGCGCAGTCCGGCCTCGACCACCAGCGCGTTCATGCGGCCGTCTTCGGCTTCATCGTTGCAAAGCGATTCGAACAAATCCTGCGCCGCCTGCGCGACCTGCGGCTGGGCCAGCTTGATCGCGCTTTGCGCGTCTGCGGTCAGGCAGGACACGAAAAAGCGGCTGCCGTCGGGCGCAGGAATCGAATGGGTGCGCTCGCGCAGTATCGCAACGCCGGCATTGTGCAGCGCCGGAAGGATCTGCGACAAGGGCGGCACGCTGTTGACCGAGTGCAGGCGGATCGTCACCGCATCTTCGGCACCGATTTCGATCCGCACCTTGACGCGCGACGGCTGCGGATTGCCGAGCAAGGTGCACAGGTCGCGGTAGCCGACCTGCGGCGAGACGCCATTGATGTAATCGGTGGGGAGGCTGGCGCGCAGCTTGCGCAGCGACTGGCGCAACGCGGCGTCGCCGGTCGTGTCGACCAGGCTGTCGAAGGCGTTGTGCCAGCCTTCCAGCACGTCGAGCAAGGGCGCCTGAATATCTTTTTCCAGTTCCAGCGCCATGTTGGCGCCGTTGGCGATCATGTAAACACGGGCCAGCGGTCCGTCGGCCAGCAGCGTCTGCACCTGCACGTCGTGCGCGCCGGAGATCTGACGCAGCGTTTGCTTCAGCGTTCCGGTGGAATGCGAGCCGTAGCGTTCGCGCGGCATGTACACCAGCACGTTCAGGTGGCGGCCATAGACGTCGCGTCGCGCAAAGACCTTGACGCGCGGCTGCTTGTACAAGGCGACGATCGCGCCGCACACGCCCGCCAGCCACGCGGGTTCGGCTTCCATCACTTCGGTGCGCGGCAGCGATTCCAGTATCTCGAGGAATTTCTCCGCGCGGAAACCTTCCGAACGGACGCCGGCCAGCGTCAGCACCTGCTTGATGCGGCCGCGTGCGAACGGCTGCTGCGGCAAAGTGCTGGCTGTTGCCGCGCGCGAGAACAGGCCGACAAAGCAGTACTCGCCGAGTATCGTCCCCTGACCGTCTGTATCACGCACGCCGATGAAGTCGAGCTGCTGGTCGCGGTGCAAGGTCGATTGCACGTCGGCCTTGACTACCGACAGCGTCTCCTTGCGCGCTGCGAGCGTGTCGAAGTCGTCAGGAATGCCGGCCAGGCAATTGCCGTAAACCGGATGCGTCTTGTCGGTCAGCACGCCGAGCGCGCTGCCGGGCTCGCGCATCAGTTCGCGCTGTCCGGAAACGACGTGATAGCGCGCGTAGCCGAAAACTTCGAAACCTTCCTTCTTCGCCCATTCGAGAAAGGCGGCGACTTCCTCGCCGTTGGCGTCGCGGGCAGCGGCGGATGTCGCCACTTCCGACATCTTCGCGGTCAATGCGGCGGCATCGCGGCGTACAATCGCCGCATCGTTGGCGGCCATGCGGATGCCCGCCAGCAACGCTTCCAGGTCCTCTCCCTGCAGGCGTTCGGACATCAGGCACAACACGTAGGATTCAAGCGCGCCCTCGCCGGCGCCCGCTTTTTCCACACCGGCAATGTTGCCGTCACCGGCACGCTGCACGGACAACACCGCGTTCAGGACCGCGCGCGACGGGATGCGCAGCTTGCGCATCGCCATCACGATGGAGTCGACCAGGAAAGGCATGTCGGGATTGGCGATCAGCAATGCCGTGCCGCCGTGCCCGTCCGCGCAATCGATCGCTTCGATGCGGCAACCTTCGCGCGGCGTCCATTGCGACAGGCGCGAGAAGCCTTCCCAAAGCGGCGAGGCCAGGCTTTCGGCGCTGATGCCGGCGAGGTCTTCCTCTTCCAGCGAATTGAGCCAGGCACGGATCAGGGAGGCAATACCGGAGGCCGGGTCGGGGGCGGAGGCCAGTACGTTTTCCAGGGTTTGGGTACGGAGGTCGGTTGCTTGCTGTGTCATGAACTTCTCCAATGGGATGACAGGAGTGTGCGCTGCCCCGCGGCATCCGTCTTGCGGACAGGCGACGTCGAATTACAGGAAGACGGCACGGGTTGTCTTGCAGGGTGCAAATGGGTTTCATCTTAAGCAGTTCGGCGCCATTGAAAATTTTTAAATTGCGGCCGCCGCAGAAGCTTATTCGCACAAGCGATGAGCGCCATCCTGGTCCGCAATCGGTCGGCATGTACACGGTCTTTCCGAGCAGCATAGTAGTTTATGGATGTTTTCTCGATACTCTTTTGATAACAATCATTTATCCTGGAAAACAAAAAGGCCCCGTTGCCGGGGCCTGGTCATGCGTGCCGTCACAGCGGTCTGCCGCCGCAACGAGGATTCGTATCAGTTGAAGTTGTACTTCGCCGAGAAGTTCAGGCGGCTCAGGTCGCCGTTTTCGCCAGCCAGCGTGGTACGGCGGCCGATGATGTACTCGGTACCGATGTCGACACCCTTGACCGGATTCCAGATGAAGCCGAGATGCGCTTGCCACAGCTTGCGGTTGATGCCGAAGCGGCCGCTGTCGAGGCCGTTGGCGCGGGCGAAGGCGGTGTACGCGTTGTCGTAGTTCTTCTGGTAGCCCACCGAGCCATTGAAGCGCAGGCTGTCCGACGCCTTGTGCTGGTAGCCGAGCACCACGCCGAGCGCCTTCTCCATCAGGATGCGGTTGGCTCCGGCGTCGTAGAACGCGCCTTCGATGTAATTGAAGTAGCGGCCGATGCCGGTGCCGCCAGTGACGCCGACGGTCGCGAAGTCGTCGCCGACGGTCTTGATCAGCGCGCTGGCTGCCAGGCCGGTGCCGCGGCGCGACAGCGAGACGCCGGCGCCGTCCTTGATGCGGTGCTCGTGGCTCACGCCGCGCACGCTGACCGTGCCCCAGTCGAAGCCCTTGTCCCAGCGGCCGACCAGGTCGGGCACATGCGAGAAGCCGTTAGTGGTGGCGGAGCCGGTGTTGTCCAGCACGTAGCTGACCGAGTTTTCGAGCGCGGCGGTGAACGCGCCCGCATTCTGCGTCTTGTAGGTGTAGCGGATCTGCGGCTGGCGGATGAAGGTGGAGCCGATGGGACCGTTGAAGTCGACGGTTTCCGGCGAGTTGTCGACATCCATGAAGGTCGACCAGGTCTGGCCGGCGAGGAAGCCGCCGACCTGCCCGTACGCGTGGCGCAGGCGGAAGTTGTAGCTGTTGGTCGCCTGCTGGGTGTAGATGTTGCCGATGGTGCCGTAGACCGCCGAGTTGCCGGTGCGCGGATCGTTGTTGAAATCGCCTTCGATCTTCACGCCGATCGGGCCGTAGGGGGACGGCGTGCTGGCTTCGATGCCGATACGCGAGGTGCGCGCGTGGATCACGTTGCGGCCGGTGCGGTTGGCCCCGGCGCTGCCCTTGAGCGGCACGTACGGCAGGAAGGTCGAGTAGTCGTTGTCGCTGTTATCGCCCTTGAATTCATGCGTCATGGTCAGCTCGGCGAAACCGTAGACGCGCATCGAAGTATCGGACTTCGGCAGGCGAAAGGAGCCAGGAATGTCGCCGACCACGACCGCATCCTGCGAGCGCAGTTCGACCTGTTCCACGCGCTCGGCCAGTGCCGTCGCGGACGTGTCCTGCTTTGCCGACTTCAAGGCGTCGAGTTCGGCGCGCAGCTTGCGCATTTCCGCGCGCAATTCTTCGAAGTCCTTCGCGGTCTGTGCATGTGCCGGCATGGCGGCGGCGAACATCAGTGCGATCGATGCGGCCAGTGTGGTGCATTTCAGTTTCATTTTGTTTCCCCCCTTGAAAAAGGTTCACTGCATTGTTGTGTTGATGTTTTCCTCCCCCGTTCGCACGCACGATCCCTGTCTGGTTCGCGATGCGCAGGCGTACACGGGGTACGCCGGGCACCGGAAACCGGGCCTGGTCCGTTCAGCGGATGGGAAAAGTGGTGTTACCGCGCCGTGTATGCGATCTGCCCGAGGAAGGCGCGGATGCGTTCGTTGCGGGCGTTGCTGAAAAACTCGTCGGGCGGCGCTTCTTCGAGAATCTGCCCCTTCTCGAAAAAGATCACGCGGTCGGCAACCTCGCGCGCGAAGCCCATTTCATGCGTCACCACGATCATGGTCATGCCGGAACGCGCAAGATCCTTCATCACGTCCAGCACTTCCTTGATCATCTCCGGGTCAAGCGCGCTGGTCGGTTCGTCGAACAGCATCACCTTCGGCTGCATCGCGAGCGAGCGGGCAATCGCCACCCGCTGCTGCTGGCCGCCGGACAACTGGTGTGGATACTTGTGCGCATGCGCCTCCATGCCGACCTTGGCGAGCAGCTGGCGCGCCGCCTCCTCCGCCTGCGCCCGCGTCACGTTGCGCAGGCGGCGCGGCGCCAGCGTCACGTTATCCATCACCGTCAGGTGCGGGAACAGGTTGAAGCTCTGGAACACCATGCCGACTTCGCGCCGCACGGCGTCGATGTGCTTCATGTCGTCGTTGAGCTCGATGCCGTCGATGACGATGCGTCCGCCGTCGTGCGTCTCCAGCCGGTTCAGCATGCGCAGGAAGGTCGACTTGCCGGAGCCGGACGCGCCGATGATGACCGTCACTTCGCCTTGGTAAAACTGTGTCGACACGTTCTTGATCACATGGAAGTTGCCGAAGTGCTTGTCGACGTTTTCCGCGATGATCAGCGGCTGTTGGGCGTCGGGACGCGCCGCTTCCCGCGCGGCGGCGATGTCTGCCATATTCATTGTCTTGTCGTCTCCGCTCATTGGTGGCGCTCCACATCCAGTTGCCGTTCGATCGCGCCCGAGATCTGCGTCAGCACGGTGGTCAGGATCAGGTAAATGGACGCGGTCGTGATGAACACCGGGATCGGCTGGAAGGTTGCGGACTGGATACGGTTGCCGATGTTGGATAATTCGACCACACCGATCACGTAAGCCAAGCTGGAGTCCTTCAGCAGCGACACGATGTTGTTGACCAGCGGCGGCAGCGAAATGCGGAACGCCTGCGGGAACACCACGTCGCGGAAGGTCATGAACGGCGTCAGGCCGAGCGAGCGCGCCGCTTCCGTCTGCCCCTTGTGCACCGCCAGGATGCCGGCGCGGATCGCTTCCGCGTTGTAGGCGCCGGCATTGAAGGCCAGCGCCACCACCGCGGAATTGAAATCAGACAATTGCAGGCCGGGCGCCAGCGACGGCAGCGCGAGGAACACGAACAGCACCTGCACCAGCAGCGGCGTGCCGCGGATGACCCAGATGTAGAAGTTCGCGACCCAGCGCAGCGGCGGCAGCTTCGACAGCTTGCCCAGCGCCGCCAGCACGCCGAGTACGATGCCGATGACACCGGCAACCACTGTCAGCGCGACCGTGGTCTTCGCGCCTTCCGCAAACTGCTCCGCGTTGGAGCCGATCGGTTCCGGCATCCAGGACAAGGGAATCGCCACCAGCCACAGGAAGGCGAACAGGCCGGCGACGGCGATGGCGATGGACACCGCGCTGCGCTTCTCGCGCGACCATTCCGCCGGTAAAAAACTGATAGCTGCTCTCAACGCGCTCTCCTCGCTTGATCCACTTGCGCCATTACTGGCAGCGGATGTCTTCTTTCATGTATTTCTCGGAAATGGTCTTGTAGGTGCCATCCGCCATCACTTCCGCCAGCGCCTTGTCGACGGCTGCCGCAAGCGAGGTGTTGCCCTTCTTGACCGCAGTGGCGATCTTTTCGACGAACAGGTAGCCGCCGGTCTTCAGGCCGGCGGACGGCGCGGTTTCAAGCGCGTTCTTCACCACGAAGCGGTCGCTGACCCAGGCGTCGACACGGCCGTTCATCAGCGCGGAGCGGGCATCGGTATCCTGCGGAAAGTTCTTCACTTCCTTCACGTTGGGCAGCTTCCTGACGTTTTCCATATAGGTGGAACCGGTCTGCACTGCGACCGTTTTACCAGCCAGCATGTCGGGGGTGCGAATGCTGCCGTCCTTGGACACGATCACGCCGCCGCTGCAGTAGTGCGGGTTGGTGAAGGTGACAGCCTTCGCGCGTTCCGGCGTGATGCCGAACGACGCAATCACCATGTCCCAGCGGTCCTGGCGCAAGCCGGCCAGCAAGGCATCGAAGGACAAGGCTTTCCATTCGATGTCCAGGCCCATCTTCTTCACCATCGCTTCCGCCAGCTCGACTTCGAAACCGGCCAGTTTGGAACCCTGGAAGTAGTTGAACGGCGGGTAGGCGCCTTCGGTGGCGACGATGATCTTGCCGCTTGCTTTGATTTCGTCGAAGGTGCGCGCCTGCGCCGACATGCCGACGACCAGTCCGGCGACAACGACGAGCAGGGATTTGATGCATTTCATGGATGTGTCCTCCTATTGAGTGAATGAAGCTGCTTGACTCTTCTTCTTTTGAACCGCCATTCCGGCCAGTGCTATTGGACCAGTTATGCCAAACCGGTCAAACCAGCGACGCGACCTGAGTTTGAAAAAATGCGACATGGAGATGCGCGGGTGGAAGAGTAGACAGCCGCGCGATGTTCACCGATGGGAGGCCGGAGGAAGAACGGGATTGAACGCAAAGCGATGAAGAAAATTTTGCGGAAGGCGAAAAAAAATGCCTCCGAAGGGGGCTTGCGCGAGGCGAGGTACGCTCTGCAAGGCTCCTTCCCGTTGAGAGGGAAGGAGGAAAGAAATTTTAACGAACGTCGTTCGAACGGTAGCGAGCAGTCAACCTGACAGCACGCTCAACGTTGAAATTCATACAATCCCGGTAGCCCCAGAATCGTTGTCAATTCATCCAGTGCCGTCTGCACCTCAGGCACCAGCGTCGGATCTGCAAGGTCCGCCGGCGCCAGCCGATCGCGATAATGCTTGTGCACCCACTGCACCAGCCGTGCATACAGCGCTTCCGTCATTATCACGCCTTGATGCATCGCCGCCGCCTCCACCTCGGTCAGCGCCACGCGCAGCCGCAGGCAAGCGGGCCCGCCGCCGTTGCGCATGCTCTGCCGCAGATCGAAACTGATCAGTTCATCAATCGGCCCACCGCTCGCCAGCAGCCGCTGCAGGTAGCGGGCGACGGCTTCGTTTTCCTGGCACTCCTGCGGCACCACCAGCGCCATCTTTCCATTCGGCTTGGACAGCAACTGACTGTTGAACAGGTAGCTCGTCACCGCATCGGTCACCGACACGTCGGCCGTGTCTACCCGCACCGCCTGCAATTCCGCATGCACACCCGCCATCGCCTGCCGCAGCGAATCGAGTGTCCCCGCTTCGTTGACGAAGGCTTGCTGGTGGTAGAACAGCACATTGCCGTTGCCGACCGCGATCACATCGTTGTGGAACACGCCCTGGTCGATGGTCTCCGGCTCCTGCTGGACGAACACTGTCTGCCGTTCGCGCAAGCCATGCAGGCGCGCGACCGCCTGGCTGGCTTCCAGCGTTTGTCGCGCGGGGAAGCGCTTCGGCGCGGGCGCATCGGGATCGAACTCTACCCGTCCATACACGAACATCTCGACACCCGGCGCGCCGTGCGATGCGCACAGCCGCGTGTGATTGGCCGCGCCTTCATCGCCGAATGCCGGCGTCGGTGGCAGCGCGTCATGCACGACGAAATGCTTCGGGTCCGCGAACACCGCGCGCAGCGTGCGCGCGGTCTGGGTGTGTTCGTACGAGCGATGCAGCTTGTTGTTGAGGTTGGCGACCGTGAAATGCGTGCGGCCCTCAGCGGTGTCGGCGGACGGGCTGACCGTCGCCGCATTGGCGGTCCACATCGGCGAGGCCGAATATGCACAGGCCAGGATCACCGGTGCTTCCTTGCAGGCGCGTGCGATCACGTCCGCATCGCTGCCGGTGAAGCCGAGGCTGCGCAGCAGCGCGAAATTGGGCCGCGCCTGCGGCGGCAACAGGGCTTGCGCAAAACCGCGCGACGCCAGCGCACGCATTTTCGCCAGGCCTTGCAACGCGGCTTCCTTCGGATTGGAAACGCTGTTGACGTTGTTGAAGGAAGCGACGTTGCCGAAGGACAGGCCGGCGTAGTTGTGCGACGGACCGACCAGTCCGTCGAAGTTGAATTCGCGTGCAGTGAGCATGATGGTCCTGTTGAACTTCTGGATTAACACAATCGATAAAGAGGTAGGGTGGGCACTCTGTGCCCACCCTACAAAAGATCTAGAACAGCAAACCCGGCGACAACTGCTTCGGCATGTCGAGCACGCTGTTTTCGATCGACGCCACTGGATACGCGCAATAGTCGGCCGCATAGTAGGCGCTCGGGCGATGGTTGCCGGACTTGCCGATGCCGCCGAACGGTGCGCTGCTGGCGGCGCCCGTGGTCGGACGGTTCCAGTTGACGATGCCGGCGCGGGCATGGATCAGGAACTGCCGCCACAGGTTTTCGTCTTCACTCAGCAAGCCGGCGGCCAGGCCGTATTCCGTCGCATTGGCGACGCGCAGCGCTTCGTCGAAACTGCGCACGCGGATCACCTGCAGCAGCGGGCCGAACCATTCTTCATCCGGTACGTCTTTCGCCGCGGTGACGTCGACGATACCGGGCGAGACAAAACCGGTTCCCGCTTCCAGTTGCCGCATTTCCAGCAGTGTCTTGCCGCCGCGCGCGACCAGGTCGGTTTGCGCCTGCACCAGTTTCCCGGCGATCTGTGCGGAGACGACCGGGCCCATGAACGGGGGCGGCGACTGATCGTATCTGCCGATCGCAATCTTCGCCGTGACGTCAACCAGACGGTCGATGAATGCTTGTCCGCGCGGGCCGTCCTCCACGATCAGCCGGCGCGCGCAGGTGCAACGCTGCCCGGCACTGACGAAGGCGGAGAAAATCATGTGATGCACGGCGGCATCAAGATTGGCGACATCCCATGCGACCAGCGCATTGTTGCCGCCCATTTCCAGCGCCAGCATCTTGCCCGGCTGACCTGCGAACTGCCTGTGCAGCAAGGCGCCGGTCTGGTAGCTGCCGGTGAACAGGATGCCGTCGAGTTGCGCATGCGAAGCCAGTGCCGCGCCGGTATCGCGCGCGCCGTTGACGAGATTGAGTACGCCAACCGGCAGCCCCGCCCTCTCCCACAACGCAACCGTCTTGATCGCGGTTTGCGGCGCATATTCGCTCGGCTTGAAGACAAGGGTGTTGCCGGCGATCAGCGCGGGCACGATGTGTCCGTTCGGCAGATGGCCGGGGAAGTTGTAGGGGCCGAACACGCCGAACACACCGTGCGGGCGATGCCGCAGCACCGCGTCGCCGTCGGCCACCTTGGCCAGAGATTCACCGGTACGTGCGTGGTAGGACTGCACCGAGATGTCAACCTTGTTCGCCATCGTCACGACTTCGGTGCGCGCTTCCCACAGCGGTTTGCCGACTTCGATCGCAATCAGCGTCGCCAGGTCTTCCGCATGTTCCTTCAGCAGGTCGCGGAAGCGCTGGCAGATCGCGATGCGCTGTTCGAGCGCGGTCCGCGCCCAGTCGTCGAAGGCAGCGCGTGCAGCCTTGCACGCGAGGTCGACTTCCGTTGTGGTGGCGGCATGGCCGCTCCAGGTCTGCTTGCCGGTGGAGGGATCGACTGCGGCCAGTTGCGGACCCTCTCCCGCGATCCATTGGCCGTGGATGTAATGACTATGCATGAAAACCCTTCTTCGGATTGAGTGCCATCGCGCGCACGGCATCGCCGGCACGACAGCCCAGTACTTCCTGCTGCTCCGCATCCAGCGCGAAGCGTCCCTGTGCCGGATGTGCATGCGCGGCAATCACACGGAAATCGTGCATGCGGGTGCCGGCGACGATGAATGGATGTTCGTCCGGTGTCTCTTCCCGCGCGGTGCCGACGATCGCCAGTTCGCTGTCGCGCAGTGCGCGCAGCTCGCTGACCCTCGCCTGCAGCACCGGGCCAGCGTCGAAGATATCGACGTAACCTTCGTAGTGCATGCCTTCCTGTTCCAGCAGGCGGCGCGCCGGCGCTGTATCGACATGCACGCGCCCGATCACTTCCTGCGCTTCCTGCGGCAGATAGGCGACGTACAGCGGATGACGCGGCATCAGTTCGGCGATGAAGGACTTCTTGCCGAGGCTGGTGAGATCGTCGGCGCGATCGAAATCCATATGAAAGAAATGCTGTCCCAGTGCCTCCCAGAACGGCGAGTGGCCGTCGGCACGCTGGAAACCGCGCATCTCGGCGATCAGTTTTTCCGGGAACAGATGCGGGAATTGCGCGATGAACATGAAGCGGCTCTTGGACAGCAGCTTGCCGTTGCTGCCGACGCGGTAATCCGGGTGCAGAAACAGCGAACACAGCTCGGCGCAACCGGTCAGGTCGTTCGACAGGTACAGCGTGTCCATGCGCGAAAAGACCTTCAGCTCCTTGCTGGAATGCACCAGCGTGCCGAGCCGGTAGTTGTAGAACGGCTCGTCCAGGCCAACCGCGCTCTTGACCGCGCAGACGCCGACCACTTTGCCGGCAACGGTATCTTCCATCACGAACAGATAGTCGCGCTGCGAAGGCGCGATCTGTTCCGAGAATGAAGCGCAAGCGGTTTCGACCCGCTGGCCGAGTGTTTTTCGGTCAGGCTTGAGCGTCGTCATGCCGGAACCGACCTGCTCCGCCAACGCGAGCAAGCCGTCCAGATCCTGTTCCCTGATTGCACGCACCACTAGCATCGTCGGCCTCACAATTTCACACACAGTACGGAATCGCCGTTCGCGACCTGTAGACTGCGCATTGCATCCGGCGTCAGTATCAGCTTGTCGGACAGATCAGGAGCCGCGCATTCGGTGAGTACGGCACGGAAGTTGTCTTCGCGCGCAGCGGCGACCAGGCAGGTCGCACGCGCTGCATCTTCACCGGAACAGGCAACCGCCGTGCGCAGCATCGAATGCGAAAACGATCGCAACGCGTTCTTGTGCGCCTGCAGGATCGGTCCGCCGTCGAAGATGTCGATGTACTCGTCCGGTTCGAAGCCTTCTTCCGTCAATATCCGGAAAGGCAGTTCGCCCTCCCCATGCACCTGCCCCATTGCCGCCTGCGCTTCGCCGGGCAGCAGCGGCACATACACCGGGTAGTGCGGCATCAGTTCGACGATCAGCGTGCGGTTGCGCGCGCCTTCGATCATGCGTTCCGCTTCCAGGAAATCCATCTGGAAGAACTTGCGTCCCAGCGCTTCCCAGAACGGCGAGCGGCCGTCGGTGTCGGTCATGCCGGACATCGATGCGAAGAATTTGTCGCTGAAGCGTTGCGGCGCAACGGCGGCGTATAGCAGGCGCGCACGCGACAGCAGTGCCGCTTCGGCCCCTGCGGAACGCCGCTCGCGCATGTAGAAGCTCGACAGTTGCGAGCAACCGGTCAGGCCCGAACACAGCGTCAGCGCATGCACGTTATGGCTGATGTTGAGATCGCGCGACACCTGGCTCAGCACGTCGTTGCGGAACGCGAAAAAAGTGCCGCTAGAGCCGGCCGTGGCCGCGATCGCGGCGGTGCCGACGACTGCGTTGTCGGCGAGGGATTCGAGCACGAAGAAGTACGATTCCTCGCCCGGCAGATCGGGTTGCGCCGCGAACGACGCGATCGAGCGCTCGACTGCGCGCGCGATCGTCGCCGGGGTGCGCGGCAGCGTGTGCACGCCGGGCGTCACGCCCGCCGCCATCGCTTCCAGCGCCGGGATATCGGCTGTTGCTACGGGCCGCACGACAAACATGGGACTCTCCAATATCGGGATTTCGATGCGCTACTTTACTTACCCGCAGCGTGCAATGCTTCCAGCGCGCGCCGCAAACGGACTACCGCTTCCTCGATCTGCGCATCCGTCACCACCAGCGCCGGCAGCAGACGCACCACATCGGGCCCGGCGATCAGCAGCATCAGGCCCTGCTCTTCCGCGGCCTTGGTGATGTCCTTGGCCTTGCCGCGCCAGGCGTCAGCCAGCACGACGCCCAGCATCAATCCGCTGCCGCGCACCTGCGAGAACACCTGCGGATAGTCGCGCACCAGTCCGTCCAGTTCGCTCACCAGCCTCGCGGCAGCCTGCTGGACGCGCGCCAGGAAGACCGGCGTGTTGATGGTTTGCAGCACCGTCAGCGCCACGGTGGCGGCCAGCGGATTGCCGCCATAAGTGGTGCCGTGCGCACCGACAGAGAAGGCCTTGGCGATCGCGTCGGTGGTCAGCATCGCGCCCACCGGATAGCCGTTGCCGAGCGCCTTGGCGGAGGTCAGGATGTCGGGCGTCACGCCGTAGCCCATGTAGGCAAACAAGCTGCCGGTGCGACCCATTCCGCATTGGACCTCGTCGAAAATCAGCAGCGCGCCGGTTGCATCGCACAACTCGCGCAAGGCTTGCAGGTATTCGCGCGACGCCGGCAGCACGCCGCCCTCGCCCTGCACCGGCTCGATCACCACCGCACAGACGTCGTCGCCGATCGCCTTGCGCGCGGCATCGATGTCATTGAACGGGATATGACTGAGTTCCGGCGGCAGCGGTTCGAAGCCCTCGGTGTACTTCGGCTGACCGCCGACCGATACGGTAAACAGCGTGCGGCCATGGAAGGAATTGACGCAGGACACGATGCGCGACTTGGCCGGGCCGAATTTCGCATGGGCATATTTGCGCGCCAGTTTGAAGGCAGCCTCGTTGGCTTCGGCGCCGGAGTTGCAGAAGAACGCTTGGTCGGCGAAGGTGGCTTCGGTCAGCGCGCGCGCCAGTTGCAAGACCGGCTCGTTGGTGTAGCCATTGCCGACATGCCACAGCTGGTCGGCCTGCGCGCGCAAGGCGGCAACTACTGCCGGATGCGAATGGCCGAGGCTGGTGACGGCGATGCCGGCGGTAAAGTCGAGGTACTGCTTGCCCTGCTGGTCCCACAGGTCGAGTCCTTGGGCGCGCACCGGCACCATTGCGCTCGGGGCGTAGGTCGGCACCATGACTTCATCGAAGGTCAGGCGGGAGACTGGTTCAGCCTGGAAAGTTGTTTCGACGTTAAGGCGTTGGATCGCGGTCATTTCATGCTCCATCTGATGCGGGATGAGGCAATTATAGGAAGCGCACCGGCAAAACTCTTTTGAAACTGCGACGCCAAGTTTCAGAAAATCGTGCTGGCGTGGTGAAAAAGGGACGCCGTTGGCCCCGTCAAAAGTTCCGCTGCTCGATCAACAGGCCACCGACCGCCTTGTAAATGACGATGGTTCCATCCTTGATATCGCCTTTGCCATCGAACTCGACAGGCCCCTGCACCATGCCATCGAATGCGCCTTCATGCAATTCTGCCAAGCATTTCCCGGGGTCGACGGATTTCGCCCGTTGCATCGCCTGCGCCAGGATGTGGATTGCGTCGTAGGCCATCGGCGCATACGAACCCGGCTCGCCGAATCTCGCCTTGTATAGCTCGACAAAGCCGATACCGCGCGACAGCCATGATGGCGGAATGCCGGCAATCGAACAGTAGAGGTTGTTGTCGGCCGCCCCTTCGGCGCTCTTGATGGTCCAGGCATCGCACATTCCGTCTCCGGAGACGAAGCGAGCACGCAGCCCGGCGGCGCGTATTGCCTTCAGCAGCGGCACGCCCACCACTTCGTCACCGCCGTAGAAGATCACGTCGGGATTGGCATCCCGGATCTTTTGCAGCAGCGCGGCATACTCCGGCGCCCGCCGGTCGATACCGGCGCGCGGCGCCACAGTCGCCTGCGCCCTCAACACCTTCAGGACTTCATCGGCAAGACCTGTACCGAACGTCGTCCGGTCGTCAATCACGAAAACCGATTTTGCCCGCAATCCGTCGCCGATCAGCCGCCCAAGAGCGGCCCCTTGCGCGATGTCGTCGGCGGCAATGCGAAAGGCGGTTTTCAAGCCCATGCGCGTGTACCTGGGATTGGTGGAAGCCGATATCTGGGCGATGCCCGCATTGGCGTATTGCGGCGCTGCGGCGATCGACACATCGGAATTGAAATGTCCAAAGACGCCGGCGACGCCGGCATCGATGAGTCGCCTGGCTGCCAGCTTGCCGTCGGGCGCGCGGCCCTTGTCGTCCTCGATCACCAGTTCGAAATGCGTTCGCCGGCCGTCTATCCGGAAATCGCCGCCGTTCAGCTCGTCGACCGCGACCGTCGCACCCTGCACGATATCCTTGCCGAACTGCGCAAGCGGCCCTGTCAACGGAGCGGCAACGCCGATTTTTACCTGCCGGCTGCAGCCGGCCAGTCCGATCAACAGCACGGCCAGCAGTACGAAAGCGGACAGCAGCAGCATCCGCCGTTGCCTGCGACCGGCACAGAAAAACCGCTTCATGGTTTCCATCATCGCCGCTCCTCATTTTAAAAGTAAAAAAATGATAACGATGGCGGCGAAAGACTTCTTTTGAAACTGCGACAGGAAATTTCAGAATGTCTTGCCTGGCGTTTCCGGCAGCAGCTTGCGCTGGCGTTCTTCACGCGGGGTGATGCCGAACAAGGTGCCGTAAGCAGTGGAAAAATGCGATCCGGAAGAAAATCCGCACATCAGCCCCACCTGAACAATGGAATGGCTGGAGTCGAGCAGCAACTGCCGCGCCCGTTGCAGACGCAATTCCAGGTAGTAACGCGACGGCACGCTGCCGAGGTACTGCTTGAACTGGCGCTCCAGTTGCCGGCGCGAGATGCCGACCAGGCTGGCGATGTCGTCGGTGGCGAGCGGCTCCTCGATGTTGGCTTCCATCAGCGCCACAGCCTCCGACAGCTTGGGCTGCAGCGCGCCGAAGCGCGCCTGCAACGCCACGCGCTGGCGGTCGCTCTGGTCGCGGATGCGGTCGATGCAAAGGATTTCCTTGATCTGCGCCTGCAACTCATTGCCGAACAGTTCGCACACCAGCATCATTGCGAAATCGATGCTCGCCGCGCCGCCGCAGCAAGACAGGCGGTCGCCGTCGAATTCGAACAGGTTGGGCGTGAGGATCGCGCGCTCGGCGATTTCGCCGGCATCTGCGTACAGCGCCCACGGCAGCGCCGTACGCAAGCCATCCATCGCGCCAGCGCGGGCCAGCCACAATACCGCCGAACCGACCGCCCCCCACACCAACGACGGCTGGCAACGCTCGATCAGCTTGCGGCTTTGTTCGTCTGGCAACGGCACATACTCGTCACAGCCGATCACCAGCGTCAGATGCGCGTACGGCGGCGCTGTGTTCAACAGCTTGTCCAGCGGAATGATGTCAAGTTGAAAACGCCCGGCACCAAGCAGACGGGCCGCCTGCTGCAAGGGTTGCAGCACGCCTGCCAGCGTAATCGATACACCTTTCCCGGCATCGACCAGCAAGATGCGTAATGGCGCTTCCTGTCCGAGGCTGGATAAGCTGGAAAATGACATGGGCGGGGCTGCGGATTGAATTGCCGTCCATTGTCATCCAACAAGCATTGCCATCCAAGTACCTTGCCGGAAAATCAAAAGATGTTGTCGCAATCCGGAAATTGCCTGGAATCAGGCCGGCACGACGCGCGAACGCGGCGTCCACTGGCTGACGATCATCCCCGCGATCAGCAGCAGACCGCCGATCACGCTGCGCATCGTCATCGTCTCTGCCAGCCAAAAATAGGCGGCAATGGCGGCACAGGCCGGCTCGAACGCATACACAATGGCTGCCTCATTGGCGCTGCTGTGGCGCTGGCCCCAGGTTTGCAATGCAATGATCGCCGCGGTAGCAAAGGCGCCGAGATACAGCAGGTTGAACAGGTTGCCGCGCACGCCTTCCTGCAATTGCTGCCAGTCGACGGGCGCGGACGCCAGCACGATCCAGATGCCGGCGCAAGCGGCGACCGTCAGGATCTGCAGTGCCGTCAGCGCCATCAGGTCATTCGCCTTGCGTGTCAGCACTTCCATCATCTTCACATACACGCCGAAACACAGCGCGCCGCCCAGCGCCAGCGTGTCGGCCGCGCTCCAGCCGCCGCCGTCCCAGCACATCGCGAACAGGCCGGCGATCGACAACAGCACCGCGATCACAATACGGTTCTCGGGCATCCGTCCTGCCATGATGCCGAGCACCGGCACGATCACCACGTTCAGTCCGGTGATGAAGGCATTGCGGTTGGCGTTCATCAGGCCCAGGGCTTCGACCTGGAACATGAATGCAGCAAACAGTATCAGGCCGAGCGCACCGCCGGCGAGATAGTCCACCCGCTTCGCCCGCCACAGGAAAGGCAGCATCATCGCGCCGCCAATGGCGAAACGGATGAAGGCGATCCACACTGCCGAGAAGTAGCTGGACAAGTCCTTCATCGCAGGGAAAGTGGTTCCCCAGACGATGGTGACGACCAGTAGCGCAAGAACTCCGCCAAAGCGATTCGACATAAACAGATTCCGGATAAAAACAAGCCGCACCCGAACAAGGTGCGGCAGGCGTGGCGCGTATTATCGTCGCAAACGCTTCAGGATGCTGCGGTCATCCGGAAGATGCCCTGCGCGTTGCCAGCATCGAAGCCGAGATCCAGCCGGGATGGCTGCGACGGCACATCGC
Source organism: uncultured Noviherbaspirillum sp. (assembly GCA_966212445.1). Lineage (GTDB taxonomy): Bacteria > Pseudomonadota > Gammaproteobacteria > Burkholderiales > Burkholderiaceae_D > Noviherbaspirillum. The sequence continues at coordinate 27,957 of CBIHRJ010000047.1, read as the reverse complement.
CGACGTGGTCGCGGCTGATGAATTCGTAAAAGCTCCCGGGCACTTCGCACTCGACCAGTTGCCCTTGACGGTCGCGGAACTGCCGCATCACCCGGTCCGCCTTGAACGCAGTTTGCCGGATACGACCGCTGCGCGAGATTTCGATGTCGGCTTTCATCGGCCGGTTCAGGGCTGCCTGCTCGCGCACCAGTCGTTCCAGGTCGTCGACCCGATCGGTCACATGGTTGAACGCGTTGCCTTCCGTGGCGATCCATGCCATCTCTTGCGACTCCGCCAGCAGGATTTCATAGTCGGACAAGGCCGGAATCGCATGCTGGCGCGCGAAGCAGACCTGCAATTCAGGCAGCAATGCCAGCGCGTCGTCGAACGGCAGGCGTGCATCGCGCGCGAGTTCGTGCAGCAGCCACTGTGCGTGCGGCGATAGCGGGTCTTTGGAAGAGGACAGCACACGCGTCACCGCCGCCTGGAAGTCTTCGGAAAATCGTTCCGGATGCAATTCGCTGACGAAGAACTGCGCGATGCCATCCGGATTGTCGCCATGCGCATACGAGCGCCCGGTCATGCCGATGCGGTCGAGCGGAAAAACGCCGTTGAGGCGATAGCCGAGCGGTTCGAGGATGCGCGTGAATGCGCATTCGCCCGGCGGCAGCGCACCATGGCTTTTCCAGCGCACGGTACGGAGCGCGCCATGATCGTGAAAAACCTTGCCGCCGCGCGCGGCGACTTCTTCTGTATAAAGACGACCGGTCGGCACGCGCGTCAGCAGATCGGAGAACAGCAGCATATTGAGCGCTTGCGCCAGTTCCCTGCGCGACACCCAGCCGCATTCCCAGACGCTGAAACCGGCAGGATTGGTCATGACCGTCATCAGCCATTTTGTTTTCTCCGGGCCGATGGCTTTTTCCACGAGGTTGTAGAGGTTGCTGTTGTGGGATGCCACGAAGATGTCCTTTCTATGGTGTATCGGGTGAACTCAGTCGATAATCGATTTCATGTCATCCCGAGCGCAGCGCAGGATCTCCAACGTTGGAGATCCTGCGCTGCGCTCGGGATGACAGAGACAGTTTTAAGAAATCAGATGGGGCACAGTCTGCAGACGCATGTCAGAGATCGAAACTGATCCCCTGCGCCAGCGGCAATGCATGACTGTAGTTGACCGTGTTGGTCGCGCGCCGCATGTAGGCCTTCCATGCATCGGAACCCGATTCACGACCGCCGCCGGTTTCCTTCTCGCCGCCGAATGCGCCGCCGATTTCCGCGCCGCTGGGGCCGATGTTGACGTTGGCGATGCCGCAATCGCTGCCCGCCGCCGACATGAACAGTTCCGCCTCGCGCAGGTCGGTGGTGAAGATGCTCGACGACAGTCCCTGCGGCACCGCGTTGTTCCAGGCGATCGCCTGTTCCAGTTGCTCATAGCGGACGACGTAGAGGATGGGCGCGAAGGTTTCATGATGCATGACCGCGCTTTGCGCCGGCATTTCGACCAGCGCCGGATGCACATAGTAGCCGCTGTCGCAGCCATTACTGCAGCCAGCCACCGTCGCACGTTCACCGCCGTGCACCTGCCCGCCTTCGGCACGCGCCTTGTCCAGTGCGATCTGCATCGCCTCGAAGGCGGCATGGTCGATCAATGGTCCGATCAACGTGCCTTTCTCCAGCGGATTGCCGACCGGCAGCGATGCATAAATCTTTTTCAGGCGCGGCACCAGCTCGTCATACACCTTGGAATGCACGAACAAGCGACGCAAGGTTGTGCAACGCTGCCCTGCCGTACCCACCGCTGAAAAGACGATTGCGCGCGTCGCCAGTTCGAGATCCGCGCTCGGCGCGACGATCATTGCGTTATTGCCGCCGAGTTCGAGTATCGTGCGCGCCAGGCGCTGCGCGCAGCGCTCCGCCACCGTCCGTCCCATGCGCGTGCTGCCGGTGGCACTGACCAGCGGCACACGTTTGTCGTCGACCAGCGTCTGTCCCGCTTCGCGCCCGCCGATGATCAGTTGCGACAAGCCGGGTGGAGCATCGCTGCCGAAACGTGCCGCCGCATTCTCGAACAAGGCCTGTACCGCGATCGCCGTCAGTGGCGTCTTTTCCGACGGCTTCCAGACCACGCTGTTGCCGCAGACGAAGGCCAGCGCTGCATTCCACGACCACACCGCCACCGGGAAATTGAACGCGGAAATCACGCCGACCACGCCCAGCGGATGCCATGTTTCCATCATGCGGTGACCGGGCCGTTCCGAAGTAATGGTCAAGCCGTACAACTGGCGCGACAGACCGACAGCGAAGTCACAGATGTCGATCATCTCCTGCACCTCGCCCAGCCCCTCCTGCAGGATTTTGCCGGCTTCCAGCGTGACCAGCTTGCCGAGCGCATCCTTGTGCGTGCGCAGTTCTTCACCGAACAGCCGGATCAGCTCGCCGCGCCGCGGCGCCGGCACCATGCGCCATTGCTCGAATGCCACCTGCGCGGCGGCGATTTTTTCATCCACCTGATGCGGCGTATCAGCGTGCAGCATTGCCAAAGTCTCGCCGGTCAACGGCGTGACGGCATGCATGCCGCGCCCGCGATAACGCTCCAGGTCGACGCCTAAACCTGTGAGCAGATTGATTGCTGATTCCATTACCTGTCTCCTGTTCATGCGGCGTAGAAACGGCCGAAGCGGTTCGACAAAAACTCGCCCAGCCTCGCCTGTTCCTGCCGTACCAATCCCTTCTTCGGCAACTTGCCCTGCATCACCAGATCGACCATCGTGCAGATGCCGGCGGCGGTCGTGATCTGTATCGCAGACAACAACTGTCCGTTGACCTGCTGGCTGTAAATTTTCTTCGCGAAGGTTTCCTGCTCCAGCCGTCCTTCGCGCATGCCGCACACGCTGGCGAACACCAGCACCACGTCCTGGCGGGTGATGGGGATCGAGGATTCCAGTACTTCCTTCAGGATCGGACGCCGATCCAGCATGCCGAGTTGCAGGTCACGCACCAGCATCTTGATGATATCGCGGTGCCCCGGGTAGCGCACCGTCTTGTAGTTCAGGTTCTGCACCTTGCCTTCAAGACTCTCGCACAGCGTACCAAGCCCGCCAGAGGTATTGAAGGCTTCGTAGTCGATGCCGTCGAGAGAAAAGTGTTCGACCTCTTCCAGCGGCGACACCTCGCGCAACTGGCCGTCGACAATCGCCTCGCAGGGGTTGCAGTATTCGTTGATCAGGCCGTCGGTGCTCCAGGTCAGGTTGTACTTGAGCGCATTGCTTGGAAAGGTCGGCAGCGCGCCCACGCGCAGGTTGACGTCGCGCAGCTTGTCGAAGCGGCCGGCGACATCATTGGCGACGATCGAAATGAAACCGGGCGCGAGCCCGCACTGCGGCACGAAGGCAGTCGCCGCATCTTCCGCCAGTCGCTTGACGACACGCGTACTCTCCACGTCCTCGGTCAGGTCGAAATAATGCGAACCTGCCTTCTTCGCCGCCGCGGCGATCACCGGCGTCAGGAAATACGGGCAGGCGGATAGAGTGACGTCATGACCGTCGATCAGCCGGGTGACCGTCGGCGCATCCGATATATCGGCATGCACGATGTTCACGTCGGAAAAGCCCATCGTCTGCACATGCGTCAGCCGCTGCGGATCGCGGTCGGCCACGGTGAGTTTGAAGTCGCCTGTATGCGACAGCAGGTTGAGGATGGCGTCGCCGATCTTGCCGGCGCCGAGAAGGATCAGTCTGGTCTTCATTTTTTTGCTCTCTTGTCATCGTGTTGTCGATGCAAAAAGTGTACGTTCGATCGTTGTCAGAAAATAGAGAGCAAAGCGTCGTCGTAATGTATGATTTCACGTCAGAATGACGAAACGATCCGACAAAGCGCACATGCTCCCCACGCTCGACGACATCGACAACAAGATCCTGGCCCTGCTGATGGACGACGCACGCATGCCGACCGCCACCATCGCCAAGCGCGTCGACATCGCCCGCACCACCGCGATCGCGCGCATCGGCAACCTGGAAAAGCGCGGCATCATTGCCGGCTACGGCGTGCGGCTCAACCAGGAGTTGTACCAGCCGGCGGTGCGTGCCTATGTCGGCATCGCGGTCGACCCGGGCAAGGCTGTGTCGCTGGTCAAACTGCTGCAGAAAATGCCGGAAGTGGAAACCCTATGCGCAGTCAGCGGCCCCGTCGATTACATGCTGACGCTGCGCTGCCGCTCCACCGGCGAACTCGACCGTCTGCTGGACCAGATCGGCGCCATCGATGGCGTGCGCCAGACCTCGACCTCGATCATCCTCACCAAGCGGATTGACCGCAGTTCCATCTAACTATCCGCTCAGATATCCAGGAGACATCCATGCATTCCATCCCCGAATCCAAGAAGAACCACCTGTGGCGCAAGGTCGTGTGGCACACCGATCCGGACGAGGCGCCACTCGGACCGTATCACTCGGCGGAAGTGTATTGCTGCGAAGAGTCGAACGGCTACGCGGTCTGGTATGTCCGGAAGCTGGCGAAGGACGACAAGCGCAGCGCGCAAGGCATGGAGAATGGGGACTATCTGTTGAACTACTTTCCGAAAAGCGGCCGGGATGCAGCCATCGAGAGCGCGGTGCTGATTTCAAACAGCGATGCCTCGGTAGACAGGATAATCGCCCATCTCGACGAACTGGCTGCGGCGGCGCAAAGGGTCTAAACAAATCGTCAAAAAATTTTTGGCATATCACAGGTAGAGCAGGCCGCCGTACCTGCTCTAGGATGCAGGCCCGGGGGCCGGCGCTCTGAAGGCCAGCTCTACTGTCAAAGAACTTTTGCGTACCTGCTTAGCAGCGCCGCGCTTACGCCGGCCATAACGGCGGTTCATCCATCAGAGCCACCTGTTCGCGCAACTCCAGAATCCGGTCCTGCCAGTAGCGCTGCGTATTAAACCAGGGGAAAGCCGTCGGAAACGCTGGATCGTCCCAGCGTTGCGCCAGCCAGGCAGCGTAATGAATCAGCCGCAGCGTGCGCAACGCCTCAATGAGATAAAGCTCGCGCTGGTCGAACTCGAAAAAATCCTCATAACCGGCCAGCACGTCGGACAACTGCCGCACCATGTCGGCACGCTCGCCCGACAGCAGCATCCACAGGTCCTGGATAGCCGGCCCCATCCGGCTGTCGTCAAAATCGACAAAATGCGGTCCGGCAACGGTCCACAGCACATTGCCGACATGGCAATCACCGTGCAGACGCAGGTTGCGAACATCGCCGGCACGGTCGTAGCAGCGGCGCACGCCATCGAGCGCCTGGATCACCACGCTACGGTAAGCATCGTGCAGATCGGCGGGGACAAAATCGCTCGACAACAGGTACGCCGCCGGCACGTCGCCGAAACTGTGCGCATCAAGGGTTGGACGCGACTGATACGGCTTTAACGCACCCACGGCGTGGATGCGGCCGATGAAACGCCCCATCCATTCAAGCGTCGCACTATCGTCGAGTTCCGGCGCGCGACCGCCGTGGCGGGGAAAAACAGCGAAGCGAAATCGATTGAAGTGATGCAGCGTCCCGCGTTCCGATAGCGACAGCGCCGGCACCACCGGAATTTCGCTCTCCGTCAGATCCCGCACGAATGCATGCTCTTCAAGAATGGCGTTATCGCTCCAGCGACCGGGACGATAGAACTTGGCGATGACGGGAGGGCCCTGCTCCATGCCAATTTGATAAACCCGGTTTTCATAGCTATTGAGGGCGAGTAGGCGTCCATCGGTGTAGCACCCGATACTTTCCAGCGCGTCAAGGACGGTGTCCGGAGTCAGATCGGAGAAAGAAGGTAAGGCCTCAGTAGTCATGGCCTCTATTGTAAGGTTCAAGCCATCAAATTAGCCAAAAGACGCTTGCAACGCCGGCCACCCGTTTCGCCCGACCACTCATCTCTACAAACCAACCTTTTGTCGGCTGTCACTTGTCAGCAGGCATGTCCGTTATATGCTGACAATATTGCACGTAGGCAATCACCATCTCATTCGACGCGAATAAACATGAATTCCATAGCCATCAAGCCGTTGACAAACCATCCTGCACGACAAGGCTTTTCACTCATTGAACTGATGGTTGCAGTGGCTATTGTCGGAATACTGGCTGCTATCGCTTATCCGTCATATTCCAGATATGTCATCAATTCCAACCGTTCCGCGGCACAAGCCCACTTGATGGATATCCTCCGATTGGAGCAACAGTATGTGCTTGACAACCGGGCGTATACCGACACCTTGGCAAATCTTAACGGACTTTCAACACCAGATGCCGTATCCAAATACTATACGATCACGATTTCAGTCGAGGCTGGCCCGCCTCCCACTTTTTTAGCTACGGCAACGCCCAAGGCGGGGACGGCTCAGGCAACTGACGTGACGTTGACCATCAATGAAGCCGGGGCAAAGACTCCCGGCGACAAATGGTAGCCGACTGCCATGAATGCGATTAGCCCACTACAGCCATCATGTCGTCGTGCGACCTTGAACAGACGTCGCCGGATCGCAGCCTTTACGCTTCTGGAACTAATGGTGGGAGTCGCCATCGCGGGCATACTCGCGGCACTCGCCGCACCGTCCCTTTCCAATCTGGTTGCCAATCAGCGGAACAGGGCGGTCGCCACTGATTTATACGTCGCGCTTTCCAAGGCCCGCAGTGAAGCGATCAAGCGCAATACGAGCGTTACCTTGTCGCCCAAGACGGCAAACGTCTGGAAGGATGGGTGGGAAATCATCGATCCGTCGGACGCCAATAAGAAAATCGAGGACCATGCTGCGATAACCGGTGGCACGATCACCGGGCCTGCAAGCGTTACTTATCGCAGTTCGGGAAGAGTTCAAGGTAATGCCACGCCGACCTTCGACATTACGGTGAGTGGAACCGACTCCCATGTTTGCGTCACCGTCAATCTAAGCGGTCTTCCCTCGCAAAAGTCATCATCATGCTAACGCACAGCCAACTTCAAGCAAGGCATCAACGGGGCGTCTCCTTGATCGAGGTGCTGGTCACCATGGTGATCCTCTCTTTTGGCCTGCTTGGCCTGGCGGGATTGCAAAGCACGGTTCACCTGTCTCTAGCCGAATCTTATCAACGGGCGCAAGCGATTGTCCTGCTCTCCGATATTAGCGAACGTATCAGTGCCAACCGTGCCAATGCCGCAAGCTACATATCCAATGCAACGCTCGGAACCGGCGATGCACAGCCGGCAAGCTGCACCAATCTCGCCGTTGGCGCAGCACGCGACATATGTGAATGGAGCAATGCACTGAAAGGCGCCGCCGAAACAAAATCGACGACAAATACGGGAGCAATGACCGATGCACGAGGCTGCATCTCACAAGTGCGGGCACAAGACCTGACTACTTGCACACCCGCCATCTATCTGGTCACGGTGACATGGCAGGGCCTGCATAAAACCAAAGCACCCGATGCGACCTGTGCCGCAAATCAGTACGGAGAAGAGGCCTACCGGCGCGCGATTTCCGCACGGGTCTCCGTGGGCCTGCCTACGTGTTCCCTTTAAACCATCTCGCCATGACTCCCCGCCCACCTACTCGGAACAACATCCATCAGGCCGGATTTTCTCTTGTCGAACTGATGGTGGCAGTTACGCTTGGCCTGATCATCGTCGCTGGCCTTACCGGAGTTTTCGTCAGCAATACGCAATCGCGCGGGGAAATTGAAAGAACCAACCGACAAGTTGAAAACGGCCGTTATGCAATGCAGGTGCTCACGGAAGATCTGCGCCTTGCCGGCTATCTGGGAGAATTTGACCCGACCAACCTGCCGACACCGGCAACTCTGCCCGATCCCTGCACGACTACCGTAGCCGATCTCAGGACAGCGATGCCATTGCATGTGCAAGGCTACGACAACGGATCGAGCATTCCGACATGTCTGAGCGACGTACGGACCGGAACCGATATTCTCGTCATTCGTCGGGCGAGTTCCTGCGTGGCCGGAGCAGCGAACTGTGATGCGGTCGCCGCCAATACTCCCTACTTTCAGGCATCACTGTGTTATCCGACTGCAGGCGCGACAGAACTCGCTTCCGCTGACATAAATAACTATTTTGCACTGGACACCAACACCGGCAATCTGAATCGGACCAAAAGAAACTGCACGACCCTTGCAGATTTTCGCCGTTATCGCACACACATTTACTTCATCGCGAACAACAATGTAAGCGGGGACGGCATTCCCACTCTGAAGCGTGCCGAACTTGGCGCCGGCGCCTTTACGATCGTTCCCTTGGTCGAGGGCATCGAAAACCTGCAGTTTGAATATGGCATCGATACCGATGCCATCAGTACCGCAAATGCCGGCAGCCCCAATGCCTACACCCCGGAACCGGACAGTTATAACGGATGCATAGGCCAGGCATGCGTTCAAAACTGGCGTAGTGTCGTTGCTGCCAAGATCCATATTCTGGCTCGTAATACGGAAAAATCCCCGGGCCACAATGATCTCAAAACCTATGCCTTGGGCCTGAACAAGGATGGCACGGCCAACTCGGTCGGCCCCTTCGAAGACCAATACAAACGGCATGTCTATCAATCGTCCATACGATTGAACAACCCGGCAGGACGAAGAGAGCCATGAAAATGCTTGATAAGCAGAGAGGTGTAACGCTACTTGTAGCGATGATCATGCTGATTTTGATCACCATGCTTGTCATTACCAGCGTCAATCTCGGTGGTAGCAGCCTGCAAACCGTGGGCAACATGCAGCATCGCAATGAAACCGTTACTGCAGCACAGGAGGCGCTTGAAGAAGTCATCAGCAACAAGCGCTTTTTTGAAAGTCCGGAATCCGTATTCCTGGCCGAATGCGATGGCTCCTATAACGCGAAGTGTATCGATATTAATGAGGATGGAACGCCCGACGTCACAGTACTCCTGTCACCGGCTCCAACCTGCGTGCAAGCCCGGGTATTGCAGAATTCCCAGCTCAACCTGAACGATCCCGAGCAAGCCGGTTGCCCCACTCCTCCAGCACAGGAAGCATTCGGCATTGGAGGACCCACCGACAACTCCGAATGCGGGACAAGCATCTGGGACATCCAGGCAACCGCCACCGATGCCGTCACCCAGTCCACGGTCGCCGTATCGCAAGGCATCTCTGTGATGGTACCCAAAAACGCACTTGACACATCGTGTCCTGAATAACATCCGGGGGAAAACTGCGATGAACACCTTCTTTAAATCAAAACTGAATGCACTAGCACTGCTGCTCTGCCTTGTCGCATTGCCCATGCAAACCTTGGCCGATGATATTGACATTTTCGTCGGCACATCGGGGGGGACCAGCGGTAACGCCAATGTGCTGATCGTCCTGGACAACACAACCAACTGGAATCGGCAGTCACAACATTGGCCGGGACAGATCACGCAGGCACAGGCAGAAATAAACGCCATCAAAACCGTGGTGAGCTCCCTTGACAGCACCGTCAATGTCGGTCTCATGATGATGACGGACAACGGGTCTGGAAATTCTGGCGGTTATATCCGTTCTGCGGTCAAACAAATGACCGATGCCAACAAGACCGCCTTTGTGGCCCTTCTTGATACGATGTACAACAACTACAAGGACTATGGCACTAGCTCCAACATGAATTACGGCAATGTGCTGTTTGATGTGTTCAAGTACTTCGGAGGGTATACCAGTCCGACACATGCGACCGACGGCATTGCAGGCAGCCCCACCGACAAAACGCATTTTGGAAACACGGTCTTTAATGATCTGACCTCATCCTCCAAAGCCGATGTTGCGGGTTACACCAGTAGCGGATTCACTGCGTACACTTCGCCGATTTCTACCACCTGCTCGGATAGCTATATTATCTTCATCGGCAATGGCAAACCCAACGACGATGAACCGACCTGGCTTACCAACGTAGGTGGCGACAAGACTTCGATCTCGACACCGAACTATACGACGACGACGACAAGGACATTCTCCGATCTAGGCCTTACCAGCGCCTGCTACAGCAAGATAAGCCTGTGCAGCACTGCTGATTTCGCTGCCACATGCAGCGACGGCACTTATGAGGCGTGTGCCTGCTCCAGCACCTCCACCTCCAGTGCTGGGTGTTCCGGAGGCAAGCTGAAATACATGGTGCAAGGTGTCAACAGTACCACCACTGCAACAGCCACCGGAACTTATTCCCCGACAACGACACCGGGCATACTGGCTGACGAATGGGTTCGCTTTCTGTACCAGACAGATGTAAATAGTCAGTCTGGCCAGCAAAATATATATACCTACACCATTGACGTCTACAACGCACAGCAAGACGCCGACCAGACCGCGCTGTTGCAGAATATGGCCCGGGTTGGCGGCGGAAAATACTATGCTGCAAAAAGTGAAAGCAGCCTTACCGAGGCACTAAAAGATATATTTTCCGAAATCCAGTCGGTGAATTCAACGTTTGCTTCCGCCAGCCTTCCGGTCAATGCAACCAACCGGTCACAAAGCGAGAACCAGGTATTCATCGGCATGTTCCGTCCCGACCCCAAGGCTAACCCGCGCTGGTTCGGCAACATGAAACGCTATCAGTTGGTCGAATCCGGCGGCGCAATTCAGCTTGGCGATATCGACGGCAACCTAGCGATCAATCCGCTAACCGGCTTTATCACCAATTGCGCCGCCAGTTGGTGGACCTCCGACTCCGGAACCTATTGGAAAGACATCGTCGTCAACCCGAATCCTGCGGGCGCATGCACCACATCCGGATATGACAAATACTCCGACGCACCGGATGGACCGCAGGTTGAAAAAGGTGCTGTTGCAGAAGTTATTCGTAAAGGCAACAATCCACCGGCAACCAATACCACGGCAACTTATGCGGTAAACCGCACGATTTATACGGAATCAAGTAATGCACTGACGGCGTTCAATACGACGTCGTCTGGATTGTCAAGCGCTCTGGTCGACTTCATTTCAGGCAAGGATGTCAACGATGAAAAAGGAACCGGCGCCATAACGACTACGCGTCCATCCCTGCATGGCGACGTTATCCATTCGCGGCCCCTGCCGATCAATTACGGCGATGCTGGCGTCGTAGCCTACTACGGTGCCAACGACGGTACGTTCAGAGCAGTGGAGGCGAGCACCGGCAAGGAAAAATGGGCGTTCATTGCACCGGAATTTTTCTCGCGATTGTCACGCTTGAAGGATAACAGTCCCTTGGTGAGCTACCCGCCGACCCCCGATGCCGGCAGCACCGCTAAAGACTACTTCTTCGATGGATCGATCGGCGCGTATCAAAATGCGGATAACTCCAAGATCTGGATTTTTCCAACAATGCGGCGCGGCGGACGCATGATTTATGCAATCAACGTAACCGACCCGGATTTGCCGAGCTTGAAATGGAAGGCGGGCTGTCCAAATCTGTCTAACGATACCGGTTGCACAACGGGTATGACTGCCATCGGACAAACCTGGTCTGTGCCGCGTGTCGGATTCATCAAGGGATTTTCCACGACAACGCCAGTCATCGTCGTTGGCGGCGGCTACGATTCCTGTGAGGATGCAGACGACATATCGCCCTCCTGCTCCAGTCCGAAGGGTGGAATCATCTATGTGTTGAATGCCGATACTGGTGAAAAGCTGGCATCGTTTGCCACTTCCCGTAGCGTGGCTGCAGACGTATCTTTTGTCGATATCGATGGCGATACGTATGTCGACTATGCCTATGCGGCAGATACCGGCGGCGGCATTTACCGGATCGACTTCATCAATAGTCCGATCACCCGCACAGTCTTGGACAAGGACCACTGGGTCAGTCGCAAGGTAGCCTATACCGACAGTGACGGAAAAAAATTCCTGTTCGCTCCTGCCGTTCTTGCCAATAGCGGAAAGGTGTATATCGCTATCGGCTCCGGTGACCGCGAACACCCACTGGAAACCCAATATCCATACAACGGCGTCACCAACCGGTTCTATGTGTATCTGGACGATTTGGCAACGACCTCCGGCTCGATCAACATTGACAGCACGACCAACATGGAAGACTTTACGACTGCCACGACGTGTGACACGGCGTCGATCCTGCCGACTTCGAATAAAAAAGGATGGTTCATGAAGCTGAATCAGAACGGCAAGGGCGAGCAGACGGTAACTTCGGCACTGATCGCCGGCGGCTTGGTAGCGTTCAGCACCAATCGTCCGATTCCTGCAGTAGAAGGAAGCTGCTCCACATCGCTGGGCGAGGCCAGGGGTTACTGGGTCAGCCTTTTCAATGCATCCGGTGCCATTGGGGTGTCAGGAAGCTGTGGCGGTGCACGTTCGTCGACCTTCGTCGGCGGCGGCTTGCCGCCCTCTCCGGTGCTGACCACCGGCGTTCAAGTCGGGAAAAAAAGGGTCACTGTAGTGATAGGAGCGGTACAGAAAGATGCAGTCTCCGTTGCGAATGCGCCTATCGGAACCCAGAAAGTGACTCCGTCCATTACCTCCAAGCGCAAGCGGATATACTCGACCACCCCGGTGGACAACTGATCTGCTGGCAAGCAACTCAAAAGCCCACTGGTCAAGTGGGCTTTTTTCATCTGGCAGGTACCCGAATCGTCACTGTCCGGTCACTATGTGCCGCGATACCACAACGGTAACGCGTTACACTACCGATCTTTCCTAACGCGATTCTCCACCATGCACCTCGACGACCCCCTCTCCGACAAGGAATTCAAGGAACTCGACCAGTTCCTGCTTTCCGACCGCTGTGCCGACGACGGTATGACCATGGATTCGCTGCACGGCTTCCTGACCGCGCTGGCGATCGGCCCCGAAGAGGTACTGATGGCGGAATGGCTGCCGCGCGTGTGGGGTTCCGCCGGCGACAATGGACCACAGTTCAAGTCGGCCAAGGAAGCTGAGCGCATCACCGCGCTGATCGCGCGCTTCATGAACGAGGTCGCGATCACGTTCGAAGTCGCGCCAAAGGAATTCGAGCCCCTGTTCTGCGAACACGAGGTCGACGGCCGCACGCTGCTCGACGGCGAAGCCTGGGCCTGGGGCTTCTGGGAGGGGATCAACCTGCGGACCGAGGCCTGGGAACCGATCTGGTCCTCGAACATCGCCGAGATGGTCGAGCCGATCTATCTACTGGGCGCGGACGAGATCGAGGAAGAGGAAATGGCGCTGGTCGACGAGCCGGTCAAACGCCACAAACTGGCGGTGGAAATGGAAGCGGCGATTCCCCACATCCACCGCTTCTGGCAACCACACCGCAAGTCCGCCGTACAGCAGGTTCAGCGCGAAGCACCCAAAGTCGGCCGCAACGATCCCTGCCCTTGCGGCAGCGGCAAGAAGTACAAGAAGTGCTGCGGCAGCGATCAAGCTGAAACCTGACCGTCTTCCTCTTCAATACCCGCTAAAAAGCCGTCAATCTCATCCCGGCCGCGGCATGAGATGAGACTGGCTTAAATGGCTTTATCGCGGCGTAACAGCGACGCGCACCCGCAAGCGTTCGCCCGGATCGTACGGCATCAGGCTGGTGTAGGTATGACCGTGATACTCGTAGGTCACCGCATAGCCGTTGGCGCGCGTCTGCCAGTTGTCGACGGTGCGGCACTGGCGCACCGGCTGCTGCTCCGTCACCCCGGCGTTATTGCTGTTTTCCATGCGATCCCCGACGATCGCACCCGCGATTGCACCGGCAGCAGTGGCTACCGAACGGCCGCTGCCTCCGCCTACCTGGTTGCCGAGGATTCCGCCTGCAATCCCGCCGACGATCGAGCCACCCATGCCGCGCGACGGCTGCCTCTGTACCGGCACGTACTCGGTATGGCACTCCTGTTGCGGATAATTGACTTGCTCGTACTGCGGCGTAACGCTGACCACGCGAGCAGTGTCATCGAAATCGACAGCGGCCGCCGCAGTCGCCGCGCCGGCCAGAACAAGGACAAACGCGAGTTGCGAACATTTTTCTTTCATCGAAGATCTCCCTGTTTAGACCAGTAAATGTTACGTCGGTAAACGTGAAAGAACGGTGTCGGTTATACAGAAAAATGTATCGGCTTGTATCGTATCAAGTCGCCACCGATTGGCTGACCGGCCTGCCGCTATGCGCCAGAGGTGTTTTTCCTCGCACCCAGCGTCCGTGCAAGCTGGACCAGGAGAGAGCCTTTCACCATCGACAGCGCGACGTTGCTTCCAAGCCGGAAGCCTTGCATGGCAGCCGAATCCATGAGCGCCAGCACCTGGTCGTGGGTCAGGTGCTGGTAGTCGTCCCGGATGTAAAGCGCGTCGCGGTTCCTGGCATTAAGATCGTCGATGATTTCTTCTGGCGTCATTGTATGCTCCGATAAGCGACTGCCGGATGCTCGTGGCGTACCGGTCCGTCGCGGTTCAACTGCACTGACGCCAGACTAACTGTTGTTGATGCGACAACTCCTGCGCCAACCGAAAGCTCCCGCAATAATTTGTTGTCTTGCCTCAAGCTTTGGCAAAAAGACATTGCGCAGGGGTATCGCCGTAAGATTGAAAATGACAGAACTTGTTGGAGGTGGGAGACGCATCAGGCCTGCGGATTATTGAAGGCTTCTTCCTCGATGCGGTAGTCGTCGGCGCACGCCTTGTTGCAAAATCGGCGGACGTTATCCAGAGGCTGGTTGCAATACCAGCATGCGCCTTTCGGTTTCAGCGCCGCGAGGTTTTTCGCCTGCGGGACATCAACCGGTCTGCCGGGTTGCATATGATCGTCGAGTTGGTCTGCATCGTTCATGATTCAGCCGCCACGGAAATACGCCAGGTCACGATTGCGCCGGAATGACACTTGCAGGAAGTATAGTCCGATCCGCGCGCGCAGTGAAAAGTATGGCAAAAAATTCGTCGGTGCGTATTCCGTACGCGCATTTGTCGTCGGACAGCCAAAGAAAAGCCCGCTGGCCTGTCGGCAGCGGGCAAAGGCTCGCCTCTGGGAAAAATGCAGTGCGACTGCGAAAACGGCAGTCCACCATTCCGTCATTGAAGCACGACACCTGTTTTTCCAACCCGCGATTAGAGGCAGGTTTACTGCCCAATCCACAGGCTTGCGATCCCGCTCTCAAGCCTGCAAATTGCACCGTTTCCCGAATGAACTTTTGGGTTTTCCCGGTCGTCAAAGAAGACCTGTTCAACAAGGGGAAGAACCGCATCCCCCGTCTATCGCTATGCCTGGGAGGCAATGTGTCAGCAGTTCTCGATTCCGACGAAATCATTTCCGCCAGCAGTTCAAAACCGGGTGCCATCGAAATATGCGAAGGCGACTGGAAAGCTTATCTCCATTGCGTCAGCCGCTACACCGAAGACAAGATGGTGGAGCGCTACGGCAGCGTCGCAGCGTACAAGCGCGCGTGCGCGATGGCCTACATGGGCAAGCGCGCCCAGCTTCACGGCGGCGTCTGCAGCAGTCGCCATCCGCACATCATGACGCCGCAATTCATTGCCGACCTCGAGACCGCCAATCGCAACGCCCGCTATGCGCGCTACCCGTGGCTGCGTTCGCTGATGGCGCTGCTGTGCGAAATCGAACAGATACAGGACCAGATTTCCACTGCCAACGTGATCATGCTGGTGCCGGGCCCCAAGTAGGCTCACGGACGAAAAGTCACGGCATCAAAAAGAAAGCCCGCCTGCAACACACGCAAACGCGCACAAACGGACTTTTGCGGCGGCCGCACTTCCAGCCGCATCGCATCCGGGATGAGACGCCCGGACTCAGACGGCAGGAGGTCTCACCTCGTGCTCGACATGCGTGCTTTCGTCGCCGACCTTGCTTTTCCACGCCTTGGTCCAGAACTCCTTCTGCGTATCCGTCGGTTCTTCGAACCAGACCACGATCAAGGTTCCCTTGTGGTCATGCAGATGCGACAGTTTCCCCAGGAACGCCTGGTCCCCCGCGTCGTCCGCCACCGCCACCGCATAGCCGTATACGCGGTTAAGCCGCTCGATGCGGTCCGGTTCCGTGTTGCTGTTGGTCGCACTGATTTTCGGATGATCCAGGTACATCGCGTGTTCTCCATGTGTTATGGGAGGAAGGCTTGCATCGAACGCATTGCGCCTTCGCCGCCCTGCCGCTCTTCTGAACAGCATGCCCTATTCTTGGTGACATTCGTCAATTGCGCAAGCATTTGGCCATAACGGAACGATTCGGAACGATTCGCCAACGACAATGCCCAAGCAAAAAGCTCTCGTCGCACCAATCCTCCCATGATCTTACAGGTAGACACCCGGCCCGGCCTGCATGGCGAACGCGAACCCTGCGCATTCATGCTCGGCGGCAGACGAGTCGAGACTTTGCAAATCGTCGATCGCTGGCTCGCCGAACGCCACAGCTACTTCAAGATTGCCTCCAGCGACGGTGATATTTACATCCTGCGCCGCGACTCGCCGCTTGATCGTTGGGAGCTGACGCTGTTCGAAGCTGCAGCGCGCCGAAGCACCGCGCGCTCATGCCGCGCGCCAAACTTGATGGCCGTCAAAACCTTTCCTGATTGACTCATTACTATCGTTCACACATACCCGCGCTACCTATGCAGGTACGCGGATGCTGTTCAGTTTCAACCAATTGCGAAGCATCTCAACGGAGACAAGAATGCACAAGACAGTTTCGGAACCGCATGTGGCGGAAGAAGGCGTAAGCTTCACCGTCGAGGTCGGATTCACCGACCGTGAATGCCTGGTTTCCAAAAACGCGCTGGCACACCTGCGCCGCATGAAGGGCGGTCAACTCGATTTCATGGAAACCTACCGCGTCTACGAAGACCAGATCCACAGCGTCGCACGCAGGCTGGTCGTGGCCGGCGTCAGCGGATCGCCGCTCGTACTCGGCGCTGCCTACTTCGTCTGAGGTAGAGACGGTCCGTCGACAAGGTCCACGCACGCGTAAGGCGAGCGCACACTTACGGAACTGACGGCATAGAAATAGGATCTCTGAGAATTATCAAAAAGACATTCGAATGAATAGTCAGAATAAAAACCAGATTGAACCAGAACGGGGATTAAGCCAGATGAACGAGACCAAAGAGACCAACACTTCCGAGCAGTTCCACTACGACCCCAACAACCTGCTGGAGTCGTTGATCGAAAAGCTCAACCTGAAAAACGATGCAGCATTATCGCGCGCGCTGGAAGTCGCGCCACCGCTGATCAGCAAGATCCGTCACCGTCGTTTGCCGGTGGGCGCATCTCTCCTGATCCGCATGCACGAAGTGTCGGATCTGAGCATCAGGGACCTGCGTCACCTGATGGGCGACCGCCGCAACAAGTTCAGGATCAGCGACAAGCAGTTCAAACCGAAGTCGAACGGCGTGCAGCAGACCTCGGCTTCCTGACCGGATGGGTGCGCGTCCGTGCCGGTCGCGCACCCGTCTTACGGCTCCCAAGGTTACCCACAGCGACTGTGGTCAACCATGTGGACAAGTGTGTGAATTAGTCGCCAAGCCCCTGATTCTTATCGTATTCGGTATCGCGCCGCAAAATTGTGCGGCGGTTCGCCATCGGAATGCCCGGTTCAGACTGCGGCAGTCCACCCGACACCAATGAAACCGGCACTTCGCTGGAAGTACCCGGCACGCAACTGACATGGCTCAAGAAAACGTACCCGCGAACAGCGTACGATCAGCGGATATGCCTATCGGAGCGTTCCATGTCGATACTGGACGACCATCAGGTTCCGACGGAACCGATCCCGGGCGACGCCCCTGTGCCGGACGACAAACCAACACCGGATGAAGAGCCCGTGCCCGACCACAATCCTGTTGCCCGGCAACGCAAACCGCAAGAATAACCGCGGCAGTTCCTGTCGTGCGCGCCGCGCTACGCCACGCCTGCTGCCTGTGCGCAGCGCAGACCAATGACGGGCCGCTTGCCCGACTGGCTTTCCGCTCTCGGCTATGCCGCGATGCCGTGGGTGGTCCTGGTCAACCAGGCACCCTGGATCAACGTCATCATCGAACTGGCGCTGGCACTGCTGGCGGTTCTGGTCATCCATAGCGTCGGCACCCGCATCCTGTTGCGTCTTGCCGCTTCCCTGCCCTACTCCCGCCGGCTGGTGCAGTACGGTCACCGTGCGGGCGCGGCGACGGTGTTCCTGGTCGTTTCGCAGCTCATCCTGCGCAACACCGCGGACGCCCTGGACGGCATCTCTGCTGCCCGGCACCTCAACGCGCTGCTCCTTATCGCCACGCTCACCTGGCTCGGCGTGCGCTGCGTACGCGCCATCGCGCACCTGATCATCGAACGTCATCCGGCCGACACGGCCGACAATCTGCAGGCCAGGCGTATCCAGACGCAGACGCGGGTACTGGCGCGTTCGGTCATGGTGTTGATGGTCCTGCTTGGTTCGGGAACGGCGTTGTCGACACTGCCCATCCTGCGCGAGATCGGCACCAGCCTGCTGGCTTCCGCGGGTGTCGCGGGCCTGGTGGTCGGCTTCGCGGCAAAACCGGTCCTCGGCAATCTGCTGGCCGGCATGCAGATCGCGCTTACACAACCGATCCGGCTGCAGGATGTGGTGATCGTGCAAAACGAATGGGGTCATGTCGAAGAAATCACCGGCACCTACGTGGTGGTCCGGATCTGGGATCAGCGGCGCATGATCGTTCCGCTGCAATGGTTTATCGAAAATCCGTTTCAGAACTGGACAAGAAGCAGTTCCGAAATCCTCGGCACCGTTCTGCTCTGGGTCGATTACCGGATGCCGGTCAACGTGCTGCGACAGGAGGCCGAACACATCTGCCGGTATGCCCCCGAATGGGATGGCCGCCTATGCCTGACCCACGTGGTGGAAGCCAACGAACGTGCCATGCAGGTGCGCATACTGATGAGCGCCGGTGATGCCGGACGCGCATGGGACCTGCGCTGCCGCGTGCGCGAAGGCCTGCTCGATTTCGTGCAGCGCACCTATCCCGAATTTCTGCCGCGGCTACGGACGGAGGTCGATCACCGAAGCGGATAAGACCTTGCGCACATCTGAAAGGATCGCGCACAGTCCGAAATCGGATTGAGAAACCGCAAACCGCGTCCCCACGGCGTTTGCTAAATTTCACTTCCAACTTCAATGGAGAGACAACATGCAAGCGTACCTGGAGAGCTATCGCAACGCACTGTCACTTAACGAATACCTCGTCAAAAGCGGCGTCGAATACCTGACCGCACTGTCCTTCCCGGCGATTTACTTCGCAAAGTATCTGTAATAGCCAGGCACCACAGACGGCACGCCCGCGATCCCAGACAAAGCGCGCCGACGCGCCGGTTGCGCCGCTTGGCTCGCCGATCGTCCGGGCGACGCGTCGAGTGCCGCCTGCACTACGGCGCGAACCAGTTCCTGATTGATACGTGCGTCCTCGCTGCGCGCGTGCCGCGGCAACAGACCGGCTTCCGCCGCCTTCCTCATTGCAGCCTGTAGCATTTCGTACGTTACGTCCATCGTTGTTCTCCAAACAGATTTGCTTGTGACAGTGCCACTTTGTCTGCAGCGGCGCCTGCGTTGCAGATGCGACATACCCTTCCTGAACAGTAGTCTGCTTTCGGTTTATGACCTGCCTATGAACTGCATTTTCCCTGCGGCAGACCGCCGTTTGTTTCCCGTGCAAAATGCGTGCCGCGCTGGCATGACGCACCGCACAAACCCTGATGCACCGGGACACGCAAGAAATAGCCGGATCCTTTTCGCAGTAGTGCGTTTCCTCCCATATATATGGGTGTGCCAACGAATGCGAAACGTGTCTAATTACGACTTATGGTCACGCGCGATGCATGACTGCACCAAGTTGTAGCCATCAACAGCGCCTGGAGGAATGTTTCGGATGTCATGTACTGAATGCAACGCCCGCGTGCCGGCGGAAGCAGAAGCCTGCCCGGAGTGCGGCTACCCGATCGCCAGCAGTGCGCCGGCAGCATTACACGAGGAGAGCGAGGCGGCACACGCCTTAAAGGAGTACCGGCTGATCCAGCTGCTCGGCATCATTGTCGCCGGTGCCGGTACTGCCGCAGCCTTTGCCGATTCGCCGCTTGCTGCAGCAGTGGCAATCACCATCGGTGTCGGAACGTATGTGATCGGTTTGCTTGGCGCATGGTGGAACACCGGCGACTGAGAATGCCGCCTGTTCCTCCTGCCGGCAGCTCACCGCAACGCTCCCATGCTCGAAGTGCGGCTGCCTGACCCGGCATGATCGTAAGACTGCTCCCCCCGGCCACCAAATCAAGCTTGACCACTCGTGCGCGCCTGCGCGACGGCCCGTAACGCCGCCGCCAGCATGTCGAGCTGCCGCTGGCCGGACACCATGATCGACGGCAACCCGCAGGCGCGGACAGCTTCTTCAAGCTTGCGCAGTGCTGCGAGTTCGGAATGGCAGGATTGGATTGACATCGTTTTTCCTATTGGAAAAGAAGACAGAGAGTGCCTAGACCCGCCGCCGCTGCGTTTGTTCCCGCCGCGCAGTCTCCTTTTACCGACGCCGGCAGTCGGCCCGTCAGGTTCCGCGTCCCTGCAAGCATGACAGGCCTCAATGCAACTGTTCGCGCGACTGCTACCATGCGCGTATCGACATGAGGCTCCAATGCAAATCGAAACGATCGGGCACTGTCAAGTACACTTAATCGCCCTCGAGCTGCCTGAAGGCGGAAAATGGGATGCCTTCTTCAGCATTCTGAAGTTCGACGACGCCGCCGGCGACTTCATTAGCGTGCTGGACAAGCACAAGGTAGAAAGCGGCCCCGAGCTGAGCTATGATGCGGCGATCGAATCCGCGCGACGCGCTGCCAACAGGTTCATCGAAGCGTGCACCGATTGAATCCGGCGCCGCAACCGCAGTCGAATTGAAAGCGTGGCGCGGGACGCACCTGTGATCATGCGCCGTACGGCATGATTCATCAGGCAACTTGATAAACTACAATGGTTTCCGTGAGCCGATGGTCTACGATGGCTTGGCATGACAACCCGCCGGAGCCGGCATCGCCCCGGACGGGCTGTTGAAAAAAACGTAGTGCCCAGGCCGACCTGGAGCCGAGGAGCGCAGTAGTTTTTCAACACCCTGTTAACGCGAACGGCTGCCTGAACAGATAACCTATCGTTTGGATTTCCCCGCCAATGGCACAGGTCCACACGCATTACGACAACCTGAAAGTTGCGCGCGACGCGCCGCCGGAAGTCATCCGCGCGGCGTACAAGACGCTGTGCCAGAAATATCACCCGGACCGTAACGGCAACAGCGCTGACGCGATCCGTGTGATCCAGATCATCAATTCCGCCTACGCCGTTCTCTCCGATCCGGAGAAGCGCCGCGAACATGACGAATGGATTGCCAGAACAGAGGCGGTATCGCAGGAAACGCCGGGGTTTTCCAACACCGACTTCATCAGCGGCCGCAGCGTCAGAAGGTCTTCGCATCGCTCCCGCCGTAAAACGCCATTTGATTTCCTGATACCCCGTCACCATGCGTCGCCCAGGATCGTGAAAGCGGTGCAGAAAGCCGTGACCGCGCTTGATCAGTTCTCCAGAAAGCTGTTCAGGAAGATCTGAACCGGTGTCCTGACCGCCTGCCAGGCTTTCCATTGTGACATTTTCGGGAGTTCGGATCTTGACATAAATATTTCCATGCGGCAATATTTTCTCTCATCATCTTATGTGCAAGGCTGGGTAGCTGAGTGGACATGGAACTGGAAGAAGTGAAGCGCCAACTCCTCAGCAAGAGCTTCGCGCTGGATGAGGTCATCCCGCTGGCACGCAGGGCCGCGCAAGCCATAGAGCGACTGCAGGCGGAAAATCTGGCTTTATGTGCGGAACTGCAGCGCTGCAAGGAAAGCGACTCGCAACTGAAAACGCTGGTGGAGGCGATAGGCAGGCTGATCGCCGAAAAGAGTGTGATCGATACCGAACAGGCATACCAACGACTGACCGCCGCGATCGGAAACGTCAATCCGTTTGCGGAAGGCGCCTGACGGGCGACACCAAATACCCCTCCAAAGTGCGGCGACTCCCCCTCTCCCGCTGGAGCGGAGGTAGGGTTTCGCGGAGCGGGGCCGGAGTGAGGGATTGAACGTTCTGACTGCCATCCGCCATGTAACGCTCAATTAGCCGATATCGATCCCCCGACTTGATCGCTCCACCTTTGCAATCAGCGAAGCAATCGACGCCGCGTTAAACAACTGCGCGTCTCCCGGCGCAAGTTGTCGTCCGTTCTGCACTTCATGAATGACGGAAAGAAGTTCCATCACAATGCCATAGCGGCATGCGGCCTCGACCAGGATCTCGAGCTGTCGGGCGGTTTGTTCGGCGGCTGGCATCTCGCACCTCTCGCGGCTCTCAGGTATGTGTTCTTCGTACGAAAATCCACCGGGAAGTTCCAGCGTTTTCCTGTTGAGCCGATGACCGCGAAAAATAAAACCGGCTCGTGGCCGGCTTCTGAATCCCTTGTATGGGATTGGGGATGAAGCATGGTACACCAGCTTGGCCGCGAGGTATAGGAACACCGCCGGCACTCATCCCGGTCGACTGCCGGCGCAGGCACTCCGGCAGACCGGAAACCGCTGCTATGATGCGCACATGAAATGCAGGCCCGATCAAACAGGGAGGAGCAATCCGCATGAAGCATCTTTTCGCCAGCAGCCTGGCACTGTCGCTCGCTATCGCAGCAGCCGGAGCGTGGGGACGGGATAACCATCCGTCGGTAGACGTCCTGTACGAGCGCGGCGCCCAGGAAGCGGCGCCCAACTGGCGAGGACTGGGCAAGACGCACAACGCTGCGGTCTTCGTCCATCACGACATCCGCAAGTCCGGCAATGCTTATCTCGCGGTATGGACAGACCATGAACTGCCGGCGCCCGAATACTTCCAGAAGGAAAAGGCCTACCTGTCGACCCGGGAACGCGTGCTCATCGATTGCAAGGCGATGCGTATCGGCATCACGAACATCGCGTATTACGCCGAACACTTCGGCAAGGGCGAGATCGTCGCCACCAGCAAGACCGCCAGTCCCGACATGGAAGAAGTCATTCCCGACTCACTTGAAGACCAGCTCGTCAGAACGGCCTGCGCCCCCAAACCGCGTCCCAAACCCGTGCGCAAGGCAAAGCCGGCAAAAGCCCCCGCCGCGAACTGAACTCCGTCCGGCACCAACCGGTTACAAACGGTTACACACCTTAGCCAAGATCAAAGCCTGACGATCGGCAGGCCCCTACATTAAGGCTTCGAGCAGTCATCTTGGAGAGAATGGCATGGAGGAAGAATCGGTCTGGCTTTTCATGAAAGTGATTTGCGTGCTTGCATACGTCTACATCGCTGCGGCAGGTATCTGCTGCCTGCATTGGCTGTTTCGCCAACCGCGCAGGCCGGACACGAATCAAACCGCACGCAATGCATCCGCACCTGCCCCAGCGAAATACACTGCCGCACAGACCGAGTCCGCCTAGCAGCGGATACCTGAATCAGGAGAAGCCGCGCCGGTAAGAACAATCCAGCGCGCACCAACCTGTCTCGACATGCCAACGTTCCGCGTCACGATGCAACAAGAAGCAGCGTTTTCTCACGCGTTTTTTGCTTGCGATTTTGTGGCGCCTATCCTTGTTTTGTGCACCGCAGTGAAAAGAGACCACCATGGAAAAGCGCGAATCAGAGGCATTGTCTCCCTCCCTTTCCCGCAGCGACGGCCGGCACGTGAAAGCCTCCGCGCGCGCCGCGGAGAACTCTTTGGTCAAACCCACTCGAGAAGACGTATCGCGCTGCATCGGCATCTGGGCTCGCGAATACCGCCTGCAGGATGAACCGGAAGAAACCACGGATACGCGCGACCTGCTCCTGCCCTCGCGTCCCTGGATCGGGCGCAGCACCAGCAGTCTCAAGCGATTCGAATAGCATCCGGTCACGCACAGCCTTTGACTTCGCCGTTGCGCGGCCCTATAATGCCGCCTCTTTTCCCCGATAGCTCAGTCGGTAGAGCGACGGACTGTTAATCCGCAGGTCCCTGGTTCGAGTCCAGGTCGGGGAGCCAAAGAATTCAAGGCCTTACGAGAAATCGTGAGGCCTTTTTCATTGGCTTATTGCCGGAACATGACTAATGCCCCGAGGTCTGGAGCAAATGCTCTGGTGAGTTTCGCGCAGCAAATATTCCACCTCGGCATAGCCTGCCAACATCCTCCCGTCGGCAAAATAGGCTGACATAGCAGCAGCGCAAGCCGCAATCAACCGCCCTCGTAAAGCCGGCACAGCGGCTTTACGGCTACGACGGAACTTCTTATCGTCCACCAATACCAACTATGGCCTGCGATATCATCAAGCTGGCGGGAGTGATTTTGGATGAAAAAACTCTTTCGCTTCACGAGCCTGAAGACCCGTGTGCTGCTAGTCGTTTTGATTTTGCTGATTACGGGCATCTGGGGCCTGGCAATACGAGTTTCAGCGGCATTGCAAGCCGATCTTGAAAAGATGGTGGCGGACCAATTGTCGGCAACGGTGGGTTATATCGCTGCTGACATGGATTCAAACTTGAAATTGCGCCTGACCATACTAAACGAGATTGCCACGCTGATCGCTCCGGATATGTTAAACAGTCCTGACCGCGTTCAATCGCTTTTGGAACAACACCATCCCTCTCGCTCCATCTTTCCGTACGGACTTTTGGTCGTCAACAAGGAAGGCGTGATTGTGGGCGACTATTCGCAGGAAACAAGGCGGCCGACAGGCGTTCCGGTGAATTCTGAAAACATCCGCGCAGTCGTAGCTGATGGCAAGCCTTTCTTCATTGCTCCCGCCATAGGCTGGCCGACCAAGGAGCAAATCATCTCGATCACGGTGCCGTTGCGCGATGTCGCGGGCGTCCCTATCGGAGCGCTCGTGACATCGGTTTCGCCACTGGATATCAATATGTTCAATTTCCGAGACAGCCCCCTGGTCGGCAAGGTGGTGCATGTCGTGGTGATTTCTCCCATGGCACGTCAAGTCATCTCCGCTTCCGATGTCGATCGCATTTTCAAACCGATGCCGCCCAGGGGCGAGAATCCGTTGCTTGACCGGCGGCTTGACCAAGGATTGGAGGTGACTGGCGTTACCAGGACCTCCTATGGCGCCGAAACATTAAGCGTTAACCGGAATCTGCGAATGACCGATTGGACCGTCATCGCGGGCGTCAGTACCGAGTACGCTTTTGGCCCAATCAAGACCCTTCAGCGGCAGATCTATTTGACCGCGATACTGATATCGATTGCGGTTGCCCTGCTGCTGCGCGAGAGCTTGATGCGGCAACTGGCGCCGCTAAAAGAGGCGGCCGATGCCATGAACCGCATGGCCGAGGACAAGACGGCCACGTTGCAGCCACTACCTGTCAGAGAGGAAGATGAGGTCGGCCTGTTGGTTAGCAACTTCAATCGTCTCATGCAGGAACGCAACCTCCTCCATGACGAATTGCAAGAGATCGCCCTCACCTTGCAGAAAGCCCAGGCAGTGGCCAACGTCGGAAGCTGGAAGCTGGATATATTAAGTAGGAAGATCACCTGGTCGGAGGAAGCGTACAAAATTTTTGACGTACCGGTTGGCACCGCGCTGAGTTCAAAAACCTTTCTCAGACGCATCCTCCCCGATGACAGGAAGGCGGTCATCCAAGCCTGGAAAAGCGCCCTGGAAGGGAAGCCTGTCGATATCGAACATCGCGTCAATATGCCCGGAGAGATCAAATGGGCACGGCAAAAATTGGAGGTCATGTTTGACGAAGCGGGCAGTCCCCTGGTCGCGATCGGCACCGTGCAGGAAATCACGCAAAGCAAGCTGTCCGAAGCGCGCATCGAGTTCCTGGCTTTCCACGATACCTTGACCAAGCTGCCGAACCGGCTCCTGGCCAGGGATCGCATGGAGCTGGCCAGGGCTTACGCCGACCGGTTGGGCGCCAAAGTGGCTTTGCTGTTCATCGACCTCGACAAGTTCAAGTCGATTAACGATTCGCTCGGGCATCTGGCCGGGGATGCATTGCTCAAGGGGGTTGCGAACCGCTTGCGCGAATGTGTGCGAGAAACGGAAACCATCTGCCGCCAGGGCGGCGACGAATTTCTGGTCATTCTCTCTGCCATGCCTGATACCGACGCGATTGCGAAAATCGCCGATAAGATTTTGGCGAAAATGGCGCCGCCCTTCCATATTGAAGGCCATCAAATATTCACGAGCCTGTCGGTCGGTGTGGCTGTCTATCCGAATGACGGCAATGATTTTGAAGAACTGGTCAAGGCAGCCGATACGGCCATGTATCACGCAAAGGAAGCGGGGCGCAATACCTACCGCTTTTATACGGAGCAGATGAATGTGGACGCCACGTCCCATCTCAAAACAAGAAACGATTTGCGCCAGGCGTTGGAACATGGGGAGTTTATACTGCACTATCAGCCTCAGATCGATATGAGCAGCGCCGAAACCGTGGGTGTTGAGGCGCTGATTCGCTGGAATCACCCCCAATATGGACTGGTCTCCGCAAAAGACATCATTCCGGTTGCCGAAGATAGCGGCTTGATCATACCGATTGGCCAATGGGTATTGAAGGAAGCGTGCAAGCAGGCGGTTGCCTGGCACGAGGCAGGATTGAAGAAGATCGTGGTCACCGTCAACCTCTCGGCGGTGCAGTTCAAGCGCGGCGACCTGGAGCAAACCGTGACGGCCGCCCTCACTGAGTCTGGTCTGGATCCGGCATACCTGGAACTGGAGCTGACCGAATCGATCCTGATACAGGACAGTGAGCACGCCCTGACGATGTTGCAACGTCTGAAGGCACTTGACGTGAAGCTGGCCATCGACGACTTCGGCACCGGATATTCAAGCCTGGCTTACCTAAAGCAATTTGACGTAGACAAACTCAAGATTGATCAGTCGTTCATCCGCGACCTGGCCAGCAACACAAATGATGAAGCAATTGTGCGTGCCATCATTCAAATGGCCCACAGTCTCGATCTGAAAACCATTGCGGAAGGAGTGGAAGAAGAGCAGGTCTTGAAGATACTCCACGACCTGGAATGCGACGAGGTGCAAGGGGCCTATTTCGCCATGCCGCTGCCGACCGAGAAAGTCGTCCGTTACTTCTAGTGCCCTGGGTCATTAGCGGGTAAGGTCTTGATAGCCCCTACCCGCCAAAATCAGCCATTATTTGGCTGGGAACTGCGGCAGGGTTGGGCGCGCTGCCGTATTGAGGATGCTTGTGCTGGAGGCCGCTTCGCGTGCGTTACCGACATTGGTGACGCCGCAATAACTCGCCGCGCCGGTGGCGCCACAGTAGCTGACTGCGCCGATGGCACCGGAGTAATTCATCTCGCTGGCCGCGCCGCAATAACTCGCCGCAGCGGTGGCGCCGCAATAGCTCACCGCGCCCATAGCTCCGCAATAGCTCACTGCAGAAGCAACGCCGCAGTATGCGCTTGACTGCGCCGCCTGTGCATCGCCGAACTCTTTCCTGTAAAGGCGATTCATCTCGTCGGCGGCTGCAGCAAGATTGGCGGCATCTTCGCTGCCTCTCATGCCGAAGTACGGAAAGTGGTGCAAAAAGTAGCCGAAGACCCGATGACAGTCTTCCGCGTATTTAAGCGTGTCCAGAATATGTCCATGCCAGAACTTATCGACTTCCTTGCTTGGTGCAATGGATGCTTCCGGGTACTTCGCCAGCAAAATTAGAAAACGTTTGTATTCGATTTCCATATGGTCGGCATATTCACGCGACCAGCCATGCCCTTCCTCCTTATTCATGAGTTTGAATTTAATCGGAGCAAGATCAAGCGCATCAATTTCCGCGAGAACGTGATCGTGTGCTTTCTTTCGGGCATTAATTTCCATGATTCATTCCTTTACATAAGAGCAGCCGAAGTATTTACCGCATACAACAAATTGTGACGCAGCATTGACTAGGATCGAAAACTTTCTTACTAAGTTTCATTGCATGTCAAAAAAATTTCCCACCGTCTTATTAATCTTACTGTGTCACAAATTCAGCCTTACTTCCCAGCAGCACGGGCAGCGCT
>CBIHRJ010000046.1:0-46370 GCA_966212445.1 uncultured Noviherbaspirillum sp. | reverse complement strand
TGGTGTCGCCGTACAGCGTGCAGTAGCCCACCGAGATTTCGCTCTTGTTGCCGGTTGTGAGCAGCAGCGCGCCGAATGCATTGGAATATCCCATCAGGATCGTGCCGCGCACGCGGGCCTGCAGGTTTTCCAGCGCCAGGCCTTTCAAGGATGCGTGGAACGCCGATTCGAAACCGTGGCGGTATGTCTCCACGAGATCGCGGATCGGGTGCGTGTGCAACTGGATGCCGAGGTTGTTGCAGAGGGCGATCGAGTCCGACACCGATCCCTCGCTCGAGTACGCCGACGGCATCGTAATGGCGGTGACATTGTCCGCGCCGAGTGCGTCGACGGCCAGGGCCAGCGTCAAGGCCGAGTCGATGCCGCCGGATGAGCCGACCACGGCCTTGGAGAAGCCGCAGCGGCGCGCGTAGTCGCGCAGGCCGAGCACGATCTGGCGCCGTGCCAGTTCGGGCACCGGCAGATCGATTGCCGACCTGGCCAAAGCCGATCCGTCCGCGGCGAGGAAGCAGCCGTCTCCGAAACCAATGACCTGGAAATCCTCTTCATAAAGCGCCGCTTCGAAAGCAAGGCCTTGCGTTGGCGACACTGCGAACGATGCGCCGTCGAACACGAGCTGGTCCTGGCCGCCGACCTGATTCACGTACAGGATCGGCAGTGCATTGTGCGTAGCTGCGGCCGAGAACAAGTCGTGACGCTGCTCGCGCTTGCCGATATTGGACGGACTGGCGTTGATGCTCACCACCAGGTCCGGCTTCGCTGCGGACAGTGCCTCGAAGGGGTTGACCCGGTAGTCGCGCCCTGCGTCGTTCCAACCGTCTTCACAGATCAGGAAACCGATCTTGCGTCCCGCGACGTCGAGCGTGCACGCACCTTCCGGTCCCGGCTCGAAATGGCGGCGCTCATCGAAAATGCCATAGGTCGGCAAGAGCTGCTTGTAGTACTCGGCAACGATCTCGCCATTGCGAATCGCGAGCAAGGCGTTATGCAAGGGCTTGCCGGGGTTGACATGGCGGCGCACGGTGCCGATCACGGCGACCAGCGATGGCATGCGGCGTGACGCGGCAAGGATGTCTTCCAGCGCGGCATCTGCCTTTTGCAGAAAGCGCGTATCTTCCAGCAGGTCGCCCGGATAGTAGCCGCAGGTCGACAGTTCGGAGAATACGGCGATGTCCGCGCCTTGTGCGGCTGCGTGTTCCATGCGACGTATCACCGCGGCTGTGTTGCCGGCGAAATCGCCGATGGTGTAATTCAGTTGTGCGATAGCGAGCTTGAGCATATCGGGCCTCGAATCAGGCAGCAGGGTGATTGAACACCTGGCGCAGATAAGCCAGGAAGGTTTCGTCCTTGCACAGCGTCTTGCCGGCGGCATCGGACAGCTTGGCAACCGGCTGGCCATTGCAGGCCATCAGCTTCATCACGATGTTCAAGGGTGTCATGCCGACGTCGTTCGAGAGGCTGGTGCCGATGCCAAAGCCGGTCATGATGCGGTCGGCAAAATGCCGGTACAGGGAAAATGCCGTCGGCAGGTCCAGTCCATCGGAAAACACCAGGCGCTTGGTGTGCGCATCCAGGCGCAGGCTGGCGTAGTGCGCCAGCGCCTTCTCGCCCCAAGCAACCGGATCGCCGGAATCGTGCCGCAAACCATCGAAGAGCTTGGCGAAGTAGAGATCGAAATCCGCCAGGAAGGCGTCCATGCCGACCACGTCCGTCAACGCGACGCCGAGGTCGCCGCGATACTCCTGCACCCAGCCTTCCAGCGCCGCCTTCTGAAAATCCCGCAGGCGCACACCGAAGGCTTGATACGACTGCAGGTATTCATGCGCCATCGTCCCGATCGGCACCAGGTCGTATTTCTTTGCAAGGTACACGTTGGACGTGCCCTTGAAATACTCCGGTACTTCGCGCGCCAGGGTGGCGACGGCTTCCTCATGCCATTCACCGGAAAACCGCCGGCGCGCGCCGAAATCGAAGAACGCGAACGGATGCCGCCGTGGCGGTTCCTCGCCGAATGCCTTCAACGCGTCGATTTTTTGCGCCAGGCGCTGACGGCCCTCCGCAAGTGCCGTTTCCCGATTGAAGCGGCGGAAGTACAGCTCGTTGACGATGTAGAGGACATAGATCTCGAAGCCCATCACGTGGACTTGCGGTCCCGTGGCGCGAATGACGAGTGAAGGGCCGTCAGTGTCGACGGTGATGAACTTGCGCTGGAAGCGGAATACAGCCAGGAAATCCACGAAGTCGCTCTTCATGTAACGCAGCGACCGCAGATAATCGAGTTCGTCTTCGGCGAATGACATCGCGCAGAGCCGGTCCAGTTCGCGGTTGACGTCGTCCGCCAGTTCCGCCAGGGGGTAGGCCGGTGTGTTGCGGCAGACGAACAAGTATTCGGCTTGCGCACCCGGGTGGCTGTGCAGCAGGGCTTGCCACATCGTGAATTTGTACAGATCGTTTTCCAGCAGGCTGCGAACGACAGGTTTCATGGGAGGCCTCTCAAATCAATCGGTTAGCGGCGCGCGTTGGCGAGCAGCTCGGGTAACACATCGGCGCTTGTCGCGGTCTGAACGCCGCGCGCCATCATGTCGCGAACAAATTCTTCGTACTGTGCTTCGAAGCCCGTCACCGGACTCATGCAATTCGTCACCAGCACGAGTTTCGAAAGAGGGGCCGGCCCGAAATGCTCGACGATGTGTTCGGTTGTCGCCTTCACGCAGTGGCTGCCGGCTTCGCCGGTGATGTAGATCCGGTCGGCTTGACGCAGCAGGTCGATGAAGCCTTGGTTCAGCAGAGTGTGGGAGTCATCCGCATCCGGCACTTCCGCCATCACAGCCGAATAGTGTTCGGTCCAGGGATTCAAGCCTTTGAGCACCTTGTCGACGATCCCGGACGCCGCATCTTCCCAGCGGTTGCAGGCGGCACGGACATCGGCATGTACGTTGTGGCCCCAACTGCCGATTTCGCAGTGCACCGGCCATACCATCAAGCGATAGCGGCCGGCGGCTTCGAGCGCGTCCAGGTAGGCGAGCGCGCGCGGCAAGGCAGCCGAATTGCGCGGCAGATATTTGCCGGCGCGGACATCGGCGGCGCAAATTTCGGTGAACGGCATCACGGCTTCGTCTTCTGTACCGGCCCAGAAAGTCGGGTGGGCGACGTCGACCCTGTGGTGCGAATCGAGCGTCACGCTGATGCCGGTCAGGCCGTCGCGGCCCTGATTGATGAGTTCGGCCAGCCGTGACATGTCCGCATGTGCGCCGGCGACGGGCAGGGCGGGCGCATATGTGCTGCCAGTGCCGCCAAGAGGATCGGCAGGAAGATATTCGGCAGGTAAATCGCAGAAATCGTTTTGCGGATCGATGACGAGCAGGTGAAGTTTGCGTTTCATGATGAATCTCCTTTCTGAGGCGATGTGGCTTCAGTGTAATTCACTTAGTTTAAATATGCAACTAACAATGGTATAAAAATGACAATATTGGGATTTTACATGGGAAAGGCAACAATGAACCGCTGTTATAGCGGTTAAAATTAGATTAAAAACGATACAAAGCAGGTGCCTGGTGATCGGGCGTTGCCTGTCTTGGCTGTCTGCGACCGGAGCTGCCCATGCATCAAGTGATCTGTACTGTAGACGTGGTTCTGCTGACGCTGAAGGACGAGGCACTGAAGGTGGCCTTGCTCAAGCGCGACCGGGAGCCGTTCAAGGGGGTAGCCGCGCTGCCGGGCGGCTTCATCCATCCCGAGGAAGATGCCGATACGCAGGACGCCGCCCTGCGCGTCTTGCAGGAAAAGACCGCCATCGAGCCGCCTTACCTGGAACAGTTGGCCACCTTCTCCGGCCCGGCGCGCGATCCGCGCGGCTGGTCGGTCTCGGTCGTGTACTACGCGCTGGTGCCGTTCGACGTCATCGACAAGGCCGGCCATCCGGATGTGAAGCTTGCCAGTGTCGACAAGCCGCTCAGCCTTCCCTTCGATCATCGTGTGCTTATCGACACCGCGGTTGCTCGCTTGCGCAGCAAGAGCCAGTATTCCTCGTTGCCCTGTTATCTGGCGGGCGACACCTTCACGCTTCCACAATTGCAACGTGTCTATGAAGCCCTGATGGGAGAAGCGCTCAACAAAGTCAGCTTCCGCCGGAAGATGGCGGAAATGGACATGCTTGAACCGGTGGAGGGCGAGTTCGCCGGCGGCGCGCATCGGCCGGCGCAGCTGTATCGGCTCAAGCCGGAACTGCACGACCGCCTGACGTTGATCGAGCGAGGCTTGTAGTATCCGCAACGCACAGCACGTTTTTTTTAACGCCTGCACGCGGTGGCTGTGCGCGCCACGTCATGTTTGCTTGACCGCCTTCAAGTCAGTCTTTAGACTGGCCTGCTTCGCGCCAAGTGATCGGCGCAGCAATGAAGCGCCACGAAAGCAATGAGTATTTCCTTCAAGCCAAAATGCGTGCCGAGCGATATCGTTGCACGCTGGCCGTCGATGGCGTTGTCATTATGGAAGCGGTCTTTTTCGCAACAGGCCGCGGTCCTGCTGGCGGCCTCCCTTCTCACCAGACTCTTTCCCGCGTGGTCGACCGTGATCGGTTTCCTGATGGCGCCTTCGCTGTTCATCGTGTCGTTCGCAGCGGCGCAGATCGTCGACGAAAGGACGAGATTTTCATGGATGGAACTGACCGATCTGGCACTTCACGGCGTGGTGCGGCTGGGCCGCATTACATTGCAGTTCGCAGCCTGGTTCGGACTGGGCGTTGCCGCGCTGGCCAGCCTGGCGTCCCTGTTCGTCCCCAACCCGCCCGCGGCAGCCCTCGATGAATCCTGGCGGATACTGCCGGCGGCGTCGATGGACGCGCCGCAAAATCTTGCGCTCGAATTCCTGCATTTCTGCGCCACGTGGACCGAAGGCGTGATGACGATGGTTTTTCTCGGCATGTTCATCGTCGCAATCTATCAAGGCATCTTCGGCGCCGTCTTGCACGGACAGGAGGGCATGGGGCCGCGCGAATCCCGCCTGCTCGGGTGGCAGGCATGGCAGGTCAATTCCGGATCGATCGAGCAGGCGTTGCACAATGCCCCGTTAAAGTTCTGGGGCTGGATAGCGCTAATCGCACTTGCCGTCATCTGCGCATTCCAGACGATCTATCTTTCTCCGGTGGGGCTGATTCTCGCGACCTATGTTCCCTGCTTCGTCTATGTCGCATATCGCAGTGTCTTCTTTG
Source organism: uncultured Noviherbaspirillum sp. (assembly GCA_966212445.1). Taxonomy (GTDB): domain Bacteria; phylum Pseudomonadota; class Gammaproteobacteria; order Burkholderiales; family Burkholderiaceae_D; genus Noviherbaspirillum. The sequence continues at coordinate 41,161 of CBIHRJ010000046.1, read as the reverse complement.
GCAAGCACGAGAATGTTCCCGCGGCAGCACGCAGTGCAGTCAAGCGGACAGGTATGTTGATCCCGGCGTTCCGCCGAGAGCCTGTCCGAGCAGGCCGGCCCGGATAGGCTCTCGGCGCAGAAATGTTTCGATGGTCCGTACCGATTTCGGCACCATCGGGCGCCAATCGGTATCAGATCAGGTAGCGCGCTGAGTCTCGGTTTCGTGTCTGATGGCGAAGCCGAAGTAGGCGGCGACCAGTGCCGTGATCGCATGCAGCCAGATGTCATGGCCGTACAAGGGCAACAGGCCGAATACCGTATTCAGATTGGGGATCAGGCCCATCACGGCAAGCACGCCGTAAATGATGGCGAGCGAGCGCGCATAGAGCACCGACGCTCCCAGCCTTCTCGCCGCTACCACGCCCCAAATGCCGATAGCCAGGTGAAACAGCGTGTGCAGGATATTGACCGGGAACAAGCCGAGCAGATATCCCTGCAGGGTGTTGACCGTAAGGTTCGGTGCTGCTGCTGCCGGCTCTCTCAGCAACGGCGGTACGAAACCGGCGATGCCGACCACGAGATAGATGATGCCTAGAATCAGGGCGAATCGACGGATGTTCATGCTCATACCTCCTGATGTGGGTTGCACGCGCTCCAACGCAGGTTTTATGCCATTTTTTTACGCGGGGGGCAGCGGCGCGAACGAGGGAGCTGCAGTCAGCAGACGGCTAAAAATTACAGCTTCTTGTAAAAGCTGACGTGCAGCCAACACCAATCGTTTTTCGGCAACGGTCATGCAGTTGGTGCAGACGAGACATGACATAGGGGCAAGCTTGTCATTCGGACTGTGAGCCATACGGGGGAGTCGGCAGATACGCAACGGCCATCGATCGGTTCAACGAGTTGGGAGCGGGACAGTGCCGATGTTTCAACTGCATGCGAGGTTTGACGAGAGAGGTCAGCGGCAAGGCCGTTCTCTACGCTGTCTACCTATTGCATGCAGCCGTGCAGGAACTCTAAAACTGTTCCCACTCCTCGCCGATACCGGGTTGGCTGTTGGCGACTCTCTTCATCGAAACGACGCTGTGACGATGGTCTTTTGCAATCCTGGCCGATTGCGGTTTTTTGGCCAGTGGAGTGACGCTCGCTTTGGCCAGCGATTTGATAGCCGGCTTGACGGCGTTCGATGCGGTGTATGTTCCGTCGAGCTTGAACACACTCACCACCTGCGACAGGTTGCCTGCCTGTTCCTGCAAGGATTCCGCCGCCGCTGCGGCTTCTTCCACCAGTGAGGCGTTTTGCTGCGTCACCTGATCCATCTGGATGATCGCCATATTGATCTGTTCGATGCCGGATGTCTGTTCCTGGCTGGCCGCCGTAATCTCGCCCATGATGTCCGTCACGCGCTTGACGCTCTCGACGATCTCTTGCATGGTAGCACCGGCTTGTTCCACCAGCTTCGAGCCGGCATCGACCTTTTCCACCGAATCGCCGATCAAGGACTTGATCTCCTTTGCCGCTGCGGCCGAACGTTGCGCCAGGTTGCGCACTTCGGATGCTACTACCGCAAAGCCCTTGCCCTGCTCGCCGGCACGCGCGGCTTCGACCGCTGCATTCAATGCGAGAATATTGGTCTGGAAGGCGATGCCGTCGATGACGCCGATGATGTCGACGATCTTTTTGGCGGAGTCGTTGATCGATCCCATGGTGTCGACCACCTGCGCCACCACCTCGCCACCCTTGAGCGCCACTCCGGAAGCGGACAATGCCAGGCTGTTCGCCTGACGCGCATTGTCCGCATTCTGCTTGACCGTGCTGGTCAACTCTTCCATCGACGATGCGGTTTCTTCCAGCGAACTGGCTTGCTGCTCAGTGCGCGAGGACAGGTCCAGGTTGCCCGATGCGATCTGGCTGGAAGCGGTAGCGATGGTGTCGGTGCCGGACCGTACCTGGCTGACGATGTTGACCAGGCTGTCGCGCATTGCCTTCATCGCAAACAGCAGGCTTGAAGTGTCGTGGCTCCCGGTTTTGATATCCATCGTCAGGTCGCCGCCGGCAATCTTGCCGGCGATTTCGACCGCGTACGCGGGTTCGCCGCCCAACTGCTTCGTCAGGGAGCGGGTGATCAGGAAGGCCGCGGCAATGCTGGCGAGAAGGGCAAGCGCGCCGAAGGTGAGCATCAGGCTGCGGGCCTGCGCATAGACTTGCTCCGATTCGGCGGTGGCTTCGGCATTGAGCTTTTCCTCAAGCGCGATCAGCTCGCGCAACTGTTCCCACCATTTCTTTTGCACCGGACGAAAGTCGAAACGCAGCAGCTTGTAGGCTTCGTCATACTGGCCGGCGCCGATCAGTTCCAGCGTCTTTGCAACATAGGGAGCGGCCGCGGTCGCCTGGTCCTTGATTTGCGCCAGCAGCATTTTTTCCTTGTCGGAAGTGCCGGGCAGGGTGGCGAACATGGTTGCCAGCTTTTCCTGCGTCTCCGCATACTTCGTGGCCTGGTCGCCGATGCGCTTGATGTCGATATCGGTTTCCTGCTTGTTGGTGCCGGCCAGCAGGATCAGGTTGCGCATCCCCAATGCCCGCTCCGTGATGGTCTGGTACATGGCGGCCGCCAGCTTGCTTTGCGCATTGTTGACCTTGGTGATCTCCTCGACCTGCGCTTCCATTTTCGCCATGCGATTCAGCCCCAGCAAGGTCACCAGTGCCAGCAGGACTGAAACCAGGGAAAAACCGATTCCGAGACGGGTGGCAACTTTCATATTTCCTAAATTCATACATCCTCCGTGGATTCCGGTAAGAAATCGTGCATAGTGTTGCAAGTCATTACTGATGAGTCGATCAGGGGTGATCTGAATTTCTCATCAGGCGGAAGACGATGCATGTAGGGATATGCCTACATTTCGAGCAATGGAACAATGAGCATAGGAAGCATGAAGGCGGCAACACGCGTATGTATTGGTTTTGGTTTTGTTTCGACACTGTTGGTAGTCGGAACGGCGCTGGGCATCGGCCGCATGGCCCGGATCAAGGAGAACCTGGATGACATGAACATGACCAACGCCAGAAGCACGCTGGCTTCGGTCATGTACCTCACCGTTACCGAGCGAGCGCTCGCCATGCGGAACCTGATATTGCTCATGAAGGATCCGGACATACCGGCCGAAACAAGGCGGGTCGAAGTGCAGATGGAAATAGAGCGGATCAAGGACCAGACCGCCAAATACGCCGCGGCCGAAAAGAAACTGAGTGAGATGTTTGCAACCTTGCCCGATACCACGCCGGAAGAAATGCACCGGCTGGAGCAGATCAAGGAGATATCCGCCGCTGCCGCCCCTTTTATCAAAGAGGCGACGGAGCTGGCGCTGGCCGTGAAGAGCGAGGAAGCCTACAAGCTGTTGCGGTTTGAATTCCGCCCCACGCAAAAAAAATGGTGGCGCCTGTTGCGGGAATTGACCGAGCTTGAGGGCCGTCGAAACGGCAATGCAACCATCGATGGAAATCGAGCTTATGACTACGGCCGGACGTTGATGCTCGCCTTTGGCGGCACGGCTTTTTTCTTCAGCATCGTTGCCGCCTTTCTGATCATGCGGACGGAAAGGCAGTTGCAGGCAAGCGAACAGGCGTTCCGTACCCTGGTGGAAAATTCCCCGGACATGATCGTACGCTTTGACAAGCAGTGTCGGAGGGTGCTGATCAATCCTGCCTACTACCGCGAAACCGGCGCTGCGCAAGGGACGGCACAGTATAAAACCCCTGAGGAGTTGTGGTGGAAAGCCAGCATATCCGCAAGCGAATACAGGGCCAGGCTGCGACAGGTAATGGAAACCGGGGTCCCGGTCGACGTTCTGATCGAATGGGAAAAACCCGACGGACAACTGGTCAGCCACTCCATAAAGATGGTGCCGGAGCATGGTCCGGCCGGAGAGATTATCGGCACACTGGCGATAGGCAGGAACATTACCAGCCTGCGGGAGGCCGAACGCCGGCTTACGCAGTCGCATGCGCAGTTGCATGAACTGTCCGTTCATCGCGAAGCCGTACAGGAGGAAGAGCGCAAGAACATCGCGCGGGAACTGCATGACGAGCTGGGACAAATTCTCACCGCCCTGCACATGAATGTTTCGGTGGTGCGTCTCAAGTTCGGCAAGGACAACCCGCTATTGGTGGAACACTCCAGGATACTGACGAACATGGTGGACACAACGATGCAGGTTGTCAGGCGCATGGTGTCCAGCCTGCGTCCGGTTGCGCTTGACATGGGGATCATATCCGCGCTCGAATGGCTGACCGAGGAATTTACGCGGCACAGCGGCATCGAGAGCAAGCTGACGGTCGAGGAATCGGAAATCACACTGGATGAAGCGCGCGCAGTGGCTGTATTCCGCATCGTGCAGGAATCGCTGACGAACGTGGCGCGCCATGCGCAAGCCAGTCAGGTGGACGTTGTTCTGAGAAGGAAAAACGCGGCCTATTTCCTGAAGGTGCGCGACAATGGCAAGGGATTCGATCCCGATGTGCCGCGGCCGAAATCGTTCGGACTTGCCGGGATCCGGGAACGCGTCTCCACATTGGGCGGCGAAGTGTTGGTATTCAGCAGGGCTGGTGATGGAACTTCGCTCGAAGTGCGTCTTCCCGTCAACGAACTTTCAGTGTGCCTATGATCAGATTACTCATTGCCGACGACCACGCCATTGTGCGTGAAGGGCTGAAGCAGATTTTTGCCTTGACCAACGACATCGAGGTTGCCGGCGAGGCGGCAAGCGGTGCGCAACTGCTGGAGATGATGCATGACAGAGATGCCGATCTGCTGTTGCTCGACATGACCATGCCGGGTATCAGCGGTGCGGATCTGATCATGCGCATTCGCGCCCATCATGCCCGGCTGCCGATTCTGGTTCTCAGCATGCACAACGGTCCCCATATCGTCCGCCGCACGCTGCAGGCTGGCGCCTCCGGTTATCTGGCAAAAGAGACTGTCCCCGAAATACTGATCGCTGCCATCAAGAAAATCGCGGCGGGAGGACGTTTTATCGATCCCATGCTGGCCGAGCAACTGGTGTTCGATACGGAAGAATCACGGCAGGAGCAGCCGCATGCGCATCTGACGGATCGCGAATTTCAAATCCTGTGCTTGCTGATCCGGGGGAAGAGCGTTGGCGAAATCGCCGACCAGCTTGCCATCAGCGACAAAACGGTCAGCACCCACAAGGCGCATCTGATGCAAAAAATGGGATTCAAAACCAAGGCCGACATGGTCAGCTATGGACTCTCGCATAGCTTGTTTGTGCAATGACAGGTAGTGCCGGTCTCCATGCCCGCACTACCCTGCTCTATGCCGCCGCGTCTTCAAAGCCGCGCAGCACCTGCGCCACATTCTCGCCGATTTCCCTGACCGCGTAACCGCCTTCGAGTACGAACAGCGTGCGTAGCCGCAGTCGCGCGAGATGTTCTCCGAGCCGGAAAAATTCCGGCGCATCCAGCCGGAACTTCGATATCGGATCGCCCGCGTACGTGTCCACACCCAGCGATACGACCAGCGCATCCGGCGCATAGTCGGCGATGCGTGAACAAGCCGGCTCCAGCGCGTCGAACCATTGTGCATTGCTGCTGCCGGCGGCCAGCGGATAGTTTTGGTTGTACCCGAGGCCGGCGCCGCTGCCGGTTTCGTCGGCGTGGCCCAGGTAAAACGGATATTCGGTCTTCGGGTCGCCGTGGATCGACTGGAACAGCACATCCGCGCGGTCGTAAAAGATCGACTGCGTGCCGTTGCCATGATGGTAGTCGACGTCGAGGATCGCGACGCGCGCCGCGCCGTCGTCGAGAAAGGCCTGGGCGGCCACGGCGGCGTTGTTGATGAAGCAGTAGCCGCCGAGAAAGTCTGTGCCGGCATGGTGGCCGGGCGGGCGCGACAGCGCGAAGGCGGCACGCGCGCCGGCGCCGATGTGACGTTGCGCCGTCAGCGCGATCTCCGCGCCGATCCGCGCGGCTTGCCAGGTGCCTGCCGTCAGCGGCGTGCCGCTGTCGTATGAATACAGTCCGAGTTGCGCGATGAAGTTGTCGGGTTCGATGTCGTGCCGGAAACTGCGGATCGGCCATACCGCCGGCAGCGCGTCGCGGGTCTGGCCGAGCGCGCTCCACATGCCCCACGCCCGTTGCAGGAATCGGATGTAGCGCGGCGAATGCACGCGTTCTATCGCGTCCAGCGGAAACGCCTGCGGCGGACAGACCGGTCCGAGCGCATGCGCCTTGACTGCCTCCAGCACATAGTCGGCGCGTTCCGGCTTCTCGAAGCAGGGAACCAGTTCTCCGCGGAAAAATTCGACCTGCCCGCAGTGCAGGTGATGTTGATCGCTGTAAAAGGTATGCATGCGGAGCAGTGTATCGGCAATACGCTCGTCCTGCACGTTCCCGGATGCGCAACGAATGATTTTCGAGAAAATTCGCTGAAAATCATGTATTGCCTGCGTGATTCCGTCCATACTTTCCAATGGCGGAAACAGAGCAGTTTGACGCAGTAGAACCAAGAAGCCGGTATCGTGCCGGCATTTCACGTCGGATAGAGGAGAACGCAATGCCTTCCGGAAAAATCCTGGTCGCCCAAGGCGGCGGCCCCACCGCGGTGATCAACCAGTCGCTGGTCGGCGTCACGCTGGAGGCGCGGCGCTTTCGCGGCGTCGAGCGCATCTATGGCGCATGGCACGGCGTGCGCGGCATCGTCAACGAGGACTTCGTCGACCTGACGCAGGAAACCAGCCACAACCTGGAACTGGTCGCCAATACGCCATCGTCCGCGCTCGGTTCCACCCGCGACAAGCCGGACGTCAAGTATTGCCAGAACATCTTCCAGGTGCTGCGCGCGCACGAGATCGAGCATTTTTTCTACATCGGTGGCAACGACTCGTCGGACACGGTGCGCATCGTCAGCCTGGAAGCGCAAAAGGCGGGCTATCCGCTGCGTTGCATCCACATCCCGAAGACGATCGATAATGACCTGGTCGGCAACGACCACACGCCCGGATTTCCATCCGCGGCGCGCTTCGTCGCACAGGCTTTCGCCGGCGCCAACCTCGACAATGCGTCGCTGCCCGGCGTCTATGTCGGCGTCGTGATGGGCCGCCACGCCGGCTTCCTGACCGCCGCCTCCGCGCTCGGCAAGAAATTCCCCGACGACGGACCGCACCTGATCTATTTGCCGGAACGCACCTTCATCATTGACAAGTTCCTTGCCGACGTCAAGGCGACCTACGAGCGCTTCGGGCGTTGCGTCGTCGCCGTCTCCGAAGGCATCCACGATGCTTCCGGGGCGCCGATCGCAACCCTGCTGGCGAAAGAGCTGGAGCGGGATGCACACGGCAACGTGCAACTGTCCGGCACCGGCGCGCTGGCGGACCTGCTGTGCGAAGAGATCAAGTCGAAGCTGAACATCAAGCGCGTGCGCGGAGATACCTTCGGCTATCTGCAGCGTTCCTTCATCGGCTGCGTGTCCGATGTCGATCAACGCGAAGCGCGCGAGGTCGGCGAAAAGGCGGTGCAGTTCGCGATGTGGGGCAATCGAAACGGTTCGGTTGCCATCAAGCGCACCGGCTTCTACTCGGTCGATTATGAATTGCTGGATCTGGAGGAGGTGGCCGGCAAGACGCGCACCATGGAGGATGAATTCATCGCCGCCAGCGGCACCGACATCACCGATGCGTTCCGCCTGTATCTGCGGCCCTTGCTGGGATCGGGGATGCCGGATGCGTTCCGGTTGCGGTCGAATCCGGTGCCGAAGGTGATGAACAGGGAGGGGTGACGGAAGAAATTCCAAATGCGATGGCGGAGACATGGAAATGCGGAAAGTATCTATCGGCCGGATCCGGTTCATTTCCCTCGATGACGGCACCTGGCTGTTTCCTGCGCACTTCTTTTTTCACAACGTTCCTGAAACGGTCTGGCGACGCTGCGTCAACGTGGACGCCGACGGCAAGATTCCGGTCGGGCACAACTACGGCCTGGTCGACACCGGACGCGCGCTGGTCGTGATCGACACCGGCTATGGCGACGATACGCATGGCGGCAAGACCGGGCATTTTCTGGAAGAGTTGGAGCGCGCCGGCTACCGGCGCGAGCAGGTCGACACCGTGATCCTCACGCACGCGCATGGCGACCACATCAAGCGCAATACGCTGCTGGAACACGGACAGCGCGTGCCGACTTTTCCGCATGCGCGCTACTGCCTGGCGCGCGCCGACTGGGATTGGTTCAGCGGACCCGGGCACGTTCCCGAATTCGACGAACAGGTCGCCGTGCTGCAACAGCAGGGATTGCTCGACCTGATCGATGGCGCGCAGCGGCTTGCGCCGGAGATTTCCCTGCTGCCCACGCCCGGTCATACGCCAGGGCACTCCAGCGTGCTGATCGAGTCGGATGGCCAGTGCGCGCTTTTTCTGGGCGATGTCTGCCACCATCCGCTGCACTTTGCGCATCCCGACTGGACCAGCGCCTTCGATACCGATCCGCAGTGGACGCCGCTTACGCGCGCGCGGCTGTTCCGGTTTGCGGTCGAGCGCGATGCGCTGCTGCTTTGTCCGCATGCGCCTTCGCCGGGGTTGGGACGGTTGCGCGAGTCCGGTGGCGGTTATGTGTGGCAGGAAGAGAGCGGGATGTGAGCCGTCAATGGCAAGCAGGTATGCAAAACAGGTAGTGCAGGCACGGAGGCCTGCACTACCTGTTGCGTCTTGAAGCTGTTCAGGACTGCCTCAACCACCAGGCGGCAAACTCCGCCAGATTGGCGTGGTGCGAATGCGCGCGGCGAAGCTCGTCGCCTGTATTCGGGGAGCCGTTTGGTTCGCGCAGGATGAGCGCGGCATGAATGTCCTCGGGAATCCCGTGCAGGTAGGGCAGGTAGTCGTCCACAAACGCAACGGGCTTCAGTTGCCGCAGCGCTTCGGCCTTCGGGCTCGTCTCCTGATCGTTGTGCGGGGTGGCGACGACGCGTTCGATGGGAAAACCGCAGTCGCGCAGGTTCTTGAGCCGGGCGCTCTGGAAATGCGACTTGATCGCGGTCACGCACACCAGCTCGTAGCCTGCATCGACGAGGGCATGGCAGGCCTCGACCGCGCCGGGAAGGGCTGGAAGGGACGACCAGTGGTCGTAGTCGAAGCAGCGTTTGAATTGCTCGAGCTCTTCTCCTGCGAGCCGCCATACCTCATAGCGGTCTATCGCCCAATAGGCGTTCGGATCACGTATCGCCGGCGTGGTGCCGAACGCCCTCGCCCATGCTGCGCGGTAGGCCTCGTGGTAATCGACAAGAACGCCATCGCCGTCCAGGGCGATCACGGGTTTGCAGTTAAGGGACATGTGTCTGGAGTGACGTCAACGGGTGATCGGGATATTCGGAATTTCCTGCAGAAATCATATCATCAGCATCGGGATGGTGCGGCCGGGCCGCAAACGGGGCAGGCCGCTCCTTTGCTGCGATTACGTGCTGCTCGGGATGTCGAGCCCTTTTGCGACGGCGGTGCGCTGGACGAAGGCGTCGAGCGCACGCTTCACGTTCGGAAAGTCCCCAAACCCCACCAGCTCGCCCGCCTCGTAAAAGCCGATCAGGTTGCGCACCCAAGGAAACGTCGCGATGTCGGCGACGGTGTAGGTGTCGCCCATGATCCATGTGCGCCCCGCCAGCCGCCGGTCAAGTACGCCGAGCAGGCGCCGTGATTCGGTGACGTAGCGGTCGCGCGGGCGCTTGTCTTCATAGTCCCTGCCGGCGAACTTGTTGAAGAAACCGAGCTGACCGAACATTGGCCCGATACCGCCCATCTGGAACATCAGCCACTGGATGGTCTCGTAGCGCTCGGCTGCATCCTGCGGAATGCACTGTCCTGTCTTGTCGGCGAGGTAGAGCAGGATCGCGCCGGACTCGAACAGCGCCAGCGGTTTGCCGCCCGGGCCATTGGGATCGATGATGGCCGGAATCTTGTTGTTCGGGTTCAGCGACAGAAACTCCGGCGACATCTGGTCGTTGGTCTGGAAGCTGACGCGATGCACCTCGTACGGCAGGCCGGTCTCTTCGAGCATGATCGAGACCTTGACGCCGTTCGGCGTGGCAAGCGAATAGAGCTGGATGCGGTCGGGATGGCGTGCGGGCCATTTCTTCGTGATGGGGAAAGCGGAAAGATCGGTCATGCAAAGTCCTTTACCTGGAATCAAAACCCGGATGCGTGTAGTGTGCCTCCTCGGAGAGGCCGCCTTTATCCTTTGATAGTATAAAACCGATGCGTACGCGGCGCCGGAACGCCGACATCGACCGCAGCAAAGCAGGTGTTTGACAGCGGGCCGTTCGCGAACGATACTCGCGCAATCGGCACTGCTATCCCACCACACGATAACCATTCACCCACCATTCATCTGCATAGTGGCTTCCATGTTTCAACCGGTCCCTGTCCCGATCCGCAAGGAGTGTCCGCCCGGCGCATGCGTTTGTGAGCGTGACAGGCTGCTGGCCGATCCGCAGGCCGACGCCAGGATACTGAGGCTGACGCAGGAAGAAGAGAAAAGGCTAATCGCGCGCATCGACAAGGTCTCTTCCTATTCCGACCTGCAGCACGTGCAGGAACTCATGCAGGCGCAGCTCGGTATCATCCTCCGCATTGCGCCCGGAACGAACGAAGTGCGCACGGTGCGCGGCTTCAGCATCCGGCTCGACGAGCAGCCAGGGCTGTGCAGGAAGACCAGGCAATCGATCCCGGCGGCGGTGCGCCGATGTCTGGACAGGAATCCGGACATCGCCTATGCGATCCTTGATGCGCACGACCTGCTTCGCGACGGCTGAGCCCGATTTACAGGAGGAAACCATGGCATACGATCAAGGACTGGCGGAAAGGCTCCGGGAGCAGTTCCGCGACCGCCGCGACGTCGAGGAAAAGAAGATGTTCGGCGGCCTGTGCTTCATGGTTTCCGGCCATATGTGCTGCGGCGTCATGGGCGACACGCTGATGGCGCGGGTGGGGCCGGACAGTCAGGCTGCGTGCTTGCGCCGCAAGCATGCGAGGGAGATGGATTTCACCGGCAAGCCCATGAAAGGGATGGTGTATGTCGCGCCGGAGGGGATAGCGTCGGATGTCGCGCTTGCCGACTGGGTAGGCGTCTGCACGGGTTTTGTCGCGACCCTTCCGGCCAGGAAACCGAAATGAATCTACTGTCAACGCTGCGGCACCAGGCTCCGATGATCATTGCCACCCATTCAGGAAAGTTCCATGCCGACGATGTCTGCGCCGCGGCGGTGCTGAACGCCGTCTTTCCCGGCTGCGAACTGATCCGCACCCGTAACCCCGAGACGATTCGCGCGGCGGACTTCGCCGTCGACGTCGGCGGTATCTGGGACCCGCAGGCGGGACGCTTCGACCATCACCAGAAGGGATTCGACGGCGCGCGGCAGTCGGGCGTCGTCTATGCAAGCGCCGGGCTGGTGTGGAAGGAATACGGCGCGCGCTACGTGATGCACGTTGCACAGCGCAGTGCCGGCTACGCAGCATCCGAAGAACAGGCGCGCCAGATCGCTTACGCCATCGACGCCGACCTGGTGCAGTACCTCGACATGTCCGACACCGGTGCGGCACGGAATGCGCCTGGCGGCTACGGCCTGTCGGCGGTGATTTCCGGTTTCAATCCGACCTGGATCGATGAACGGGAAGCGGGCAGTGCAGAAGCAGCCGAGGAGATGCGGATGAGGCAGTTTCGCCGCGCGATGGATTTCATGGCCGACATTCTCGCTAATGCCGTCAAGTATCGTGTGGGCGGGCTGCTTGCCGTCGAGCAGGTGCGGCAGTCGGAGCAACTGGAGGGCGGCAAGGTGCTGTTCGTCAGCAACGGTGCGCTGCCGTGGGCGACGGTGGTGCGCAACGAGATGCCGAAAGTGCTGTTCGTGATCAGCCGCAATCTTGCCGAGCAGCGCTACATGCTGCACACCGTTCCGGCAGCGCCGGACAGTTTCGATGCGCGCAAGGATCTGCCGGCCGCCTGGGCCGGATTGCAGAGCGCAGAACTTGCGGCGGTCACGGGTGTCGCCGATGCCGGGTTTTGCCACAACAATCTGTTCATCGCGTCCGCTGGATCGTTCGAAGGGGTGCTGGAGATGGCGCGGCTGGCGTTACGGGAAGGGTGACGAACCTTCAAAGGCGGGAAAAAACCGCCTTTGTCGACATAAAACCTTCGTGTCGAAAATCAAGAAGCGCCGGCTGTGAATCCTGCATGATTTCCTTCAGGTGAACCAGCCCTGGAAGGCGCTTTCTTGAAAAGGATTTCTTTCAATTTGTTGCCGCCAGCCGACGAGCGCGGCGGCGACCGGCCGAAGAGGTTCTGACCTCGTGCGGCGGACAGCCCCGCCTGCAGTCAGCGTGTTGATGCCGACCTTCGAGCAGGCGCATTTCATCTGCCTGGAGAAAGGCACATGGTCGTCGGATCTGGCCGCATTTTTCCACCAGGTCATTGCAACGGCGAGCCGCAATGCCTTGCAGAACGGCGCGCACTTCGGTATCGGAAATTTTCCGAAGCCCCAGAACTAATCGCCGGACGGCCATCTCCAATTTTTCATAACACCGGTGCCGCGCGCGACGGCGGTGTCATGTATTTTCGGAAACTTCCCCAGCCGGCTTCTGCGGTTTCCGAACGCCAAAAAAGGAGAAAACGATGAGAGATGCACCGAGGATACTCGGCGTGAACCGGACGCAGGACGCCAGTATTTGCCTGATGCAGGGCTCGCGGGTGGTCTGTGCCATACAAAAGGAGCGGCTGACGCGGCAGAAGCATCATTGGGGCCGGCTCGACGATTTTCGCAAGGTCTATGCGCGGCAACTGACAGAACTCGACGCGCCGATCGACGTGCTGGTCGAATGCTATTCGTCCGACGCGGAAATAGAGAACCTGGCCGCCTATGAACAGGAACTGGCCGACACCCTCAAGCTCGCGCCCGATTGCCGCCGCGCACGCATCTCGCATCATCTTGCGCATCTCTACAGCGTCTTTCATCCGTCGCCTTTTGACGAGGCGGCGGTGATGATCATCGACGGCCAGGGCAGTCCGGTATCAGAATTCACCGAGCAGTGGAGCGGCGTGGCGGATGTGCCGGGCAACTGGCGCGAAGTGTCGTCGTTCTACCGCGCCGACCGCAAGCGCATCGACTGCATCGGCAAGCAGCTCTGGGACCGCGACGAGCAGCACCTGGTCGGGCTGGGCATGTTCTATTTCCTGCTGACGCAGGCAATCTTTCCCGGCGAAGGCAATGAAGGCAAGGTGATGGGCATGGCGCCGCATGGCGACCCGGACGCGCTCGGCTTGCCGCCGCTGGAAGTCGACGGTGCGCAGGTGAGTATTCCCGTGCGCTGGAGGGAGATCGTGCGCGAACGCGAGCGCTTTCATTACGTCAGCGGCGACAAGTCGCGCTTCGCCGATATCGCCAACCTCGCCGCCGCCGGACAGCGTGCGTTCGAGGAGGCGGTGCTGGAAGTGGCGCGCTGGCTGCATCGCCAGACCGGCGCGGAGGATTTGTGCTTTGCCGGCGGTACCGGACTGAATTGTTCGGCCAACGACCGGCTGCTGCGCGAGACGCCGTTTCGCCGCGTGTTCATCCCGCCGGCGCCGAGCGATGCCGGCACCTCGTTTGGATGCGCGGTGTACGGGCTGACCGAGGTGCTGGGCGAGCGCTGCGACTACCGTTGGCAAAGCGATTTCCTCGGGCCTGCGCCGCGCATGGCCGACATCGAGGCCGCGTTGCGCGACGCCGACGACCTCATCGTGCAGCGCATGGACAATCCGGAACAGCTCTGTGCGCGCGTCGTCGACTTGCTGTGCGAAACCAGGGTGGTCGGCTTGTACCAGGGCCGCAGCGAGTTCGGACCGCGTGCGCTCGGTCATCGCAGCATTCTCGGCGATCCGCGTTACGGCAAGGTGCGCGACTGGGTCAATGCCCGGGTCAAGGCGCGCGAGTGGTTCCGCCCGCTGGCGCCGATCGTGTTGCTGGAACGCGCGGAAGAATTTTTCGATATCCGCCGTCCGTCGCCGTTCATGCAGTTTGCCGCGCCGGTACGGCCGGACGCCGCGCAGCGTATTCCGGCCGTCACCCATGTCGATTGCACTGCGCGGCTGCAGACGGTGGGCGAGCATGACGATGAGCTGCTGCGCATGCTGCTCAAGGGTTTCGAGGCGCGCACCGGGGTGCCGGTGCTGCTCAATACTTCCTTCAACCGCAAGGAAGAACCGATCGTTGAAACGCCCGCGCAGGCGCTGGAGTCGTTCCGCCGCACGCCGATGCATGCGCTGGCGATGCCGCCGTTTCTGATTCGGAAGCGGGTGGAGCCGGATGCCGTGACGGAATGAGATTCGACCCAGGAGGCCCAGGTGATCCAAGGCTACCCTGCCTTCCCCAGCGTCACTCCCGGTGCGCACCTGACACTCCACATTGCCACCGACGCAGCGCATTTCCGCGTGATCTTCCATCGCTGGGGCGATGGTTTCCAGCTGGTTCATGAATCCGCCCGGCTTCCCGGGAAAAACGCGGAGCCACGGGGCGCGGCCGACGACTGGCAGTGGCCGGCATACGAATTCACCATACCGCACAATTGGCCCTCCGCCGTCTATGTCGCCTACCTGCAGGAACCTGGCGGCGTCGCGTTCCACCCCGCCATGACCAGTGCGGCCGTGTTGTTCGTGGTGCGGGGCGAGGGACGCGGCGGACTGCTCTACAAGATCCCGCTCGCCACCTATCACGCATACAACTGCACCGGCGGCGGCTGCTTCTACGTCGACCCGCCGCGCTCGCAGGAGCCGCCCGGCAGCAAGGTGTCGCTGCGCCGCCCCGGCGGCGGCATCGGCGGCGAGACCTGGGGAGCGCTCGACCACTACGACATGCGTTCGCCGCGCCAGACGTTTGCGCACTGGGATGCGCTCTTCATCCGTTGGCTGTTGCGCAGCGGCTATGCACCGGAGTTCTGTACCGATCTCGACATTCATGAGAATGCGGACCTGTGCGCGCGTTACCGGCTGCTGTTGAGCGTCGGGCATGATGAATACTGGAGCGAGACTACGCGTAACCGCGTCGAAGGTTTCGTCGCGCGCGGCAGGAACTTCGCCTGCTTCGGGGCGAATCTTTGCTGGTGGCGCATCCATGTTGTCGACAACGGCGGCGCGATCGTGTGCCATCAGGGTGGCCCGCAAGGCGCGTTCGACCATTGGTGGCCGGAGACAGGCGTGCATCGGCCGGAAGATGCGCTGGGCGGCGTGAGCTACCGGCATGGCGGCGGCTGGTGGGACGGAGAGCGCCGCACCGGTGGTTTCGTGGTGACGCAGGCTGATCACTGGGCGTTTGTCAATACCGGGCTGTGCAACGGCGACAGCTTCGGCGCGGATACCTTCCCGCCGCTGGTCGGTTATGAATGCGACGGCGCACCGCTCGAACGCTTCGATGCGGAAAGCGGCGTGGCCATCCTCGCACCGGATGCGCAACGCCATGGAACGCCGCAGGATTTTCGCGTGCTTGCCGCGGGCCTGCTTGGCGACGGCTGGCAAGAGCTGCCGTCGCGGGAAATGCATCCGGCGCGCGGCGGCATACATGCGGCAACGATGGGTACGTTTTCGAACGGGGGGACCGTATTCACCGCTGCGACCACTGACTGGGCGCAAGTGCTTGCAAGCGGCCAGGATGCGTGTGTCGAGCGGATCACGCGCAATGTCGTCGATCGCTTGCTGCGCAGTTGAAGCGCGCCAGGATGATTCACGCATGCATGGTAGTGGGTAGTACAGACTTCCGGAGCGCCGGCCGCCGTGCCTGCACCGGATGCCGGCACTACCTGTCTTGCCAGAAAACATTGGGTAGTGTTCCCCCCAACCACTCGAAAATTGCCGGCCAGATTTTTTTGTGCGCCCTTGCTCCCACCAGCACGCCGACGTGCTGGATGCCGACGCCGATGTCGCCTTCGTAGTGCAGCACCATTTTCCGGCGGCTAGACACAGCTTCGTGGAACGGCAGGATCGACTGCGGCGGAATGACCGTGCTGCGCGGATCGATCACATTGAGCAGCGGCGCCTTGACGCCCCGCGGCCCAATATTCCGCCCGCCGATCCGCAAGCGGCCGCGCATCAACTGGTCATCGCGGTAGAGCAGTTCGACGATCTCGGTAAACAATTTTCCGGGCAACGGCAATTCATCGTGAGTCCAGCGTTCGACGCGCCAGTGGGTGCCGAAGGTGTTGACATTGGCGACCGACAGCGACCGGTCGAGATAACGTTCCCACTGGAACGCCCGCGGTGCGGCCGCGATGCTGACCAGGCTGAGGAAAGAGCCGGGTACATTGCCGAAGGCGTCGCCTATGGGTTGCACGTCGGGAGTGGCGGCCACCAGCGGCGCAAAACTTCCCGCGTCCGCGCCGAAATGCAGCGGTGCTTCCAGCAACAGCATGGCGCGCACGCGCTGCGGATGCAGGCAGGCAAAGGTCGTTGCCAGGACACCGCCCAGCGAATGGCCGGCGAGCACAGCCTGGTCCTCGCCGCAATCCGCTTCGATCGCCTCCATGCACGCGTCGAGCATGCGGTTTCCGTAGTCTGCCAGCCCGAAGTCATGCTCGCCGTCGTGTGTCGGCATCCATTCGGCCAGATAAACCTGCATGCCTTCCGTCAGGCAACGGCGCACGACGCTGATCTCCGGCGCAAGGTCCCAGATGTAGGCGCGCTTGATCGGCGCAGGAACGATCAGCAGGGCCGGTCCTGCCTGCGTACCGCCATACCTGCGCAGCCTGAGGCCGGGTTCCGCATGGACGATGCGGTATGGCGTTTCCGTAGGACCGAAGCCGACGGCATCGAACGCCTTTCCCCGCTGGCATCGCAGCCTGTCCATTTGTTCGAAGACCGGTTTTGCGGTGCGGGCCAGTTGCCAGTAGAGACTGTTCATGCGCGATTTTTTCCGAGGAAGCCGATAGTGCCCTTGTAATTGAGATTGGATGCCGGAGTCGTGTCCGGGTTCGATCAAGCAGGCGATTCCGATGCAGTACGACTTGTCTGGCAGGACTGCTTTTATTCTTGCGCTTGTCCGTTCCGGTGGTGGGACGGCGCGGAAAAGTGGGGGCCATCGTGCGCGACGCGCAAAGCGTGCATGGAGGAGCCGCCTGCTCTACCATGCCGCCGGACCGGTCAGCTCCGGATGAAGGGCAGCCGCTGTCCATCCTTGCCGGCGAAGTAGCCGTTGGCGGTCCTGACGACTTTCACTGGTCCTTCGCCCCGGACCTCGACCACCGCTTCGCCGCGCTGGCCCAGTGTGTTGGCGAGATGAAGATGCCCGTGCAGCAAGCGGTAGATGCCGCCTTCGCGGATGACGACGATGTCAGCGTTCATGTTGCTCTCCTGTGCAGACCAGTGCCCGCTACGTGTCCCGAGGCGCCGGGAAGCAAACGATACGCTGCGTTCGTTACCGCGGTATGACGGCAACTCAGGCGGGGATGAAGAAATCGATCACGATCTGTCTCGGTTTGCGCGCGACATAGGCGACCTTGACGCGCGGCCCGAAATACTGGCCGACCTGCGCCAGCAGATCGTGGTCGTTGCAGAAGCGCATGGTTTCGCCGGGGTTCAGCGAATCGAGCGCGCCGAAGATCGCGGTGTGCCGGAGAAATTTGTACATATTTTCCTAGCGCCGTGCATCCTGCTCATCCTGCGGCACCCGATCGAACCAGTACAGGATCAGGATGAGAATCAGCGTGGCGGGCAACAGCAGGCCGGTGCTGAACAGGTCCGCGAGGAAGGGGATGCACGCAAAAAAGGCGCGCAGGCCGAAGCTGTAGTAGTTGCCGGCACGATTCAGGTAGGCGATCGCCAGCGCCTGTTTTCGTTCCGCTTCCTCGGTGCCGACCAAGCCGGTGATCACATACGCGGCGTGATTGAAAAATCTCACCGCCATCGCCGTAAACAGGAACGACACCAGGAAACTCCCTGCCAGCAGCAACAGCTTGGCCGCGAAAATTTGCGATTCGGGACCGCCCGCATGGACGGAGGTCCAGAGCGTGTTGCCAGGGGTGCCGATCCCGGCCAGCGTCAGCGTACCGGACAGCGCAAGCATCGCCGTGGTCGCCATGAAGCTGGCCGCCATCACCGAATTGCGCAGCGTCTGCACCACAAGGATTTCCGAACCCGGCCGGCGCATCACTGAACGCACCCAGTCGCTGCGGATGGCCGCGTGCGCGCTGCGGGCGGTCGCGTGCGCGCTGCGGGCGGTCGTCATCGGCGCGCGGCGCCCGATCCATCGGATGTACACCTCATACAGGCCGAAGGCGATCAGGCAGGCGACGATGTTTGCCCATTCTGCAATGGAGGCCGGCAACAGGTTTGAAAGGATCATGGACGATTTCCGGGGCGAGTTGGATCAGGCTGCCTGCCTCGTGAGCGCAGCGGACATCCTGTCCTGGAATTCGTAAACCGCCATTCCTGCCAACATCGCTGCAGTGAACACGAGGGCTTCGATTCTACCTGTACCCAGCGAGGTCAGCGCCGGTCCCGGGCAATAGCCGCCGAGGCCCCAGCCGATACCGAAGACGAAACTGCCGAGAACCAGCCGGCGATCGATGTGGCGTGCCGACGGCAGGCGTATCGGCGCGCCCAGATAGGCGGAAGCGCGCTTGCCGGCGATGCGAAAGGCAGTCAGCCCGACTGCGATCGCGCCGCCCATCACGAACGCGAGCGAGGGGTCCCAGTTGCCGGCCACATCAAGGAAGCCTTTTACCTTGGAAGGGTCGGTCATGCCCGACAGGATCAGGCCGACGCCGAACAGCAGGCCGGTGATCAGTGAAACGGCGACTTGCATCATGCTCTCCTGGTTACAGATTCATGGTGATCAGATTCCGGCAAAACGCCGTGCGACGAACAAGGTGATCATGCCGGCCGCCATAAAGGCCGCGGTCGCCACCAGCGAACGCGGGGACAGGCGCGACAAGCCGCAGACGCCGTGTCCGCTGGTGCAGCCTGAACCGTAGCGCGTGCCGAAGCCGACCAGCAGTCCGGCGGCGATCAGAACCGGCGTCGTCGCCGTCACGCGGATCGCGGGCAGCGAAACGAACAGGCTGTATGCAGCCGGTGCCGCCACCAGGCCGATCAGGAAGGTGACACGCCACGCGAGATCGCCGCGAACCGGCCGCAGCAAGCCGCCGGCAATGCCGCTGATGCCCGCGATGCGGCCGTTGAACAGCACGAAGATCGCCGCCGAAAGGCCGATCAGCAGTCCGCCGGCCAGCGAAGACCACGGTGTGAAGTGTGCCCAGTCCGTCGTCATTTCCTTGCTCCCTTGCCTTTCTTGCAGAATTGGTCGTACAGCACATGCAGTACTGCCAGCGCTTCCTTGCTGGTGACATGATAAAAAATCTGTTTGCCTTCGCGGCGCGTACTGACCATGCCCTCTTCACGCAGCACCGTCAGTTGCTGCGACAGAGTCGGTTGGTGGATGCCGGTAATATCTTCCAGCTCGCTCACGCAATGTTCGCCCTGGGCAAGCTGGCATAACAGCAACAGCCGCCCGGGATGGGCCAGAGCCCGCAGCAATCTGCACGCATCGCTGGCGGCGTCCTGCAGTCTGTCCAGTTCAAAGTTTTCCACGTTGGTACGCATCAATGTCCTCTCGCCGATAT
The DNA here is from genome assembly GCA_966212445.1 of uncultured Noviherbaspirillum sp. Classification (GTDB taxonomy): domain Bacteria; phylum Pseudomonadota; class Gammaproteobacteria; order Burkholderiales; family Burkholderiaceae_D; genus Noviherbaspirillum. The sequence goes on along the minus strand of CBIHRJ010000046.1, from coordinate 21,543 downwards.
CGCACAAATATATTATATTATTGAATATAATATAATTCAATATATTGAAAGGCAGGTTGTACACCCTATAGTGAGATGGGATGTGTGCAGACCACCAGGCATTACGAAAGGAAACCGCCATGATTTTTCGTCAGTTGTTCGAACCCTTGTCCAGCACCTACACCTATCTCCTCGGCTGTGAGGAAACAGGGCAGGCGATCCTGATCGATCCGGTGATTGCGGCGATGGATCGCGACCTTGCCGAAATCAAGCGACTGAGGCTGACGCTTGCCTGGAGTGTCGACACGCACATCCATGCCGACCACATCACGGCGGCACGGCATCTGAAGGAAGCGGTGGGCAGCAAGATCGCGATGCCGGCGCATGACCGCCTGCCGTGCGCCGACCTCGGGCTCGAAGAAGGAAAGCCATTCCGGGTCGGCGGCATCACGCTGCAGCCGCTGCACACGCCGGGACACACTGACGGGCATTTGGCCTACGTGTCAGGCGAGCGCGTGTTCTGCGGCGACGCACTGCTGATCGACGGCTGCGGACGTATCGATTTCCAGAACGGTGACGCCGATGCGCTCTACAGGAGCGTGAAGGAAAAGCTGTTTGCACTGCCGGACGAATACCTGGTCTACCCCGGCCACGATTACCAGGGCAGGTTCGTGTCGTCCATCGCGCAGGAAAAGAAGCGCAATCCGCGCCTCGGCGGCGACCGCAGCCTGGACGAGTTCAGGCAGATCATGGCCGAGCTCAAGCTGCCGTATCCGAAGTTCATCGACTACGCGGTGCCCGGCAACCGGCAATGCGGCGTCTGTCCGACAGACCTGCCGGAGAACCTGCAGAACTACTGCCGGCAGATGACGCAGAGTCCACAGGGCTGAACGGCGACGGCAATTTCATTGCGCCGGATTTCAGGCCGGTTCATCGCCGACGGCCGCCGGCGCGCAGGTCTTGAATTTCACCGTGGCGTCCAGGCCGACAAGCTTGCCGTCCCGGATCCTGTTTTTCAGTGCCAGGTCCGCCGACATCGCATCGGCAATTTCTGCGCAGATCGTCAGTCCGAGGCCGCCGCCTTTCGATGCATCGCTGGTCACGAACGGTTCGAACAGACGCACTTCCATGTCCTCCGGTATTCCCGGGCCGGTGTCCCACACCCGCAGCAGGGCAGAATCCCCATGCTTCTCGATCGCGATGCCGAGCCTGGACTCCGCCGGCGTGTGGCGGATTGCATTGTGCAGGAGGTTCGACACCAGTTCGGTGACCAGCCAGGGATGGCCGCGGACATGCAGATCTTCGGTTTTCAATTCGAAGTCGAGATTCTTTTCCGATATCAGCGGCGACAAGTCGATCGCAACTTCGCGGGCGATGGCGGACAGATCGCAAGACGTCTGTACCCCCTTGCCGCGCAACTGCTCGACCTTTGCCAGCGACAGTAACTGGTTGGCAACGTTCGTCGCGCGATCGACCGTACCCGTCATTTCCCGCAATACCAGGTCGGGCGGCATGTCACCGCGCAATCCGGATTGCAGTTGCGTTTTCAGCACCGCCAGCGGCGTGCGCAACTGATGCGAAGCGTCCGCAACGAAACGTTGCTGCAAGTCCAGCAGGCGGTGCAAGCGGTTCATCAACTGGTTGACGGCGCCGATCACCGGTTGCAGCTCCTGCGCAGCCGACGGTACATGTAAAGGAGACAAATCCTCTTCGCGTCGTTCGTCGAGCTGGCGCCGCAAATCTTCAAGCGGGCGCAATGCGCGCGTTACCACCAGCATTGTCACCAGCGCCACCACGACGATCAGCAGGGTTTGCAGGGCAAGGGTGCCCCACAGGATGTTGCGTGCCACACTCTCGCGGAACTCCATGGGTTCGGCGATCTGGACAATAGCTCCTGTGCGGGTTCCTTCCGACACAACCGGCTGAAAAATCACGGCGATGCGTACCGGCGCGTTACCATAAAATCCCTCGTAAATGCCAAGAAGGGTGGGTGACACCGGCGGAGTTTTCAATTTCGAGCGGAATCCCATCAGGTCGGTATCGCCGGCAATATAGTTTCCGTCTACATCGTTCACGCGATAAATCATGCGCGTCGAATACCCGGCTTCGTACACTTCCAGAGATGCAAACGATACCGAAACCTGCAGGCGGTCATCGTCATAGCGCACTTCATCGCCCACGGAGTAGGCGGTCGTTACCAGCATGCGGTCGTACGCGGTGTTCGCCGAATCGAGCGCGCTGTGATACAGCGTGAAGGTGGCAATGGCGATGAAGATCACGATGGGCGAAATGATCCACGCGAGCAGATAGCTTCTTACCGTGCGCGGCCGCCAGCGAAATATCATGCTTTCGCGCTCGGCGGCTGGGCCTTCAGCAAATACCCGAGTCCCCGCAGCGTCATGATCTCGGTCCGGGTGCCGTTCAGTTTCTTGCGCAAACGGTGGATGATGACTTCGATAGCTTCGATCTGCGCATTCTCTTCGGCCGGGAACACCAACTGGAACAGCCTTTCCTTTGTCACGGCATGGCCTGGGCGCGCGATCAGCGCCTTCAACAATGTGTGTTCGCGCGGCGTGAATTCGAGCGGATCTTCGCCGTGATAGAAAGCACCGGAGCTGCGCTCGAAGCGCAGCTCTCCGCATTTTTGCATGGCTTCGTCGTTGCCGCCTTTGCGTCGCAGCAATGCGCGTATCCTTGCCTCCAGTTCTTCAAGGTCGAACGGCTTCGGCAGGTAATCGTCCGCTCCGGCATTCAGTCCGGCGACACGGTCGCCAACTGCGCCGCGAGCGGTGAGAACGATCACTGGCGTGTCGATTCCCTGCGACCGTATGCGTTGCAAAAGATGCAATCCGTCCAGGCCGGGTATGTTCAGATCGAGGATCACGATGTCACCGGCGCCATCCTTGATCAGACGCAGCGCCGTTGTTCCGTCATAACAAGGTGTGACGTTCAAACCGCGGTGTTCCAGCGCCCGCAGCAGCGCTTTTGACATGTCGGCATCGTCTTCCACAAGCAGGATATTCATGGCCTCGGTCCATCAGGTGATTAAGTACCCGCTCATAAAAAACTGTGAGTGTCTGAGGCCCAGGCCGGCGCGCTGCGGCGTTGTCCGTCCCTAGCAGTGCTCGCACTGCGTCGGGCCGGACGCCTTACATCGCATCCGGCCTGAACCACATCCATCTCACAGTTTTATATGAACGGGTACTTATGGCGTCGGATATTGCCATACATCATCTTATACATCCGAATATCGCCACGCGCCAGTGCACAAAGATGACCAGGCGAAGCCGTCCGCCGAATTGAAAGCAGATTGAAAGCTGGTGAAAGAGTTTTGCAAGAAATCCACATCCGGCTGTTGTTCGCAGTCGTGCGACCGCAAACCGGATTGTCATGTCGCGATGAAAGCAGCTTGAAAGGCGACAGAAAGTCTCTTGCAAGAAATGGGGCATTTTCGGGGGACGGCGATTCGCAATTCCCGGCGCTTCTCCCTAGACTTGCGAGCAAGTCGACGATCACCCCAAGCGATTCATCACACATCCAGGCATCAACGGATCACGGTGAAAGACACAGGAGGATCGCGACGTACATCGCTGAAAACGGAACGCGCCACCGCACAGGGGCCCCTGGAGACCGATTCCGGTTCAGCGATGCGTAGTCGGAGAACACAAAGGACTCTGGCAGCAGCTGGAGTCAACGTGCCAATAATCAAACAATGGGAGTTTGGAAATGAACAAGAAACAGGCAATTACCCTCGCAGCAGTCGCTTCATCGGCGCTCTACCTGCAGGCGGCCCATGCGCAATCCAACGTGCAGATCTACGGTCGATTCAACGTGGATGTCGAGAACATCACGTACAGCAATCCTACGGGTGGCACGTCGGGAGACACACGCCGCCTGTCGAGCAATTCTTCGCGTCTCGGCTTCCGTGGCGCCGAAGATCTGGGGGGGGGCCTGAAAGCCGTGTTCCAGATCGAGTCCTCCGTGAACGCCGACGCCGGCGGCGGAACCTTTGCAGGCCGCGATACCTTCGTCGGTCTGCAGGGCGGCTGGGGCAAGATTCGCCTTGGTCTCATGGACGATCCGTTCAAGGGCATGGGAGGCTACACCGATCGCTTCAAGGGCACCGGCATCCAGGATGACGGCAACATTGCTGTACTGGGAGGCGGCAACTCCGGTTTTGCCCGCCGCCAGAAAAATTCGCTGCGCTACGATACTCCGGATATCCGCGGATTCAAGGGGGCAATCCAGTACGGCATGGAAACCGAAGAGGCAACCGATGGGAAGACATCGGTCACGATGGCGGCCCACTACGCGGGTGGTCCGTTCAAGGCTGGTATTGCCTACGGATCTCATCGCAATTTCACGGTTGGCCGTACCGACAAGGGCTATCGTGTCGGCGCCAAATACGACTTCGGCACATTCGATATCGGAGCAGGAATGTCGCGGCTTGACTATGAAGTTGCCGGCGGCAACATTGTCCACAACTTTTACACGATCTCCACCGGCATCAAACTGGCCGGCGGCGTCCTTAATCTGAAGTACGGCGTTTCGCCTGACAACAAAGGTTCGGCAGCGAACGGTTCTACCTCCGGCACCGGCGGCGATGGATCGCTTCTCTTCAAGGGAGCGGATTCCGGCGCCAAACTGTACACGATCGGCTATGAATACAACCTGTCCAAGCGCACCCAGTTGTACACGTACTACACCCGGATTACGAACGACGCAAACGCCAATTACCGTTTTGGTACAAACGGGCTCAATATTGCACAAGCGGGCGCCGGCGCCAGCCCGTCCGGTTTTGTGATCGGCATGGTCCACGATTTCTAAGAAACGCCTTGTCCGGGAACCCTCGTGGTTCCCGGATCATTCGATAGATAAGCAACAATAAACAAGTTGGAGAAGACATGAAAAAGTCCGTTATCCGCACCGCCGTCCAGGCATTGGTCCTCGCCGCGTTTGCAGCGCCAGCTTACGCTGACGGCTCCCTCAACGTCATCTGCGGTGTTCAGGCCGAATGGTGCAACCTGGCGCAGGCGGCGTTTTCCAAGAGCAGCGGCATCAAGGTCAACATGGTGCAAAAAAGCGGAGGTGAAGCGCTCGCGCAACTGTCGGCAGAGGCCGCTAATCCGAAGACCGACATCTGGTTCGGCGGCACCGGCGACCCGCATCTGCAGGCGGCGGAAAAAGGCCTGACGCTCGCCTACCAGTCCCCGAACATCAACCTGCTGCGCGAATGGGCGGTAGAGCAGGCCAAACAGTCGGGCTACAAGACGGTAGGCATTTACTCCGGCCCCTTGGGCTTCGCCTATAACACCGAACTCCTCGCGAAGAAAAAGCTGGTTACGCCGATCTGCTGGCAAGACCTGATACAGCCACAGTTCAAGGGTGAGATCCAGATGGCCAATCCCAATTCCTCGGGAACTGCCTACATGGTCATTGCAACCCTGGTGCAGCTGACCGGCGAGGAAAAGGCGTTCGAGTATCTCAAGCAGCTGCACAAGAACATCAGCGAGTATCCGCGCTCCGGTGTCGCGCCATTGAAAAACGCGTCGCGCGGCGAAACGGCGGTGTCGATCAGCTTCGTGCACGACGTGCCTGGAGAAGTGATGCAGGGTTTCCCCGTCAAGGGCGTCACGCCGTGCGAGGGGACCGGTTACGAGATCGGGTCCATGTCGATCGTCAAGGGCGCGCGCAACCTCGTCAACGCGAAAAAGTTTTACGACTGGGCGTTGACGGCGTCGGCACAGGAGCTCGGGGCGGCTGCCAAGCAATTCCAGCTGCCATCCAACAAGGATGCGAAGGTGGATCCAAACGTGCCTGATGTGAAGAAGGTCAAACTCATCAACTACAACTTTGCGAAATACGGCAGTGCCGCCGAGCGTAAGCGTCTGCTGGAACGGTGGGAAAAGGAAGTCAATAGTCTGCCGCGCGACTAAGGCACCGCGCAGGAATAAGTTGCACAATTTTGCTGGCAGTAGCGGGCGCATTGCTGCGTTGTCGGGCGCTTGCGGTACTCGTACCGCGACGCACCCGACGCCTTGCACTGCATCCCGCGACGGCCGCCAAATTGCACACCTTATTTCTGCGCGGCGCCTAAGCGGGCAGAAAAAAGTCCTTTGACAGGTAGTGCGGGCACGCAGGCCTGCACTACCGTGAGTGTCGGACGACTTTTGGCAACTCGCCTGTTGCAATCCGCCGTAGCGCGGCGTGGTTTGCAGGCGGGTGCACACCGCTACAAGATTGGAGCCGGCACGGCGTTGCTGCGCCAATGAGCATGCCGCATTGAAGACCGGCCTCCATGCCGGCGATGAAAGGCGCTGCCCGCTTGCACGCTCTGCAAGACCGGACAGTGCTGAAAGATGAGACAAGGATATATATGAAATCGCTTCGGATCGACCCGGCAATGGCCTGGGTCCTGCTTGCTGTCGCCGCATCGATCCTCCTGCCGTGGTACGCAGTGCCTGACGATGTGCATTGGGTGACGCACTATGCCAATCTCTTCAACAATGCCGACGCTGCCAATGCGTGGTCCCAGGCAGCGTTTCATCAACGAATATGGCTGTGGATTCCCCTGGTGGCGCTTGTGGTTTGCGGGCAGGCGCTGACCCGCGACCGGCGAAGCCAGGGGATCTGGCTCATCGCCGCTTCCGCTTGCGGCCTGATCGGATTGCTTGGATTCGGTTTCGCCGTCGGCCAGCTCGGCTGGGTATGGGCGGGAGCGCAGGCAGGACCGCTGGCGCTGGCCACGGGGCAGGCCGGCATTGGTTGGGGTGGACTGATCGTGCTGGTGTCGCTGATCATGCTGCTCGCGATCGGCATTGGCCGTCTCGGCTACTTCCATGGCGATATTTTTGTCTCGTGCGCAGTGGTAGGTTGCTCGGCATTGCTGTTGCTGTTCGTTGGCCTGCCGGTACTGAAAGCCATTTCGGGCGCGTTCTTCGACGACAGCGACCGCCTCAGTCTTGGGGCCGCCATGGCCCGCATTTTCAACGAACGGGTATGGGGCTTGCAGTGCATTACCCGCGGCGCGTCATGCGGTGTGGCGTGGAATACCCTGTTCCTCGGCATTGCGACGGCGGCGGGTACGACGGTACTCGGCACCCTGCTCGCTTTCCTCACCGAGCGTTCGTTTCGGCGTGCCAAACCGCTGGTCGGCCTGCTGGCGACGCTGCCCATCATCACACCGCCTTTTGTTGTCGGCCTGGGCCTGATCCTGCTGTTCGGACGCTCGGGTCTGGTGAATCAGCTGCTGGAAGCGGCATTCGGCGTAGAACCGTCACGCTGGTTCTACGGCGCGCAAGGCGTGTGGCTGGCGCAAATGTTCGCGTTCACGCCGATTTCCTTCCTGATGATGCGCAGCTCCGTCCAGGTTGTCGCGCCTACGCTGGAAGAAGCGGCACAGACGCTGCGCGCGTCGCCGACGAAGACCCTGCTGACCATCACGCTGCCGCTGCTGAAGCCGGCATTGACCAACGTCTTCCTCGTCGGCTTTATCGAATCGATGGCTGATTTCGGCAATCCCATCATCGTCGGCGGCCAGTTCGCCGTGCTGTCGACCGAAATCTTTTTCGCTATCGTCGGCGCCCAGCTCGATCAGGGCCGGGCAGCGGCGCTCGCGCTGGTGCTGAGCGCATTCGCGCTGGCCGTGTTCGGCCTGCAGCGCCGGATTCTCGGCAAGGCCAACTACACCAGTGTCTCCGGCAAAGGCGACAACGGCATCCCGGCGACGCTGCCGCCGCTGGTACGGCGTGTATCGAAATGCATCGTGGTGCCCTGGCTTGGCTTCACCATCGTGATCTATCTGCTCGCATTCGCCGGCGGCTTTGTGAAGACATGGGGACGCGACTACACGCTCACGCTGCAGCATTTCCGTACCGCGTTCGATCTCGATTGGGGGCAATACGGCATCGTGTGGGCCGGCTCCGCGTGGAACTCGCTGTGGACGACGGTCAAGCTGGCCGGCAGCGCTGCACCGCTTACCGCCTTCATCGGCCTGCTGATCGCCTTCCTCGTTGCACGCACGAAGTTCAAGGGGCAGACCACCTTCGAATTCTCGGCGCTGCTGGCGTTCGCCATTCCCGGCACGGTGCTGGGCGTGTCGTACATCCTTGCATTCAACGTGCCGCCGTTCGAACTGACCGGCACCGGCATCATCATCCTGCTGTGCTTCATGTTCCGCAACCTGCCGGTGAGCATCCGCGCCGGCTCGGCGGCCTTCAAGCAGCTCGACAAGAGTCTGGATGAGGCTTCCACCATGCTGGGCGCATCCACCTTGACGACCTTGCGGCGGATCATATTGCCGCTGTTGCGCCCGGCAATGGTCGCGTCGCTGATCTATTCGTTCGTGCGGGCGATGACGACAGTCTCCGCCGTGATCTTCCTGGTGACCGCCGAAAACGAACTGGCGACGACCTACATCATCGGCCGCGTCGGCACTGGCGACTACGGTGTGGCGCTGGCTTATTGCACCTTCCTGATCGTGATGATGCTGGGGGCGATCGGTCTGATCAAGATATTGGTCGGCGAACGCAAGCTCGGCCGGCGCAGCGAGGCAAGCGGCTTCAATTTCCCCTGGCGGCGCTCCACCAAGGGCGTACGTGCGGCAAGCCTGCAAAACTATTGAGCGTTACATAATGGATAACAATCAGAACGCTCAATCCCTCACCCCGGCCCTCTCCCAAAGGGAGAGGGTGAGAACAGACGTAATTCATTGTCATGAATTACGTAAGGATCAATAAAGGACACTGGAGAGACATCATGTCACAAGGAATCGAATTCAAGAACATTACCAAGGCCTACGCGAAGAACGGACCGCTGGCCGTCAAGGGCATCAACTTCAAGGTGCCCAAGGGGACGCTGACGACGCTGCTGGGGCCGTCCGGTTGCGGCAAGACCACCACGTTGCGTATGATCGCGGGACTGGAACAGCCGACCGGCGGACAGATCTTCATTGACGGCGTCGACGTGACGACGCGCTCGCCCGCGGAGCGCAATGTGAGTCTGGTATTCCAGAGCTATGCACTGTTTCCGCACATGAGCGTGATCGATAACGTCGCCTACGGTTTGACGGTTGCCGGTCTCAACAAACGCGATGCCGCAAAGCGGGCGGAGACCGCACTGGCGACAGTGGGCCTGTCCGGTTATGGCGGACGCTGGCCGACCGAGCTGTCCGGCGGCCAGCAGCAACGCGTCGCGGTCGCGCGCGCCCTGGTGCTGGAACCCGCCGTGCTGCTATTCGACGAACCCCTGTCCAACCTCGACGCCCGCCTGCGACGCCAGATGCGCGACGAAATCCGTTCGCTGCAGCAGCGCCTGCAACTGACGGTGGCTTACGTGACGCACGACCAGAGCGAAGCGCTTGCCGTATCCGACCAGATCATCATCATGCATGACGGGAAGATTGCCCAGGCGGGAACACCGTCCGAATTGTATGAGCGCCCCGACAGCGAATTCGTCGCCGGCTTCATGGGCGAAGCCATGCTGCTGCCGGCGCTTGCGGGCAGCAACGGACAGATCGGCCTGGGTCCGTTGCAGGTCACACCGAAGACGCCGCATGCGCCGGGGAAGGTAAAGGTCGCGGTGCGTCCCGAAGCATGGCGAGTGGGCGATGAAGGCGTGTTCCCGTTGGCGGCTTTCGTCCTGAAATCCGCCTATCTCGGCGGCTTCTACGAATACACCTTCGAGACCGAAATCGGCGAGCTGTTTGTCGTATGCCCGGAAGTGGACCGCCCGCGCATGGCGGGTGAAAAGATCAGCCTGGCCCTGCGCGAAACCGGTGTGTCCGTCATTGCCGCATGAGCCGGGATAAAGACATGCCGGCCGAAGCGAAGCTTTTTTGCGAGCGCCGCCCCTGGGGAAGCTACACGGTCTTGCAGGAAGGAACGGGATTCAAGGTCAAACGCATCGATGTCTTGCCGGGCGCCGCGCTGTCGCTGCAACTGCATCATCAGCGCAGCGAGCACTGGGTCGTGGTGTCGGGCATTGCGGAAGTCGTCAATGGCGAGCATGTATTGCTGCTCAACCCCGGCGAGCACGCCTATATTCCGTCCGGCTGCAAGCACAGATTGCGCAATCCAGGCCATTGCACGACTTCATTGATCGAAGTCCAGAGCGGTTCGTATCTCGGCGAAGACGATATCGTACGCTTCGACGATCTGTACGGCCGGACATCGTAGCTGTAGACACATCCTTTCAACAACGTATCGGAATCCCGGATGGACAAAATCGCATTCATTTTCGACATGGATGGAACCATTGTCGACAACATGACGTATCACGAGCTGTCGTGGAAGGAATTTTTCGTGCGGCGCGGCATGGAGATCGACAGCGACAGCTTCTTCCGCGCCACTGCCGGCCGGCTCGGCAGCGAAATCATGCGCGACTACTTCGGCGAATCCTTGAGCGACGCCGATTGCGCCGCGTTCAGCCGTGAAAAGGAAGAGATCTACCGCAGCCTGTATGAGCCCCACCGCAAACCAGTCAAGGGCTTCGATGCTTTGATCGACGAAGCGATGCGGATTGGAGTCGCGCTTGCTGTGGCAACCGCAGCGCCACAGGAAAACGTTGAGTTCATCCTCGATGGAATGAATATCCGCCGCCACTTCAACGCGGTTGTCGGCGCACGTGACGTAAGCCGGGGAAAGCCGCATCCGGACGTCTTCCTGCAGGCCGCGCGTGGATGCGGTGTCGATCCGCAACAATGCGTCGTGTTCGAGGACGCACCGCTGGGCGCGGAAGCGGCAGCGCGCGCAGGAATGTCTGCGGTGATCTTGACGACCACCGCTGCGCACGGCGATTTCGACCGCTTCAACAACATCATCGCCATGGGCGAAGATTTCAGCTGCTTCGATGTGCGCGAGCTGATCGCGCGCGGCACGACAGATTCGTGAGAGGAAGGACAATGCCGAACGCGAGGCGCGCGCTTATCGCGATGGCCATGGTTGCCGGCACGTTGCCGGTAACCAGCGCATTCGCCGCAGAGTCCCAATTGAACATGCTGTGCAGCGCAGCGCGGGAATGGTGCGACCTGCTCGCACGAAAATACGAAGAGCGTTTCCACGTCCATGCGCAAGTGACGCAGATGGGGACCAACTCCGCGCTCGACGAAATCCGGAAGACGCGGGGGCGGAAGGTGTACGACGTGTGGTTCGGCGGCACCGGCGATCCGCACCTGGTAGCGGCGTCGGAAGACCTGACCCTGCCGTACCGGTCCGGCAAACTGAAGGATTTGCACGACTGGGCATACAGGCAGGCAACGATGTCGGGTTACCGGACAGTCGGCATCTATTCCGGCATGCTGGGCTTCATCGTCAACGACGAAAAGCTGAAAGAAAGGAACATCAAGATTCCCCGTTGCTGGTTCAACCTGCTCAGGGGCGAGTACGCAGGACTGGTGGCGGCGCCGGATCCGTCGACCAGCGGAACCGGGTACACGATGATCGCGACACTGGTCAGCATGATGGGCGAAGAACTGGCCTTCTCCTACATGAAACGCATCGGAACGTCCGTCAGCGAATACGTCAAATCGGGTAGCGAGCTGGCGCCGAGAGTGGCGAAAGGCGAGGTGCCGATCGCCATCGGCTTCATTCATGATGGTGTGAGGGAGCGCTTGAAAGGCGCACCTGTGACCGTTGTCAGTCCCTGTGAAGGAACCGGCTATGAAACAGGATCAGTGTCGATCGTGCGCGGCGGCGATGCGCAAGAGGCAAAACACTTTGTCGACTGGGTACTGACGCCGGAGGTGCAAGCGTACGCGGCTGAAGCGAAGCAGTTGCAAGTACCGTCGAACCGCCATACGCCCATCACGCCCGGGACACCGCGCTTCAGCGATTTCAAGATATACATGGCCTACGATCCGAAGAAGTTTGCCGCGCCGCAGGAGAAACAGCGTTTGACGGCACGCTGGAAAAAGGAGGTCGGCGGCGCGGCGCCATGAATCATGAATGCTTGCCAGATCGTTTTATTCACTGACATCGACTTGTCCATTCAATGCAAGCCGATGCCATACCGATGTAGTACCTGATGTCTCTTCTCATCTCCATGGGTTTGCCCGCTCCTTGTGAGCGGGCTTTTTTTTATGCGGCAGGACGCGTCGTCAACCCAGCTTGTTGTCCGCGATGTGGTAGTGCGGATCCTCGAACTCATTGATCTCGACCATGTCCTTCGCGCGGTCCAGCAGTTCGAGGCAATCCGGGCTCAGGTGGCGCAGGTGCAGCGTCTTGCCGAGCTGCTGGTAGCGCGCGGCGAGGCCATCGATGGCCTCGATTGCCGAGTGGTCGGCCAGGCGCGCTTCGCGGAATTCCACCACCACGTGCTCGGGGTCTTCGCGCGGCGAGAACAGGGCAGCGAAGTTGGCGGTCGATGCGAAGAACAACGTGCCCTTCAGCGTATAGACCTTCCAGCCTTTTTCATCGACGCTGACCGTGACGCGGATTTCCTTCGCGTGCTGCCACGCGAACATCAGCGCAGCAAACACCACGCCCGCCAGTACTGCGATCGCCAGGTCGGTCAGCACGGTGATGAGCGTGACGCCGACCACGATGATCGCATCCTGCCGGGGGATCTTGCGCAGCGCCTGCAGGCTGCCCCATTCGAAAGTTTTCTCCGACACCACGAACATCAGGCCCACCAGCGCGGCAAGCGGAATCATCTCGATCCAGCGCGACAGGAACAGGATGAAGCCGAGCAGGAACACGGCGGCGACGATGCCGGAAACGCGATGGCGCGCGCCGTTGTTGATGTTGATCATGCTCTGGCCGATCATCGCGCAGCCGCCCATGGTGGCGAAGAAGCCGCCGATGAGGTTGGCCGTTCCCTGCGCCATGCATTCGCGGTTGGGTTTGCCGCGGGTGTCGGTGATGTCGTCGATCAGGTTGAGCGTCAGCAGCGTTTCGATCAGCCCAATCGCCGCCAGGATCAGCGCATACGGAAACACGATATACAGCGTCTCCAGATTGAGCGGCACCTGCGGCAGGTGAAACTGCGGCAACCCGCCGGCAATCGATCCCATGTCGCCCACCGTCTTGGTTTCGATGCCGAAGCCGGCAACCAGGCCGGACACGATCAGGATCGCGGCGAGCGACGACGGAATCACGGTCGTGAGCTTCGGCAGCAGGTAGATGATGGCCATGGTCAGCGCGGTCAGTCCCAGCATCAGGTACAGCGGCTGTCCGCTCATCCAGGTCAACGCGCCATCGGCGCCGGCCATCTTGAAGTGGCCGAACTGCGCGACGAAGATCACGATCGCCAGACCGTTGACGAAACCGAGCATCACCGAATGCGGCACCATGCGAATGAACTTGCCCAGCTTGCATGCGGCGAACAGCAGTTGCAGCAGGCCCATCAGCACCACCGTCGCGAACAGGTACTCGGCGCCATGCCGCACCACGATGCTGATCATAACGACGGCGAGTGCACCGGTTGCGCCGGAAATCATTCCCGGCCGTCCGCCGAGGGCAGCTGTCACCAGGCAGACGATGAACGCCGCATACAGGCCGGTCAGCGGGCTTACATGCGCGACCAGCGCAAACGCGATCGCTTCCGGCACCAGCGCGAGCGAGACGGTCAGGCCGCTCAGGACATTGGTCCGGAGTTCGGCGGGTTTGAGTGATAGCAAGAGGTTCTCCTTCGATAGCAAAAGCACAAGCAACCTGCCGCGCGGGGGGCAGGTGATGAAAACGGCAACAGGGATTGATACCGGGGAACGCGCGCCGGCCCGAGGAACAGGGAATGGGCGGGAGCAGCGAAAAGGGGAGGGCGAGGGAAAACTACATCGGACTGGCAGGCGGCGGATTGAAAAAAGCAGCCGCGATTATCTCACAGACATATGCCGGACCAAGGTGGCGGTTTTCGTTTCGGTACGAATGAAGGAAATGACTGTGTTGCCTCGCACCGAAACCGGGGAAGATCCTGGCTGGCGAGGCAGCGGTGGAATGGATTGGTTTGTGCTCCTGCCAAGGTATCGGTTATCGACGCAGCAGTATGAAGTCGCCCTGGCAGTACCGATACCTCACCGCCAGCGCATTGTTACCGCCGCACGTCCAGCATGATCTTGCCGATATGCGTACTGCTTTCCATCAGTTTGTGCGCGGCAGCGACTTCCGACAAGGGGAACACTGTGTGGATCACCGGTTTGCAACGCCCGGCCTCCAGCGCCGGCCAGACCTTGTCCTGCAAGGACCTTGCGATTGCCGCCTTTTCTTCCACTGTGCGCGGACGCAGCGTCGAGCCGGTGAAGGTCAAGCGTTTGATCATGATCGGCAACGCGTCGATCTGCGCGGTGCTGCCCTGCAGGAAGGCGATCTGCACGAGCCGTCCATTGAGTGCAAGCGCGCGGATATTCTTGTTGATGTACTCGCCGCCCACCATGTCCAGAATGACGTCGACGCCGCGCTTGCCGGTGTAGCGCACGACTTCTTCCAGGAAATCCTGTTGCCTGTAGTCGATTACCAGATCGGCGCCGACCTTGCGGCAGAAATCCGCCTTGGCGGCATTGCCGACGGTGGTGATCGCGGTGGCGCCGAATTCCTTTGCAAGCTGTATCGCGGTGAGGCCGATGCCGCTCGATCCGCCATGCGCCATGAAGGTTTCTCCGGCACGGAGCGCGCCCCGATCGAACACGTTGGTCCACACGGTGAAGTAGTTTTCCGGAAGCGCCGCGGCCTCGACCATGTCCAGGCCCGCCGGAATGGGGAGGCAGTTGAGCGCAGGCGCCGTGCAGAATTCGGCATAACCGCCGCCGGGTGTCAGCGCACATACCTTGTCGCCGATCTCCAGGTTCGACACCTCCACACCCTTGGCGATGACCGTGCCGGACACTTCCAGGCCGAGCAAAGGCGATGCGCCGGGCGGAGGCGGATACGCCCCCCCGCGTTGCAACACATCGGGCCGGTTGACGCCGGCAAAGTCCACTTCGATCAGCACCTCGCCGCTGCCGGGTCGCGGCAGCGGACCTTCCTCGACATGCATGACCTCGGCCGGTCCGCCCTTGCCATGTGCCACGTATCGCATCGATTGTTTCGTCATCAGTTATCCCCAGAGAATTGATTCGGCTTGCCCTTGCCGCGACGCCACGTACGGCGTCGCGCGCGGCGGCCTTGCGAGGATCAAGTCTAATACAGCGTGCGTGTTTATGCCTTGCCTTGGCTACGACGGATTGGCCGATCATCGCAGAGGATGTCCGCCACGAGGCCGGTGATCAGGCGCGCTTTCGTGGAGCGTCGCGCATCCGGGTGCAGGACCATCCAACGGACATTGATGAAATCTGATATATAGATCGGTTCCACGACGTTTTTCCGAGTGACAGACATGACCAATCCCACATCCGGCACACCTGCCACCCCGCTTGCCTCCGCCACGCTGCCAACATCGGTGTGGGTGTATGTGCGCCTGATCCTCGTCGCGCTTTGCTGGGGCGGCACCTTCATCGCCGGTCGCATGATCGCCGGCGCCATACCGCCGCTGATCGCAGCCACCCTGCGCTTCGCAGTCGCGGTGCCCTTGCTGCTGCTGGTCGCCTGGCGCTTCGAAGGCGGATTGCCGCACCTGAACCGATCGCAACTGCTGACCACCTTCGGTCTCGGTCTGACCGGCATTTTTCTCTACAACATCTGCTTCTTTTCCGCGCTGGCAAACATGCCGGCCGGGCGCACCGCACTGTTCGTCGCCTTCAATCCCATCGTCACCGCGCTTTTGCTCGCGGTAGTCCTGCGCGAACGCATCGGCGCCGGTCGCTGGCTCGGCATCGCGATCGCCTTCATCGGCGCGGCCATCATCGTTACACGCGGCGACCTGCTCGGCGCATGGCGTGATATCTCGCAATCGATCGGCGTCGGCGAGGCATTGATGTTTTGTGCGGTCACGGGATGGGCGGCGTACACGATCATCGGCCGCTTCGCGCTGAAGGGTCTGTCGCCGATCGCGGCGACTACCTATGCCGCGATCTGGGGACTGGCGCTGCTCACCTGCGGCGCGTTCTTCGAATTACCGGCGGTCGACTGGTCGCATTTCGACTGGCGGGTGATCGCGGCAATCGCCTACCTCGGCGTGTTCGGCACCGTTATCGGCTTCGTCTTGTACTACCAGGGTGTCAAAGCGATCGGGCCGGCGCGCACCGCCGTGTTCAACAACCTGGTGCCCGTGTTCGGCATCGTGCTGGCCGCGTTGCTGCTGGCCGAACCGATCCTGCTGTCGATGATCGTCGGCGGCGCACTGGTGATCAGCGGCGTGACGATCACCAACCGGCAGCGGTAGGATGGATTAGTCCGCAGGCGTGTTTTTCGATTTGCCGGCCTGCCGTTCCTCCCATGCGCGCAACTGCGCGCGGTAGCGCTCCATCTCTTCGGCAAACAGATCGAAGATGCATGGATCGCAACCGCTGCGGCAGCATTCGCTGTCGTCGGGCTGTACAGGGGGAACGGGGCGCGGGTCGTCGGCGGGCTGGAGTTCGGACATGGCGTTGCGGAGTCGGGATGGGGCGGGACGTACTATACGTGATCGTGGTTGTCCTTGCAGTGTTGGTCCGCGTGCGCAGAGTTGGGTGAATGGACGAAAGCGCCGCGAGATGCGGTGACGGAATGTGCCTGACCTGTTAGCGGACTGCGCGGTGCAGGCTTGGTTATATCGACTCTGAACTCGTACCGCGCGAGAGACAGGATAAAACATCTGCACTTCAGCGGCGCCCATCTTCGTCTCGGGTGTCTCCGACCATGACATTGACCAAGCCGGCATGCTCAATAAACGACAACGCTCTCGGTGCGCATGCGGTAATCCTTGTCACGAATAACCCGCCGAATTAATTAAGCAGTATTGGCGGTCTTGTATTGGTTGTGACTGGAGGTATAAACTCGGTGACGTTTTTTCATGGTTAATTTATACTTTGATGAAATAAAAAGTAAATATCTTCACATGTTGAAATCGGCAAAAGCGCAACAAGCGTGGTCGCAATCGGTTCCGCAAGGGTGGCAAAGGTAGAACTGCCGCTGCCAGGAGGGCCAATCCCGATCTGTCCGGGGCAGAAGGTTTGCAGAGCAGGATGGCTTGGAAGGGCCAGCATGCCAAATTCAGACATGGTGAAAGTTCTGCTCGAGGTTGGAGCGGACGTTCATGTTCGGGACGATCGCAATCAATCTGCATTGGACTATGCCGGCATGGTACGGGATACCGGTCAATTGGGCGTTGCTGATCGACGACATGTCCGACGCCGGACTGATGTCCGCGATGGCGCCGACTGATTCCAAGGGAGGCCAGGCAAAGGGAATACGCGATAGCTTGTCCCCCTCCATATCTGCTGTCAGATCGCACGAGGGCAGAGCGTGATTCGCGGCCGAGGCATCGTAACAGACACACGCAAGTAGGCCCCCGGATTGCTGCGATGGGGGAAGTGAAACCATGCCCTTTTTGTTGTCATTTATATAACATTCGCGAGCACCATTGACGCTCGCATCCATTTCGAAAGGACCATCCTGAAAATGAGAACAGCCACAAATCGACTGCTGCCATGCCTTGCAAATCTCTTGCAAGTGCTGATCGTCGGCATGCTCCTGAGCGCCTGCGGCGGTGCAAGTGACAGTCCTGGCAGTAGCCTTGCATCCGCAAAAGGCACGACCGCCACCGAATCCATGAACACCATCGCGTCCACGTCCGAATTCGTTACCGGCACGACGATCGAGGATTTCAACGATCCTGCGACAATCGAGCGCTGGAAGTTTTATAACGGAAAAGAATTTCCAGGTGCCGATGGATCGATTGCCTTGGGCGAAGGCTACGAGGGTACCGGCCTCAAGCTTAACTACGATTTCCAGTGTATCCCCGCCAATTCGGGAACCAGCTGCGGCCGTTACGTCGTGGCCACGTACACACCATCACAACCGATTTGGCCTGGTTCTGCGATCCGCATCATGGTTCGGTCGCCGGCGGATATACGGATAGCCCTGCGCGTGTTCGACGAAAGCGGACAGGTGCTGCAGTACTGGCTGGAACGCCCGCTCGAAGCGCGCGATGTGAACGACTGGCACTCGCTCACGGCCCCGCTACAGCACCCGGCTCTGTACTGGAATGGTGCCAACAATGGCGTCCTGCAAGGTCAAATCAAATCGATCCAGATATTGGCGAACGTACACTCCGGGCTCCACCCGGTTTCCGGTACCGTGGACATCGACGATGTCTCCATGCTCGACAGCGCCGATGCGCAGCATACCCTCGACCTGGCGAGCGCTGCACTGACGCCGATCCCGTCTGGCGCCGCAACGCTCGGGCCGCGTATCGGTGTCGCTTACCATTTTCCGCAGCACAAGGTGGACGCACTCGACAATGCGCATGCCGCAGGTATCTCGTTCGTGAGGACGGATATGTGGTGGACAAACGTCGAAAAGAACAATGCCCTGGGCCGCTACGATTTCTCCCACTATGACCAACTGGTCGCCGAGCTCGAAAAGCGCGGCATGGGAGCGCTGTTCATCATCGCAACCATGTACGCGCCCAGCGCATACGATATCCTCACGCCCGAGGGCGTCGCCGCCTACGCGAGGTTCGCCAAGGCCGCCGCTGAGCATTACGCCTGGCGTAACGTGCGCTTCGAGATCGCGAATGAACCCAACCACCCCACGTTCTGGAAGGGAACGCCCGAGCAGTACTTCGATCTGTGCCGGGCCGGCATTGATGCGATTCACGAAGGCAATCCGTCCGCCCAGGTTTCGACCGGGGGCTTGGCCGGGTTCGATGTCGAGTACCTGAAAAAGGAGTTGTCCTCCGGCGCCGCCGATCGCGCGAACGGCATCGGAATACACCCCTACCGCAGCTCTGCTCCGGAAACCCTGGTCAGCACCATGCTGCTGGGCGAGCACCTTGTCCAAAAAATCACTGGCAAGGATATCCCTGTCTGGAACACCGAATGGGGCTATTCTCTCAGCCAGATGGGTGGCGGCGACGGCCACTCAGACGCGTTCCGCCACCGACAGGCAGTCCTGCTCGCGCGCGCCATGCTGTCGCAATGGACACTCGGCTCGCCGATGGCGGTCTGGTACGACCTCGTCGACGACGGCATCAACCCGGCCGAAAACGAGCACAACTTCGGCCTGCTGGATGCCAATTACAACGAGAAGCCGGCCATGCGCGCGCTGCGGGAATTCGCCGCGTGGGCGAAGCGCAGGACCAATAACGGACTGATGAGAAATCTTCCTTCCGGCTTGCACATCATGAAGCTCGAAGGGGCCGGCGACGTGGTATTCGTTGCCTGGAACAGCGAGCCCAATGCGAAGGTACAGCTGCGGATTCCGTCGGCGGGATCACCGTCTGCGGTCAATCTCCTGGGATTGCCGCTTTCAGGTTTACCTGACAGCAGCAGTGAGAGTAGCTATCTGGTGTTCACGCTGAGCGAGTCAGACGGCCCGATATACATCAGATATCCCAAAGGTTCCTGACCGGCTGAAGTGCTTGATCAATCCCTGGGGCGTCGTGGGCGGAGTCCATGGACAGGGTTGGTCGAGCCAGACCTTGGAGGAAGGCAGGGGCAGGTCTTGCTTTTTGCTGATCTAGAGGCAAAGGACAAGACATTTTCCGCTCTTCCGTGCTGCCGCTAGGACGCAAGCCAGAGCGATTGAAGGTCAAACGAGAGCTGCCGATGGTGCTTGATCGACAGGAGATAAATCGTGTCGCTGCAGTTTGCGTAAAGCACCAGATAATCGGAAAAAATGTACTCGCGCAGCTCGCTGCCCTCAGTGAGGGTTTCGAGTCTGTTGCGTAAAGTCTTGATCCCATTGACGACCTCGACCGAACGAGCAGGCCTGTTCAGAAATGACCGTCCGATATCGGGGAAGCGTTCAAGGTTGGGGATGATTGTTTCGGCAAGTGCATCAAGCAAGGCGTCAAAGGCATGTGCTGCTTCAGCCTCAAGCAGGAACTGGTCAATGCTTTCAAGATTGCGTTCGAAACTTGCGGTGAGCTTGACGATGGATTTTCGGGTCACGGTGGCCGCGCTGCTTCTAGACTCAGTCGCTACGGCGACGCTTCAGTGCCTTAATGGCCGTCCGGGCGTCCTTTACCCGGCCGGCTGCCACATCGTCCAATCCTTTGCTGGCTTCATCGATCAACAGCAGATGGATATGTTCACGCTCCAACTGGTGATAATAGTCAAGACGCTGCGCGTCGATTAGCGCGATATAGCTTTCGCCATTCTTGGTAATGACTTTTTCCGCGCCGGCCTTGACCTGATCAGCCAATTCGGAAAGATTGGCGCGTGCTTGCGAGAAAGGTACTACGTCGCTTGCAGAGATTCCCATTACTACCTCCATGGTTGCCCAATTTGTGCAAAATTCTGTACATTATAAATCAAGATGTGATGGCCGAAAATAATCTCGCCGGAACGAATTCGCCGAGATCAAGCCGCCTTTCTGGCTTGGCTGATGAGGGAGATTTTGCAGGTGGCGCTTATCCGTAACCGGAACCGACGTGAAATGATTGGTTGTCTATTGTGCGAGTCGTTTAATTCAGTCCGAGATCGTAGTATTTACGGCCTCTTTCTCCATACCGATAAATCCGTTCCAGTGCTGGCCGGCGCATGAATCGCCGGTAGGATTTGATCCGCCGTCAACCATGATTAACCAGAAACAATATTACGCTTGGCACACTTCGTTCCCTTGTCTGCCCAGCTCCGTCAACTCGCGTTCCGGCAGAGGCGCGCATAATACTTGCTTGGAACCCGCCACCAGCCCTTTCACAAAAAGGAGATTACGATGACCATTCATCTCGATCATCTTATGGTGCCGTCCCGCAACAAAGTCGCTTCGGCGAAACTGTTGGCTGAACTGCTCGGGGTGCCGTGGTCGGAAACGGCGGTAGGGCCGTTCGTTGCCGTCTATGTGAATGATGGATTAACGATTGACTTTGATGAATGGACCGATCCCATTCCGAGGATTCACTACTGTTTTCGAGTGGACCAGGACGATTTCAACGCCATCCTTGCGCGAATCGAGGCGGCGGGGATTCCGTACCGTAGCAATGTTCATGGGCCGGTCGACTTCCGAATCAATACGCAGCACGGTGGAAACATTGTCTACTGGAATGAACCGGATGATCATCAATGGGAGATGTTGACGGTCAGCTACGCACGGCAAGCGTAGCGCGATCACGCGACATTCGACCGATGGATCGTGCGCATGACGCTATGGTGTAGAGCAAAAGAAACTGCTCTCTTCCAGTCTGAAAGAGTTCTGGGATGTTTGCCGGAGCCGATGATCGGCTATTCGAGCGCCGGCTCACTGATGTACGGCAGCATGGCCCGGAACACCTTCACATCGAGCACCTTGCTGCCGGTCGCGATCTCACGGGTGAAATGCTGCATGCTCCTGATGAGCGCGGCCAGGCAGTCATGTTCCTGTCGGATGGCGCGCGTGGCCGAATTCGAAGGTGCTCTTTCCATGAGGCCTGTCTCCTTTCTGGTACCGAAACTTCCGTCTTAAGCAAGTATGCAAAAGTTTTGTGACAGTGATGCAGGCCTTCGAGCCTGCGCAACCAGTGCAGGCACGGAGGCCTGCACTACCTGTCGTGGCAAAAGACTTTCAATCACCT
>CBIHRJ010000045.1:0-46753 GCA_966212445.1 uncultured Noviherbaspirillum sp. | reverse complement strand
CCACCGTGCTCGCCATCACCGCTTTGCTCGTGATCGGACCCATCGTGTGGAAACGCTATGCGGCGCGCCGGGATGCTGCACCGCGCGGCGCAGCGCCGGAATCATGATGGCGAGTTGCCGGTAAAAACGAACCAGGGGACGCAACGGCGTCCCCTGGTTGTTGAAGAAATCTGTCCGTTCAGGCAATCCGCAACTGCGCCACCGCTTCCATGATTGCCGCCGGCTCCATCGTCCGCAGGATCTTTTTCGTCTTCGGCACGATCGTCGTCAGGTCGCTGTTCAGGATTTCCTGCTTCACCGCCAGCAGTTGCGTCGGATGCATCGAGAACTCGCGCAGGCCCATGCCGAGCAGCAGCCGCGTCAACCGCGTGTCGCCGGCCATCTCGCCGCACACGGCGACGGGAATACCGGCCTTGGCGCCGGTCGCAATCGTGCTCGACAGCAGGTAGAGGACGGCCGGATGCAGGGGGTTGTAGAGATGCGCGACCTCGTGATCGGCGCGGTCGATCGCCAGCGTGTACTGGATCAAGTCGTTGGTGCCGATCGACAGGAAGTCCATGCGTTTGACGAACATCGGCAAGGTCAGCGCCGCCGCCGGAATCTCGATCATCGCGCCGACCGGGATCAGCGGATCGAATTTCACGTTGGCTTCACGCAATTGCGCCTTGGCCTGCTCGAGCATCGCCAGCGACTGGTCGATCTCGAATGCATGCGCGAGCATCGGAATCAGCAGCTTGATCGGACCGAAGGCGGAAGCGCGCAGGATGGCGCGCAATTGCGCAAGGAACATCTGCGGTTCGGCCAGGCAGAAGCGGATTGCGCGCAGTCCGAGCGCCGGGTTCAGCGCAGTCTGCTCGGCCGCGTCGAGCGGCTTGTCGGCGCCGATGTCGAGCGTGCGGATGATGACCGGGCGGCCCTTCATCGCAAGCACCGCGTTGCGGTAAGACTCGAACTGCTCATCCTCGGACGGCAGCTTGTTGAGATAGCCGGCGCGCCCCATGAACAGGTACTCGGAGCGGAACAGGCCGACGCCCACCGCACCCGCGTCGAGTGCAGCCGGACAGTCTTCGGGCAATTCGATATTCGCCAGCAAGGTGATCTCGGTGCCGTCGCGCGTGATCGCCGGCGTCTTTCTCAGCCGGCTGAGCTTCTTGCGCTCGCGCATCAGGCGCTGCTGCCGCTCGCGGTACTGTTCGAGCACGTTGGGCGCCGGATCGACGATCACCACGCCGGCGTCGCCGTCGATGATCAACCAGTCGTCCTGCTGGATCAGCGCGGAGGCGTTGTACATGCCGACCGCAGCAGGAATGTCGAGGCTGCGCGCGACGATCGCGGTATGCGAATTCTGCCCGCCGAGGTCGGTGACGAAACCGCCGAACGCGCGGTCCTTGAACTGCAGCATGTCGGCCGGAGAAATGTCGTGCGCGACCACGATCATGCTGCCGACGGATTCTTCCTCGCCGTCGCTGGGGGGCAACCTGGTGGCGCTGCCGGTGAGAACCTTGAGCACGCGCTCGCCGACCTGCTGGATGTCGGACTTGCGTTCGCGCAGATAGGCGTCCTCGATTTCATCGAACTGCGCGGACAACTCGTCGATCTGCGTGACCAGCGCCCATTCGGCGTTGTAGTAGCGGGTGCGGATGATGTCGAGCGGCACTTCGGCAATCATCGGGTCGGACAGGATCAGCGCATGCACGTCGATGAAGGCGCCGAGCTCGGCCGGCGCTTCCTTCGGCAAGTCGTTCCAGATCGTCTGCAACTCCTTGTGCACGGTGGCGATCGCCTTCTGCAAGCGCAGCACTTCCGCTTCGACCTGTTCCTCGGGGATCAGGTAATGCTTGACCTCCAGTGCGGCGGCTGCGAGCAGATGTGCGCGGCCGATCGCAATGCCGCGCGAGACAGGAATGCCGTGGAGCGTAAAGGATGCCATCGATGTCAGCTTGCACAAATGATCGTCAAAACAGTCAGGCGTCCAGCCTGAAGGGCCAAGAGGCAAGGCGCGGCGGCCATGTTATTCGCCTTCGCCGAATTTATTCTGGATCAAGCCGACGAGCGCGTCAAAGCACTCCTTTTCATCGGTGCCGTCGGTTTCCAGCGTGACCTTCGCGCCCTTGCCGGCGGCCAGCATCATCACGCCCATGATGGACTTCGCGTTGACGCGGCGGGTGTTGCGGGTGAGCCATACCTCGCTCTGGAACTTCGCCGCCAGTTGCGTCAGTTTGGCGGATGCGCGCGCGTGCAGGCCGAGTTTGTTGACGATTTCGATTTCCTGTTGAATCATGTTTTTTTCTTGTCGTTGTTCAATTGGGCGACAGCCGCACGCGATTGTCTACCCGGACCGCGCCGCCCTGCCCTCCGGCCAGCGCCATTTCCACCACTACGTCGAGCGTGTCGTTGCGATAGGTCAGCGCGCGCAGCAACATCGGCAGGCTGATGCCGGCAATGACTTCGATATGCCCGGGATCACACAGGCGCAAGGTGCAATTGGACGGCGTGCCGCCCATGACGTCGGTAATCACCAGTACGCCGGAACCGTCGTCCAGACGGCGGATCGCCTCCTTGGCAAACCGGTTGACCTCGGCCGGATCCTGGTCGGCGCGCACGTCGATCGCCTCCATCCGTTCCGGACGGGCGCGAAACACGTGGGTCGCCGCCTCGATGAAGGCGTTGCCCAGCGGCGCGTGTGTCAACAGAAGAATGCCGATCATGGTAGCCCTGACTTGTATTGCAACATCGCTTTCAACGGGGCCAGGCTTGCCCGTACCCGTCTTCCCCGGTTAGTTGCAGTTGCACTGGTTTTCCAGCGCGTCGATGAACATGCCGGCGACGTCGAAACCCGTCTGTTGCGCAATCTCCTGGAAACAGGTCGGGCTGGTGACGTTCAGTTCCGTCATGTAGTCCCCGATAATGTCCAATCCTACCAGCAATAATCCGCGCTTCAACAGGGCGGGGGCAAGGGCTTCACCAATTTCGCGGTCGCGCGCGGAAATCGGTTGCGCGACGCCGAGGCCGCCGACCGCGAGGTTGCCGCGCACTTCACTGCCTTGCGGGATACGCGCCAGGCAATACGGCACCACTTCGCCGCCGATCAGCAGCACGCGCTTGTCGCCCTGCGTGATTTCCGGAATGAAGCGCTGCACCATGATGGTATTGGCGCCGTTGGAAGTCAGCGTCTCGATGATGGATCCGAGATTGAGGCCATCCTCCTTCACGCGGAATATGCCGATGCCGCCCATGCCGTCGAGCGGTTTGAGGATGATGTCGCGATGCTCCGCATGAAAGGCGCGGATGCGCGCGGCATCGCTGGTGACCAGCGTCGGCGCAGTGAATTGCGGGAACGGCGCAATCGCCAGCTTTTCATTATGGTCGCGGATTGCCTGCGGACGGTTGAACACGCGCGCACCCTGCGCCTCGGCCTGCTCCAGCAGGTAGGTCAGGTAGACGTACTCCATGTTGAACGGGGGGTCCTTGCGCACCAGAATCGCATCGAACTCATGCAACTGCATCGCGACCGCCGCCTCCGCCCGATACCAGTCCTTGCTGTCGCCGGTGAGCGTGATGCGCTCGACGTTCGCCTCAACCTTGCCGCCGTGCAAAGCCATGTCCTTCTGCTGGAATGCGTAAATCGCATGCCCGCGCCGCGCCGCCTCGGCCATCATCGCGTAGGTGGTGTCCTTGTAGGTCTTGAACTGGTCGAGCGGGTCGGCGAGAAATGCGAATTTCATCAGTACACTTCCGGATTGGGATCGGTCTTTTCAAGTTCGAGCGACGCGGCCAGCAAGGCCATGCGCGCCACCACGCCGTACATGTAGAAGCGGTTCGGCGGCGCCGTTCCGGGCTTGGCCTGCAGGTCGGGTAGCGCATGCTGCTGCGCGAACGCCAGCGGCACGAAGTGCATGCCGGGCGAATTCAGGTTTTCGTCGACGCCGCGCTCGGCGTGCACGCGGTAGAAGCCGCCGACCACATAGCGGTCGATCATGTACACCACCGGCTCGGCCACCGCATCGTTGATATGCTCGAAGGTATGCACGCCTTCCTGGATAATCACGTCCGAGACTTCCAGGCCGTCCTTCACGACCGCCATCTTGTTGCGCTGCTTGCGGTTCAGGTCCTTGACTTCGCTGGCGTCCTTGACAGTCATGATGCCCATGCCGTAGGTGCCGGCGTCAGCCTTGACGATGACGAAGGGCTTTTCCTTGATGCCGTATTCCTTGTACTTCTTGCGGATCTTGGTCAGCAGCGTGTCGACGTTGTGCGCAAGGCACTCCTCGCCGGTACGCTCGTGGAAATCGATTTCGCCGCATTTCGCGAAGTACGGATTGAGCATCCAGCCGTCGACGTCGACCATCTTCGCGAATTTCTTCACCACTTCGTCATAGGCGGCGAAATGGTTGGTCTTGCGCCGCACGGTCCAGCCGGCATGCAGCGGCGGCAACAGGCTCTGCTCGTGCAGTCCTTCGAGGATCGGCGGAATGCCGGACGACAGGTCGTTGTTGAGCAGAATGGTGCAGGGGTCGAAATTCTTCAGGCCGAGGCGGCGGCCGTTGGCGAAACGCTCCAGCGGCTCAAGCACCAGCCGCGTCCCGTCGGGCAGATCGATCGGTGTCGGCTCCTTGACGTCTTCCGACAGCGAACCGAGCCGTACGTTGAGGCCGGTCTGGCGGAAAATCTGGATCAGACGCGCAACATTCTGCAAATAGAAGACATTGCGCGTGTGGCGCTCGGGAATCAGCAGCAGGTTCTTGGCATCGGGACAATATTTCTCGATCGCCGCCATCGCCGCCTGCACCGCCAGCGGCAGCATTTCCGGCGACAGGTTGTTGAAACCGCCGGGGAACAGGTTGGTGTCAACCGGCGCCAGCTTGAAACCGGCATTGCGCAGATCCACGGAACAGTAGAAAGGCGGCGTGTGTTCTTGCCACTCAAGGCGGAACCAGCGTTCGATCGCCGGCGTCGCCGCCAGAATTTTCTTTTCCAGGTCGAGAAGCGGGCCGTTCAGGGCCGTAACAAGGTGCGGAACCATATAAACCTTCAGCGTATAAGAGCTTTTTTGCAATCGGAAGAGTGATGCTGATTCTAACGGTAATCCCCGAATTGCGTCTGCCATGAGTCGTGGAGGAACGCCGGCCGCAAGCGTCCTGTTTCATGAATAGCAAGCAGGTTTTGGCGGCAAACGCATGCCTGAAACAGGTAAATCAGGGCAGTTGCGCGTTTTTAAAGCCGGAAAAGAAAAAAAGCGCCCCGAATGGGGCGCTTTGCAAGACCCGCCGTAGCGGGTGGGGAAAACGATCTTTTTCTCGAACCGGTATCAATCAGGAGTGATATGCGGATTCGCCGTGGCTGGAAATGTCGAGGCCTTCGCGCTCTTCTTCTTCCGGCACGCGCAGACCGATCACGAGGTCGACCAGCTTGTACGCGATGAAGGCGACGATACCGGACCAGGCAATGGTGACGCCGACTGCCAGCAACTGGGTCATGACCTGGCCGCCGATCGAAAAGCCTTCAGCGCCGGTGCCGCCGAGCGACGGTGCGGTAAACACACCGGTCAGGATTGCGCCGAGAATACCGCCGACGCCGTGCACGCCAAACACGTCGAGCGAATCATCGGCACCCAGCATGCGCTTGAGGCCATTCACACCCCACAGGCAGACAACGCCGGCGAGCAGACCAATCACGATCGCACCCATCGGGCCCACCGTGCCGCAAGCCGGAGTGATCGCCACCAGGCCGGCAACCGCGCCGGAAGCGCCGCCGAGCATGGAAGCCTTGCCCTTGAGCATGCCTTCAGCTGCACTCCAGGACAGCGTTGCTGCGGCCGTCGCCAGCAGCGTATTGATGAACGCCAGGCCGGCACCGCCGTTGGCTTCCAGGTTGGAGCCGGCGTTGAAGCCGAACCAGCCCACCCACAGCATCGAAGCGCCCACCATGGTCAGCGTCAGCGAATGCGGCGCCATGGATTCCTTGCCGTAGCCGATACGCTTGCCGATCACGTAGGAACCGACCAGACCGGCAACACCGGCGTTGATATGCACAACGGTACCGCCGGCGAAATCGAGCGCGCCCTTGCCGAGCAGCCAGCCGCCCGGACCCCAGACCATGTGCGCGATCGGCACATAGCAGAAGGTGAACCACAGCACGGCGAACAGCAGCACCGCGGAGAACTTCATGCGCTCTGCAAACGAGCCGACGATCAGCGCGCAGGTAATCGCAGCAAAGGTGCACTGGAACGCGATGAACACGAACTCCGGCAGCTTGGCATCAGGCGAGAAGGTATCCGACAGCGTCGACGTCGACACGCCCTTCAGGAACAGCTTGCTCAGCGAACCGAAGAATGAGCCTCCCTCCGTGAACGCGACACTGTAACCGTAGATCGCCCACAGCACGGTGATCAGGCTGAACACCACCAGCACCTGCATCAGCACCGACAGCATGTTCTTGGAGCGCACCAGGCCGCCGTAGAACAGCGCCAGGCCGGGTACGGCCATGAATACCACCAGCAAGGTGGAGGTCATCATCCAGGCGGTGTCGCCCTTGTTCGGTACCGGAGCGGCTGCGGGAGCGGCCGGGGTCTCGGCTGCAGCCGGTGCGGCAGCAGGCGCTGCTTCAGGGGCGGGCGCCGCAGCCTGGGCGACAACGACCGCCTCGGTCGTTGCCGCAGGTTCGTCGGCAGCCATCGCCGGCTGCGCGAAACCGACCGCAAACAGCAGTGTGCTGGTCGCGAGGAAGCTTGCAAATAGTTTTTTCATCAGGGTCTCCTTAGAGTGCGTCTTTGCCGGTTTCACCGGTACGGATACGCACGACTTGCTGCAGGTCGTAAACAAAAATCTTGCCGTCGCCGATTTTACCGGTGCGCGCAGCGGTTTCGATCGCCTCGATCGCACGGTCGACGATGGCTTCGTCCACCGCGGCTTCGATCTTGGTCTTGGGCAGGAAGTCGACCACGTATTCCGCGCCGCGATACAGCTCGGTATGGCCCTTCTGCCGGCCGAAGCCCTTGACCTCGGTGACGGTGATGCCCTGCACGCCGATTGCCGATAAGGCTTCGCGCACTTCATCCAGCTTGAAAGGTTTGATGATCGCAGTGATCAGTTTCATATTGGCCTCGCTTAGAAAGTTTTTCCGACGGTGAGAACCAGGCCATTCTTGCCGAGGTTCTTCCCGTTCGGCGCAAAAACATCGATATCGGTGCCGATGACTGCCAGGCTGCCGGTTACAACACCGAAATCTTTCGTGACCCCGGCTTTCCAGTCGGTATAGCTGGACGCGGAGTTGTTCTTCACCTTCTGATGACCGGCGTGGAGATTGAGCACGAAGCCGTTACCCACATCGAGGTTGGCGCCGATATCGAGATAACCGCTACGCTCCGAGTCAGCCACACCGAACAGGTTGGTCGTGGCATGTGAATATTTGATATATGCCGGACCATAGCCAAGCTGGCCGTAGATCTCGGTGGTATCGGCATTCACGGCCAGCTTGTCGGACGGGTAAATATAGCGGAGTACGCCAACATCATAGGAAACGTCCTTGACGATTTCACCTCGCTTGCCGCCGTAGACATCCAGCTCGATGTTGCCGTCACCGCCGCCATCTTCGATCCATTTGATGGTGGACAGCCACGCTCCAGCGTAGAATCCGGAAGGATTATGCGTATAGTCGACGCCGCCTTGCAATGCCGGCTTCAGGCGCGTCTGCGAAATGCCGCGATAGCGGTAGTCGCTGACAACCGACGCATTGAAACTGACGGAATTGACTTCCTCTGCCTGTGCAATGCTGCCGCCGAAGGCGGCAATGATTGCAGCGGCAAGAATCATTTTTTTCATGGCGGGTCCCTTTTCTGGTGTTGATGCAAAAAAATACGTGGCATTGCGGTTTCCCAACTTCTTAGCAGGACTCATGCCACCGCATCACCCACCGGATGCGTTATCATTTTCACCATTAAACCCGCGCTTACGGCTTCCTTACGCATCATTTGAATTCATGCACCATTAAATACGCACCGAATTGATGCGCACCAACGATGTGCGCACCACAGAAGTGCGATTTTTTTACCCGGAGATTGATCATGGACAAGAACTTTTTTAACGACCTGCAGGCAAAGATCAATCAAGCGATTGAAAACTCGCCGGCCAAAGACATCGAAAAGAACGTGAAGGCGATGATGACGCAGGGTTTTTCCAAGCTGGACCTGGTCACGCGCGAGGAATTCGACATCCAGGCGCAGGTGCTGGCCAAGACCCGCGCCAAGCTGGAAACGCTGGAAGCGCGCGTCGCCGAGCTGGAAGCGCAACTGAAGAAACCGTAAAAACAATGAGCCTGGCCGTCCTGAAAAGCCGCGCGCTGGCCGGCATGCAAGCGCCGGAAGTGACGGTCGAGGTCCATCTGGCGAATGGCCTGCCGTCGTTCACCATCGTCGGCCTGCCCGAAACCGAGGTCAAGGAGTCGAAGGACCGGGTGCGCGCGGCGCTGCAGAATGCACGCTTCGAATTTCCAGCGCGCCGGATCACGGTCAATCTCGCCCCGGCCGATTTGCCGAAGGAATCCGGCCGTTTCGACCTGCCGATCGCGCTCGGCATTCTGGCCGCGTCGGGCCAGATGCCGGCCGACGAACTCCACAAATACGAGTTCGCAGGAGAATTGTCGCTTTCCGGCGAACTGCGTCCGATTCGTGGTGCGTTGGCCATGACCTACGCGATGCATCGCGCGGGCGACGCCTCCGGCAAGCAGCGATCCTTTATCCTGCCCCGCGCAAATGCCGACGAGGCGGCGCTGGTGCGCGATGCCGCCATCTTTCCTGCCGAATCGCTGTTGCAGGTCTGCGCACATTTTGCCGCAACCGATGCCGACACACGGCTGGCGCGTCACCACGCACAGGCCGGCGCTGCACGGCCCGCCTATCCGGATTTCGCCGAGGTCAAGGGCCAGGCGCAAGCCAAACGCGCATTGGAAGTCGCCGCCGCTGGCGGCCACAGCGTCCTCATGGTCGGTCCGCCCGGCACCGGCAAATCGATGCTGGCGGCACGTTTTCCAGGCATCCTGCCGCCGATGACCGACGAGGAAGCATTGGAGTCGGCCGCGGTGCAATCGCTGTCGAGCGGATTTTCGATCGCACGCTGGAAGGCGCGTCCATACCGCGCGCCGCACCACACCGCTTCCGGCGTCGCGCTGGTGGGCGGCGGCGGCACGCCACGCCCGGGAGAAATTTCGCTCGCGCACCGGGGAGTCCTGTTCCTCGACGAACTGCCGGAATTCGACCGGCGCGTCCTCGAAGTGTTGCGCGAACCGCTGGAATCCGGACACATCACGATTTCACGCGCGGCACGCCAAGCGGATTTCCCCGCACGCTTCCAGCTCGTGGCGGCGATGA
The DNA here is from genome assembly GCA_966212445.1 of uncultured Noviherbaspirillum sp. Taxonomy (GTDB): domain Bacteria; phylum Pseudomonadota; class Gammaproteobacteria; order Burkholderiales; family Burkholderiaceae_D; genus Noviherbaspirillum. The sequence continues at coordinate 37,389 of CBIHRJ010000045.1, read as the reverse complement.
ACCCCTGCCCTTGCGGCTACCTCGGCCATGCGGCGAATCGTTGCCGCTGCACCCCGGACCTCGTCGCGCGCTACCAGGACAAGATTTCCGGACCGCTGCTTGACCGCATCGACATGCAAATCCAGGTCGGCGCGCTGCCGCATGAGGAACTGCTGAAACAGGCCGACGGCGAACCTTCGGAAGCAATCGCAGCACGCGTGGAGCAGGCATTCGAGAAACAGCTGCAGCGCCAGGGCAAAGGCAACCACAACCTGTCGACGTCCGAGATCGACGAACACTGCAAGCCGGATGCGCCGGGCGAACAACTGCTGCGTGCAGCGATGACCAGGCTGAACTGGTCGGCGCGCGCCTATCATCGGGTGCTGAAAGTCGCCCGTACCATCGCCGACCTCACAGGAGATGCCGGCATCGGCCAACCGCATGTGGCGGAGGCCATTCAATACCGCCGCGCGTTGCGCGAACACTGACGGTCAACTGAGGTTCACGCCGCGCGTATCGTATCGTGCGACAACACCGTGACGATGCGACCGAGTGCCCGCATTGCCTCATCGATCTCTTCGGTGTATCGCCAGCCGCAACTGAGGCGCACGAAATGGTCGAACCGGTTCGAGTTGGAAAACATGGAACCCGGTGCGAGCAGTATCCCTTCGGCCAGCGCTGTTTCGAACAACTGCGGCGAAGGCAGCCGGTGCGGCAGTTCCACCCATATCGTGATGCCGCCCTCCGGCAGCGTCATGCGCGTACCCAACGGGAAATACGTGGCGATCGCTTCGGCCATGCGCCCACGCTGCACGCGCAAGGCATTGCGCAACCTGAGCAGGTGGCGGTCGTAGTCGGGCGCGTCCATGTACTCGCCGGCTGCAAGCTGCGACCACTCTTCGTTGTCGCGCGTCTGCGCATATTTGAGCATCGCCACTCTCTCGCGCCAGCGTCCCGCGACCATCCATCCCAGCCGCATGCCCGGCGCAAGGATCTTGTGCAGCGAGGCACAGTAGATGACATTGCCGCTGCGGTCCCAGGCCTTGAGCGCGGTGAGCGGCGCTGTGCCGTCGAACAGTTCGGAATACGTGTCGTCTTCGATCAGCGGGATGCCGCTGCGTTCGCACAGTTGCACCAGGCGCTGCTTGCTGGCGTCGGACATGATGCTGCCGAGCGGGTTTTGCAGGTGCGGCACCACCACCACGGCCTTGATGTCGTTATAGGCACCGATCGCCAGTTCCAGCGCGTCGACCGACAATCCGGTACTGGCGCTGGTCGGAATTTCGAGCGCGCGCAGGCCGAGGCTTTCCAGTATCTGCAACAGCCCGTAGAAGGTCGGCGACTCGACCGCGACCGCGTCGCCAGGCCGGGTGACGGCGCGCAGCGCCAGGTTGAGCGCTTCAATGCAACCATGGGTGACGGTAATCTCATCGGGCGCCAGCACCAGTCCGCCGGCAAGCGCGCGGCGCGCGAGCACCTTGCGAAAATGCTGGTTGCCGCCGGGCGGCGCCACACGTACCAGCATGTCGGGATGGCGCCGCAGCGCACGCAACGCCGCTTGCTTGAGTTGTTCCGCCGGATACAGGTCCGGCGCGGCGCGCGCGCCTGACAGATTGACCCGGACCGGACGCCGCCGTCCTTGCGTGATGAAGTCCGAGACCCGGGCATGAATGCCAACGAATTGCGCCGGGTCCGGCGTCACGATGCCATCCGGTTCGGCGAGCGGCTGGACCGCCATGCGTCTCGGCTGCCGCACGAAGTAGCCGGAACGCGCACGCGCTTCGATCCAGCCTTCGCTCTCCAAATGCCGGCAGGTCTGCAACGCGGTCGACAGACTGACGCCATGCACGCGCATCATCGCACGCACCGAAGGCATGCGCGCGCCCTGCGCCAGTGTGCCGGCCGTGATGGCCGCGAGATAATGATCCGCCAATTGCCGGTAAAGAGGTTGCGTGTCCATAGCCCATCATGCCCTGTCCGGCGTATGCCGAACAGATATAGATTCATGAAAATCGGACGATAACAGATGCCGTCACCTATCCCTGTTGCGGTACATATTCCGAAAGCCTGTGCCTGTTTTCTCCGCCGCCGTTTCCCTACCATCCAGTCATGTCTGACAACGCAACCGGGGAAAACCGATGAAAGAACCGCCTTCGCAACGCTTTCAGCTCAGCCGTGGACAATCGCTCCACATTTACGCCTCGCGCGGCATGCATATCGTCGCCGTTCGGGGAGCACTGCAAGTCAGGTTCGCTCCGCGCTGGCTGGGCGAACAGATGGTTGGGCAGGAAATGGCGGTGTACGAAGGCGACGCTCACGTAGTGCAGTGCGCCGGCCCGGCCACCGTTTTCGCGCCTGCCGAGGCCGAAGTACGATGCGTGAGCGTCGCTGCCGGAGCACGGTGCGCCGGCCTCCTGCGCGCGCTTATCGAGCGCGCCTGCAAGGGACTGGCCGGGATCTGCAGACACGCCTGACACCGGCGCGCATGGGTGGCGGCAAAGGTTTATGATGACGTCATTACGTTCCGTCATTGCACCATGTTCCGGCATCCTTCCGAATTCGTCACTTTCAAGGCCAGTCCGCACCTGCCGGGGGTGGAGTTGTATTCGGCGCGGCTGGTCGACCATGCCTTCGCGCCGCATGTGCACGACGGCTATTCGCTGGGTGCGATCGAGGCCGGCGTCGAGCGTTTCCGTTACCAGGGCGCGGAACATGTCGCGCCTGCGGGCACGCTGGTTTTGCTCAACCCGGACGAGTTGCACACCGGGCAGGCGGAAGTCGATGCCGGCTGGACTTACCAGATGCTGTACATCGAGCCGCAAACGCTGGCGGCGATGACGGGCAGCGAATCGTTTTTTCCCGATGCAACAGTCCGCGATCCGGCGCTCGCCGCCGCCTTCCGCAGCACCTTTCACAGCATGTGGCAGGCGCCGGACGACCTGGCGTTCGTGTCGGAGTTCACGCAACTGATCGATGCTATCGTCGCACGTTACGGCAGGAACGCACGCGACCCACGCCCCGCCTCGCCGAGCGAGATGCGGCGCATGGCTGCCTTGCAACGCGTACTCGATTGCATCGAAGCCAATCTTGACGGCCCGCTGAGTGTCGACACCCTGGCGGCCGAAGCCGGCCTGTCGCTGTTCCATTTCGTGCGCACCTTCTCGGCAACGTTCCATGTCACGCCGCATCAGTATCTGCAGGCGCGCCGCGCGGCCCGAGCAAAAGCGCTGTTGGGGCGGCGCACGTCGCCATCCGAAGCGGCTGCGGCTGCCGGCCTGACCGACCAGAGCCACCTCAATCGCTGGTTCAAGCGCACCTACGGCGTGACGCCTGCGCAGTACCAACAGCAAATCGGTACAAGACCGGTCAGCGGTCTGCGCCCATAATCGCACCCGTTTCCACTCTCTTTGCGGTTGCATCATGTTGATCGGACTACTGTGCGCGCTCGGCGCCGGCCTGATGTGGGGCCTGGTGTTCGTCGCGCCGCTCATGCTCGGCGATTATCCCGGACTGGTGTTGTCGTTCGGCCGCTATCTCGGTTTCGGACTGATCGCGCTGGTTCCGGCATTCTTCGACCGCCGGCGCATCGCCGCGCTGACGAAGGCCGACTGGATCGCCGCGCTCAAGCTGTCGCTGGTCGGCAATATCCTGTACTACGCCGCGCTGGCTACCGCGATCCAGCTTGCGGATGCGCCGCTGCCGGCGATGCTGATCGGCACGCTGCCGGTGATCATTTCGATTTTTTCGAATCGGTCGCCCGGTCATCCGTCGGAAGCGATTGCATGGCGGCGCCTTGCCCCTTCCCTGCTGATCATCTTTTCCGGCCTGATGCTGGTGAATGCAAGCGAGCTCGCGCACCTCAATGGCACGCGCTCAGCCGGCGACTACGCGCTCGGCAGCTTCATCGCGCTCGGCGCACTCGCTGCCTGGACCTGGTACCCGATCATGAATGCGCGCCACCTGAAGATGCATCCGCGAATTCATTCCTCCACCTGGGCCACCGCGCAGGGACTTGCCACGCTGCCGCTGGCGCTGGCCGGATTCGTTGGCTACGGAGTGTTTGTTGCGGCCGGAGGCAGTGGGTATGACTTCCCGCTCGGGCCGCGGCCGCTGCCGTTCATCGGACTGATGCTGACGCTGGGCCTGTGCGCGTCGTGGCTCGGCACGATGCTGTGGAACAAAGCCAGCCAGCACCTGCCGACGTCGCTGGCCGGCCAGTTGATCGTGTTCGAGACCTTGTCGGCCATGCTGTACGCTTTCGTCTGGCGCGGCGCCATGCCGACCGTGCCCGTGCTCGCAGGCATTGTGCTGCTGTGTAGCGGAGTGGCCCTTGGCCTGCGCGCTTTCAGCGCTGCACAATCAGCGCCGCGCAGCATTGCAACCGCGCCGCAATAGCAGCGTTCGCACGAAGGGCATGCCGCCTGCTACCATCTCGGGATGCGAAAACTTCCCTTCTCCACCCTGGCAAAGGCGGCATGCCTTGCGTGTGCTGCAACGCTCGCCGCATGCACGCCGAAATACGATTGGCGCGAAGTGCGCAGCGGTGATGCGCATTATGTGGTCGTACTGCCCGCGAAACCAGCCACGCATTCGCGGCCAATCGACCTCGACGGCCTGCACACCACGATGACGATGACGGCCACGGAGGTCGATGGAGCAACCTTCGCCGTCGGCACCGCGGAATTGCCGGACGCCGAACAGGCGCTAAAGGCGCTGGCCGCGATGAAGACCGCGATGGTGCGCAACATCGGCGGCACTGTGAGGCAGGAGAAGCCGTTACCGCCGGCGCCTGCACAAACCGCAGTCGAACTGGAAGCAACGGGGATGCCCGGCCCCAACGGCAAACCGCGCTTGCTGCTGGCGCGTTTCATCGCTCGGGACAAACGGGTCTATCAACTTGTCATACTCGGCCATGAAGACAATATCCCGCGTGATGCTGCCGAGACCTTCTTTACCTCGTTCAAGGCACAATAAGTAACCGGTCACGCCCTTGCTTCGCTGGCGCATGCAAGCGCCCGGCATTATCCTTGCAGTGCAGATGCTTGACCGTGCGCGTCGTTGTCCGCGCTTTTTGGGCTATAGCAAATTCCGTAACACATGCTATGGTTTAATCATGAGTGATTGTTTCTTACGGAGGTTCCATGTTGATCACATTCAAATCAAAAGCCGCTGCCGAAGTGCTGATGTACGAGGAGCACGCCAAGCGAATTCTTGATTTGCTGAACAAGGATGTGAAGCAAGGTGTGATCACGGCGGCTGAAACATCGAAAGCCGTGGAAAAGCTGGAAGCCGAAATCAGGGAAAGCCGCCTGCATTCTGCATCCGAGGAAGTACAGCGCGACGTGATGGCTCATCATGGCGACGAAGGCGACGACAACGAGCACGAGCGTCCGGAGTTTGTCAGTTTTGCAACCCGCGCCTATCCGCTGTTGGAGATGCTGCGTGCTGCCAAGCATGAGGGCACCGACGTGATGTGGGGCGTCTAGTCCGGAATTTCACCAGGATGCGGAGTGATGGCGCGCGAGTTGTGAGCCAGTTTGCGTTTCCGCGACAAGCCAATAGTTCACCCATTGGCGCGAAGGAGAGACGCAAAATGGCCACGAATCGCACGCCAGCACCCGCGTAGGCCGAAGGTACAAATTGGATTCGACTGCTACAAGCCGCAAACCGTGTAAACACGCGTCTTCCGATCGAGTTGGGGGCCGGTCTGGTGAAATATCCGGGCTAATGATGACTGCGCGCGAGTTGCAGCTCGCAGCCGACGACGGAACATCCCTGTTTGTTGCCGATTGCTTAGGCGGCGGCCCGGAGATCAAGGGCGGGATCGTCGTGATGCATGGCTTGGGCGAGCACTGCGGGCGCTATGCGCATGTGGCGCGTTTTTTCAATGAGCATGGCTGGTCGGTGCGCACGTATGACCACCGGGGCCACGGCCGCTCCGGCGGCGCGCGCGGCGATGTGCCCGACCATGAAGCAGTACTGCGCGACGCGAAGATCGTGGTCGACGATTTCGCGCAGCGGTTCGACGCGCCGCCGCTCTTGCTCGGCCACAGCATGGGCGGCCTGTTTGCTGCCCGCTTCGCCACAGAGGCCATCTCCCCCTTGCGCGGCCTGATCCTGTCGTCACCGGCGCTGTCGATACCGCTTTCCACCGTGCAAAAACTGCTGCTGAACTCGCTGGGCGCGATCAGCCCCGGACTAGGTGTACCCAACGGCTTGAATCCCTACTTCCTATCGCACGATCCGGCAGTGGTCGACGCCTATGTCAAGGATCCGCTGGTCCATGCGAAGATCTCGCCGCGCTTGTTGCGCAGCATGCTGCATGCTGTCGACTTTGCGCAGACGCATGCCCCAAAGCTTGCGATTCCGACGCTGATGGTGGTGGCCGGCGACGACCGGCTGGTCGACGCTGCCGGCAGCGACGCTTTCTTTGCACGCCTGCAGCCCGGCATCGGCACCATGCATCGTTATCCGGACTACTACCACGAAGTCTTCAATGACGTCGACGCGGCGCGCGTGTTCAGCGACGTGAGCGGCTGGCTGGACGCAAACGGTTTCTGATCCCGGCCTCGCCGGTATGCCTGCACACGCGGCATATCGGCAACTACCGGCTACAATCACGGCTTTCCCCTGCAGCGCACCTTCATCATCATGAACATGTTCGGCATTACCGATTTCAGCCTGTTTCTCGCCGCCGTGCTGTTGCTCAATGCAACGCCCGGCCCTGACACCGCCTACATTGTCGGCAGAAGCCTCGCGCAAGGCCGCGCCGCAGGACTGGTGTCCGCGCTCGGCATCTCCGCCGGCTGCTTCGTACATGCACTGGCGTCGGCGGTGGGCCTGAGCGCGGTGCTGGCTGCATCGGCAACCGCCTTCATGCTGATCAAGCTGGCCGGCGGCGCCTACCTGGTCTACCTCGGCCTACGCATGCTGCTGGCAAAACCGCATGGCGCGCAGGCGGCCGGCTCGGTGCGCGACGTACGCTCGCTGCAGAAGATTTTCTGGCAAGCGATGATGACCAATGTCCTCAATCCGAAAGTCATCCTGTTCTTCCTCGCCTTCATCCCGCAATTCGTGCGTGCCGATGCGCCGCAAAAGACATTCGGCTTCCTGCTGCTGGGTGTCGCCTTCGCCGTGATCAGCATGGGTTGGAACAGCGGCACGGCATTCCTGGCCGGCACGCTGGCGCGCCGCGCGGGACGCAATCCGCATCTGAAGCTGTGGCTGGAACGCGGCGTCGGCGCTGCCTTCGTTGCGCTCGGCGCCAGGCTCGCACTGACCAAGGCCTGACGTGTCGAAACTGCATCTGAAACCCGACTCGCTTGCCTTCAGCCTGCTTGGCGCAGCGCATGCGGTTGCAAGCGTCAAGTCGGGCACCGCGTTGCCCCAGGCGCTTGCAGCGGTCTTTGCGCAACGCCATGCGCCGCCGCAGGCGCGCGGCGCGATACAGGACATTTCCTACCGCGCGATGCGCCAGCTCGGATGTGCGGAAACGCTGCTCGGCCTGCTGGTCAACAAGGCTCCCGCCGTTCCGGAACTGCACGGCCTGCTGTGCTGCGCGCTGGCCTTGATGCTGCACGAGGGAAGCGATGCTCCCTACGAGAGCTTCACCGTGGTCGACCAGGCCGTGACCGCGACATCGTCCGAGGCCGGGATTGCACATGCGAAAGGCATGGTCAATGCGGTGTTGCGTCGCTTCCTGCGGGCACGGGATGCCTTGCTGGCGCAGGCCTTGCAACAACCGGTGGCGCAATGGAATTATCCGGCGTGGTGGATCGCTGCAACCAAGACGGCCTACCCGCAGGACTGGGAAACGATCCTGCGTACCGGGAACTCGGCGCCGCCGCTGACCTTGCGCGTCAATCAACGCCGCACCACGGTTGATGACTATCTGCAAACGCTGGCCGCTGCCGGCATGGCGGCCAGCCGTATCGGCCCCTTTGCGATCCGTGTGGAACGGCCGGTCCCGGTGTCGCAGCTTCCCGGCTTCAGCGACGGCTTGGTATCGGTGCAAGATGCGGCGGCCCAGCTTGCCGCACCGCTGCTCGACCTGCATGACGGCATGCGGGTGCTCGATGCCTGTGCCGCACCCGGCGGCAAGACCGGCCATATTCTCGAAAGCGCCGATGTCGACCTGCTTGCGCTGGACAGCGATCCCAAACGCCTGTTGCGCATTCGCGAAAACCTGCAACGCCTGCAACTGGACGCGACACTGATGGCGGGCGACGCGGCGAACCGGAACTGGTGGGACGAACGTCCGTTCGACCGCATCCTTGCCGATGTGCCGTGCACCGCTTCGGGCATCGTGCGCCGCCATCCGGATATCCGCTGGCTGCGCCGCAAAAGCGATGCGGCGCAGCTTGCAACACTTTCGGCACGAATCCTCGACAACCTTTGGCAGATGCTGCAGTGCGATGGTAAATTGCTGTTTGTGACCTGTTCCCTCTGGCCGCAGGAGTCGGAGATGCAGGCTGCCGCATTTGCGAAGCGAAACAACGCCACCCGCCTGCAGGCGCCGGGGCAATTGTTACCCGCTGCAGGCTCCGGGCAGGATCACGACGGCTTGTTCTATGCGCTATTCCAAAAGACAGCCGTCTGATAGTATCTCCGACAAAAATCCGTCTCCCAGCTGGAAGAGCGCATGTATACAAACATTTGCACGTCTGTATGTTTTTCTTCAATGCGCGAGGGCAAGCGCCGTCAACACACGCGCTCACCGAACCGGCCGGCCGCAACCGGTCGCCGCTAGCGTTTTCCGTACTGACCGGGCACAGTGAACCCTTTCGTCATCGACTTGCGCCGGACGCGTGCTGCCCTGCGCATGCCGCGTGCGATGGCCGGCTGGCTGCTGGCCGCGCTGCTGCTGCTTCCCCTGCTGGCGCCCCCTGCCGTGCAAGCGGCGGAAGTGGTGGAAATCACCGGCGCCAACCTGGAGAGCACCGACGAGGGCTATCGGCTGTCGCTGGCGTTTTCGTTCGACCTGACACGCGGACTCGAGGACGCGGTCACGCGCGGCATTCCGCTCTACTTCACGACCGAGGTGCAGATCAGCAGGCCGCGCTGGTACTGGTTCGATGAAAAAACACTCACGGCATCGCAAACCATCCGCATCTCCTACAACGTGCTGACGCACCAGTACCATGCCGCGATCAGCGGCGGCCTGCAGCAAAGCTTCAGCTCGCTCGACGACGCGCTGTCGCTGGTGCGGCGCCCGAGCCGCTGGATCATCGCGGAAAAAGACGCACTCAAATCCGGCGGGGTCTACAACGTCGCGGTACGCATGGGACTCGACGTCACGCGGCTGCCGAAGCCCTTTCAGGTTCATGCGTTGAACAGTTCCGACTGGCGCTTTTCGTCGGACTGGAAACAATTCACCTTCAAGGCCGAATAAGCGTGCAGCGGTTCCTGCGTTACTTCCTGATCGTCGGCGGCGCGGTCGTCGCCATCCTGCTGTTCCTGCTGGCATCGGCGTCGGAGAACTCCGCCTTCTTCGATCGCCATTACCCCGAACTGCTGATGCTCAATGCGGTAATCGCCGCATCGCTGCTCGGGCTGGTGGTGCTGTTGCTCGCCCGGCTGTACCGCGGCTTCAGGCGGCGCGAATTCGGCTCGCGCCTGATGGCGCGCCTGGTGCTGCTGTTCGCGATCATCGGCATCCTGCCGGGTACCGTGATCTACATCGTGTCGGTGCAGTTCGTGTCGCGTTCGATCGAGTCCTGGTTCGACGTCCGCGTGGAGTCGGCGCTCGAAGCGGGCCTGACGCTGGGCCGGACCGCACTTGACGCGTCGCTGACCGATCTCGGCGCCAAGGCGCGCAGCATTGCACTCGAACTGTCGGAGATGCCGGAGTCGGCGCAAGTGACGCAACTGACCCGCCTGCGTGATCAAAGCCAAATGCAGGAAGCAACTATCGTCACTTCCAGCGGTCAAATCATTGCAACGGTCGGCGGTCGCCTCGGCGCACTGGTGCCGGATCTGCCCACAGCGAGCATGCTGCGGCAGGCGCGCATGACGCGCGGTTATGCCGCCATCGAGGGAGGCGCCGAGACGCACGATACGCAAACCGGGGACAATGTTGCCGAGAACACTGAGGAACCGCATACGGTAGCGGCAAGCCAGGTCGAATCCGGGGACCTGCGGATGCGTGCGGTGGTCGCGATACCGGCTTCCGACAACGGCATGGCGTTCCAGAGTGATTCGCGCTTCCTGCAGTTGCTGCAGCCGGTGCCGACCCATCTGGCGACCAATGCGGAAGCGCTACGCGCTGCCTATAGTGAATACCAGGAGCGCTCGCTGGCACGAACCGGCTTGCGCAAGATTTATATTGTGACGCTGACGCTGACGCTGCTGCTGGCCATATTCGGTGCAATCGCCGCCGCCTTCCTGATCGCCGGCGACTTTGCACAACCGCTGCTGGTGCTGGCAGAAGGCACGAAGGCGGTGGCAGAAGGCAACCTGTCGCCGCGACCCATTGTCGCCACGTCGGACGAGCTGGGCACGCTGACGCAATCGTTCAACACCATGACGCGGCAGTTGTCGGAGGCGCGCGCATCGGTCGAACGCAATCGCGCGGCGCTGGAGAATGCGAAGGCGTACCTGGAGTCGGTGCTGGCGAACATGTCGGCGGGCGTGATGGTGCTGGATTCCCAGTTCAGGCTGGTGACCTGCAACGAGTCGGTGGAGCGCATCCTGCAGCACGACTTCGATCCGCAGATCGGCAAACCGCTGAGCACGATCGATGGACTGGAACCACTGGCCAACGCCATCACCAAGGCGTTTTCGGAGCAGAGCGCGCAATCGGCGGGCGGCGCCGCAAGCGAACTGCATTGGCAAAAGCAGATCGAGGTGCCGCGCCGAGTAACCGAGCCGGACGGCGAAAACGACATCACGCTGCTGGCGCGGGGATCCTATCTTCCGGTCGCAGGCGGTAACGGCTATATCGTCGTATTCGACGACATTTCCGACGTCATCTCGGCGCAGCGCTCGATCGCCTGGGGCGAAGTCGCACGCCGCCTGGCGCACGAGATCAAGAACCCGCTGACACCGATCCAGTTGTCGGCGGAACGGCTACAGATGAAACTGGAGTCAAAACTGGCCGAGCAGGATGCGGCAATGCTGACCCGGAGCACTGCTACCATCGTGAACCAGGTCGCGTCGATGAAGCGCATGGTGGACGACTTCCGCGATTATGCGAAGACGCCGCCGGCGATCCTGACATCGCTGCATCTGAATGGACTGGTGGAAGAAATCTTGCATCTGTATATGGCAGGAGACGAGCGCGACATCATCCACGCGGCGCTGATGGACGGGCTGCCGCGCGTGATGGGCGACGAGACACAGCTGCGGCAAGTGATTCATAATCTCTTGCAGAATGCGCAGGACGCGATTGCCGAACGCGGTTTGCAATCCGGCAAGCCGCGTATCGACGTGAAGACGGAAGCGATTCACTATCAGGATTCGGACGGCAGCCAGCGGGTCGCGGTCCGGTTGTCGATCACCGATAACGGTCCCGGCTTCTCCTCGAAAATCCTGGCGCGGGCATTCGAGCCGTACGTGACATCGAAATCGCGCGGCACCGGTCTCGGTCTTGCCATGGTGAAAAAGATCATTGATGAACACGGTGGCCGGATCGATATCAAGAATCTATCCGACGGGAATGGTGCCAAAGTGGCAATTTTGCTGTTAAAGTTAGCGCCGGATTGAAATTGATGCAGATCGACGGAAATCTTTGCACGGGCAACGCAGACACAATGCCTGATTTCCCTTGGCGCGAAATGACATTGGGCCATTTCGCCGCACCACCAAAAACGCGCAAGAACGCAGATCAGCGACAATGGAAGCAAACAAGGTAAGCATATGGCGAATATTCTGGTAGTCGATGACGAGATGGGAATCCGGGAATTGCTCTCGGAAATACTGGGCGATGAAGGCCACGCCGTCACCACGGCGGAAAATGCGCAGCAAGCGCGGGAAATCCGCGCGCAAGGCACACCCGACCTGGTGCTGCTCGACATCTGGATGCCGGACACCGATGGTGTCACCCTGCTCAAGGAATGGCAACGCGATGGCATGCTGAGCATGCCGGTGATCATGATGTCCGGCCACGCAACCATCGATACCGCAGTCGAAGCAACCCGCATCGGCGCGCTCAATTTCCTGGAAAAGCCGATCGCTCTGCAAAAGCTGCTGAAAGCCGTGCAACAAGGTTTGACGCGCACCCCGGAAAGTACCCGGCCCCAGGGAGTCTATCCGGCCCGTTCGGCCGCTTCACCGGGCGGCGAAGAAGCGCGTAGCGTCCCTCCCATGGGAGGGATTGCTCCCGCCATGGCGGCGGCGGTGGCCAACCCCGGCCAGGCGGCGCAAGCCGCGAACCAGCCGCCGATGCACGCAGCCCTGCAAGCGTTCGGACTGTCGTTCGACCTTCCGCTGCGCGAAGCGCGCGATGCCTTCGAGCGCGCTTACTTCGAGCATCACCTGATGCGCGAGGGCGGCAGCATGACCCGCGTCGCCGAGCGCACCGGACTGGAACGGACCCACCTTTACCGCAAGCTCAAACAGCTTGGCGTCGAGCCGGCCAAGCTGTCGAAAAAAGGGTGAGCGCAGCAACAACGCTGATCATCGGCGGCACGGCCTCCACGCGCGAAGCCGCCATTGCCACCGTCATCGACCCGGCAAGCGCCAACGCCCTGATTCTTGAAGGATTGCCGGACGGCGCTTCGCGGCTCGATGCGCTGGCCGCTTCGGGGCATGTTCAGATTTCCCGCATTGCACCCGGCTGCGCATGCTGCACCGGCAACCTGACGATGCGCGTGACGCTGAACCGCATGCTGCGGCGCCACCCGACACATCTCTATATCGGATTGGCAACTTCCGAACACCTGGCGGGTATCCGCGCCTTCCTGACACAAGCTCCGTACGACAAATTGTTGCATCTGGCTAAAGAACTGCACGCGTGAGGCCGTAGCCCGGATATTTCACCAGACCGGCCCTCAACTCGATCAGAAGGCGCGTGTTTACACGGTTTGCGGCCTGCTACAGCCAGATCCAATTTGTACCTTCGGCCTACCCGGGTGCTGGCGTGCGATTTGTGGCCATTTTGCGTCTCCGCTTCGCGCCAATAGATGAACTATTGGCTTGGCGCGGAAACGCAAACTGGCTCACAACTCGCGCGCCATCACTCCGCGTCCTGGTGAAATATCCGGGCTGGTAAGCTGTACAGGCACAGTATTTCCGCAGCGTGCCCTTGTTTTCGCGACTGGCTTGAAATCGCTCCGGGTGGCCCCATTTTTGCATCAGAGCTAGCGGGTTCCCCGCAATTTTCCGAAGCACAAGGAGCGCAACATGAACTTGATCTACAACAGCGAGCAATACAGCGTAGTGGAGTTTGGTGCGGACGACGGCCGTGAGGCCTTGCGCTTTGGCGGATATGAAATCATGGACAAATCCGGCAAGCGTGAAATCTTCATCGGCGGCACCCTCGCCAGGTCTTTCCGCGAAGAAGTGGAAAACCTGATTGCCACCGAACCGAGCGTTGAAGAAATCGATGACTTCCTCGGTAAATATGACGCATTGATGCGTCAACCGGTGACCCTGCACTAAAGTTTTTACAACTTCGGCCACGGAATACACGGCGTTCTGTGGCAGTCCTTTCCTGATCCATCCCCGGTGTTGCGCCCCATCGTGCTGCCCTGTGGCATGATGGCGGACATTCCAGTCATTCCCCCGTTACGATCTTCCTGCTTGCGGCGATCGCAAGTCGACGAGAATGTGCCCGTTGCTTGAAAAAAGGCGCCGTATCGCCGCGGGGAATCGCAATCACCAGGGTTTATCGATGGATCAGCTGAGCGCACTGAAAGCATTCTGCCGCGTGGTCGAAGCCGGCGGGTTTTCTGCCGCCGCGGTGGAAATCAATCTGTCGCATACCGTCATGTCGAAGCAGGTGCGCCAGCTTGAAAGCCTGCTCGGCGTCCAATTGCTGAACCGGACAACACGCAAGCTGGCACTGACCGAAGCTGGTCAGGCTTATTACGAACGCGCACGCCGCATCCTCGACGAGTTGCAGGAGGCCGACCTGGCTGCGACCCGGCATCATGCCGCGCCGCGCGGGACACTGCGCCTGAACGCCCCGATGGCTTTCGGCACCCTCGACGTGGCACAGTGGCTGCCACGTTTCATGGAACGCTATCCGGAAATCAAGATCGATCTCGTCTGCAACGACCGCTACGTCGACCTGATCGAGGAAGGATTCGACCTTGCACTGCGGCTCGCGCGCGAGCTTCCCGATTCCACCCTGATGGCGCGCAAGCTGGCGACCATTCCGACACTGCTGGTGGCATCGCCCTCGTACTTGCATGAGCACGGCACGCCGGCAACGCCGGCCGATCTCGCGCATCACAACTGCCTCACCTACACGCTGGTGCCGAAGCCGAACGAGTGGATATTCACGATGCCCGACGGCAGCCGCAGCAGTATCATCGTGCGCGGCAGCTTCCAGGCCAATACCGGTATCGCATTGCGTTCGGCCGCCTTGGCGGGCGTCGGCATTGCGACAACGGCAACATTCATCGTGCATGAGGACCTGGCGCGCGGCACACTGGTGCCGGTGCTTCCCGATTACACGCTGCGCGCGCGCAACCTTTACGCGATCTATCCGCACAATCGCCATCTGTCGCCCAAGGTGCGCGCATTCATCGATTTTGCGGACGAGGTATACCGCACACCGACCTGGGCATAGAAATCTCCGCATGTACGCCAATTCCAGTCCCATCCGCAGTGCCCAGAATGGCATCCACGAACATCTCGCCGTGCTGGTTGCGAAGCACGCGCGCACCGAATTCCGCAAGCCGGTGATGCCTTACAATCGCGCCGCCTTCGACGCCAGCATTGCAGCATGGCGCGCAGCGGACGAACCGCCGCTGATACTCGATGCGGGTTGCGGCGTCGGCCTGTCGACCCTGCACCTCGCGGCACAATATCCGGAACACTTCGTGATCGGCGTCGACCAGTCGGCCGACAGGCTGTCGCGCAATACCGTCTGGCACAGCAGCCCGCCGGCCAACTTCACGCGCGTGCGCGCCGATCTCGTCGATTACTGGAGACTGATGGTCGACGCCGGCATACGGCCTGCGCGCCATTACATTCTCTATCCCAACCCGTGGCCGAAAATCGGCCAGCTCGCGCGTCGCTGGCATGCCCATCCGGTATTTCCCGCCGTGGTCGCTCTCGGCGGAGAGTTCGAGTGCCGCAGCAACTGGCGCATCTACATCGAAGAAATCACGGCGGCCATCACGCAACTCACTGCACTGGACGTGCGCTGCGAAGCCTATGTCACGGACGCAGCGATCACACCGTTCGAGCAAAAGTACATCGCGTCGGGACACGTCCTGTGGCGTTGCCGCGCATCGATTCCGGCAAGCAAGCCGGGTTCGTGACTTTCGCTACCCGGTACAAAACTTGCGCGACGATGCCCGCCGGATTCAGCATGTTCGCCGCAGAAACTGCCTTTTTGACAAATCACAAACGCCCGCCGCGTAGCGGGAAAATCCCCTATTTATGGCATTGTTCGGGTAACTAAAAGGCGGTAAGCTCGCGACTTGTTCGAGCCGCCGAACGGGCTCGCCCCAGTCAACCGACGTACGTCGAGGCTCTCCCCGAATGACCAGGCAGGCGACGCGATGCCGCGGTCGCGCAGGCTGAGAACGTGGAGATTTTTCTCCTTCTTCAGGACCTCGACGAGATCGGACACGATAAGGTATTGCCACATGCTGTATGCCTCCGACTCTGCACCAACGACCCAGCCTGTTCTGGTCTTGCGGCTGACCAGCCGCAACGGCAGGAACTGCGACTACACCGAAACCCTCAAGCAAAACGGCCTCAACCTGATCGAATGCTTTTCCTCTGAATCCGCATACAGCGCGATACAGAGCGGCTGCCGCGTGGGTCTTCTTATCGTTACGCAGGAATCGGAACTCGCACATCTCGAAAAATGCGAGCCCTTCGTCAGCAACAGCCGCATCTCGTGGGTCGGACTGGTGGCGCAGGAACTGATCGCGCTGCCGCACATGCGCGAATTCATCGGCGAACATCTGTTCAACTTCATCACGCTCCCGGCTGAACTCGATCACATCGTGCTGACCCTGCGCCATGCATGGGGCATGGCCTTCATGCGCGAGCTGCAAAGCCGTTCGGCGCCGCAGTCGGGGTCGGACAAGGATGAGTTTGCGATGGTCGGCAAGACGCCGCAGATGCAGCGCCTGTTTTCCCAGCTGTCGAAAGTTGCGCGCACCGAAGCATCCGTGCTGATCACCGGCCCGTCCGGCACCGGGAAGGAGCTTGCCGCACTCTCCATCCACCGCCAGTCGGCGCGCCGCAATGCGCCCTTCGTTGCGGTGAACTGCGGCGCGATCGCGCCGCAACTGTTCCAGTCGGAGCTGTTCGGCTATGAAAAGGGCGCGTTTACCGGCGCCAGCCAGCGCAAGATCGGCCGCATCGAAGCGGCGCAGGGTGGCACACTATTCCTCGACGAGATCGGCGACATGCCGTTCGACATGCAGGTCAACCTGCTGCGCTTCCTGCAGGAGAAAACCATCGAGCGCGTGGGCGGCAACGACACCCTGGAAATCGACGTGCGCGTGATCGCGGCCACGCATATCGATCTGGCCGAGGCGGTGAAGAACGGGCGCTTCCGCGAAGACCTGTACTACCGCATCAACGTGGTATGCATCGAAATGCCTCACCTCGCCGATCGCGGCCAGGATATCGAAGACATCGCAAAGCATTATTTCGCCAAGTTCGCTCACATGCACAACCGCAGCCTGCGCGGCTTCTCGAAGGCGGCAATGAATGCCATGCTCAGCCACGCCTGGCCGGGCAATGTGCGAGAACTGGTGAACCGCGTGCAGCGCGCAACCGTCATGGCCGAAGGCCGCTTCATCCAGCCGGAAGACCTGGGCCTGCCGCGCAGCGGCGACCATGCCCAACTGATGTCCCTGGAAGATGCGCGTGCGGAAGCGGAACGCTTGATGATCCGGCGCGCCTTGTCGCAGTCGCGCAACCAGATTTCGCGCGCAGCCTCGCTGCTCGGTGTGTCTCGCGTCACACTCTACCGCCTGATCGAGAAGTACAACATCCGTCCGAACGTGGTGTCGACGGCGGGACCGACATTCATGAACACGGTACAGCCGGACATGGAAGCGCACAAGTAACCGGCCCTGCCGGCGCTGATTTTGCATGCTGCAGTAGAGCCGGTACGACCTATCGAAATTGTCATCACCTGCTTGCGGCCGATGCTTGAGTTTCATCACAGCCGGCACCGCGACAAATGAAATAATCGACAACCGACTGCGGACATAGATCCGCAGCTCGCCTGCGGATATCCGCATTCTGCCGACAGGCATTCCCAGATATACGATTCAACCGGGTTTGATCCCGGTGCGAGCGGCTGCGTCAAACACGATTGGCCTGCATCACGTTCCGGAGCCGGGATGCATCGCCGTTTGAGAACAGCGTTCGCACGACGGTCCTCACCACGGCGAACACGATGGAACGGCGCAAGCCGATTTGTGGCGTGGGCACGCACACGACAGATCCAACAACGAAAGGTGGTGCAAGAATGAAATGGAAAGACACACGCAACGCGCACATGGTGCCACTGGCGCTAGCCGGACTCCTGCTTGCCGGGCAATCGTCCGCAGCCGGCACGCCGGCACAGGCGCGGGAAAAAGAACTGCTGCAACGCCTTGCAAGGAGCGATGCGCAAGCCGCCGCGCTGTTGCAAAGAGTGGAGCAACTCGAAAGCCGTCTGGAAGTCTTGCGCGCCCAGGTGGCCGCAACGCCGAAAGTGGCGGTCTCCGCTCCGCCGGGGCCCATGCGCGCTCAGCCGCCCGCAATGGCGCAGGCTGCGCCGCCGGTGCCGTCGGCCCCGCCGGCTTCCGGTGGCAATGCCAATCCGCCTGCAAAACGCGGCGGGCCCGGAACGTTCGAGGTCGATGAGGAAGCGGCACAGCGTGCGCTGGAACGCACGCTGACGCAATCCGGCGCCTTGCTGCTGCCGCCGCGAACGGTCGAAGTCACGCCCAGCTACACCTATCGCCGCGTCGAGTTGAACGCATCGGTCCCGGCAAGCATCAGCATCCCCGGAGGACCGGCATCAGCCTTCGTGCTCGCGAACCAGCGCACACGCCGCAACGAACATGTTGCACGCGTCGACGTCAGGGCAGGCATGCCTTATGCAACGCAACTCGAACTCGGCATCCCCTACAACGCCGTCCGTTCGTCGCAGATCACGGAGGCAGGCAGCGCGATATCGACCAGTTCCTCCAATGGCAGCGGCGCCGGCGACGTCACGCTTGGTGTGGCCAAGACACTATTCAGGGAGCGCGGCGCCATTCCCGATCTGGTCGGCCGCCTGAGCTACAGTTTCGGTAACGGCAGCCGGAGCGACGGCGACGTCGCGCTGCTTGGCGGCACGCGTCAGTTGCAGGCGGAACTGACTGCGATCAAGCGCCAGGACCCGCTTGCCTTCGTTGCCACCGTGTTTTACGGCAAGGCGTTCGAGAAGGATGCAATCAGGCCGGGAGACAGCGCCGGGCTTTCACTGTCGGCGATACTCGCCGCCAGTCCGGCGACGTCGCTGCAGTTCGGCTTCTCGCAGATCCATCGCCGCGAACAGGAAAACAGCGGCATGAAAATACCTGGATCGTCACAGACCTACGGCGTCGCCAGCATCGGTGCTTCGTCCGTACTGTCACGCGACGTGACGCTGATCACGCAGTTCGGCATCGGCGTCGGCAGCGATGCGCCGGAGTACAGCGTGAGCTTCGCATTGCCTTTCCTGTTCCGGTAAGAAGTAAACATCTTCTTGCACATCTCTGTGTTGAATTGAAAAATGCCGGACCGGGTTGACCGGTCCGGCATTTCATTTCCCAACTGCGATCGTTCTCTTTAGTGCTGTTTCAGATAAGAGAAATTGCCGCTGGTGATATAGGCGACGTTTGCGCTACCGAACGTCAGCGCATTTGCCTGAACAACGGTGACAGGCGATGCGTTGTACTGGAACACGCCTGCGATGTTGAAGCCGGCGGTGACGCCATCGAGCTGAGCTTCCGTCAATTGCATCGGCTCCGCTGCAAACGCCATCGATGACAGCGACAACAGGGGTGCTGCGACCAGTGTCGCGATGAGTGATTTTTTCATTTCGGTTTCTCCTAAACTGACTTGTTAAACGGTTCTGAAACACAGCGCCGCTTCACACCGCGCTGCCGTTTCACTTTACGCTTTCGCGGCCCGAACAATAAGTATGAAATTTCGATGATTTTTCTGCGCGTCGCGCGCCACCGATTCATCCGATTGATCGATCCGCGGCATCACGATCCCTGCCTGGTCCAGGCGGCGTTTCCGCTCACGATATCGGCAATGTTCGTCGTCACACCATAGTTCAGAACGTTCAACTGAATCACGGTGATGGGCGATATGTTCCACTGGCCGAGATCGACCAGCGCGCCGGCGGTGACGCTGTCCATCTCGGCAGCGCTCAGCGCAACGGGTTCTGCCGCGAAAGCCATCGAAGACAGCGACAACAGTGGCACGGCCACCAGGGTACCGACAAGCGTTTTCTTCATTTGCGTTCTCCTATTCGAATAAAAAGGCATGAAGCGCCGTACGCGTGTACGACGATTCCCATTCAATCTAAACGGCGGCGCAGAAAAGATAAGTATGAAATTTCGATGAAACGCATGCGGCTGCTCGTTGTCTTTTTTCGCACGCGCATGCGAACGGATGGCGGGAAGCGCCGTGTTGCGGAGCAGAGAAAAGAACACCGCGGATCGCGGTACAGGCATGAACAACCGCCGGACTTCGTCGACGGCGGTAGTGTTCGGAGGCGCGACTCAGAGGCCGGTTTTCTGAAGGGTGGTAATCGTGGAGTTACCGGTGCTGTGAACGACCATGTAGTTGGTTCCGCCTTGACTGGTCTGCTGGAACTGCAGCGATTCGCCCGGACTCAGCGTGTAAGTGGCGACCGTGTCGCCCGGCTTGAACTGGCTCAGCGATGCCGCCTCGATCTGCGAAAGCGGCTTGACGATCAGAAGCTGCTCCCCGGACTGCAGTTGCTGGGCCGCGACCAGTTCTCCGGAATTAAGTAGGCGGAACGTGATGGGCGTACCCGACGATTGCGCAATCAGCTTTTCCCATTGTTCCCGGCCCAGTATCAGCGTCTCGGCAGGATTGAGTTTTTCGATGGAGCGCGGCAGTGCCGTCAGGATGCTGACGATCTGGTCGAACGTCGGCAGCGCGCCTGCCGTGATCCGGTCCATCTCCGTATCGTCGAGAGCGAGAGGCGATGCTGAAACAGCACCGACGGTGCATGCCAGAATCGGCGCGGCGAGCAGTTTGAATTTCAGATTTGCTTTCATTTCATCTTCCTTGTTCCAGAGCGGCATGCCGGGCAGGCGCGGCAGCGCCGCGCACGCCATCGCCGGGCATGCCGCCGGATTACCCTATTGATAGATCCATGAGAAATTTCCGCTGTAAACGATCGCCGTGTTGTTATTGCCGATCTGGATGATCGTTACAGGCGATATGTTCACCTGGGTGATTTCGGCACGATTGGCCGCTGCGAATCCGGTACGCCAGGCAGCCGGACTGATAGATCGTCCCCAGCCCGCATGCCTGCCTCCGGCAGTGACGTCATCCATCTGGCTCGATGTCAGCGCCACAGGCGCCTGATTGTCCGGCTCGGCGGCGAATGCGTGGAAAGACAGGGTCAACAGGGGTACGGCGATCAGGCTGGCGGCCAGCGATTTTTTCATTCTTTTCTCCTTGACTGAAGGTTGAACAACGCAATGGGAAATGGGGCCGCTTGCTTCGCGGCCCTGCTCTACTTTATCCGGCCAGGTTTCAAAAAATAAGTAGGAAATTTCGATCATCCGCAGCCATGATCGCCATCATCGATTCAATCTCTGAATGATTGACGGCGACGCAGGTGCACAATCTCCTATCACCCGGCAATTGAAAGATATTCGGACAGGCATGCAGATTTTTTTGACCATCGTGCAGGCACAAAAGCCTGCACGACCTGTCATGAGAAGGAACTTTCGCGGACCTGCTTGAAGGACCTGCTTAGCGCAACGCGACGAAGTCACGCGCCTCGGGTGCAAGCCGGTTCGGCGGCGCGATGCCGTCGCGTCTCTGAACGGTGAACCCGATGCGCCCGAGGGTGGGATAGTCGATCCAGTGCTGCATGAAATCGTCGACGCGCACCGTGCGATTGCCCCAGGCGGGGTCGGCCAGCAGCACCCGGTCGCCGAGCATGCCGCGGAACACGACAAAATGGTTGTAGCTGTTGACGCTGATCGGCACGATGATCGGCGCCTTCGCTACCAGGTCCTTCAATTGCAGCTTGCCGAAGCCGCTCCCGGCGAATCCGCGCGCATCGACATGCCGCTTCAAGTCGAGCAGGGAAAAGCCTTCACGGCTTTGCACCAGTGTCGGATTCCGGATGTACTCTTCGCGCTTCATCAACGCCAGCGCGACTTCACGCTCGCTCACCGGCACGCCGTGCTGGTAGCGCAGCAGCGTGGCGAGCGCCGCGGCGCCGCAGCTCAAGTCCCATTTCTGGATCACCACGTTCTCGTGCCGCATTTCGATCAGCGACTTCACCGGCCGCTCCTGGGCATGCGCGCTCAGCGTCAGCAGCAACGCGCCCAATGCAAGGCAGGAAGCGGCGATGATTCCACGCAGCGCCTTCTTCCTGCGCTTGTGCCGGGATGTGGTGATCTTCCGTGCCAGACCTGAAGGCAGTTTTTCCATGTGACGTATCCTCTTCCGAAGTTCCTTGTCTGTTGTTGTGCCGAAGTCTTGCCCGGCTTACTCGGTATGCGCTGCGGCAGCCTGGCTGCGCAGCGCATCGGCCAGCTGGCATGCCGCCGGCGTTGCCGCCCACGGACGGCCGTGGATCAGGTACAGAATCGCTTTGTACTCGCGCTTGTCGCCAAGCGGAATCCGCGCGAGCGCTCCCTGCTCCAGCCATTTGCGAATCCGGTGTTCGGGCAACCACGCATAACCGAGCCCTTCGCACACAGCCTCGACGGCAGTGTCGAGACTGCTCATGGCCCAGCGCCGCATCTGTTTCGAGTTGCCGCCGTTGCGTTCGCGTTCGTTCGGATGGCCGATGCCGATTTGTACCTGCTGAGCAAGATCGGCGGCAGTGACCTCGCGTTCGAGGTGAAGCAAGGGGTGATCCGGCCGCGCGACCGGAAGATATTCGATCTCGAGCAGCGGTTCGCCGAGAAAGCCGAGCGGCACACGTTCGCTGATGGCAAGGTCCACCGTCAGGTCGCGCAATACATCCTCCGCATGCAGCGTTGCGATTTCGTTGAGCCTGACGTGTGCAGCACCTTTTCCGGCCCGCGAAAAGCTGCTGAGCGCGCGCAGCAGGAGTCGCGGCGGGAAATTGTGATCGACGACAAGACGCACTTCTCCGCCCCAACCCTGGCCGAGGTTCCTTGCGAAGTTTTCCAACTCGATCGCTTCCGTCAGCACATGGCGGGAGCGGTCCAGCAATGCGCGGCCTTCAGCGGTCAACATGGATTTTCGCCCTTCTATTTTCAGCAGCGGCGTGCCGATTTGTTCCTGCAGTTTGGCGACCGTGTAGCTGATGGTGGACTGGCTCAGGTGCAAGGCCTTCGCAGCTTCGGCGAAGCCGCCGCAGTCGACTACAGCGTGGAAGATGCGCCATTGCTTGAGACTGACGTACAGGTTCTGGATGTCATAGGGCCGCGAGCGATAGGTGGCGCGCACTGCATCGGGGCCCGAGGACTTGTCGGAAAGGAGTTGTCTTGATTGCGTCATTTTTCTTCCTCGTTTCTGGTTTGGCAAGGCGGGCGCGGCCACTCCGCGCCGGTGGCCGATGCCCGCCCTTTCATGATTGATTCCGAATCGGCCGCCCGAAACCGCCCGCTCCGGCAGGCACAGTCTCGATCATCGGTCGATCGGGCGCCGACTTCATGCAAAACCTACGCCCGTGCTCCAAACTGTTGATAAAAAAAGGGTTTCCCTGTAGATCAAAGGTTTTCTGTCCAAGGATGTATCAAGCACCGCAGGGCCTGCATGCTGCACGCTGCAGCCGCATTCATTGCCCGGCACCAGCCAATTCCTGAACAGCACGAAGGTCTGTGTCGTAATCCGGCCTGTACCATCGCAAGCGGCAGAAAGCCGCCGCGCGCCGGCCGAATGGCAGCCCCGGGGACGCTCACCGAATTTCCCGTTGTCACGGTCGAAATCTGTATCGGTGCACGGTACCTGCGAGAAGGGAAATGCTGCCGAGCCGGCTTCGAAGCCGATCATGCACCATATGTTGTATGCATGTCGTATCCGGATACACCAAGTGCAGCAATAAAAAAACCCGCCACGCCCGCATACGCGGACAATGGCGGGAACCGGAGAGGCGAGCCTGACGCGTGCCCTGAGGTCGGGATTGCCGGCCGACTCGGAACACGCTGTACCGGCAGTGCCGGGGCTGCTGTCGCGACGAGCGTTCGCAAGTCGTGTGCCAGTCGCCTAAGTGCTTGATTTGCGTGGCACACCGGCGGCGCTGCAGGAGTTGCCTCACAAGTTCTGTCCGCGCGTGTGACATCTGCGTTTCAGCCTGCCGGGGCGATCTCGTGGGCATATTGCACTCGTTCATTTTCGGCGCGTGGCGATCGACAAGGAACTTGCCTCAGGTGATTGCGCGCCTCACAAAAAACCCGAATAATTTCAGAAAATTATTTCGACAAAAGAAACAATATGGATCGCCTGCAATCAATGCGCGTCTTTGCAAAAGTCGTTGAACAAGGCAGCTTTGCCCGCGCCGCCCAGGCAATGGACATGTCCAATGCCGTCGTCACACGCCATGTTGCCGACCTGGAGGAGCACCTCGGTACGCGGCTGCTCAACCGCACCACGCGCAGGCTGTCGCTGACCGAAACCGGAACCGCCTACCTGGAGCGGGTGCTGCAGATCCTGCAGGAAATCGACGACGCGGAAGCCATCGCGTCGGCGCAGTCGAGCAAGCCGAGCGGTGTGCTGCGCATCTATTCCCATCTCGGCTTCGGGCAACAGCAACTTCCGCACTTGCTGCCCGAATATGCGCAGTCGTATCCGGAGGTCACGCTCGACATCGCAGTGTCGGACCGCACTCCCGACCTCGTCGAGGAGCGTTTCGATGTCGGCATCTTCATCGACTTCCAGAAATTCGACGCCAGCATGATCGCGCGCCAGATCGGTATCTCGCAGGTACTGCTGTGCGCATCGCCGGAATATGTAAAGCGTCATGGCGCTCCCGTCGCACTAGGGGACATTTCCGCGCATGCCTGCCTGAATTTTTCCTACGAGCAGTTGCGGCACCACTGGCCGGTACAGGGGCCGAACGGCGACACCGTCAACATCCCGATCCGAAGCAAGGTGATGTCGAATAACGGCGACCTGCTGCGGCATTGTGCGCTGGCCGGGATGGGCATCGTGCTCCGCCCTTCCTTCGCGCTGGGCGACGACCTGGCCGCAGGCCGCCTGCTGCGGCTGATGCCCGACCACTATCTCGGACAGTTGTCGGTGGTCATGGTGTACCCGAGCCGGCGCTTGCTGTCGGCCAAGGTGCGCAGTTTCGTCGACTATATGTCCAGGCAGTTTCCGCGTCCGGAAAGCGATCCCTGGCTGTCGCGTTGAAGTACGCCGCTGGTGGTCCGAACGTGCTATGTTTTCGTATCGATGACATTTCCCTTGTCCCATCATGTGCCAGTTGCTCGGAATGAATTGCAATGTCCCGACCGACATCGTGTTCAGCTTCACCGGCTTTGCGACGCGCGGCGGCCGCACCGACGTGCATGGCGATGGCTGGGGCATTGCGTTCTTCGAAGGCGCCGGCGTGCGCCACTTCGTCGATCATGCGGCCGCTACGGAATCGCCGATCGCCGAACTCATCAAGCACTGTCCGATCAAGTCGAAAAACGTCATCGCCCATATCCGCAAGGCGACGCAGGGACGCGTCGCACTCGAAAATTGCCATCCGTTCGTACGCGAACTATGGGGACGCTACTGGGTATTTGCGCACAATGGCGACCTGAAGAACTTTGCACCTGCGCTCGACGGCGCATTCCGCCCGGTGGGCAATACCGACAGCGAATGGGCGTTCTGCTATCTCCTGCAGGAGTTGCGCCGGCGCTTCGGCGACACCGCGCCCGACCTGCAGGCGCTTTCCACCGCGCTGCGCGAACTGGCAACGGGTATTGCCGCGCATGGCGCCTTCAACATGATGCTGTCCGACGGCACTGCCCTGTTCACGCATTGCTCGACGCACCTGCATTACATCGTGCGCCAATATCCCTTTGCCGAAGCGAAACTGTCGGACGAAGACATGATCGTCGACTTTTCGCAGGTGACCACGCCCAATGACCGTGTCGCCGTGATCGTCACCGCGCCGCTGACGGCCAACGAAAGCTGGACGCCGTTCGCATCCGGCGAGTTCAAGGTTTTTGTCGAAGGTGCGCCGGTGTCCTTCTAAGAATGCTTCAGCGCAAAAACATGACTTGCTCTGCCGCGACGCGGGGATACAGAAGGTAAACGGTACGGAAGATTGCACTGCACAATCGAAAGTTGCGATGTAGAAATAAAAATGCGCTACAGTGTAATCACAAACGCGATACCGGCAACCGCATCAGCCTGACGAGTGCGAACAGGCCGTATGCGTTGCAGTCCCCGCGGCGGCGAGCGCCCTGAAAGTTTCCCTGGCGCGGCCGCGACACCGACTGCGACCCATACGACCTGTGCGCACTTTTCCTTTGCCGTTTTTTGTTTTTTCGCAGCATTTGCAGATGGACCTGCTGAGCCAGCTCCCGGCCTGCAAATCACCCGGTGGCACACGGCACGACAAGTCGTAACATTTCGCCAACAACGAAAACAACAAGAGCTCGATGATTGCCACTTCCATGACCGACGCGAGCACTGCCCGCCCATTGCGCGTGCGCGAATTTTTCCTGGCACGCCAGCCCATCCTCGACCGCGAACAGGCGCTTGTCGCCTACGAGCTGCTGTTCCGCAGTGCCGCCGTCGGCCCGGCCAACATCACCAATGACCTGTCCGCCACCGCTTCAGTCATTGCCCACGCCTCGCAGCTCGGCATGGAAAAGGTGATCGGCGATTCGATCGGCTACCTGAACGTGGACGCCGCTGTCCTGATGAGCGACATCTTCCAGTTCCTGCCACGCGAAAAGGTCGTGCTGGAAATCGTCGAAACCATGAAGGTCACGCCGGACATCCTGGCGCGCGTGCGGCAGCTGGTAAAGGAGGGTTTCCGCTTCGCGCTGGACGATGTCATTACCGACAACGACGACGTGCAGCAGTTGCTGCCGTTTGTGGAAATCATCAAGTTCGATCTGCGCGACATGCCGCTGTCGGCGCTGCTCAAGCTGACGCCGCAGTTCCGCCTCGCGAACAAGAAACTGCTGGCCGAAAAAGTGGAAAACCGGGAACAGTTCCAGACCTGCCTGGAACTCGGCTTCGATTATTTCCAGGGTTATTACTTCGCCAAACCGGTCATCCTCAGCGGGAAAAAGCTCTCGCCGTCGCAACTCGCGATCATGCAGTTGATGTCGCTGATCAATTCGGATGCGGACACGCAGGACATCGAACGCAGCATCAAGAAAGACGTGTCCCTGTGCTTCAACCTGCTACGCCTCGTGAACACCGCCGCACTCGGCGCGCGCCGTCGCATCGACTCGATCAGCCAGGCGCTGCTGGTACTTGGCCGCAGCCAGTTGCAGCGCTGGCTGCAGATCATGCTGTATGCGGAACCGTGCAAGAAAGGGCAAAGCATGACACCGCTGCTGACGCTGGCGGCGACGCGCGGCAAGTTGCTCGAACTGATTGCGCAACAGTTTGAACCGCGCAACCGCAACATGGCGGACACCGCGTTCACGGTCGGCATCATGTCGCTGATGGACACACTGTTCAGCATCCCGATGGAAGAAATCCTGGAGCAGGTGCCGGTCGTCGATGCCGTGAGCGAAGCACTGCTGCAACGCAAAGGTATCTATGGCGAGATGCTGAAACTCGCCGAGCACATGGAACGTATCGAGGAAGCGGGTTCGATGCTGGACGACCTGGTCGAGCATTTCCATCTGAGTGGCGACGACCTGTACACGCTGCAACTGGCGGCGTTCGAATGGAGCGACAACGTCGCACGTAACGCTTGACGCCTGTCGGCTGTCGCCGCATCCGCCTCCCTCAATTGAAAATGCCACCTGAGCGGTGGCATTTTCATTGCTGCCTGTCTTGCCCGATCAGGACAGGTTCGGCGCCAGCCAGCGTTCCAGTTCATCCTTGCCCACACCGCGCCGCACCGCCATGTCGTTCAACTGGTCTTCGCCGATCTTGCCGACCACGAAGTACTTCGACTCGGGATGCGCGAAGTAGAAGCCGGACACCGACGCGCCGGGGAACATCGCGTACGATTCGGTCACCTGCATGCCAACCTCATCGCATTGCAGCAGCTTGAACATGTCGGCCTTCACCGTGTGTTCGGGACAGGCAGGGTAACCCGGCGCCGGACGGATGCCGCGATAAGCTTCCTTGATCAGTTCCTCGTTGCTCAATGCTTCATCGGACGCATAACCCCACAGGTCCTTGCGCACACGCTCATGCAGGTGCTCGGCGAAGGCTTCGGCAAGACGGTCGGCGAGCGACTTGAGCATGATGCTGCTGTAGTCGTCGTGCGCGTCCTCGAAGCGCTTCTCGTGCTTCTCGATACCGATACCCGCAGTGACAGCGAACAGGCCGATGTAATCGGCAATGCCGGATGACTTGGGCGCGATGAAGTCTGCCAGACACTGGTTGGGGCGGGCGACGCCGTCGATCACCGGTTTGGCGGTCTGCTGGCGCACGCCGTAGTACGTGAACGCCACCTGCGACCGCGTTTCATCGGTGTAGATCTCGATATCGTCGTCGTTGACGGTATTGGCCGGCAGCAGCGCGATCACGCCGTTGGCGGTCAGCCAGCGTCCCTCGATCAGCTTCTTCAGCATCGCCTGGCCTTCTTCAAGGACCTTGCTCGCCTGTTCGCCCACCACGGCGTCCTTCAAGATCGCAGGGAAGGCTCCGGCAAGATCCCAGGTCTGGAAGAACGGCCCCCAGTCGATGTATTGCGCAAGCGTCCCCAGGTCGACGTTCTTGAATACGCGACGGCCGATGAACTTCGGCTTGACCGGCACGAACTCCAGCTTCGTCTTGTTGGCGCGCGCTTCGGCCAGCGTCACCATCGGCACCGCCTTCTTGTTCGCGTGCTGTTCACGGATGCGCTCGTAGTCGCCCTTGATCTCCTCGATGTACTGGTCGCGCTGCTCCTGCGTCAGCAGCGATTGCGCGACCGAGACCGAACGCGACGCATCAGGCACGTAGACCACCGGACCTTCGTAGTTCGGCGCAATCTTTACCGCGGTATGCGCGCGGCTGGTGGTCGCGCCGCCGATCAGCAGCGGAATCTTGAGCATGCGGAAATGGGGATCGCGCTGCATCTCCTTCGCGACGTGAGCCATCTCTTCCAGCGACGGCGTGATCAGTCCGGACAAGCCGATGATGTCGGCATTTTCCGCCTTCGCCTTGGCGAGGATTTCCGAACACGGCACCATCACGCCCATGTTCACCACTTCGAAGTTGTTGCACTGGAGGACCACCGACACGATGTTCTTGCCGATGTCGTGCACGTCGCCCTTCACCGTCGCAATCACGATCTTTCCCTTGGGCTTGGCGGCGATGCCGGTGCGCGCTTCCTCAAGACGCTTTTCCTCTTCGATGAAGGGGATCAGGTGCGCCACCGCCTGCTTCATCACACGCGCCGATTTCACCACCTGCGGCAGGAACATCTTGCCCTGGCCAAACAGGTCGCCGACGATGTTCATGCCATCCATCAACGGACCTTCGATCACGTTGATCGGACGGCCTCCGCTGTTCAATACCGCCTGGCGCGCCTCTTCCGTATCTTCGACGATCCATTGCGTGATGCCGTGCACCAGCGCATGCGCGAGGCGTTTCTCGACCGGCTCGTTGCGCCATTCGAGGTTCTGCTCTTCCTTCTTGCCGCCGGCCTTCAGCGTGGCAGCAAATTCGATCATGCGCTCGGTGGCATCCTCTCGGCGGTTCAGCACCACGTCTTCGACGCGCTCGCGCAGTTCCGGAGCGAGATCGTCATACACGCCGACCATGCCGGCATTGACGATGCCCATGGTCATGCCCGCCTTGATCGCGTGGTACAGGAACACGGTATGGATCGCTTCGCGCGCCGGGTCGTTGCCGCGGAAGCTGAAGCTGACGTTCGATACGCCGCCGCTGATCTTCGCATACGGCAGGTTTTGCTTGATCCAGCGCGTCGCGTTGATGAAGTCGACCGCATAATTGTTATGCTCTTCGATGCCGGTCGCGATTGCGAAAATGTTGGGATCGAAGATGATGTCTTCCGGCGGGAAGCCGACCTTCTCGGTCAGCAGCTTGTACGCGCGTGCGCAGATTTCGATCTTGCGCTCGAAGGTGTCGGCCTGGCCGGTTTCGTCGAAGGCCATCACGATCACCGCGGCGCCGTAGCGGCGGCACAAGTTGGCCTGACGCAGGAATTCCTCCTCGCCTTCCTTCATCGAAATCGAATTGACAACCGCCTTGCCCTGCACGCACTTCAGGCCGGCTTCGATCACCGACCATTTCGACGAGTCGATCATGATCGGTACGCGCGCGATGTCCGGCTCGGACGCAATCAGGTTCAGGAAGCGCGTCATGGCCGCCACCGAATCGAGCATCGCCTCATCCATGTTGATGTCGATGACCTGGGCGCCGTTTTCGACCTGCTGGCGCGCCACCGACAAGGCTTCGTCGTATTGCTCGTTCAGAATCATGCGCGCAAAGGCTTTCGATCCTGTCACATTGGTGCGCTCGCCGACGTTCACGAACAAGGAGTCATCGTCGACGATGAACGGTTCCAGGCCAGACAGCTTCATCGCATGCGTGGACTCGGGAATTTTGCGTGGCTGGATCCTGGCGACGGTATCGGCGATGGCCTTGATGTGCGCCGGAGTGGTGCCGCAGCAGCCGCCGGCAATGTTGACGAAGCCGCTCTCGGCGAACTCCTTCAGCAGCGAGGATGTCACATCCGGCGTTTCATCGAAGCCGGTATCCGACATCGGATTGGGCAGGCCGGCGTTGGGGTAGATGCAGACGAAGGTGTCGGCGATCTTCGACAGCTCTTCCGCATACGGACGCATCAGCGCGGCGCCGAGCGCGCAGTTAAGGCCGACCGTCAGCGGCTTCGCATGGCGCACCGAATGCCAGAACGCGGGCACGGTCTGCCCCGACAGGATGCGGCCGGACGCATCGGTCACGGTGCCGGAAATCATGATCGGCAGACGCTTGCCGGATTCCTCGAAGAAAGCGTCGATCGCGAACAGCGCGGCCTTGCAGTTGAGCGTGTCGAAGATGGTTTCGACCAGCAGCACGTCAGCGCCGCCCTCGACCAGCGCGCGGGTCTGTTCCAGGTAGGCAGCGACGAGCTGGTCGAATGTCACATTGCGCGCGGCCGGATCGTTGACATCCGGCGAGATCGACGCGGTCTTCGGCGTCGGGCCGAGCGCGCCGGCCACGAAGCGCGGCTTGTCCGGTGTCGAGTGCTTGTCGCATGCGGCGCGCGCGAGCCTGGCTGCCTGCACGTTCATCTCGTACACCAGATGCGCCATGTGGTAGTCGTCCTGCGCAACGCTGGTGGCGCCGAAGGTATTGGTTTCGACCAGGTCGGCGCCGGCGGCGAGATATTTTTCATGGATCTCGCTGATGATCTGCGGCTGCGTCAGCGTCAGCAATTCGTTATTACCCTTGACGAACAATTCCTTGCCCGGTACCGCGAAGTCCGCGAAACGCGCGCCGCGATAATCCTCTTCCGTCAGCTTGTACTGCTGGATCATGGTGCCCATCGCGCCATCCAGGATCAGGATGCGTTTGGACAACAGGTCGCGCAGCAGCGCTTCGGTAGAGGAAATGGCGTCACGTTTCATTTTTATCTCGCTGGAAAACAAAAACCCGGTCTGCAAAAGCGGGACCGGGTTCAGACGTGTCCGCTTTAGCTGAATTTGGTATCGGGACTTCACCCTGGCGCCCGCAAGCTGGTTTTGACTTTGACAATCAAATCGGCGCAGGAAAAATTATACGTGAAATCAATGGCTTGAGTAAGCCATCGGCAAACATTCCAGCTTCCGCACGCACTCCCGAACCGATTTGCGCCATTTCGGCACAAATCCTGTGCCTTGCGGCACGTATCGTCACTTTTCTTCACAGCTTAGGATGTTGTCACGTTCACACCACAGGAGCCACCATGCCTCACCCGACAATGCGTACCATCTCGGGCGCCCTCGCCGCTGCAATGCTCGAAGCCGCAAGCACCGCGCTGCTGGTGATCGACTTTCAGTTGGAATATTTCGAAGGCGGAAAGCTGCCGATTCCGGACGGCCGAGCCGCGCTGGACAATGCATTGCGGCTGGTCACGTTTGCGGATGCACAGAAAATCCCGGTGTTCCATATCCAGCATCTCGGCCCCGCCGGCGGACCGCTGTTTGCCAAGGATGGCGAACGTGCGGCGTTCCATCCTGCGATCCATCCCGCTGCCCACCACAAAATTGTCTGCAAAGCCATGGCGAGCAGCTTTGCCGGCACGGACCTGCACGAACAGTTGCAAGCGGCAGGCATCAAGACCCTGATCATTTGCGGCCTGATGACGCATATGTGCGTATCGACTGCGGCCCGTGACGCGCGTCCGCGCGGCTATCAGGTGCTGGTCGCCGGCGATGCCTGCGCCACACGCGATATCGACGGCTGGGACGGCGGCCTTGTCGCGCATGCCGACCTGCATCGGGCGGCGCTGACAGCGATTTCCGACAGTTTCGGTGAAGTGCTGTCGACGGAAAAAGTCATTTCCCTTGCCGTCCGCTGATTGAAAGGAATACCATGCCGCTCGTCACCCTGACCCTTCGCAAAGGGAAATCAAACGCCTGGAAATCCGCGGTACTGCAAGCGGTGCACGGTGCGCTGGTCGCCTCCGGTGTGCCGGAAACCGACCGCTTCCAGCGCGTGCTGGAGCTCGACGCGGAGGATTTCCGTTACGACCCGCATTATCCCGATCTCGGTGCGCCGCGCACCGGCGACTTCATCCTGATCGAAATCCTGTTTTCGGTGGGCCGCAGCGTGAAAGTGAAAAGAAAGATCCTCGCCGACCTGATCGCTTCGCTGGCGAAAGAACCGGGGCTCGATCCGGAAAACGTGATGGTGTGCTTCAAGGAAACCGCCTGGGAAAACTGGTCGTTTGCGGGCGGCAGGCAGATTCACGTTTAGAGAACCTCAGCTTGCCGACACGAGAACCCAAGTCACACTGAGGACAGCAGAGAAAAGACCAGGTCTTTATTCGGCGACAACCGGACTTGCAGCTTTTCCGCGCACAGCTCGATAATTTCGCCGTCGTTGTTGTATGCAAATTGCAGTATCCCGCCATTGATGAAACGTATTACGTGAGAGCGCGAACCAACAATGGTGTTGACGGCATGACTCTCAACCTCTCCCAGGTTCGCAATACCTACCGATCGAATAACCGACAGATCGAGACTCACCTCGTCACCGTTCAGAATCGCAGTGCCGCCATTGTCCATGCGCACGCTTATGTTGCCGTCAGGGTGGCGCTGGACGTATTGCCCTCCGATCAGGGTAGAGACGGAATAGTTGTTGCGCATCCGGTAGCTCTTGTGCATTTCGCTCATGCTTGGCCTCTCCTTTTGTCTGGCCGTTTTTTAGGCAGGTGTCCACCCACATGGATCGCACAGACGAGTGATCCATGCTCATACACACCGGCGCGTTGATTCACTGCGAGGTATCGGTATCAAACAACTTCGGCAGCACCACCTTGCAAGGCCTTCACCGACGGGCGCAACGTAGCGCTCCCATGGCATCTGCGTGATTTTTCCGGGTCAGCCCGGATGGCCGGGTTCCGCAATACAGTTTCAAAAAAAGTGTAAAAGATAACCAGCGTAGCTGGCGGCACCTACAAATGTGAACATCAGCAACAGGGCAGCCAAGCGCTCCTTTTTGCAGAAAACAATGCCGCTAACTGCTCCAAATATAATGGTCAATGGCATGGCCAACAGCATGAGGTAGGGCACGGGCATCATGCAATAATCGCCTCCGTGCCGGCAGGCAATCAGAGCGGCGGCAGCGAAAAATCCGATTTCAGTGACGAACACGCCGGCAACCGCGTACACGAAAACAACTCCAAATCTGATTAGTTTGTGCGGGTGACGCCACTTATCCGCTCTATCCATTTTCTACAAATACATTCCGATGGCGTAAATGCCCTTGGCCATTGATGCCCGCTCATGCACGCCGTCCTGTGCAAAGCCGGCAAGAGAATCAAGGGCGTAATAGTCAAAAAAATTAATAACTTCTTCCTGTCATACGTGCATACTCGTCAGATTCCGCTTTCCATTTTTCCCGCTCAGCTTGCCGCGCCTTGGCCGTCTTCATATGTTTGTCGTTTAATTTCTTTGCGGCTTCATGCAGCATGGCATCTCCACGATTGCCAAAATAGATACGTCTAAATTTTGCAAGACCAATACCATTAATCAGATACTCATTTATACTATCTTTTGCCAGCCCCGCCATGGAATCATGCACCCAGTCATCAAAAAACTGCACAATCTCTTTTTCCAAGGGAATGTCATTTAACTTATCAGCGACTTTCAGTACATCGCGCTCCGGAGCCTCTGCATCTGTAAGGTTTGGTGACAGATTATCAGCCAGCCACTTACGCCATTCAGCCACCTTTTCATAAACTCTATTGGCGACTCTGTCTCTTTCCCCATTGTCCAGCGAATCCGTCAAAGCTCGCATCCGATTTGCCATGTCAACCTGAAAAATCACCATGGATACTGGCGGTAGGAGTGAACCCTCTGACTGAAATGGATGGCGCACAAAATCGTTAAATAACGACTTGTTTTTCATGTAGTAGTCCAGAGTAGCTGATAGAGCTGCCAAAATGGCGATGAAGTGCTGTTGGGTATCACGCAAATACTCACGCTCTGTGATGGCTCTCTTGAAAAAATCTCTTTTGGTGTAAGCAAGGATATTCGGATTATTGACCGCATCACTACGCGCCTGGTAGCGATAACGAAAATACTGTGTCATATGTTGCTGCATCATGATTTCTACCGGGGCAGCATTTACACCTGCCTTGGCACAGTATGATTTAAAGATATTAACAGCGGCTTCTGAAGGAAGTAGATTGCTACATATAGCCTTAGTGAGCTGATCCAATCTTAAAAATGGCACACCAGAAGCCATCGCAGCACAATACATCTCATACCCCGGAATGCGTGCCAGTGCATCTGTCTTGCTTTGCGCTTTAGGGTGATAGCCGCCGCCTACATCAGAGTGTGCACCTGGATAAACATACTCCTTTACATTGGCAGGATATGTTCCTTCTATGCGTACCGAATCAACTGGAAAGGTAGATCGCACCTCATGTGCCGCGACAATATGCAAGCAGCTTTCGACTCCTTTATGGACTTGCATATTGCAGTCAGCCCATGACTGATGGCCCTCAGCTCCCAACAGACCGTCAGTAAACGCACCGGCAATTCCAACAGAGGCAACCGTATCAAATATGCCTAGAAAATCCACCCGTAGCGGTATGCCTGAAAAAAGATAAGCCTCATTCTTTCCGTCACAAATTGCATATAGCCAATTTACAAATGCCCGAGCCTCTGCAGCGCCGCGCGAAAAACCGAACACGGATAGATTGATTTGTTCAGGCATAGGTTTGTTCTTTGGTTTTGAAGCTACCGCGTCCTTGAGTTTCCCACTCCAATAGGTCTTGAATACATGTTCCCGATGGAGTGCCAGCGAGCCTAAACCACCAGTGCCATTGGCAATATTTCCGGCTTGAACAGTTGGAATTAAATCTCTTTCATAGATATACCGATGTACAGCGTTAAAAACCCGAGTTAAGCCCCAAATCAGTCGAGGCTCTCCATTCCAGGACATGCCAGTACCGGCCATACCACCACTATCACCAATTTCTGGAAAGGGTGTACCGACACCGGGAATGTAATACCGATAGTATTTGCTGGTGCCTCTGGTGACGTTGTCTGGATACGCATGAAGAAGCCGGACCACGTTGCTATGCTTCTGTTCTTCCGGCGTATCTTTGACCTGGGTATAGTCAATGTTTTCGTTGTTGCCCGTGCCATCAAAGAACATGCCGACAAAAATTTGCCCTGTGCATGGCAATGAACTGGGAGCAGAACGACTGGCACACAAAGCATTGGCCCGCTGCATGGTTTCTTTGTTACTCAACGGGCGTAACACGCTTCGGGTATTGTTGATATCTGGGGCATATGCTGGCTGAATGACATTAGCACTCATAGCTTGGACCTCCCTTTTTAAAGGATTCAATCGCCTCTTCCTTGCTGTATTCGTCCTTCCAGGGCAACTTGTCTTGTTCACTCATCGGATGAAATGGATGGCCGAGACCGCACGGTGAAATCACAACTTTGATTTTATGGTCAGCATAAAAGTGAATCTGAAAATTTCCTGGGTGGTTGTATTGTGGAATTTCCATCTCAACTTTTTGAGATGGTGGAGGTGGATTTGGATCGGTTTGAAATGAATCATATGTCCATGCTATTGTTGCCTTTAATCCAGGCCGCCAGCGTTCTGGTATGGACACACAACAGCTCTCCGATCCGCCGCCACCGCCGGGCGATATGTTATGGCCCATCGCCCCATTCACAGTGAAGTTATAAATCGGACGGTCAACGGTATGGTTGTAGCCCATGATACCGGCAGGCACCATTCTTTCGCCGCAGGCAGAAATGCTTAGCAACATCAGTAATGAGCAAGCCAGCTTCAAAACAGGTATTTTTAGGGCCTTGTTCACTGTATTGTCCTTTTCGCTGACATCTGTTTTTTCGGTCGTTTTTTCATCTTCTTGTTGATAAAAGCGGCTCCCATATAAGTTAGGAAAATTATCAAACCAAATGCTGTAATTGGCATAAAAACAAACATTGCGATAAAAACATCGCCGAGATTTGTGTCAATTCCAAGTAGCTTTAAAAGCTCGCCAATAGGGAACAGCGCCCATAGTGTCAAAGGAGTGAACAGCAACACCAATGCCAACAGCAACAAAGCTGGCTTTATTTTTATGAGACGACCGAAAACCAAGTAGGTAATTGCGTAAGCTGCTCCCCAGCCAACCCATCCTAAAACCGAACCCATTGTGTGTTTTCCTGGATATTCATCAAATAATGCCGTCAGCCAGAACGGCCTCACCCAGTTTCCCTGGCATCCATCTCTTTTCGCTTAATAGTGCAATAAGTCTTGGAGTGCTGTTGCTTTGACCACTAGTTAGACAGGCAGCCACCGCCAACGATACGGTATCGGAAAAAATTTCGACTCCATGCAGGCGCCCCAACTCGCAAGTTTTATATATCAATGAGTAAAATTCCGATTTTTTCAGATGTGATGGAATGATCTCTTGCATGCCCTCTACTATCAGATCGATCACTGTATCCGGCTCAGAGGCTTCCAATAATATGTCTAGCTGTCCTTGTGTAAGCCGTATTTGACTAGATGGAGTAATGTCTTTGGCTGCTAACGAACATGCAGCCAGAAGACCTTGACGATTAATGTAATACCAATGATTGAGATCGGCCGTGAATGCAGCCCATTGTTCAGAGCTAAGCGCGTGAGGTAGTTCTGGCAGGATACGTGTATCGGCAAGACGTAACAACATGCGTTGATCGTCTTCGCTATATATCCAATGCAGATCAGCCCATTTTTTTGCCAATGATGGAATGGGCTGTAGGCTCGCCACAAAACTGAGCATAGGACGACCTCTGCAATGTATTAGCAGTTCTCTTAATTGAGATACGCTTTGGTCTTCTAAAGATAAGGAAATT
The DNA here is from genome assembly GCA_966212445.1 of uncultured Noviherbaspirillum sp. GTDB lineage: Bacteria > Pseudomonadota > Gammaproteobacteria > Burkholderiales > Burkholderiaceae_D > Noviherbaspirillum. Next base: position 406 of record CBIHRJ010000045.1, on the reverse strand, counting down.
AGCCAAGGTGACGCAGCCTCCAAGCCTTCAAACACGTCAAATGAATAACAATTTATTCCTTCAAGTGCATAGGGTGTTTGTTCTACTTCAGGAAAATCAAATGCGCCATCGACAAGCGCCGCCCAGTATAGATATGGGGCAGCATTAATATGTTCTGTTAGTGAAGTAAGAACGGAAGATACTTCCAAGGCATCTTGAGCAAAATACGTGGTGGATTTCATCACTTATACAACCGCAACCGGCGCACCGGATTTCAGCGCTTTAATTAAACACTCTATACATATTGGCGCACTGCTCGGAAAGGTGGGCAACGGATAATTAGATCTTGTCGGCCCGCTAAATTCCTTATTTCCCGACTTCATCGAAATCGTCCCCGGACATTCAAAGCGGACGTTGCCGCCTTCAA
>CBIHRJ010000044.1:0-46973 GCA_966212445.1 uncultured Noviherbaspirillum sp. | reverse complement strand
CACGCGCGGTCCGGGCATCCTGGTCGGACGTGAACGTCACCGGAGCGAAGATCGGTTCATGCATCTTGTTGACGATCATGCTGAAGATGTGGAACAAACTGCCTTCCGCCGAATATTGCCCCGACATGATCTTGAACAACGCGTCGCGCTGCGCCGGATCGGCGCGCTCGTCGATGATCGGCTGCGCCTGCCCGTTACCTTCATGCAGCGCGCCCGGAAAGTGGACGACAACAAAAAAGTACAAGCCGTCCAGGCGGGTGTCCTCGAAATGTCCTTTGGCAATATGCATCCCCAGGAAACCCTTGCACTCGCCATGCGTCGGTTTTGCGTTGAAGTCGCACGGGCATCCGTATTCGCAGTTGCAGTTTTTTATCCACTCGCCTTCGAGGCGCCAGTTTGCCTGTTCCATGATCCCAATCTCCTATCGAATTTCGCAATAGATGTCATGAAAAGCGTGCCTCGAAATCCACGGCACCTCCTCTTGTCTTGCCAGGAAAGCTCCGGGCTTTGATGCCACATCGCAGGCTTTTCCAAAGAATGCCCTTCACCTACTATCACTCTTCAATATGTGCTCGGAACCGATGGCACGCAATGGCTTCTTCCTGCGATATGGAACAGTGTTTACGCTAGATCAAACTTGCTTCCCGAGCACAAACCTGGCATGCCGGGCAGAAATGCAATCACTGGAACTTGCTGCTTTTTTCGGCAGTGCGTACATAGGCGTCGGCATCCTCCTGCAGCAGAAATCGCTCTTTGACAAGTATGGATGCCGCCTGCTTCACCTTTCGTACGTAGTCCGCCTTTCCGAGGTAGCGCTCTTCGAGCGAGGGCCGCGGATCGCCGCTGGCGAGCCGCTCGGCCTTGGTGCCGGCAAACTCGAAATAACTGCCATCGCGGTCGCACAACTCGTCTTCGGGAAAGGGCTTCTTGTACATGTTCCAGCCGGTATAGGTGGCCAGCGGGACCGCGATGTCGGGCAGGCGGATCCCTGCAACTTCGTTGCCGTCGCCGTCCACCTTCGCCACCAGCGGCCTATACGCTTTGCCGGCGTCCGGGCTGGGAGCGATCCAGTCGCCGTAGAGCATGATCGGATTGCCTCTTGTCGCCATGCGCATGCCGGGTATCGCAGGGAACTTCAGTTGCGCTGGCCCGACCATGGTGTTATCCGAAAGCGCCGGCATCCGACTCGGCGGCGGCGCCGCCTTGTTGCTCACCCACTGGTCGAGCGCGACCAACAGCGCGCGCAACGCCGGTTCCGGACTGTGCGGATTGCGCGGGTTTGCGCATTGTCCCGGCGCCGTTTTCAATCCGAAGCGCCCGCCATGCTGCGTACCCGCCACCATGTATACGCGGCTGTTAGACGGCAACTTGAGGTCCTTCGTGCCAAGCGAATCGGTGTGCAACAGCGAAGCGCCTTTCACCCAGTACTCGGTCGATGTGTTGACCTCGATCAGCAGCGGATCGAAACCGTCGCTGCGAAACAGCGCGCCGGACCGGCCGCTTACCGGATCCTTGAGGTGCGCTGTGGAAAACGGAAATGCATTCTCCGGATAGTCATGGTCTTCATGCTGGGTGTTGGTGCGCGCGGGTTCGCCGAACTCGGCATTCAGGAACAGCTTGCCAGCGCCGGAGATGTGCGCGAAGACACCGTCGAATACGCGGCGCTTCGCTTCATCCTGGTTGAAACCCTGCACGATATGGTCGCGCAGGTAGCGGCCGCTTTGCGAAATGCCGACGGCAAGCGCAGTCTTGATGCCGCGGCCGGCTGGGTTGGGAATGAAGCCGTCGTCACTGGTTTCATAACGCAGTGCGGATTGCATGCTTCATTGTTGTGTCTCCTTCCTGTTGTGCTCAGCAATACATCAGCGGTACATCAGATCCCGCAAGAACAGTGTCAGCGGCGGGAAATAGGTGATGATCATCAGGCAGGCGAGAATCACCAGCACGAACGGGATCAGCGAACCGATCATCTTGTCCAGCGAAGTCTTGGCGACCGTGCAGGCGGCGAACAGGTTGACGCCGAACGGCGGCGTGATCATGCCGAGCGCGAGATTGACCACCATGATGGTGCCGAAGTGCACCGGATCGACACCGAACTTGATCGCCACCGGCACCAGGATCGGCGCCAGCACGATGATCGCGGCGGAGGTCTCGATGAACATGCCGACCAAAAACAGCGCGGCATTGACGCCGAGCAGGAACAGCACCGGGCTGTTCAGGTGTTCCCGCAGGAACTCGCCGACCATTTCCGGCACGCCTGCACGGGTGATGAGAAAGCTGAACAGGCCGGCGTTGGCGATGATGAACATGATCACCGCCGAGGAGATCACCGATTTCTTGAGGATCGCCGCCAGGTTTTCCGGACGGATCTCGCGATAGATCAGCATGCCGACGACCAGCGCATAGAACACCGCGACCACCGACGCTTCCGTCGGTGTAAACACGCCGCCGTAAATGCCGCCGAGGATAATCACCGGCATCATCAGCGCCAGCGCCGCCTGCCTGAATGCCTGCATGAACGGCACGCGTCCGATGTGGTCGTTCTTGCCGTACCCCTTGATCTTCGACCAGACGTAGACAAAAACCATCAGCGCGCCGCCGATCAGGATGCCGGGGCCGAAGCCGGCGATGAACAGTTCGCCGATCGACACTTCCGCCGACACACCGTACAGGATCATCGGGATCGACGGCGGAATGATCACGCCGAGTTCGGCGCTGGTTGCCTGCAGCGACGCCGCGAACGGCACCGGGTAGCCGTGCTTGATCATTGCCGGTATCAGCACCGAGCCGATTGCAAAGGTGGTCGCGACGCTGGATCCCGATACCGCGGCGAATATCATGCAGGTCAGCACGCAGGTGCAAGCGAGCCCGCCCTGCACACCGCCGACGATGGACTTGGCGAAGTCGACCAGCCGGCGCGAAATGCCGCCGACTTCCATCAGGTTGCCGGCGAGGATGAAGAACGGAATCGCCGCCAATGGGAACTTGTCGATGGCGCTGAAGATTTCCTTCGGCACCACCAGCATCGGCAGTTTCCCCGCAAGGAAAATGCCGGATACGCTGGCGAAACCGATCGATACCGCGATAGAGATGCTGAGCGTAAAGCACACCAGCATCGTGAAGAGCATCATGATAGACATGGTCAAATCCTTGGGGGCGCGGGATGGCGCCCGTATGGCGCCGCGCAGGAATGAGGTGTGCAATTTGGCGGTCGTAGCGGGATGCGCTGTGGGGGCGACCGACACGACGCAGTACGAGTACTGCTAGTGGCGGGCAACCCCGCAGCGCGCCCGCTACGGCCAGCAAAATTGTGCAACTTGTTCCTGCGCGGTGCCTATGTGGACGGAAAAGCCGCCGGTGCAGGCACGGCAGGCCGGCGCTCCGATGGGCCTGCACTACTGTCAAAAAGCCTTTGCGTACCTGCTCAGAGCGCCGTATCCAGTTCCATATGCCTGGGATCGAAGTAATTCGCGATGACGGCAACGCAGCAGAACAAGGCGCCGACCGGCAACGCGAGATAGGCCCAGGCGATCGAGATCTCCAGACCGGCCAGTTCCTGGAAACGCACCCTCCAGGTGATCTCGGCGCCGAAATACACCAGCACCAGCAGGAAGACGATGGTGACTGCAGTGATCGTGATCCGCAGCAGCTTTTGCCAGAGGCCGCGGCTCATGCGGACCATGAGGTCGATCGATACCAGTGCGCCCTGGCGAAACGCCATGACGGTGCCGAGCATCACCATCCAGATCAGGGAAACGCGTATCCCGACTTCGGTCCAGGTGGACGGTTCGGAAAAAATGAATCGTGTCGCCACCTGGTACAGGCCGAGACAGGCGGCGAGCGCCAGGAGTGCGCACGCCAGCCCGATCGTGAACCCGGTCAACCGGCTTTCGAATTCAAGAAATCGTTTGATGTTCATGACTTTTCCGGGCCGGCCCAACTCGGCCGGCGCGCTCCTGGTATCGGCGATCATTTTGTTTCCTGGATCTTCTTGATGTTGTCCACGCCGAATTCCGACATGTAACCGACATAGGCAGGAGAGACTGCCTTCAGGAAGGCGCCTTTATCCACGTTCTCAACAACGTTCACACCGGCGGCCTTCAGTTGCGCGATGCCGCTGGCTTCGTCATCGTTCACGCGCTTGCGGTTGGCTGCCACGGCTGCCTTGGCAGCTTCCTGGAAGGCACTCTTGTCGGCATCGGACAGCTTGTTCCAGATGCCGGGGGAGATCAGCAGCAGGGCCGGCGAGTAGACGTGACCGGTCAAGGTGAAGTTCTTTTGCACCTGGTACAGCTTGCTCGACAGGATGACCGGGATCGGATTTTCCTGGCCGTCGACCGTGCCCTGCTGCAGCGCCGTAAACAATTCATTGAACGACATCGGCGTCGGCAACGCGCCCAGCGTCTTGAAGGCCGCCATGTGCACCTTGTTTTCCATGGTGCGGATCTTCAGGCCCTTGAGGTCGTCCGGTTGCGTGACCGCATGCTTGCTGTTGGTGACGTGGCGGAATCCGTTTTCCATCCAGGCCAATGCCACCAGGCCCTTGCCGGGGAATTTCTTCAGCATGTCCTGGCCGATCGCGCCGTCGAGCACCGTGCGCGCATGCGCATAATCGCGGAACAGGAAGGGAATATCGAAGACGCGGGTTTCCGGCACGAAGTTGCCGACCGGACCGGTCGATGTCAACACCATGTCCTGCGTGCCGAGCTGCACCGCCTCGATCATTTCGCGCTCGCCGCCGAGCGCGCCGGAGGCGAACTGCTCTACCTTGTAGCGGCCGTTGGTGCGCTTGCTCAGTTCGCTGCCGAAAACGGTCACTGCAACGCCGTAATGCGAGTCCTTCGACAGAACGTGGCCGAGCTTGAGGGTGGTCTGTGCGTGCGCCGCAACAGACAAACCGAGCGCCAGTGCTGCGCATAGTGTGGCGGTAAGTTTTGATGTTTTCATGTCGATCTCCTCGCTGTTTTACTGCTCTTGGTGAATGGGCTTGACTGAACAAGCTGTTGCATTCGATCGCCCTGGGGAATGCGCGGGATGCGGCTACCGTGGACGACCGTAAAAATCCGGAAACGGGTTTCCTTGCCTTTGTTGAACCGTTTATTGCATCGATGTCATTGCCGCACTGCGCCTCCTGTCACACCGCCGCGACCGCAAGTTCGTCTTCGACATAGGCGCCGATCAGACTGTCGATATCGTCGTCGGCGCTGAAGCCGAGCGCATGTCCACGCGTGGTGTCCCAGGCCCCGGGCCAGCCGCCAACGATGCGTTCCACCGCTGCGTCATACTCCCAGCGGATCCGCTTGACCGCGGCATCGCCGCCCGCCCGTTCAAGCGCGGCCACCATCTCCGCCACGGTCACCGAGATGCCGGGCAGGTTGACGATGCGGCTGTCGCCGAATGCGGCAGCCGGCAGATCGTGCCCCGTCACCAGGCATGCGATCGCCTTGCGCGGCGACAACAACCACAACTGCGTGTCCCGCGACACTGGGCAGATCGCTTCTTCACCGTTGAGCGGTTCGCGGATGATGCCACTGGCGAACGACGACGCAGCCTTGTTCGGCTTGCCCGGACGCACGCTGATGGTCGGCAGCCGCAGCACGCGGCCATCGACGAAGCCCCTGCGGCTGTAGTCGTTCAGGAGCAGTTCGCCGATCGCCTTCTGCATGCCGTAGGAGGACTGGGGATTGAGCGCGGTAGCATTCAGCACCACCTCCGGCAGGCGCCCGCCATACACCGCGACGGAACTGGTGAACACCAGCTTCGGACGATTGCCGGCGGCGCGGCAGATGTCGAGCAGCGCGCGCGATGCGTCGAGGTTGATGCGCATGCCGAGATCGAAATCCGCTTCCGCCTGGCCGCTGACCACGGCGGCCAGATGAAACACCGATGCGGTATCGGCGCCGATCACCTCGCGCAACAATTGCGCATCAGAGATGTCGCCGGCTACGCAGCGTACGCGGGGATCGCCGAAATCGTGAGCCGGAACCACATCGACCAGCACGATTTCCTCAATGGTCCGCTCGCGCCCATCGGTCTCGGCAAGGCGTCCGTGCTGCAGAAGCCGGAGCGCGAGGCGCTGGCCAAGGAAGCCGGCGCCACCTGTAATAACAACTTTCATTTTCGTGTCCTGTTCCATTCGTCAGGCGGACTGCGCCAGCGCCTTCATCCATCCCAGTCCATCTTCGGTGCGGCCGCGCGGACGGTATTCGCAACCGACCCAGCCGTCGTAACCGAGCTCGTCGAGCAGGCGGAACAGATAGCGGTAGTTCACTTCGCCGTCGTCCGGTTCGTTGCGGCTGGGGATGCCGGCGATCTGGATGTGGCCGACGCCATCGAAGTGCTTGCGCAGCGTCATCGCGATATCGCCCTCGACGATCTGCGTGTGATAGAAGTCCATCTGCACCTTGACGTTGGGCTCGCCTACCGCTTCCCGGATCGCATGGCCTTCCGCCTGCGTATTGATGAAGTAGCCGGGGATGTCGCGCGTGTTGATCGGTTCGATCAACAGGGTCAGGCCGTGCTTGCCGAGTTCGCGCGCGGCATGGCGCAGGTTGTCGATATAGACGTCGCGATGCCGGTTGCGATCGGCGTCCACCGGCAGCAGCCCGGCCATCGCATGCAGACGCTGCGTACCCATCGCGAGCGCATACTCCAGCGCACGCGCGACGCCGGCGCGGAATTCCGCTTCCCGTCCGGGCAGCGAGGCGATGCCGCGCTCGCCGGCGGCCCAGTCACCCGGCGGCAGGTTGAACAAGGCGTTCTGCAAATTGTTTTCCCGCAGCCACTGCGCGACGTCCTGCGGCGCGTGCTCGTAAGGGAACAGGAACTCGACCGCATCGAAGCCGGCGCGCGCCGCCGCGGCGAAGCGCTGCGGGAAGTCGACTTCGTTGAACATCATGGTCAGGTTGGCGGCAAATTTCGGCATGGCGATCCCAGGTCCTTGTCTTTTAAATGTCGAGATTGAATGTCGACTTGAGTTCTTCGATCTGCGCTGCATTGAGCGGGCTGACCGGCGTTCCGCGCAGCAGCAGGAACAGCCTGGCGGTCTCTTCCAGTTCCTCGCTTGCATACACGGCGGCTTCGAGACTGGCGCCCGACACCACCGGGCCGTGATTGGCGAGCAGCACCGCGCAGTGCTTGCGTGCGAGGCCGCGAATCGCGTCGCCGAGCGCGGCATCGCCGGGACGGTGATACGGGACCAGCGGCAGGCGCCCGATCTTCATCACGAAATACGCGGTCAGCGGCGGAATGCAGTCGTCATGGTTCAAGCCGCACATGCAGGACACCGCGGCGGAATGCGTGGAATGCAGGTGCACGATGGCGCCGGCGCCGGCACGCTCCTCGTACATCGCGCGATGCAGGAAGGCTTCCTTGGAGGGCGCATCGCCGCTGATGTGCCGGCCCGACCAGTCGAGCCTGGCAATCCGCGCCGGATCGAGGCGGCCGAGGCAGGCATTGGTCGGCGTCAACAGCCAGCCGTCATCCAGGCGCACGCTGATGTTGCCGCTGCTGCCTGCGCTCAGTCCGCGCTCGAACAGCGAACGGCCAAACTCGACCATCTGTTCGCGCAGCCGTGTCTCGTCGCGGCCGGTGGCGATCATGGTGCTCATGACAGCCGGCTCCATGCCTTGAGGAAGAAATCGTCGCTGCCGAAATTGCCGGATTTCAGCGCCAGCGCCAGCGGACGGTCGCCGGCATCGTTGTGCAGCGAGGTGGTCCACGGCACCCCGGGATCGATCTCCGGACCGATGCGCAGGCCGCTGACGCCCAGCGCCTTCACCACCGCGCCGGAGGTTTCGCCGCCGGCCACGATCAGTTGGCCGACGCCGAGCTGTACCAGGCCGCGCGCGACTTCCGCAAGCGCGTTTTCCACCAGGCCGCCCGCTTGTTCCACGCCGAGTTCCGCCTGCGCCTGCTTGACCAGTTCCGGCGTCGCGGTGGCATAGACCAGCACCGGCTCCTTGCCGATGCGGCTCACCGCCCAGTCGAGCGCGGCGGCGGCGAGATTTTCGCCGCGCGCAAGGCGCAAGGGCTCGATGTTGAACGACGGCGCGGACGCGCGCATCAGCGCCACTTGTTTCTGCGTCGCCACCGAACAACTGCCGGAGATGACCGCGCGCAGACCGCCGGTGGCGGGGAGCGCATCGGCCACCAGCTCGCGGGAAAGCAGTCCGCGCCGGCGGAAGTTTTCCGGCAGGCCGAGCGCGATGCCGGAGCCGCCGGTGATCAGCGGCAGGTCGGCGCAGGCCGCGCCGACCTCTTCAAGATCGTTATTGGACAAGGCATCGACGATCGCCAGGCTCATGCCCTGTTCGCGCAAGGCGGCAAAGCGCGCGCCGACGGCGGACGCTCCCTGGCCGACGGTCGCGTACTCGACCAGGCCGACCTTGCCTTGCACCTGATGCTGCAATACACGCACCAGGTTGGCATCGGTCATCGGCGTCAGCGGATGATGGCGCATGCCGGATTCGCTCAACAGCACGTCGCCGACGAACAGATAGCCTTTGTAAATGGTGCGGCCGTTGGCCGGAAAGGCCGGGCAGGCAATCGTGAAATCGGTGCCGAGCGCTTTCATCAACGCTTCCGCCACCGGCCCGATATTGCCGCGCGGCGTGGAGTCGAAGGTGGAGCAGTATTTGAAGTAGAACTGGCGGCAGCCGGCAGCCCGCAACCAGTCCAGCGCGGCGAGCGATTCCGCCACCGCCGTATCGACCGGGCTGGTGCGCGACTTGAGGGCAATGACGACGGCATCGACATCATCCGGCAGCGGTTCGTCGGGTACGCCGATCAACTGCACGGTGCGCATGCCGGCCTTGACCAGCATGCCGGCAAGGTCGGTGCCTCCGGTGAAATCGTCAGCTATGCATCCGAGCAAGGCAGGCATCTGCGTCTCCTATCCCTGTTGCGCCGCGTCCGGCAGGCGGATGCCGGGGAAGATTTTCACGACCGCCGAATCATCCTCGCCGCCGTGGCCGGCGGCGGACGCTTGCATGAACATCTGGTGCGCCGCCGCCGACAGCGGCAACGGGAACACGCTCTTCTTCGCATAGTCGAGCACGATGCCGAGATCCTTGACGAAGATGTTTACTGCCGACAGCGGCCGGTAGTCGCCCTTCAGGATGTGCGGCACGCGGTTCTGGAACATCCAGGAACTGCCGGCGCTGTTGGAGATCACTTCATACAATGCATCCGGATCGCAGCCTGCGCGCAGTCCGAGCGCCATCGCTTCGGCGGCGGCAGCGATGTGCACGCCGGCCAGCAGCTGGTTGATCATCTTTACCTTGGAGCCCTGGCCGGGGTGGTCACCGAGGCGGTACAGCTTGCTGCTGATGGCATTGAACAAGTCGCCGCATTTCTCGAAAGCTTCCGGTGCGCCGGAGGCCATCACCGACATCTGCCCGGCGGCGGCCTTGGCCGCGCCGCCGGACACCGGGGCGTCAATCATTTGCAGGCCCAGCGTGTTCAGGCGCGCTGCAAGCGTCTCCGCGAACTCCGGCGACACGGTGGCGCTGCTGATCACGACCGAGCCGGGCTTCATGCGGACGGCGGCACCGTTCTCGCCGAACAACACCTGTTCGGTCTGCTGCGCATTGACCACCAAAATCAGCAACGCATCGACCTCGGCCGCCAGCTCCGCCGGGGACGCCGCCGCATGCGCGCCGGCCGCCTGCAATTTCGCTACCGCTTCCGGCTTGACGTCGCAGGCGTACACGCTGAAACCTGCACGCAGCAGGGATTCGGCGACGCCCATGCCCATCGCGCCCAGGCCGATCACGCCAACACGGCTTGCGTGCTGTGTCATTTGACTTGCTCCTTGTTGGAAATTCTTTTGTGTGCCGAAAGCCATGCGATCGCACCCGGCCTTGCAGCCTGTTTTTGTTTTGCCTCGCCGCTCAAAGCTGTACTAAAGTTGTATTGCTGTATGATATGTACTGAAAACCTGTTCGTCAACATGATTTCTTGTCTGTTTGCTGTATATTTAGTGAACAGCCTGAGCAAGACATCCGGACGTCCAGCACCATTGCAAAGGAATCAACAAATGGATCAGCCCCATTCTTTCTATCCACGCGCTTCCGGCGCCAGCAGCAGTTTCCCGACCGGCACGCTCGGCTCACGCGTGGCCGAGATGCTGATCAACAAGATCCGGCAGGAAGACCTTGCGCCGGGCGCCCGTTTGCCGTCGGAACAGACCATGGCCCAGCATTTCGGCGTGAGCCGCACGGTGGTGCGTGAGGCAATCGCCTTGCTGAAGGCGGAGGGTTTGCTGGAGACACGCAAAGGCAGCGGCGCATTCGTGCGCAATCCCGAGATTGCGCAGGCAATCCGCGGGGACCGGCTGACGGAACAGTCGATTCAGTCGCTACTGAATGTGATCGAAGTGCGGCGCGGCATGGAAGCGGAGACGGCAGCGCTTGCCGCGATCCGCCGCAGTCCGGGGCAGCTCGCCGACATCGAGCACGCGTTGCGCCGCATCGAAGAAGCGGTGGCGTCCGGACGGGACGGCGTCGAAGAGGACGCAAAATTCCATCAATCCATCGCCGAGGCCACCGGGAATCCCTACTGGGTACGCTTCGTCGAGATGTTCGCGCAGCCGATCCGGTCCGCGGTCAAGGTCACGCGCGCCAACGAAGCCAGACGGGAAGACTTTGCGCGCCAGGTACAGGCCGAGCATGAAAAAATCGTGAATGCTATCGCATCGGGCGACTCCGATCAGGCGCGCATCGCGGCCAAGGAGCACATGGAGAATGCAGCGCAGCGCGTGCGCCTTGCCGACCGCGACTTCTGGCGCGGCGACGGCGGCGAACTGGCGCGGCGGCTGGCAGGTGAGCAGACGACGTCGGAATAGCGGCACTACCCGGCTCGTCCCATGCGGACGATGTTCGGGAGAACATCGCCAGGATGCGGAGGTTCATTCATGCCGTTCCAGACCGCATAAACAGCAACGCCGCGCCATGACCGGCGCGGCGTTCGGATTGCTTCGCCCGCAGTCGGGCGAAACCGGCTCCCGTCAATCGAACATCAGTTGCGGCAGGAACAGGCTGATCTGCGGGATGTAGGTGACGATCACCAGGAACAGCAGCAGCACCATCAGCCACGGCAGCGCCGCCTTGACCACCTCCACCATACCCATGCCGGTGACGCCGCTGGTGACGAACAGGTTCAATCCGACCGGCGGCGTGACCATGCCGATCTCCATGTTCACCACCATGATGATGCCGAGGTGGATGGGATCGATGCCCAGCTTGGTGGCGATCGGAAAGAAGATGGGCGCCAGGATCAGGATGATGCCGGTCGGCTCCATGAAATTGCCTGCCACCAGCAGGATGATGTTGACCACCAGCAGGAACATCCACGGTTCCATGCCGACCGCGACGATATGTTCCGCGATGGTTTGCGGAATCCGCTCGGTGGTCAGCACGTGCGCGAACAGCAGCGCATTGGCGACGATGAACATCAGCATGACCGTGGTCTTGCCGGCTTCCGTGAAGACCTCGGGAAGCTGCTTGATCTTCAGGTCCTTGTAGATGAACACGGCGACGAACACCGCATACACCGCGGACACTGCCGCCGCTTCGGTCGGCGTGAAGATGCCGCCGTAGATACCGCCCATGATGATGGCCAGCAGCGCCATCCCCCATGCGGAATCCTTGAACGCCACCAGTACTTCCTTGGTGCTGGCCTTGGCCGGCTTTTCCACCTGCAGTTTGCCGGAGCGCCAGTAGACGGCCGCCATCAGCATCAAGCCGAGCAAGATTCCCGGAATCACGCCGGCCATGAACATGCGGCCGACGGACACTTCGGTGACTGCGGCATACACCACCATCACGATCGACGGCGGAATCAGGATGCCCAGCGTGCCGGCATTGCAGATGACGCCGGCGCCGAATTCCTTGGTGTAGCCGCTCTTGACCATGCCGGCGATGACGATCGAGCCGATCGCCACCACCGTCGCCGGGCTGGAGCCGGACACCGCTGCGAACAGCATGCAGGCCAGGATCGATGCGATCGGCAGGCCGCCGCGCATGTGGCCGACCGCAGCCACGGCGAAGCGGACCATGCGCTTGGCAACGCCGCCGGTGGACATCAAGGCGCCCGCCAGCACGAAGAACGGAATCGACAGCAGCGTGTAATGCTCGCTGGTTTCGTAGAGCTTGATCGCCAGCGACGCCAGCGAATCCTGCGCGAACAGGCTGATGGTCAGGAGGCTGGAAAGACCCAGCGCAATCGCGATCGGCACGCCGAGCGCCATGAAGAGGAACAGGCAGGAAAACAGGACGACGGTATTCATGGTTATTCTTCCCTGCTCTTGAGTTTCATCGCATCGGCAGCCTCGTCACCGAGATGCAGGCTGTCGGATTTTCCGGTCACCAGGTTCCACAGGACTTGCAAAAAGCGGAACATCAGCAATGCATAGCCAACCGGCAGGATCGCGCGGGCCATCCACATCGGGATCGGCAGGTCTTCGAGCTCGATGCCGACCATGCGCATTTTCATCACGTATTCCCAGGAGCCGTAGAACACCATGCCGGCGTACAGCATGCACAGCAGGACGGCAACAATGGAACTGATGCGGCGCTGCTTCGGCGGCATGAGCTTGACCAGCGCATCGACGCCGATGTGCGCGCCGACCCTGACCCCGTAGGAAATCCCGAGGAAGATCATGAACGCGAAAAAGATGGTCGTCAGTTCGAGCGCCCAGGTGAATCCGGAATTGAATACGTAGCGCAGTACCACTTGCATGAACGTGGCGATCGTCATCGCTGCCAGCAGGAGCGCGACAATCCATTCTTCAAGGCGGTTGAATATTTTCATGGTTGTACCCGATCAACGCAGCTGCGTTGCGGTGTCAAAAGAGGTAGTTTGCAGGCCCCGGATGAACCGGGGCCCGATGTCGACAGCTTTTTCGGTTTAGTTGTTCGACTTGATGGCCGCGTCGATCAGGTCCTTGCCGATCTCGCCTTCAAACTTCTTCCACACCGGCTTCTCCGCATTCCGCCAGGCGGCGAGCTGCTCCTTGGTCATCGGCAAGACCTTGGCCTTGTTGTCGGCGATCACCTTGGCGCGGAAGCTGGCGTCCTCGTCGAACGCAACCTTATTGCCGTACTTGATCGATTCGGTCATTGCCTTGCTGAGTGCGCCGCGCACGTCGGCCGGCAGGCCGTTCCACCACTGTGCGTTGCCGATCACCATGTAATCGAGGACGCCGTGATTGCTTTCCATGATGTGGCTCTGCACTTCATGGAACTTCTTGCTGTAGATGTTGGACCAGGGATTCTCTGTGCCGTCGACCACACCCGACTGCAAGCTCTGGTAGACCTCGGCGAATGCGATCTTCTGCGGATTGCCGCCGACCGCCTTGAACTGCTCTTCGAGCACGTCGGAAGACTGGATACGGAACTTCAGGCCCTTGGCATCGGACGGCAGGTACAGCGGCTTGTTGGCCGACAGCTGCTTCATGCCGTTATGCAGATAGCCGAAGCCCATGATGCCCTTGCTCTTCATCGAGGTCAGCAACGACTGGCCGGCCGGGCTGGCCTGGAAGCGATCCACTGCAGCGATGTCATCGAACAGAAACGGCAGGTCGAAAATCTGGAGTTTCTTGGTGTATTTGCCGAACTTGGCGAGGGAAGGCGCAATGATCTGAACGTCGCCCAGCAGCAGCGCTTCCATTTCCTTGCCGTCACCGAACAACTGGCTGTTTGGAAATACCTGCACTTCCACCTTGCCTGGCAGCGCCTTTTCCGCCAGTTCCTTGAACTTCAGCGCGGCCTGGCCCTTTGGCGTCACATCAGCCACCACGTGGCTGTACTTGATAATGATCGGCGCAGCTCCTGCCTGCAAGCCGATTGCCATCAAAACGCTTGCCAAAAGAATATTCAGTTTCATTCTGTCTCCTTCACTCGTTGTATGTTTGAAACTAAACCGTACCCTCCTGAAAATCGGCGGTCTATTGTGGATATCCGCAATATACGTTTGTCACAGGTTCGCTCGCGCCAGCGATGAAGCCACCTGAGCGCGATTTGCGCTGCACCGCATCAATCGTCGAATTCCCCCTCCCCCCGCTAATCACCCGCCCATTCCGCAATAAACGCCTCGCGGAAGACCCGAATGTAGTCCAGCCGCCTTTCGCCAAGCCGGCATCCGGCTGCCGTCTGCATGCTGCCCGGAAGCCGCGCCAGTTTGAGTTCGATATGATCCAGCGCAAAGCTGCGATCGTCGGCAGGACGGTGCAGGGCCAGCGGATCGGCCGGATGCGCCAGCGCCGAACCCATCCGCCCCGCGGTGTAGAACAGCCGCGCGAGACCGACCGCGCCCAGCGCGTCGAGACGGTCGGCATCCTGCACGATCTTCGCTTCGAGCGTCTCCGGCGCGATACCGGCGGAAAAGCTGTGGGTCTCAATTGCGTGCGCGACGGCGGCCAGTCGGTCCGCCGGGAAACCGGCCTCGGCCAGCTTTTCGGACGCCCGCCGCGCCGCCATCGAAGAGGCCCGGCTGCGGTCCGGATGATCCTTCGGCAGGTTGACAAGGTCATGCAGATAGCATGCAGCCTGCACCACCAGGGCGTCGGCTTCCGGATAGTCCTCCAGCAGCATGCGCGCGGTATTCCACACGCGATGGAGGTGGTTGATATCGTGTGCGCCATCATCCTGCGTGTCCGCAGTCGCAATCGCGATCAGGCGCGGCTTCCAGTCGAGAAGAACATCGTGCATGGGCATGGGGTGCTCCGTCGAAAAACAGACGAGTCTACACCGGCGGCGCAATGCATTCTCTGAACGGCGCCGTCATCCAGTCCACGAAGACGTACATTCGCCCGCCGGGATAGCGGTTGGGCGGGTACACGATGGGAACCGGATCGGGATTTTTTCTCGCACTTGCTGTCGAACCCGACGGAGGGCTGCTACTCGTGCTCGGCTTTCAGCCCCGTATCACCGCCCTGGCTCACCGCCCTGGCGCTGGCCGCGTTTTCGATTGTCACGGGATTGATTTTCCACAACGCAATCGGCAACCGGAACCAGATGATTCGCCTGTACAAGAATCCGGCGATGGCGGGCGGCTTGCTCCAGGTAGCAGCCTTCGGCGATCCATCGACATCAAACCAAGGAGAAACAACATGCTGAAAATCGCAATCATCATCGGCAGCACCAGACCGGGACGCAAAGCCGACGCCGTCGCACGCTGGATGCACGACATCGCCGGCAAGCGGAACGACGCCAAATTCGAACTGGTGGACCTGCAGGACTTCGACCTGCCGCTGCTCGACGAACCGGTGCCGCCCTCGATGGGACAGTACAGCAAGCCGCACACCAAGGCGTGGGCAGAGAAGATCGACCAGTACGACGGCTTCGTATTCGTCACGCCGGAATACAACCACGGCACTTCCGGCGCGCTCAAGAACGCGATCGACTACCTGTACAAGGAATGGAACAACAAGGCCGCCGGCTTCATCAGCTACGGTAGCGCCGGCGGCGCGCGTGCAGTCGAACACCTGCGCCTGGTGATGGCGGAAGTCCAGATCGCCACCGTCCGCAACCAGGTCATGCTGTCGCTGTTCACCGACTTCGAGAACTTCAGCCAGTTCAAGCCCGCCGCGCACCACGAGAATTCCGTCAACGCGATGCTGGATCAGCTTGTTGCGTGGAGCGGTGCGCTCAAGCCGTTGCGGCAGAAGTAGACCTTGCCTTGCGAGCATGGACAATGCTATTGAAATTGTGCAGGGCTCCGTTCCTGCACTACCCCTCACGCCAACAATCCCGCTTTCGCTACGCCAGGCTCCGAAGCGCCCCCTCCAGATTCGGATAGCGAAACGCAAACCCGACGTCCAACAGCCGCCTGGGGAAAACCCTCTGCCCTTCCAGCAGCAAGTCCGCCTGCTCTCCAAGGACGGCGCGCATTGGAAAACCAGGCGTCGGAAAACAGCTCGGGCGTCGCAGAACCTTGCCAGCCACTTTGCTGAACTCGCGTTGCGACACACTGTCCGGCGCAGTGAAGTTGAAGATACTGGCACCAGCCGAATCCGGCATCTCCCGTTGCTGCTCACCGATCGTCCACAAATGCGCAATGCCTGCCAGAACATCCTGCACATGAATCCAGGACATCCATTGCCGGCCACTCCCAAGGCTGCCGCCCAGGCCAAGCCTGATGGGAAGCAGCATCATCGGCAGCGCACCTTGATGTCCGAAGACAACGCCAAAACGCATGCAGTAAACGCGAACACCGTAACGCCCGGCGTCCTGCGCGGCTGTCTCCCATTCCTGGCACAGGCTGGACATGAAGACAGGCTGAGACCCGTCACCCTCGTCCAATACCGTCGCGTCGCCCTGCGCCTGAATGCCGTAGTAGCCGATCGCGGAAGCCGACAGCAGCAGTTTCGGCTTGTGCCGGGCTTTCGCAATCCAGTCCACCACGTTTCGCGTGAGATCGACACGGCTTTGGCGCAAGGTCTTCCTGCGTGCCGCCGTCCAGCGCCAACCCAGGATACGCGCGCCGGCGAGATTGACGATGACATCGATCCGTCGGGTTGCCGGTAGATCGTCCATGCTCGCGATACAGCGCACTTGCCCGTCGAACAGCCAGGCGGCCTGCTTTGGACTACGGGTCAGAACAGTCACTTGATGACCGTCGGACAGCAAGGCACGAACCAGACGCTGCCCGATGAATCCCGTTGCGCCGGTCACCAGCACGTTTTGCTGAACGTCACTGAAATGAATGGGCAGATCGCTCTTTTCCTTATCCTCGCGGTCGCGCAGCATATAGGCAGCATACGCATCCCGTATCCCCGAAATACCGACGCCAATCCCGCACAGCGCAAGGAACAAGCTGAGCGCTCCCTGCGGTTGCCACGACAGCGACGAAGGAAGCGACAGCCAGTCCGGCGTGTTCAGCGCGAGCAGGGTAATGAACGCGCCGCCGTTGATCGCCAGGACCGTGTGCGTGACGCGCTCCGTGGCCGGCAACAGGCGCGTCCTGTCTTCGACAACAAAGTCCCATAGTGTCAGGACGATCTCGATTCCGAACACGGCAATCAGGACGATTGCCCATGCGCCGTGCCACTCCCATGCGGACAACCCTATAAACAGCGCGCTGTAGATGAGCGCTCGTACCGCATGAATCATCAACTCCTGCCGTGCGGAGGCACGCTGCGGCAGCGCCTCGGTCAATTCATGGTGATAAAGCGTGTCGAACGCACCGAGGCAGCCTTGCGCGGCCATCAATTGCAGTGCCAACAGATGGGTGTTCATGACCTTGCCTCCTCCCGGGCCGCAGCCTTCGTTGATGTCGATGCCGATGCAGCGTGCACGTCGAGTTCGCGAAAAACCCCGGCTTGTGTAAAGGTTGTGCCGAACAGCTTGTGCCTGATGTCGATGCGAATATCGAACTGCATCGGGCTGTTGTTGCGATGGCAGAGATAGGTCGTACCCGGCGTGAGCATGTCCGGCAGCGGGATGCGCCATCTTCCGATCTGCCAGAAATAGCCGTCGCTCGTGAAGTACAGGTTCCCGTCCCGCACTTGAAGAACCAGTTTCATTCCCAGGCCCATGCCGACATATTCGAGCACTTCGCCCTTGTCACTCTCCAGCATGTAGGAGGTGAACCGGATCGGCTTGCGGCCGTGAAGACGATAGATTCGCTGCTTGAATATGGCTGGGCTGCCCGGCTTTGCATAGACCTGTATGTCGACCGGAAAATCCGTATCGTTGTAGGGGATCAACGCGCCCTTGATCAAGGGCTTCGTCATGAACCCCAGCAGTCGTCCGATGTTCGAACACCTCAGTTCGCCGAGACGCCCGGTGTAATGGAGTGGCCTGCCCGGCGCCGGGTTCTTGTCGAAACGACGTTGTATATCGGGATGCAGCTTCTGCCATTCGTGGCCCAGTATTTTCTTGAACAACTCTCCCTCCGAGGGGAACTGTGCTTTTTCCTTGGGATTGACACTCATGGTGCGGCCTCGACAGTCGTGTCGGTGACGGGATGTGTTGCGGATGGATGGCAATCATGCCGCCACAACCAGACCAGTGGCGGCAGCATCATCGCAAGAGCAAAAGCGTCGAGCCATACATGACGCCAGCAATCGGCCTGCAAGGAGATCAGCATGTCCTGCGGCGCCCAGACGGCCAGTCCTGCAATCAGCCAGCCCCAGGCTGCCGCGCTCCGCTGGCGATCGCCGAAGCGGACAAGCGCGGCCATCCAGATGGCGGCGCCCTGGAGCGTCGGCCCGAACAGGGCAATCCACCACGCCTGTTGCGCCCGCGCGGCGGCAGGCGCCGCGTCCGATCCCCAGAATGCCGCTTCAATGCCGCGATGATAGGCATCGACAAGCGGCGCATTCGGCAGCCATGGCAGCAGGATGCCGACCAGCAGATGCACGATGACGGTTGCGTATATCCACCGGACCATCCATGTGCGTAACACTTCCCTGTTCATATTCACCACTCCTTGTCCCTGCGGCAGTTTTCCCTTGGAGAGAATCGCTACTTCAAAAATGGATTTCCGGCATGACAAACGCCGTCGTGACATTGGAGCGGCTCCTTGTAACGCAGCCAACGGGAGATGCGGTAGCGATGCCGTGCGAACAGGCGATAAAGATTGGCCAGCAGCGGCCTGAGCAAGCTGACGCGCAATGGGAACACCAACCAGCCGCGGCCGACGAGCGTGTAGGCGATCAGCATGCTGTCGATCCCGACAAGAATCCGGCCATCGGCGGTTTTGCTGTGCAGCTCGCGGTTGAGCGCCACCATGGTGACACCCAGTGGCGTCGGATCGAAATCGGGCTGCGCGATATCGACGAATTGCAGGTGCCCTGCCTTGTTCCAGCGCCGCAATCGCTGCATCTCGGCGAAACAGAAGGGGCAGCGTCCATCGAAATACAGCGTCAACGTTGCGTCGTGCATGGTTGAACCTCCTTGTCATCCGAACCGGGCAAGCGCGCAAGCTTGCCGAGTCGCATATTTTCTTTAATTTCTGTATTTACAGAAATTAAAGATTAATATTGCAGAAAAGTCAATCGATAATGCATATGTGAAATCGTTGCCGTTATCGACGGTGGCCTTTTCGGTACAAAAGGGCCGATATTTCTTGAAAGCTTCGGTGGTAGCTGGGTATTCAGGCCGAATGGCCCGCGTTCAACAAGAGCCCGGTTCCGATACGCGGTAAAAATGAAAACCTGGACTTTCCCTCCCGTGTCGGAAGTCATCGCCGCCTGGTACTTCAGGAGAGTGGTCATCGCCCGGCTGTCAGGGCTCAAGAGATATTGCGAACGATTGACGTCGAACCTCTGACTATCCCCGCCCCCACACCATCATCGAGACCAACTCATGCGCCAGACGCGACGATGCGGCGTCGCTGCGTTCAGCTGTTCGCGTTCGCCATGGCGATGGTCTTCGGCAATGCGCTGAGCGCCTCTCTCATCGATCAGGCTTGGCAGGCGCCATTCAACTCACATTGACAGGGCTGGCGGCCGATTGGTTACTTTGGTTTCCACTGCTTTGGGGGGGAAGTCACTTTCGTATTTAAAACCGATGTCCCAGAGCTAAGTATGTGAAACTCCGGGGAAATGACCATAACTGCAGGCTCTGACAAAGAGCACTCAACGAATGATGTTTCGCTCACTGTCAAAACCTCAAACGACTTACCCTCTTTTGTATGAACTGTTACTTTCTGGATCTGCTTATAAACATCAGATTCAGGGAAATCCTTTGCAAGATATTTCCCCACCTTTTCCGAATCCAAAAGAGTTGTCTTTAAAAAATAAGGATTCTTCTCATCGCGATAGATAGATGCAAAATTTGGTATGAGCCCTGCATTCACCATCGTAGTAAGAGCGCTTTGTGTAGCAAAATTCTCGTTTCCATAGCAAGGTGGTGTCTTTTGGAGTGGATTTCCGTACGCACTATGACAAGAAAGCGTAAGACAACCAACCAAGATGGCCGACAACGCTACTATTGTTGTTCTATTCATCATTGAACAACCTCAAGATCATGATCTCCGGAAGTAATGATCACGTGGCGTGTAATGTAAGACATGATGATACAGCCGTGGGATGCTGCGCCAGGATTGCTTATGCTATCCCCATGAATTCGGAAAGCTGATCTCCCAAAAGTTTGGGTTCCCGGTTTTGGTGTTAACGTAATTGTGAGCGGGCCTTTGCTGCTGGTGTAGCCACCGATATGCCATTGTCCACGTGGAATAGGCCCATCGTCTGGAACGTGTTGTGCATTGGGCCTGTTCTTATATTGCCCATGGCCTGAATATCCTCCAACGGCCTGAACAAGTGTCCCATTCCGAAATAATTTCCCGGTTGATTGCTCATATTTCCAAGGCATATTGTTCTCCGTGATAGAAAATTTTTGAATTGACACGACCTCGAGGCAACTATCAGATCGAAAAATTGCGAAAAGAACAACAATTGCAACGCCACAATTATTTGAATTGCAACTTCCGCTTGGAAATAGAATACGTAGCGGAGAAATATTGGGGAATATCAAAACGGTATCATTCCTGGTATTGCGAGCAATCGACGTCGAACCTCTGACCACTCGCCCCTACCATCATCGAGACCAGCTCATGCGCCAGACGCGACGATGCAACGTCGCTGCGTTCCGTACCAGAGAATCATCAACAGCGCGATCGCCAGGAACGGAAGCACAGTCAGGTTCACAAACCGCCAGCCGAAGGCGTTCAGTATCCCGCCCGACGAAAAAGAAGCCACGGTAATCGCACCGAACATCAGGAAGTCGTGCGCCGCCTGTGTCTTGGCGCGCTCGCTGGGCCGGTATGCCTCGGTCAGCAGGCTTGTCCCGCCAATGAACAGGAAGTTCCATCCGATGCCGAGCAGGATCAGACCGGACACGAAATGGAAGAAGTCGATCCCCGACAGGGCGGCGGCAACCTGGCAGGCGATCAGCAGCACGCCGCTGCCCATGACGGTCAACGCGCCGAAGCGCTTGATCAGGTGCCCGGTAAAGAACGATGGCACGAACATGCCCAGCACATGCCACTGGATCACGGTGGCCGCCGCGCCGACCGGATGGCCGCAGATCCGCATCGCGAGCGGAGTGGCGGTCATTACCATGATCATCATCGCGTATCCCACGACCGAACCCATGAGCGCCGTCAGGAACACCGGCTGCTTCATGATCTCGCGCATGTGCCGCGCGGGACCGGATACTTCAGCCGCCGCGGCCGGCGGAATGTCCAGGCCCGCGACCAGCCAGAACGCCGCCATGCCCAGCGCAATCATGACGAGGAAAGAAACGGCGAATGGCGCCGGACCGATGTCTTGCGTCAGCCGCGCAATGTTCGGGCCTGCAAGTGCGGCGACGATGCCGCCGGCAATCACCCATGAAATGGCGCGGCTCTTGAACGCTGGGCTGGCAACATCGGCTGCCGCGAAGCGGTAATACTGCGCGAATGCCTGATAGCTTCCGACCAGGCCGTTCGCCAGCAGGAACAACCAGAAGTTGCCAAGCCAGATCGCCAGTGCTCCGAGCAAGCCCGCCAGGCACCCCAGCGAAATCCCGAGGAGAAATCCTGCCTTGCGCCCGCGCCGCTGCATCAGCAGCGATGCCGGGATCATCATGCCGGCTGCTGCCAGCATCGACATCGCGATCGGCAGCGTGGCGAGGTTCTTGTCCGGTGCCATGGCAAGGCCGACCAGACCCGACACCGTCATGACCATGACCGTGAAAGTCTGGGACAAGGCTTGCGCCCCTGCCAGGCGCAGGACATTCATTTTTTCGATATTGGGCATCGTCGTCGATATGATTGATTGCTCGGGGTGCTTGCCAGGCAGCCATGCATGTTTTTTACAGTAGTGCCGGCGCTCTGGAGGCCGGCACTACCTGAACAGGTAATACCCGAGAACCAGCAACGCCACCGCCAGCAATAGCCAGATGCCCTTGCCCGACCGGGCCACTTCACCAGGTGAGAGCTTCGGCGACTGCTCCCGCTGATACGCATCCACAGCGTCCTTCGCTTCTTTCAAGCCGAGACCGCTTTGCTCCCGCAACAAACCGATCGCTTCGATCTTTTTCCCGCGCTGCAAAGCCGCGATCACGGAAGCGGGAAGCGCCGTCCCGGGTGTGGTGGACTGTCCGATGCCTGGCATCGGCTTACCCTGGAAATGCGCGTCGATGACGTCCTTCGCCTCCTTCAATCCGAGGCCGGTCGAGGCACGCAAGAGCTTGATTGCTTCGATCGTGTTCCCGCACTGTAGCGCGGCGAGTACATCGGGAGGAAGCGGATTGGCGGCGTCGGACATTGGCGTACTCCCGTTTTGTAAAGGCCGGATCATGTTGGCGCCTCGGCCGTTGGTCATGCAGCACGATACTCCGATCGTACAGAACCGCGCAAGACAGCGCGGCATGCATTTTCCACTTCCGCATGCGGCGGCACAGACAGACATCGCACCGGAAAAGCCGCTGTTCCACCGGCCTTGAAACGGCCCGGCGAAAGTCTTCATCCAGGCGCGTTACCTATTACTGCGCGGAGAATTCCCGCAAGAATACTTCAAGCGGCATCACCTGCGGATCCGCCCGCAAACGATCCAGCCAGCGGGCGACAAGCGGCCATTCTCCCAGGTCGAGCAACTGCCCGTCGAGCAGCAGCAGGTAACTTGCGCAGGAAAAGTCGGCGACGGTCAAGCGGTCGAGCAGGAAAGAGCGGTTTGCCAAATGGGTGTTCAACTGGTCGAGCGCCTTTGTGCTGCGCTGCCTGTAGTGCATGGAAAGCACCGCATCCGGCTCTGCGGAGAAGAGCTGCTGCTCGCGGTAGTTGGCGACGCCGAGATTCAGTCGGCTCATCTCCCAGAACAGCCATTGCTCGATCCCGGCCTGCTCCTGGCCATCCGTGCCTCCCAAAAGCCGGGGCGCCTTGCGGGCCAGGTGCAAAAGGATCGCGTTGGACTGTGCAAGCGCGCTGCCGTTTTCAACCCAGGCCGGTACTTCCCGATAAGGCGAATGGCGCAGGAATTCTTCCGGCCGCTGCTCTGCGGGAGCGAAGATGTCGACATATACCGGGCGGTACTCGATGTTTCCGTATCGGGCCGCCATCGCAATCTTGTAGCAATGACCGGAATCCTTGTGGCCGAAAAGAGTAGCTGTCATGTGGGACCTTTGAATGGTGTGGAAAACGGGACAGAAAGCACCAGTCCGGCTTTGTTGCCGGACGAGATGAACGTCTTGGCTTTTCGTCGGCGCAGGGCGGCCGGGTAAATTCCAAGACGTTTCGAGTCGCGCAATATACCATTCCGGGAACTCATGCTCGGGATCTGACGGTTTACCGCCGGGCGCGGGCGAGGTGCGGCACAAGGCCGGCTGCAACGTGCCCTGCCAGGTTTCAACCAGCACGGGGTCCGGTAAAACAGACCCCGATGCCGTCCGGCTATCGCCAATGCGCGTTCATCATCGTCCAGCGTTGGCGTCCGCCGACAATGCGGGTAGAGCGGCGCCTGCGAGCGGCAAGGACTTCGCCGTCGCCTGCACCACATGCAGCCTGGCCTGCGCGCTGCCGAGCTTGAACACGCTCACCGTCTGCGCCAGCTTGCCGGCTTGATCCTGCAGGGCGCTGGAAGCAGCGGCTGCTTCTTCCACCAGTGACGCATTCTGTTGCGTGACCTGGTCCATTTGCGTGATCGCTGCGTTGATCTGCTCGATGCCGGAAGTCTGTTCCTGGCTGGCGGTGCTGATTTCCGCGACGATCGCCGTCACGCGACGGATGCTGTCGACAATCTCGTTCATCGTCGCCCCGGCCTGGTCGACCAGCCGGGCGCCGCTGTCGACCTTTTCCACCGAATCGCCGATCAGTTCCTTGATCTCCTTTGCCGCCGCCGCCGAGCGTTGCGCGAGGTTGCGCACTTCCGACGCCACCACCGCGAAGCCGCGGCCCTGCTCGCCGGCGCGTGCCGCCTCCACCGCAGCGTTCAATGCCAGGATATTGGTCTGGAACGCAATGCCGTCGATGACGCCGATGATGTCGGCGATCTTCTTCGCCGACGTGTTGATCGACTCCATGGTTTCCACCACCTGCGATACCACTTCGCCGCCCTTGCCCGCCACTGCCGACGCGGCCGTGGCCAACTGATCGGCCTGGTACGCGTTGTCCGCATTCTGCTTGACAGTGCTCATCAGCTCTTCCATCGACGACGCGGTCTCTTCCAGCGAGCTGGCCTGCTGCTCGGTGCGCGAGGACAGGTCGAGATTGCCGTCGGCGATCTGGCCGGAAGCACCGGCGATGGTGTCGGTGCCGTTGCGCACTTCGGAGACGATGCGCACCAGGCTTTCGTTCATCTCCTTCAATGCCTGCAACAACTGGCCTGCCTCGTCATGCCCCCTCACCTCGATGCGGCTGGTCAGGTCGCCGGCGGCGACGGTCTGCGCGATCTGCACCGCCCGCGCCAGCGGCCGCGTGATCGAACGCCCGATGCGCCACGCAAACCCGGCTCCGACCAGTAACGCCAGCAGGCCCAGGGCCAGCAAGATGATCTGCCCGGTCCGGTAGTTGTTAACCACGTTGTCCGATGCCTGCGCGATCGCCGCGCCGGCATGCTCGGTCAGCTTCTGGATGCTGTCGACATACGTGGCAAGCGCCGGCTCCAGCAGCGTCTCGGCAAGCTTCTTCGCTTCTTCTTCATTGCCCGCTTTCTTCTGATTGAAGACCGTGTTGCGGGCGTTGAGATAACTGGTCCGCTTTTGCGCGACATCGGCATACAGCCGTGTTTCCTCGGCGTCCTTGGACATCGCATCCAGCTTCTTCTGTATTTCCGAGATGCGCCGGCTGGTGGCCTTGATCTGCGGCTCCAGGCGTTGCTGTTCGGCCGGATCGGGATTGTCGGCGACTGCGATGGTGCGCACGCCGTTGACGTGCGTGGAATGACGCCATTCCGTCACCAGGCGTTCCTTCACCAGGGTGTGCTCTACCATGTGACTGGTGATTCCTCCCGCAGTCTGCAGACACCAGAGGCCGACTCCGGTCAACAGCGCCAGCAAGCCCAGCACCGACGCGAAGCCGAAGCCGAGACGGACACTGATTTTCATGTTCGACAAGTTCATTTGCTACCTCCGATGAAATACATGCACGGGATGGACTGCATATATCGTTGCGCCGGCACTTCCCTCATCCGAAGCCGTTGGTGCCCGGCATGTTGATTCCGCAAATGATGATGCCCGGCGGATGCCTGGCTCCCTGGAGTTCGGCAATCAGCTCCGACATGAACTTGTCGTCAACGAGCAGAACGCATTCGGGCGGGTATATGACTGGATGACTGGAGCACTCGTCCGATCTCCGGGTGAACAACATCCTTCATTGCATGGGTTCGGAAATCGACAGGCGTATTGCGCCACAGACAAGAAGTCATCATGTCGATAGGCAGGAAAGTTTTCTATCGGGAAATCTTGATTTTCAAGTAAGGATCATGCTTACCATATGTAAGGAAATACCTACAATCACCGCTATGCAGGCTTGGCCGTTCGAGTCGCCGTACGGCGCCGGCCAACGCATCATGCATTTTCCACTTCTGCAAATGGAGGCAAGGACAGATGCCGTGCAGGGAAGGCTGCTGCTCCGCCGGCTTTCAGGCGGTCGAGCGAAAACGTCCGCAAGCGCTTGTATATGTCGTCGTCGACCGTCAGCAGCGCCTGCGTCAGCAGTACGTCAAGATCGTGCTCACCGCCTGCAGTCCGCGCGCCGGATTCTCCGCCGCTACAGCCTGTTCCGCGGCCACCGGCGACGGAACAGCGAAAGATGTCCGCCAGCGTGACATCGTTAGGGGCTTTCACCAGACTCCACCTGTGCTCTTGTCCGGAGCCTCTCTTCAGGATGCCTGCATGGCACAACTCCCTGCAGCGGCGCCTCAATGCCTCACCCGTGCGATTCGACATGTCCGCCAGTTGCGTGACGGTGACCGGCCGCGGTGCGCGCTGCACGATGTAGCCGAGCACCTCGACGTAGGCTGCAAAGCGTTCCTGCAAAGCGCAGCTCCCGAGGATGCGTGCATCGATGGCGAATCTCGTCTGCAGGTTCATGGATTGCCTCGATCAGGCGGCGCAGGTCGTTTCAGCATTCCTGCCGCCCGATCTTGCCAGCGGAAACTGGCGCAACCGGGAAAGCACGATCTGGTTGACGTTCATCGTCGCCTGCAGCAGGAATGCTTCGACCTCATGTCGGCCGGAAAATGTCGCGCCCGCTGGAGAAGGGGGATCTTGCTGATCGAGGCGATGTTCGATTTCGCAGCAAAGGATGTCGGCCAGCGTCACACGGTTGGCTGCCGGGCCCGGTATCCAGCCGCCCTTGATGCCGTGTGCAGGCGCCAGGATGCCAACCCGAGCCAGGTTCACGCACACACGCGCCAGCATACCCGCGGAACAATGCGCCAGCCACTCGAGGTCGCCGGCGCCAACCGGTTCGGGCCCCGCCGACAGAATTTCCTGCACCACACGAATCGCGATCCGGAAGCGGGTAAAGGAGGCGTCCTGGACGAGCACAGCTTCAATCGTGGTCATGTCGCGCCCTATTCTTTTTCCAGCGCCAGGAATTCCTGTCTCAAGCCGAGGTTGGTGCGCATCTCGGCCAGCAGGGCCGACGTGACCGTTTCTTGCCCTGGGATCCGGATGCCGCGGCTTTCCATGCACATGTGGCGGCAGCGGATCACCACCCCCACCGACAGCGGCTGCACATGTTCCATCAACGCATCGGCGATCTGGATGGTCAGGCGCTCCTGCACTTGCAGACGCTTCGAAAAGCAGTCGACCAGCCGGGTCAGCTTGGACAGGCCGACGATCTTGCCGTTGGGCGTGTAGCCGACCGTCGCCGTGCCGAAGAACGGCGCCAGGTGATGCTCGCAATGGCTGTACACCGGGATGCCGCGCACCACGATGAGTTCGTTGTACTTTTCCGCCCCGTCTTCGAAGACCTTCAGGATTTCCGCCGGGTCCTGGCCATAGCCGGAGGTCCAGTGCCGCCACGCCTTGTCGACGCGCATCGGGGTTTCCTGCAATCCCTGCCGGCTCGGGTCTTCACCGATGTGGCGCAGCAAGCGGCGCCAATCCTGTGCGGAGAAATCGTCCCGCTGCATGTCAGCTGCGTCCGACCACGGGCAGCGCCGCGCCATGAATCGCGCGCGCACCGTCTGATGCAAGGAACACGATGACGTCGGCGAGCGCCTCGGGCGCGACCCAGCGCGCCGGATCGGCGTTTGGCATGTCAGCACGGTTCTGCGGTGTGTCGATGATGCTGGGCAGCACGCAGTTGACATTGATGTTGCTGTCGCGCAGTTCCGCCGCCATCGCTTCCGTGATGCGGATCACCACGTCCTTGGAGGCACAGTACGCGCCCATGTTTGCCACGCCCTTCAGTGCCGAGTTGGCGGCAATACTGACGATCTTGCCGCCGCCCGCGGCCAGCATGCCCGGAACCACTGCACGCACCGCATGCAACAGGCTGCGGGTGTTGAGGTCGAACAGGAAATTCCAGTCCTCATCCGGCGTTTCGTGGACCGCCGGCCCCATGCGAAAACCGCCGGCCACGTTGCATAGCACGTCGATGCGCTTGAAGCGTCCAGTTGCGGTCTTCACCGCTTCCTGCACCTGCGACGCATCAAGCAGGTCCGCCGCGATGAACAGGCGGCGTTCATCTTCATCACCGAAGGCCTTCTGCAGGCTGTCGCGCGAGCGGTCGAACAGCACGAGGTTGGCCCCCAACTGGTAGAACGCATTTGCCACCGCGCGTCCGAGATTGCCGCTGGCGCCGGTCACCATGACGGTTTGTTTATTGAAATCCATGATTGTCTCCTTCAATATGCGGCGCTTACTTCGCCGGTAATAGGTGTTTCGACTGGTGGCGCCTGGCGTCGTGATACTGCGCGGTGCCGCGCGTGAGCACGGCGTCGTCCGGCAGGACTTCGCCGGGTTCCAGTTCCGCCTGGTCCTTGACGCGATCATACGCCGGGCCGAAATCGATGCGCGCGAGGTCGAGCAGTTGTTCCAGGTTGCGGACGACGAAATAGGTTTCCTGGAAATCGTCGATACGGTAGCGCGTGCGCATCACGCGCTCCAACTCGAAGCGGATGCGGTTGGGCGAAGGATCATCGATCGCGAAAATCGATTCGGTGTAGGACGACGCGATGCCGGCGCCGTAGATGCGCAAGCCGTCGGCCTGTTCCACCAATCCGAACTCCACTGTGTACCAGTAGACGCGGGCGAGGTTGTCGAGCATGCCCAGTCGTTTTGCCCGCAGGCCGCCCTCGCCATAGGCCTGGATGTAATCGGCGATGGCCGGGTTCATCAGCATCGGCACATGGCCGAACACGTCGTGGAAGACGTCGGGTTCCTGCAGGTAATCGAGCTGGTCCGGCCGGCGGATGAATTGCCCGGACGGAAAGCGCCGGTTCGCCAGGTGTTCGAAGAACACATCGTCCGGCACCAGTCCCGGCACCGCCACCACCTGCCAGCCGGTGTGCTTCATCAGCACATCACTCAGGCGGCGGAAATCGGGGATGCGGTCCGCATCGATCGGCAGTGCGCGCATGCCGGCCACGAACTCGTCGCAGGCACGTCCCGGCAGCAGCTTCATCTGGCGTTCGTACAGCGTCTTCCACACCCCGTGTTCTTCTGCGCTGTAGTTTTCCCAACCCTGGTCGATGGTCCAGTCGGGGTTCTGCGGACGATAGGCGTCGCCTGCGGCCAGCCCGTGCTTTTCGGTTTCAATCACTGCCTGTTCCACTCCGTGTCTCCTACGGTTGCTCAGCGCTTTGCGGCAAACCGCACGAACGCTGCGTCCATGGTTTGCGCAAGATCGACATCACGCTGCGTCAACCCGTTTGCGTCATGGGTGGTAAGCGTGACGTTCACCTTGTTGTAGACGTTCGACCATTCGGGATGGTGGTTGCGCTTCTCCGCGACGATGGCGATCTGCGTCATGAAGGCAAATGCCTCTGCAAAGTCGGCAAAAATGAATTCGCGGGATATGGCGTCGCGTTGCGCATCGTGCCGCCAGTCCGGCAGGATCGCCGGCAAGCGGCTGCGTGCATTGGCATCGAGTTTTTCCATGATCGTTCCTTTCAATCCAGGACTTGCGCAATGGCGTCTGCCGCCGGCGCAATCGTGTTTTCGGTGAGCGCCGCCATGCACAGACGGCCGGAGCCGACCAGGTAGACGGCGAATTCCTCGCGCAATCTGGTGACCTGCGCCACATTCAGCCCGGTGAAGCTGAACATGCCTTTCTGCTGCAGCACGTAATCGAAGTTGTGCCCCGGCTTCCTGCTCGTCAGCGCCACATGCAAGCCCTCGCGCATCGCCTTGATCCGCACGCGCATGGCGGTCAGTTCGTCTTTCCACATCGCACCCAGTTCGGCGCTCTCCAGCACGGCCGACACGATGCGCGCGCCGTGCGTCGGCGGGCTGGAGTAATTGCGGCGAATCGCCGACTTCAACTGCCCCAGTACCCGGTCGGCCTCTTGCACATTCGCACATGCAATGCTGAGCGAGCCGCAGCGTTCACCATACAGCGAGAAATTCTTGGACAGCGAACCGGCGATCAGGAAGGAGATGCCTTCGCCGGCGAAGTGACGCAATGCGAATGCATCCTCGTCCAGTCCTTCGCCGAAACCCTGGTAGGCGATATCGAAGAAGGGCAGCAGGCCGCGGCGCTTGACCAGTTCCGCCAGCGTGCGCCATTGCTGCTCGTTCAGGTCGGCGCCGGTGGGGTTGTGGCAGCAGGCATGCAGCAGCACGATGCTGCCCCTCGGAATCTCCTGCAACGCCGCCTCCATACGCACGAAATCGACCTGCTTCGTGTCCGGGCTGTAGTAGGGATAGCTGTTCACCGTGAAGCCGGCGCCGGTGAAGATGGCGCGGTGGTTGTCCCAGCTCGGATCGCTGATCCAGACCTGCTGACCCGCAAAATAGGCCTGCAGGAAATCCGCGCCCACCCGCAGTGCTCCCGAACCGCCCAAGGTTTGCACGGTGGCGATGCTTCCAGCCTGCACCGCCGCATGCTCCTTGCCGAACAGCAGATGCTGTATCGCCTTGCGGTAGGCAGGCGAGCCTTCCATCGGCAAATAGGGGCGCGGGCCGATCGCCGCCAGCAAGGCGCCTTCCGCCTCGCGCACCGCGCGCATCACCGGCAGCCGCCCCGCCTCGTCGAGATACACGCCGATGCTGAGGTTGATCTTGTTCGCGCGCGGATCGTTCTTGAAATCCTCATTCAGCGAGAGGATGGGGTCGCCGGGATAGGCGTCGACATGTTCGAACATGGTGGTCCTTGACTGGTGGTGTTGGGTCGGGAATTGTGGAGAAATTACTTCAGTTCAAGAGAAGCATGAGCCTGCGGTCAAAGTACGCGCCTGAAGGCTCCTTCCCCCTTTCAGGGGGAAGGTTGGAATGGGGGTGCAAAGGTTGAACAATCGGCTGCGCTGCCCCAACCTCACCACCCCCATCCCAGCCTTCCCCCTACGAGGGGGAAGGAGCACTACGGAGCGTCATTCACACAGAGCCAAACGCATCCCCTATCTTACGCCGTCTCCTTCAGCACACCACGCCGCATCTGATCCAGTTCGATCGATTCGAACAGCGCCTTGAAGTTGCCCTCGCCAAAACCCTGGTTGCCCTTGCGCTGGATGAATTCGAAGAATACCGGTCCCAGCTGGTTCTCCGAGAAAATCTGCAGCAACAAATCGCCAGGCGCGCCGTCCACCAGGATCTTGCGCTTGCGCAGCTCTTGCAGCGGCTCACCGTGATCGGGAATGCGCTTGTCCACCAGGTCATAGTAGGCATCGATCGTATCCAGCAGCTTGACGCCGTTTTCCCGCAAGCCATCGACCGTGCGGAACAGATCGGTCGAGCCGAGTGCGATGTGCTGCACGCCTTCGCCGTGGTACATGTCCAGGTATTCCTGGATCTGGCCGGCCTGCTCGGTGCCCTCTTCGTTGATCGGGATGCGAATCTTGCCGCAAGGCGAAGTCATCGCCTTCGACTTCACGCCGGTCACCTGTCCTTCGATGTCGAAGTAGCGGATCTCGCGGAAATTGAACAGGCGCTCGTAGAACTCCGCCCATTCCTTCATGCGGCCGCGATGCACGTTGTGCGTGAGGTGGTCGATATAGGTCAGGCCCAGTCCCTTGGGATTGGACTCGGCGCCGGGAATCGCGACGAAGTCGACGTCGTAGATGCTGATGTTGCCGACGGCGCCGTCCTGCGCGCCGTTCTTGCCGTGCCAGCGGTCGACCAGGTACAGCAGCGAATCGCCGATGCCCTTGATCGCAGGTATGTTGAGTTCCATCGGGCCGCAATGGGTATCGAAACCCCACGCGCCCAGTTCCAGTGCGCGGCGGTAGGCCTTGTTTGCATCCTGCACACGCAGCGCGAACGCGCAGATCGACGGACCGTGCAGGCGCGCGAAACGCTGCGCGAACGAATCCGGTTCCGCATTGATGATGAAGTTGATGCCGCCCTGGCGGTACAGGGTGACGTCCTTGGTGCGATGCTTCGCGATCGCGGTAAAGCCGAGGCTCTCGAACACCTTGCCCATCGCGACCGGGTCCGGCGCCGCGTATTCGATGAATTCGAAACCGTCGGTTCCCATCGGGTTGTCCCACAATGCCTGTTCCATGTTCATTCCTTTCTCTTCCTTGAGTTTCCGTTATGTCGCTTATGTCTGTTATTCGCATGCCGCGGGAAGCAGCTTCCCGCTCACTTCGCCGAAGCCCACCACGTAGCCGCCGCCTTCGCAGCGCGCGCTCATGGTCACCGTGTCGCCATCGGCAATGAAACTTCTCTCGACGCCGCCGTCCAGCACCAACGGCTTCTTGCCGTTGAGCGTCAGTTCCAGCAGGCTGCCGAAGGAATCTTCGCTGCTGCCGCTGATCGTTCCCGAACCCATCAGGTCACCGATGCGTACATTGCAGCCGGATACGGTGTGGTGCGCGAGCTGCTGCGCCATGCTCCAGTACATGTGGCGGAAGTTGGTGCGGCAGATCGTCGACGGCCGTGCCCCGCCGTCCGGCTGCAGGCGGACTTCGAGATCGATGTCATAGCTGTGCATGCCGGATTGCCGTAGATACGGCAGCGGTTCCGGATCCTGCGCCGGACCGGCGACGCGGAACGGCTCCAGCGCATCCAGCGTCACCACCCACGGCGAAATCGAAGTGGCAAAGGTCTTGCTGTTGAAGGGGCCGAGCGGCACGTATTCCCACTGCTGGATATCGCGCGCGCTCCAGTCGTTCATCACCACCATGCCGAAGATCCAGTCTTCCGCCTGCTCGACGGGAATGCGCTCGCCGAGCTTGCTGTTGTCGCCGACCACGAAGGCCATTTCCAGTTCGAAGTCGAGCTTCCTGCTGGGCGCGAGCACGGGGCGTGGCGCATCCGGCGCCTTGATCTGCCCGGCCGGACGCCGGACCTCGGTGCCGCTGACCACCACGGAACTGGCGCGGCCGTTGTAGCCGATCGGGATTTCCAGCCAGTTCGGCAGCAACGCGTTGTCGGGGTCTCGGAACATGCGGCCGACGTTCGTCGCGTGTTCCTTCGACGAATAAAAATCGGTGTAGCCAGGGATGTCGATCGGCAGGTGCAGGCGCGCTTCCGCCATCGGCACCAGTGCCTGCTGCCGCAGTGCCGGGTTGTCGCGCAATGCCGGGTCCTGGTCCGACAGCAAGGCTTGCAAACGCCGCCGCGCCTCGCGCCATGCCGGCCTGCCGAGGGCGATGAAGGCATTCAGCCTGGGTGCTGCGAACACGGCCCGATCGAGGCTGCCCAGCAAGCCGACGGCGCTCAGCACCGACAGATCGAGCACCTGGTCGCCGATGGCAACGCCAACGCGCGGATCAATGCGTCCGTCCGTCGAAAATATGCCGAAGGGCAGGTTCTGGATCGGGAAGGGGCAACCGGCGTCGTTCGCTGCGGTCAGCCAGCTTTTCAAGATAGTCATGAACGGTTCCTCTTCTCTCAGCGCTGCACCGGGTTGAACTGTTTGCTCAGGCCCTGCCAGCAATCGGCATAGCCGCGCTGCAATTGCGGCGACTCCAGCGCAAAGCGCGTCGGGCGGATCACGCGGCGCGTCTCGAACATGAAGGCCATGGTGTTGTCGACCTTCTGCGGCACGCTGGTGTCGGCGGCGCTGGCCTTGTCGAAGGTCGCGGCATCGGGACCGTGTCCGCTCATGCAGTTGTGCAGGCTGGCGCCGCCCGGCACGAAGCCGCCGGCCTTGGCGTCGTATTCACCATGCACCAGGCCCATGAATTCGCTGGCGATGTTGCGGTGGAACCAGGGCGGACGGAACGAATGCTCCATCGCCAGCCAGCGCGGCGGGAAAATCACGAAATCGATGTCGTCGACGCCCGGCGTGTCGCTCTGCGACTGCAGCACCAGGAAGATGGACGGATCGGGATGGTCGTAGCTGATCGAACCGATGGTGTTGAAGCGGCGCAGGTCGTACTTGTATGGCGCGTAGTTGCCGTGCCACGCCACCACGTCCAGCGGCGAGTGGCCGATGCGGGCGGACCAGAGCTGGCCGCAGAATTTCGCGACCAGTTCGAAGTCGCCTTCGCACTCTTCATACCATGCGACCGGCGTCAGGAAGTCGCGCGGATTGGCCAATCCATTCGAGCCGATCGGACCGAGGTCGGGCAGGCGAAGCTGGGCGCCGAAGTTTTCGCAGATGTAGCCGCGCGCGGCGCCGTCGAGCAGTTCGACCTGGAAGCGCACGCCGCGCGGGATGACGACGATCTCCTGCGGTTCGACATCCAGCACGCCGAGTTCGGTCTTGAAGCGCAGGCGGCCCGCCTGCGGCACCACCAGCATCTCGCCGTCGGCGTTGTAGAAGTAGCGGTCGGTCATTGACCGGTTGGCCGCATACAGATGAATGCCGCAACCGGATTGCGACGAAGGATCACCGTTGCCGGCCATCGTCACGATGCCGTCGATGAAATCGGCCGGCGCGTCAGGCATGGGCAGCGGGTCCCAGCGCAGTTGGTTCGGCGAAGCCGGCACCGCGGAAAAGTCGCTGAGGAAGCGCGTCTGCTCGAACGAAACGAACGGCGCATGCACCGCCGCCGGGCGAATCCGGTACAGCCAGGAACGCCGGTTGGCGCCGCGCGGTGCGGTAAACGCGGTGCCGGAGAACTGTTCCGCGTACAAGCCGTACGGCGCCCGTTGCGGCGAGTTCTGGCCCTGCGGCAGAGCGCCGTCGAGCGCCTCGGTGACAAATTCGTTGCCGAAGCCGCTCTGGTATCGCGGTGTATCCGGAACGGCGCCGGCAATCGATGTCGTGCTGCGATGGGTTGGCATCTGCTCTCCTCACATATCGAATTGAATTGAAAGAAAGTTTATCGCGCACTCTGTGCAATATGTGCGCATGTTGAACTATATATGCACTACAATACGCACAAAATATGCATAAATAAATCTTCATGAGGGAATTATGTCCACGATTACCGTTGATCGATATGATCTGCAACTACTCTCGGAGCTGCAGATCGATGGCCATGCCACCAACAGCGCCCTTGGCGAAAAAATCCACCTTTCCACCTCACAAGTAAGTCGACGGGTGCAACGCCTGCAGGAAGCAAAGATCATCGACCATTACGCGGCCATCCTCGATCCCGCCGCCGTGGGCCTGCATGTGGTCGCGTTCACGCAAGTGACGCTGGACCGGCAGGGAGCGAATTCGGGCGCCAGGTTCGAACGCGAAGTGCAGCAGTTGCCGCAGGTACTGGAATGCTTCTCGCTGGCAGGCGAAGCCGACTACATCCTGCGCATCGTGACGCCGGATCTCGCGTCGTTCGCGGAATTCATGAACAAGCGTCTGCTGCGCCTGTCGGGCGTGGTCAACGTGAAGTCCAACATCACGCTACACAAGGTCAAGCAGACGCACATCCTGCCGCTGGACCACGTGACGCAACCGACGGAGAGCAAGCAGCGTATTCAGTATTCGCAGTAGGGGCGATGCAGCGGGTCTCTACGAACCCATAGCGTTGGTGTCGGCACGCGCAGCGTGCGTTGGCCTCTTCCGAATACACAATCCTTCCGGTTGCAGTCGCAATCGTACTTGCATGGCAGGCACCTGTTCACGCGCAGTAGCTGATCGTGAAGATCGGACAGGCGAAGAGCATCGCTGCGCGTCAGGTATTCCTTTAACAATTTTCTCGCGCCACCGGATATCACGTATGTCCCATGCACGAGCGCACATGCCCCCATTTTTACGACATTTTTACATCGGAAACGATATTGTTTTCGAACACTCGCCGGAAGCGCAGTGCAATTCGCCAGCGCGGCATCGTCCGAGAAAACAATGAACGTGTTCAATCAGCTGTGGAAGCAGATTTTGTGCATGCTAGGGAGGCATCACGGCAACAACTTTTGCATATATTGCGGAAAGCAACTCGCTGCCGATCTCCTCTTCTCTTTTCAGGTGCGCTCGGATGACGGCCGTTTGAACATTGTTGTAAAGGCACTGAATTCGCATCATGCCAAACGGCTGCTACCAGATCACTATCCCCTATCCGAATTGACTGCACAGCGCATAGCGGACGAATGATTCGGCAACAAGTGTCATGAATGCACCATGACGTGCTGCTGCAATCATGGTTTCCCGCTTTCATAAGAATTCAAATCAAGGCATCCAATGGGTTCAGATTCCTCCAAATTCGCCAGAAGCAGTCTTGCCACACTTAGCCTGGCCGCAATCGGCATCGTCTATGGCGATATCGGGACCAGCCCGTTGTACACCATGAAAGAAGTTTTTTCGAAGGAACACGGCCTGCCGCTCACCGAAGCCAATCTGCTTGGCGTCGTATCGCTGATCGTATGGGGGCTGACGATCATCGTTACCCTGAAGTATGTGACGCTGATCTTGCGGGCGGACAATCGGGGTGAAGGCGGCATCATGGCCTTGATGGCCTTGGCGATGTCTTCGGTGACGCACAAATCGCGCTGGCATTATCCGGTGATGCTGATCGGGCTGACCGGCGCGGCATTATTTTACGGCGATGGCGTCATTACACCGGCAATTTCGGTATTGTCGGCAATCGAGGGACTGGAAGTTGCCACGCCGACGTTTCAGCCTTATGTCACTCCCATTACCGTGACTGTGTTAATGGCGCTGTATATGTTGCAACGCAAAGGCACGGCCGGCATCGGAAAGATGTTTGGACCTATTGTGCTGGTTTGGTTCACAACCTTGGCAACGATGGGTATTATCAACATCATCCACACCCCCCTGATCCTGACCGCCCTCAATCCACTCCACGCGCTGCGTTTTTTGTACGATAACGGTTGGCTGGCCTTCGTAGCACTGGGTGCGATTTTCCTCGCGTTTACAGGCGCGGAAGCACTTTATGCCGACATGGGGCATTTCGGCAAGAAGCCGGTACGACTTGCCTGGTTCTTCGTCGTCTTCCCGGCGCTCGCGCTCAACTATCTGGGGCAGGGCGGATTACTGCTGTCCCAGCCTGATGCCGTCTCCAATCCGTTTTATCACCAGCTTGGCGCATGGAGTATCTATCCCCTGGTCGTCATGGCGACATTGGCCACCGTGATTGCGTCACAGGCCACCATCTCCGCTACGTTTTCGGTCACCCACCAGGCAATTTCACTAGGCTTCTTGCCGCGCATGCTTGTTCTTCATACGTCTGATCGCGAAATCGGCCAGATCTATATTCCGCTGATTAACTGGATGCAGCTGGTGGTCGTTGTTCTTGCGGTCATCGGCTTTGGGTCGTCATCCAATCTGGCATCGGCGTACGGTATTGCAGTCACGATGACGATGCTGACGACGACCATTCTGACTTTCTTTGTGATCCGTTACCAGTGGAAGTACAACCTGCTCCTATGCTGGGCCGCGACTGGAATTTTTCTCTTCATTGATATCGTCTTCCTTTCCGCGAACTCGTTAAAGATCGCCCATGGAGGCTGGTTCCCGCTGATGCTTGGCGCGGTGATAATCACCATCTTGCTGACCTGGCGCTCAGGACGGGAATTGTTGTTTTTTAATCTGAAGAAGCATTTCATCCCACTCAACGATTTCCTGCAATCGCTGTTTGTTTCTCCCCCGCTCCGGGTGGAAGGCACTGCGGTATTCTTCCGTGCGGAAGGCGACGGCGTGCCGCACGCAAT
Organism: uncultured Noviherbaspirillum sp.; assembly: GCA_966212445.1. GTDB lineage: Bacteria > Pseudomonadota > Gammaproteobacteria > Burkholderiales > Burkholderiaceae_D > Noviherbaspirillum. Next base: position 9,873 of record CBIHRJ010000044.1, on the reverse strand, counting down.
GTTGCATAACCTGTTGCATAACAAGATACTGCACGGGCGCATCGTCTTCCTGACCGTTTTCAACTGCGACATTCCAACCGTGCCCGAGGCCGAACGTGTCACAGTCGAACCGCTGGGCCATCAGTGTTACCAAGTCAATGTGTATTATGGCTTCAAGGACGAACGCGATATCCCGCAGGCATTGGCGCTGTGTAAGGCAGCAGGTCTGGCGTTCGAGAAGATGGAAACCTCATTCTTCATCGCACGCCACAACGTCATTGCGACAGTCGGCAGTGGTATGGCGTTGTGGCGTGAGGCCTTGTTTGCGATGATGTCGCGCAATGCGCGTGACGCTGCGGATTATTATCAGGTGCCGGCCAATCGCGTCATTGAATTGGGCGCGCAAGTCGAGATTTGATCCGAGTCCGCGTTTTCGTCAAGGGTGCTGTGCGATCACATGCACGAAAATTGATCCTATGGTCCAGCCAATTCGATGAATCCAACACGTGACGACTCTGTTCCTGTCGTGGCGAAGCCCAGGCAACAGAATCGGTTGCAGCGTTTTTTCATGGCGCTTGCTGGCATGGGTGGCAGCATTACAGCACCATCAATAGCGCCGCCATCGTTAGAAACCGGTGTGCGCGCACGCATCATTGGCTTCAGCTGGGCAGTCCTGGCTTGTGCGATCGCCACGGCCGCCGCCTTGACGTTGCGCGATCTGCTCGCGCCGGCCAACCTGGTGTTGCTATACCTGATGGCAGTGGTGCTGGTGGCTGTCAAATTCGGGCGCAAGCCCGGCGTGCTGGCCTCTTTCCTGGCCGTGTTGGCTTTCGATGTCTTTCTGGTTCCGCCGTACCACTCGCTGACCGTGGCCGACCCACAGTATTTGTTGACCTTTGCGATCATGCTCATCGTAGCGCTGATCATCAGCAATTTGACCGCCAATCTGCGTTATCAGGCATTGATCGCACACTATCGAGAGCGCCGTGCGAGCGCACTGTTCGACCTGTCCAAGGACTTGTCGGCGGCATTGACCAATGCACAAATCAGCGATATCAGCATCCGTCACCTTGAAGCAATGTTCCAATCCGGGGTGGTGTTGCTGGTCCCGAGCCGGGAAGGAAAGCTTCGAACGCCGGAAGGTGTAACCGAACGCCCTGTCATGCCATCCAACGCGGTGCTTACTGGCGCACAGCAGATCTATGACCGGCAAACAGCTATCGGCCCCAACGATGCGCCGGCCACAGAAGGCACAGTGTATGTGCCGCTGCGCGCACCAATGCGGATGCGCGGCGTGCTTGTCGTCCTGCCCGGTCAGGTGCACCCGCTGCGGCAACCTGAACTGGAGCGCTTGTTGCAAACCTGCGCTGCGCAAATCGCGCTGGCCGTCGAGCGGGTGCACTATGTCGAGGTAGCTCAGGAGACCATGGTCGCCGTGGAATCGGAACGACTGCGCAACTCCCTGCTCAGTGCTATTTCACACGACATCCGGACGCCACTGACAGCCATCGTCGGCTTGTCAAGCACCCTGGCCGACGGTCGTCCGCTGCCGGACGAAACGCGCCATGAGCTGGCTGAAGCGATTCAGGAAAACGCCATTCGGATGAGCAATCTGGTCACCAACCTTCTCGACATGGCCAGGCTGCATGCAGGGGCTGTCAAATTGAATCGGCAGTGGCAAATGCTGGAGGAAGTAGTGGGTAGCGCGCTGGCAATGTTATCCCAGACATTGGCGGATCGTCGCATCGAGATTACGCTGCCGTCGACGCTGCCACTGCTCGACTTCGATGCTGTACTGATGGAACGCGTGTTTTGCAATCTGCTGGATAATGCGGCCAAATACACGGCTGCCGGTGGTTTGGTCCGGATTGCGGCAGAGCGCAGCCGCGATGATGTCAGCGTGTCGGTGGAAGATAATGGACCGGGGGTGCCCGTGGGGATGGAGGAGGCAATTTTCGCCAAGTTCACCCGCGGCGAATCGGAAACCTCGCGTGCGGGCGTCGGGCTGGGCCTCTCCATCTGCCGCACGATTATCGAGGCGCACGGCGGTCGCATTCGCGCCGCAAACCGGTGTGAAGGCGGCGCTCGCTTTGTATTCACGCTGCCGATTGGAACTCCGCCTGCCGACGAAGCATCGAATGCCGCCGACTTGACCGAGACGGATTCTTCACAATGAGCCAGCCACCGATTCACATCGTAGTGATCGAGGATGAAAAACAGATTCGGCGTTTTCTGCGAATGACGCTGGAGGCCGAAGGCATATCCGTGACGGAAGCGGAAACCGGCAGGCAGGGACTGACCGAAGTTGCGGCCCGTCGGCCCGATCTGCTTGTTCTGGATTTGGGTTTGCCGGACATGGATGGCGTAGATGTCATCTGTCAACTGCGTACATGGACGGCTCTTCCGATTCTCGTTTTGTCGGCACGCAGTGAAGAAGCACAGAAGGTAGCCGCGCTGGACGCCGGAGCCGATGATTATCTGACCAAGCCCTTCGGTAATTCGGAGCTGCTGGCCCGCATCCGGGTCCATCTGCGGAAAAGGTCAGGCGGTACGGCCGATACAGGCGCGCCGTTTTTTCAATTTGGCAAAGTCACTGTCGATTTCATGCAGCGCCGTGTAACGCGCATGGATGAAGACGTGCACCTCACGCCTATCGAGTACAAGCTTCTGGCCGCGCTCGTCCGAAATGCCGGCAAGGTGATGACGCATACGCAGCTTCTGCGCGAAGTATGGGGTACGGGCCATGCAGAACGCAGCCACTACTTGCGCATTTACATGGGCCACCTTAGACAGAAACTTGAAACCGATCCCGCTCGTCCAGCGCATATCGTGACCGAGACCGGTGTCGGCTACCGCCTGATTAATTGACAAACCATATGTGATTGCAAGACCTGAGCCTGTACCTCCTGCTCCTTTTCGACGGGGAGCCGGGTTCCGGCTGGATTCAACCGGTCAAAAACCCGACTCTCCTGTTACTGGACGAACGGGGCTGCGTGAAATCGATATGCCCTGTTCAGGACTCGGCGACGATCACCATCCAGCTCACGCCGAAACGGTCGGCGACCATGCCGAAGCGCGGGGAAAAGAAAGTTTTGGTCAGCGGCATCTGCACCTGGCCGCCGTCGGCCAGCGCGGAGAACAGCCGGTCGGCCTCTGCCTCATTGGCGGCTGTGATCGACAGTGAAAAGCCCTGGAAATTCGGCTTCCCTGTACACATGCCGTCGGAGGCCATGACCATGGTCTCGCCGATGTTAAAGCTGGCATGCATTATCTTGTCGTCGGAGCCGGGCGCACACATGCTGTCCGGTTGCGGTTCAGGGCTGTCCTTGAAACGCATCAGCATCGTCACTTCGGCGCCAAGCGCCTTGCGGTAGAACTCGACCGCCTCTTCGGTGCGACCTTCGAAGAACAAATAGGGTTGGACTTGCATGGGAATCTCCTTTTCAAGGGGGGTGTGATCGTAAAAATCCAATCGGGGTGAAAATTTCTTTCATCTGCAAGTGCATGGGCACTTGATATCAAAGAGCCGCAGCGCCCCCCTCTCCCGCAAACGGGAGAGGGAATTGCTTTTCTTCGTACGCCGGTTACGTCAGCGCCCATCCTTGCAACAGGAAGGGAACCGGTACCGCCACTACTGCCTCGCCGCTATTTCCGCGCGCAGGCGGTCTTCCTGCTCCCTTAACTCCGGCGTGAACTCGGCGCCGAAATCCTCCGCCTCGAACACCCGGCGAATCTCGATCTCGCTCTCCCCGCTCATGGGATTGGGGCAACGCTTGACCCATTCGACCGCTTCTTCCATCGACTGCACCTGCCATATCCAGAAACCGGCGATCAATTCCTTGGTTTCGGCGAACGGGCCGTCGATCACGGTGCGATCGGCGCCGGAGAAGCGGACCCGCTTGCCTTTGGAAGAGGGATGCAGCCCCTCGCCGGCGAGCATGATGCCGGCTTTCACCAGTTCTTCGTTGAATTTGCCCATGTCGGTCAGCAACTTTTCATCCGGCATCACTCCCGCTTCGGAATTCTTGTCGGCTTTGATCAGAATCATGACTCGCATTTGTTAGCTCCTGTTAATTGGGTTGGAAGGCCCGTTTTCCGGGATTCTGACTGTACGACGAACGGGAAGGACCGGAATCGACATATCAGGCAAAAAATTTTTAATTATTTTTCGACAATGGCCTTCAGGTTGGCGAGGCCGGCCTCGAAGTCCTTGCCGACCATCTTGTCCATATTAAAGGCTCGAAATAGACCGTCAATTCACAATTCGTCAGCGCCTTGTCCGCTGTCAATGAACAGCTAGCAGAACCGTTCCGCCAGGTAATCAACGAAGCTGCGCAGCTTGGGCGACCGATACCGATCCGGCAGGTAGACCACACTCATCGGACGGCTGGGAAGTTCATAGTCGGGAAAGAGTTGCACCAGGTGCCCTGCCCGAACGTCGGCCTCCAGCAGTATTGCGGGTTGCAGGACGATGCCCAGGCCGTGCAAGGCCGCGACTCGCAGTGCCTGCCCGTGGTTGACCTGCAACCGGCCCGAGACAGGGATGCGGCATGCGCCTTCATCGCCTGTCAAACGCCAATAAGCCAAAGCCGCGGGACTGAAAGACAGGCATTCGTGCCGGGTCAACTCTTCCGGCTTCTCCGGCGTCCCCCTGCGCGCCAGGTAGTCAGGGGATGCGCAGATCATCAACCGATAAGGCGACAGCGGCTTGGCGATCAATGCCGAATCCGGCAGGTGGCCGATGCGGATGGCCGCCTCGAAGCCCTCCTCCACCAGGTCCACCACGCGGTCGGACAGGGCCACATCGACGCTGACCTCGGGGTAACGCTCCAGATATTCCGACAAGGCGGGCATCAGGGCTTCGGTGCCGAAAGTGATGGGGGCAGTGATACGCAGCTTGCCTGCGGGGGCCAATTGCAGATTCTGCGCCTGCGCATCGGTCTCGGCCACCAGCCGGAGGATTTCCTTGCAGCGGGTGTAATAGTCCTCGCCGAAAGCCGTCAGGTGCTGGCGCCGCGTGGTCCGGTTGAGCAGTTGCATGCCCAGGCGTTTTTCCAGCGTCCGCAGGTGGTTGCCGGCCATCGTCGAAGAGATGCCGCACGCTGTGGCGGCGCCACTCAGGCTGCCTTTTTCCACCGCCAGAACAAACACCTTCATGCTGCCCAGCAAATCCATTAGCAACTCCTGATTTCAAATGTATCAATTGAATCGCAGTTTATCTCGCTCCGATTCCAAATCAAACTGACCACTCTATTTCCATAACCGAGAAAAACCATGAAAGCCATTGAACTCACCGCTCCCTCTCTTACCGCGTTTCGCCAGACCGAATTGCCCGACCCACAGCCCGGTCACGGCGAGGTGCTGGTGCGTCTGCGTGCCGCCACACTGAATTTCGTGGATGTGGCCGTCGCAACGGGCAGCTTTCCCGGCGCGGAATTCCCGATAATTCCGGTCGCCGACGGCGCCGGCGAAGTGGCCGCGCTTGGCGAGGGCGTCACCGGCCTGACCGTTGGCGACCGGGTGATCCCGCACTTCATGCCGGACTGGCAAGGCGGAACCATCACGCCGCGCCGTGTCGCTGCGCTACGCGGGATCACTAGCCGAATACGTGGCCGTTCCCGCCGCCAGCCTGGTCGCGTTGCCGGCCCATCTTGATTTTATCCAGGGTGCGACGCTGCCCATCGCGGCAACGACCGCCTGGAATGCCGTGCGTTCGGCCCAGGTCCATCCCGGATCAGTGGTGGTGCTGCTGGGAACCGGCGGGGTCAGTATCTTTGCCCTGCAGTTTGCGAAGGCATGCGGCGCCACGGTGATCCTGGCGTCGTCGTCCGATGAAAAGCTGGAGCGTGCGCGCCAGCTCGGCGCCGATCATCTGATCAATTACCGCGCCACGCCGGCCTGGGACGAGGAAGTGCTGAAGCTCACCGAAGGTCGCGGCGCCGACCTGGTGGTGGAAACTGTGGGTGGAGCAACCATCGTGCGCTCGCTCAATGCTGCGGCGGTGGGTGGCACCGTGTTCACGGTCGGCTTTGTCACCGGCACGGCTTCTTCGATCGACCTGTTGCCGATCATCGTCAAGGCATTGCGGATCGTTGGCAACAACACCGGCTCCGTGGCCGACCTGACGGAAGCCGCCCGGGCCATTGCCGCCCACCGCATCGTGCCGGTCATCGACCGCGTATTCGGCATCGACGACACCCCCGCGGCTTATGCCGAACTCGGTGCGGGCGGGCGGCATTTCGGCAAGCTCGCCATCGTGCATTGAGGCGCTTGCGTTCCCCCTGATCGTTCATCACCGGAAGTTTTGACACTCTCGCTGAAACTAGAAATAACTCAAGCGCCGCCTGCATTCCTTCATACATGGCAATGCGCGGCAGAACAATGACGGCAGAGACAGGAAAGCATGACGCCAATGCGGCGCATGCCAAGGAAAATCCTCAATCGAAGTCGAATAGTTCGCCTAAAAAACCTTTGCGCTTCTTCTTGTAGTGGTCATGCTGAGGATACCCACGGGACTGCTGAGATTGCCCGAAGTCCTGGGGGTAACGCTGCTGTTCTTGGTATCGATCATTTCGCTCTTGTTGCCGAATCGGCTGGGCCGCGACTTCCGTAGATTTGTCGATGATTTTGTCCAACTCTCCACGATCCAGCCAAACACCACGGCAATTCGGGCAGTAATCAATCTCGATTCCTTGACGCTCCGACATGACAAGTTTGACGTTAGTGCAAACAGGACAATCCATATATCCATCCTCATTTGAAATTGTGGCAAGCGAATATCTCGACAAGATTTTTCTGGAAAATATCCAGAGATATAAAGAGATAAAACAAGAGATGTCCGAAAACGCCTATTCGCAGAGAAAGTTTTTTCTTTATAGCGAAAGGCAAGACCTGATCCCGCCGCCGCGCTTCTTCCATTTATACGAGCTCTTTCATACGTAGCTGGAACTCTACCATATCGATGTTCGCCTGATACAGGTGAATATGCTTGAGTGCATGGCTCTGCCGGATTCGATCGCACACAATCTCACGGTGCTCGGCATCGAAGCGCACACCAAAGATCAAGCGCTTGATGCAGTGATTCGGAAGATCGAAAAGATATACAGGGAATTTTGCATCGCGTAACTTTACCTCCATGCAAGCGTCCAAATGCCGCACGATCCGGAACTCCTGCTCATACGCCCACTCACTGCTTTTCGCGAAGAAATGCTGCATCAACACCTCCTCGTTCAAAGGCAATTGCGGACGTCGAAAGGTGTAATGCACGGCTCGCGCTACCTGAAACTCTCTTCTCTGGAATGCCTGATCGTCAATATCGATTTCTATGACCGCGCCCTTATGCTCGTTGGAATAATGCGCCCACATGAGCAGGTTGTCTTCGGTTGAAGTGAGCGAAAGAATGCCGAATTTTTTATCGATCGACTTGATCTTCTCCATGATCGATTCCGCTTCTTCACGGCTGTTTACAGCAGCCGCTTTGCCTGATGGATTCCTCTCCAGATAAGTAAGCGGCAGCCTGAAAGCGGCGGGTGGTGGCGAGGATGGATTGGACATGGCTTGGTTCAGAATATCCGAAGTCTGACTCAGAAGACCTGACAAAACCAGCTCCGCCTCCTTCAGCTTGAAGGCAGGCATTTCGAATGGATCGTTGAATGCGCCGGGCTGCGTGAATCTGATTTTCCCGGCCAAGATGTCTTCAATGCGTTCGGAGGTGATGTGTTTGTATAAGGGCATGATTATGCATCATGGGATACGATTAGCCGGTTAGGGCCCGCAGCCTGAAAGGCTATACCGTTGCCTGTTCGGTGATCATCACATTGGTGATCCATCCGATGGCTTTTGCTTTTACAGTGCCATCCTGTGTAATAAAGACGTCAGAGCAACTCTCGATATTATCTATAATCGCTTTCGCTTCCGACAGGTTGGCTGTATCACGCACAGCCCTGAAGCTGCCTTCAAGAACCTCCTTGGAATACCTATCCGCCAACATGTCAGCCAGGGTAAGGTCTGCGACTTTCTTTCCACTTTCCACAGCGTTCACGATAAATCGATCTATCAGGCTTCTATGCGCCATATATTTCACGATGCCTGCTGCATCAAGTATTGGCAACCGCTCCTTTTTCTTCGCATCAAGGATTGCGTCAAGGATGTTTGCTTTCAGCTTAACGCTTGTCTCTGGACCAGTAAGGATCAGCTTTACCGCCTTCTCGATCGGAATCATGACACTTTGAACAGGTGTCGATTTCAGCTTTTCCTCGGACGTCAATTGCCGTACCAGGGTCGAGGTGCTGCGGGCGGCTGATTCAAAATTTTCACGAGTAAAGTAAAACGCCAGGACGGTGCCTGCCCACGTGCTCAGAACCGGAAGCAGAATTCCGAAGATATCCTTGATCGCGCGAAACTCGGCTTCGCTTGCACGTGCTCCCAAGACGAGCCCAGCAATCCCGAGTATTCCCGTAATAGAGAAAACGAATGCAATGATCCACTTTGCCAGGTTGAATCTAAACGAACGAGAAGACACGTCATCATCTGCCGTCTCTCGTTTGGTGGAATTTGTCCGCGTTTCAAACATACATGCCTTCGCTTGCAAGCGAGAATATGCTCTTCTTTCAGTTTGAAACATAGAGGTTCAAGTCGCTGTCACACACATGCTGGCAAAACCCTCGCCCCGTTCTGTCATTCCCCTATCAAACTGGTGTTTCCGTTCACCTATTTCCATTCCCACAATCTGGCGGATATGTTGCTATCTTCAATTGGATGGCAGCACTCCGACTGCAGTAATCTTTCCCTGCTCTTCACCAATCATTTCGCCCGACATGGTGCACCTCCTGCATTGCTGGTCCGAGGCGCCCACGACGATCACGGCATCGCTATTTAGACAGCCCGCCGGCAAGATGCAGTCTCGGCGTTTTCATGCACACTTGCCAGAATCATGCTATTGCTAATTGCGGTTCATCAAACCGCCCTCATGCGCTGACAGGCGCAGTCGCTTGCACGGCACGGAAACTCACACCACGCGCTCGCCGTTCCTATCCAGCCAGACTGCAGATGATGCGATCGTCGGGACCGCTCACAAACAGGTGAAAAGCCCCTGAGTAGACAACCACTGCCGGCCCCGCAGTCGCCGCGGCGCGGCCGTTCCCAGGCAATTCGCTCCACTGTCCGCTACTGCCCGGACCCATCCGATTTTGGAATATACCGCTTCCCAAGCCCCTGACCGCCACCACGATACCGGCCTGGTGGCCGGCAGCAACACCCGGTGCTGCGGTAGCAAGCCCGTTCCCCGGCACTTCCCGCCATGTGCCCCAGTCTCCGGAAGAGAGGTCCCGCACATTTTCATATATGCCGCCGCCGATCCCCCGGACATATAGATAGAGGTTTCCAAACGCCGTTGCCGCAGGACCATGCGTGGTAATCCCACCTCCCGGCACTTCATTCCATCCGCTCCAGCTTGCGGATGCCGATCTATAGACATTGGTGAAAATCTGGTCGGCGCCACCGGTAACGAACAGATGCAAGTCATTGCCCAACACCGCGGTTGCCGGTCCGGTACCTGTTGTGATGCCGCCTCCGGGAACCTCGGTCCATTTGTCGCGCTCACAACTCGTCTGTGCGTACGAAAGAGGACTCATGCCCAAGCCGGATAACAAACCAAAGCAAATCGCTATCAGGCAGGTCCGAAATTGTCTCGCGTTCATTGCAGTCTCCTTCGCGCTCAGATGGCGCTCCAACACATTGGAAAGAGATGGCCGTTCCTCGGTTCCGTCCCAACTGCGCCGATATTGATCAACATTGGGTGGGCGCGTATCAAGGCCGCTTGTGTTTTTCGGATGTATAGAGCACCTCATTACACACAACTTCCCGACGTTTTGTAAGCGCGAATTCCGGCGGCAA